>CAMJCK010000005.1:0-108400 GCA_946404125.1 uncultured Bacteroidota bacterium | reverse complement strand
CTTTTGGGCGTGTATTCGGTTGTGTTCCAAGCTCCCGACGAGTTGTACCACAGAATCAGCCCAACGCCTTTCTGCGCCGCAAAACGCGCCAGTTCGGCAATTTTATCATAGCCGATATTTTGGTCCCAGTTGACATCAACAAGGCAGTACTCCCATTTCATTCGGGCGGCGTAATCGACAAACTTCTTCTGCACATCGTACACCACCGACTCGTCTTTCAGTTTGGCCCAACTCCACGACGCGTGCCCGGGCTTAACCCACGAATAGTCGCCATCTACGGCAGGTGCCGCCAAATCGGTGCCAATGGTCGATTCCACAATACCTTTCAGATTGTCGGAAACCGACACCGTGCGCCACGGCGACTGCCACGGGAACTCGAGCACAGGCTTAACATTTTGTGTTGCCGTGTCGATTACCTCCTGCGGCATCGGAAAACGAACTTTGTATTCGGGCGTGCCCGCGATTTCGGTCAGACGGGTGCCGCAATATTGCGTTGTCAGTCCCGTTTCCGAGATTAGCACCCAAGCACCATTGCTTTGAAACAATGCTGGATAAACCCAACCCGACGGCCACGGGCACGGTGTCCCTGCTGGCACATCTTGTGAGTAATTTTCCTCATACGACGGATTGGTGCCGCACCAACCAGTTTTGGCAATGGCCATAATCTGCAGCCACGCTCTTGCGCTGTCGGCTAAGCGAAAACTACTAAACTCATCAGCCACAATGTTTTGACCGCCTTTCAGCGAGTTAATCTGATAGCGGAAGGCGAAACCATCGTCCGACACGCGGAAAGCAATACCAAGCGTATCGCCCGACTTTGCCAATAGATTGAAAATCTTCTCGTTGGCACGATAGTGATAATCGGTTTGCTTGCCGGTTTTGAGTGAATATTGCTCATCGACAATCGTTTCTGCCGTCGAAATCAGGCGGAATCCGTCTTTCAGATTGCATCCCTCAACATCGAGTCCCAACTGCGACTCACCAATAACCGTCTGGTCGTCAAGTTGCGCCGAGTAGCGCGGCTCGCCATTCGCCGAAAGGCTGAAACTGACTTTTATGCGACCGTCGGGCGACGTAACATCGGTGTTGGCTTTGTTGCAACCCGTCAGAATTATCGCGGCAGCGGCCGCAAGGTGCAATATTTTCATAATTTGTTATTTGAGAATTGAAGTTTTACCACCGACATTGCAGGCATTTCAATTTTCAATGTGCCTTTCGACGATTTCTGTACGCCTGAATTGAAAGGTTTCAAGGTTATCTTTTCGGCCTTTCCGAAATCGTTGTAATCGTTCATCTTCTGCGCCGTAACAATCTCACCTTTCATATTTTTTGCCGGAGTGCTACCAAGTTCAATATCAACGGTTTCGCCCTTGTTGGGGTTCAGATTGACGAGCGTCAGCGTCACCACGCCGTCTTTTTCGGAAGCCGAAGCGCAAATTGTTTTGGTCGATTTGCCTTCGAAAGTGTACTTATTGCTCTGAACGTCAGTCGGTATCAGCTTTGCGCCCTGGTGGTCGGCATACATTTTGAAAACGTAGTATGTCGGCGTGAGCACCATCTGCTCGTCCTTTGTCAGGATAACCGCCTGCAACACATTGACCATCTGTGCGATATTGGCCATCTGCACGCGCTCGGCGTGGTTGTTGAAAATGTTCAGGCCCATACCCGCCACAATGGCGTCGCGCATAGTGTTCTGCTGGAAAAGGAAGCCAGGATTGGTGCCAGGCTCAACGTCGTACCAGCAGCCCCACTCGTCGAAAATCACGCCCACCTCGTTGTTCGGGTCGTACTTCTGCATAATGCCAATGTGAAGGTCGAGCAGGCTATCCATTGCCCACGCCTCGCTCACGGTCGAGTACCACAAATCTTCTTTGAAATCGGTGGCAGAGCCCTTTGAGCCTGTCCAGGTGTTGATTGGCAGAGTGTATTTGTGCAGCGACAAGCCTTGTGTGATACTGTGCTGTTTCTCTGTTTTTTTCATCAGCACTTCGGTCCAGTTGGGGTCGTCGGCAGTGGCACCGCAGGCAATGCGGTAAGGCGCGCCGCCGCAGAAGGTTGCGAAACGGCGGTAAAGGTCAGCGTAGTATTCAGGTTCCATATTGCCGCCGCAGCCCCAGTTCTCGTTGCCAATGCCGAAATATTTCACGTTCCACGGGTCCTCGCGGCCGTTCTGCTTGCGCAGTTGCGTCATCGGGCTCTCATTGGCCGAAGTTATGTACTCAACCCATTCAGCGGCCTCGCGTACATCGCCCGAACCCACGTTCAGATTCACATAGGCGTCGCAGCCCAGCAGTTCGCAGAAATCGAGAAACTCGTGCGTGCCGAAACTGTTGTCCTCAGTCACGCCGCCCCAGTTGGTGTTGATAATCGACGGGCGCTTATCCTTCGGTCCAATGCCGTCTTTCCAGTGATAGGTGTCGGCAAAGCAACCGCCAGGCCAGCGCAGCACGGGAATTTTCAGCGCCTTGAGCGCATCAACAACGTCGTTGCGGTAACCGTTGGTGTTTGGAATCTTCGAGTCGGCACCCACATAAATGCCGCCATAAATGCAGTGTCCCAGGTGCTCGGCAAAGTGTCCGTAAATGTCTTTGCTAATGTTTTGTTTGGCGTTTTCGGGGTGCAGAACTATTTTGTTCTGGGCCGAAACGAATGTTGCCCCGCATACCAGCGAAGCCGCCGCGATAGTTTTAATGATAAGTTTCATAATCAGTGATTTAACAATAAATTGATTTTCTGTTTCAAAAATTTTGTGCAAGATAATCGAACTTTTGGAAGTTCTCAAGGTTTTATCGTTTGCGTAATGATTCGTATCGATTTCGTAAAACTGCGTGTAAAATGCGCAATATTTCGCGAAATCTGACGGCGACTTTCCGACACCAATTGGTTTTAACGGCCTTTAGGGTGCCCGACATTCACGTTGTTGTTTTATAAACCACCTAAAATCAACGCGTTATCTTTGGATTGATTTTATTCAAAAAAAAGCGCTGCGGATTATTGCCATTTTAAGTTTTTTCTACCTTTGCACCGCTGACTCGCTAGCTCAGCTGGTAGAGCAACAGACTCTTAATCTGTGGGTCCAGGGTTCGATCCCCTGGCGGGTCACCTTGAAAAATGCCAATTGTTTGAGAATCAAGCGATTGGCATTTTTGGTTAGTATATTTTTGGCGACTTTTTGGCGAGATAGTACCGCTTTTTCCCCTAAAAAATTATTTTTTAAATTGATTACCTGACTGCGTCAAAGATTACGGGACAATAATCTATTCTCGAATTAGGGAAATGTTACATAATATATAGGTATATAACAAAACCTTATTGTTCGTAGCATTACGTTAATAATCTTTTACCGTTCCGCAACGGAATCGACACTGGCTTGAATTGTTATTGTAGCTGGAGTGTAACATATCTTATTGGTTGGCAGCAGTTGCGTAATATGCGTTATATGTGCGGTAACTGTTGCATAATGTGTTTTGATGAGAGACGCATTTTTACGAAAAAAACACAAAATTTTTTCAGTTACGCAAAAAGGCTTCGTAGTGCCTATTTTCCTTTGCAGCAAAAAAGGAACAATAAATGTCAAACTACAGACAAGAATTGAATCTTTTAAATGATATGTTATGACAAAGAAGAAGATGTGCACTAATAATGACATATTTCTCATTGGGTTGTTGAGCATATATCGGCGAATTGTGCGCGGAAGAAAATTGCTTGGCAACTCTTTTTAATAGGTATGAAAATCAAAACCTCTTGGCGATGTTGCAGTACCTGAAATATGGGGAAATGCCCTCGCCGCCCGAAGAAAGACGCGCTACAAACCGTTGGTTGCAACAACTCGGAAGAGTTGGGCAGAGAGGTTTTGATTTTTTTGCGCATATTTGTTTGTGTTTCAGAGATTTTTATTACATTTGTAGTGCGTTTAGGCGTCATTCAAACTTCGATGTATTGTGCAATGAGTCACTGGATGTTTTAGGTGTTTAGACTTCGCGGAATTGAACCGCGAGCCGATGAGCACCTTTTTTTATTGGTTTGTCACCAACAAAAAACGCCAACACCTGTGTAACACTGGCACTACCCCAGCAACCGCAAGCGTTGGCGACCATCGATTGCCGCCTGCGGAATACCCCCCTGCGATTGGAAATCTTTGGTTTTAAGTTAAGAATTTATCCCAACGCCTTCCAAGAATCGAGCCTCTCACTCAAAAGATTGCGTAAGCGTTCACTATCTTCTTCATTTAAAAGAATTTCATCGAATGCGCCATATTTCGATTGCTTCCCGAAAATGTACTGAATGCCAGTCCATAACCGCCTGAAGAATGATTGTCTATACAGGCATACCGACAAGTAAAGATTTTTCTCATCATCGAAGTATGATATTACGAATTGATGCTGAATATCACCGCAAGCGCATACAAAAAGTTCGTGATTCATTTTGCTCATAATGTTTGCTTATTACTTTTTCAATTCATTCTGAAGTCGTTGGTAGTCCGACTTCATTCCCTCGACACAAAAGAAATGTGCCACAACGCAGCCTTTTTGCGTAACTGAAATTATTTTCAAAAAATCTCAAAATTTTTCCGACTACGCAAAAAGACTGCGTAGTCGATTCGTACCTTTGTACTGTTTTTAAAAATTCGACAGTTATGCCAGCAAACAAAAACGCGCTAATTCGCTACAAGACAATCGACAACTGCCTGCGCAACCGCTACCGTCGTTGGACGCTCGACGACCTTGTCGATGCCTGCTGCGAGGCTCTCTACGACACCGAAGGAATCCGCAAGGGCGTATCGGTGCGCACCGTTCAGGCCGATATTCAAATGATGCGAAGCGACAAAATGGGCTACAACGCGCCTATCGAGGTGTACGACCACAAATACTATCGCTACGCCGACAGTGACTTCTCAATCACCAATATGCCGCTCTCGCAGAACGACTACGATGTGTTGCAGGAAGCAGTGGATATGCTGCGCGAACTTGAAGGGTTTGAGCAGTTTTCGGAAATGGCCGATGTGGTTCGCCGTCTTCAGGACAAGCTGGCAATAAGCCGTAACAACCGCAAGCCGATTGTCAATTTCGACAGCGTGCCGAATCTGAAGGGCATACGTCTGCTCAATCCGCTCTACAATTACATTGTGCACCAGCAGACGCTGCGCATTATGTACAAGTCGTTCACAGCAAGCAAGCCCACCGAATATATCTTCTGCCCATATCTGCTGAAGGAGTTCCGCAACCGATGGTTCTTGTACGGGTCGAAAGCTACCGACTTGTCGCTCTACAATCTGGCTCTCGACCGCATTGTGAGCATTGAGCCGTCGGACGTGCCGTTCCGCGCCAATCCCGAATTCGATTCGGAACATTTCTTCGACGATGTGATTGGCGTGAGCAAGAACATTGGCAGCACGCCGCGCACCATCAAGTTTTGGGCAACCGAAGAACAGAGCAAGTATATCGAAACAAAACCTCTGCACCGCTCGCAAAGGCTTATCAAACAGAACGCTGATGGCTCGTGCGTTTTCAAGATTGATGTGGTTGTCAACTTCGAGTTGTATTCGGTCTTTATGTCATACGGCCCAGGTGTCAAAATTCTGTCGCCGCGATTCGTCCGCGAGCATTTCCAACGTAAGCTGAAGGATACGATGGAGTTGTATGAAAAAATGGTTTAACCAATGACGAACTGAAAAAACAAATAACTCTAACTAAATTAGATAACAGTATGAAAAAATTTAAACAAATACATTTGGAGAAGCCCAACACATTGGAGAATTATCTTTCGGAAAAAGAGAGAATGGAAATAGAATCTTTGAAAATCACCGGAGTAATAGGCAGAAAAGATTTCGACAAAGTTCTTGATGGTATGTGCGAGGTTTGGGGAGAATATAACGATGATGATGATTTCACACCCGATTACGAAAGTGCAGCGGCTTTAAAATGTCTTGATATGGGTGAAGCCACATACGTCGATGGCGATGATTTGCCATATTTTGGATTCCATACTCAATTGGAGACGTGCATTCTTCCAAAGGGGATTAAGAGAACGATTGATGGTTTTGAAATCGAAACTGGCTTGTCGGAATCGGAAAAATTGCAAACGCTTGTATTGCCCGAGGGCTTGAAAACAGCTGCAGGCTTTCAAAGTTGCCCAAATCTGACAGGCTTGATGCTACCCGAAGGTCTGGAAACGATAGAATCGTTCGCTTTTAGCGGTTGTGAATCAATTAATCAAATGCGCATACCAGCTTCAGTAAGGGAAATTGATGGCAGTTGTTTCGCAGGGTGCAAGATTGCGGCTTTCGATGTCGATGACGATAACCCTTACTTTACTGCTATTGATGGCGTTATTTACAATAAAGACTTGACAACACTTGTCGCTTTTCCGTCGGCTTATCCTAACAAGCATTTTGTCGTTCCTCAAGGCGTTCAAGTTATTGGCGATTTGGCTTTTATGGATAGCCAAATTGACACCATAGAATTGCCCGAAGGTCTTACCACTATTGAAGGTTGGGCATTTCAATGCAGCACAATCCGCAGTATCGAAATACCTGATTCTGTCACCACAATTGGAGAACTTGCATTTCGGTTTTGCCTCGAACTTGAAAATGTCAGACTGTCGAATGGATTGACAGAAATCCTGGAACAAACATTTAATTCGTGTCGGAATCTGAAAAAAATAGCGATTCCTGCCAGTGTGAAAAATATCGAGAATAGTGCGTTCCACAACAACAATCTTCAAACCATTATTATGAATGGCTCTCTCCCCCCTAAAATGAAATACGAGAAATATTATGATTGTCAGGAATATGGTAATATTGAATTGCTTGTTCCAAAAGATGCTGTAGAGACATACAAAAAATGTTCAGGATGGCGTTCTTTCAAGATTAAGGGCGTATAAAAATGAGACGGATAATTGTCTGATTTAAAAACATAAAGGTGGTTAGACCGCGATTGAGGAGCTTTGCGCCCGACGCGGCTGAAATAAAAAAGACCGATATAGTCTGCGTTCATTCTAAATCGGTGGTTTCGAGAACGTCTAACGTCTTTCTGATTTAGCCGCCAGTTCTGCTGACGGCTTTTTTATGTTTTTACACTTAAAAACGAAAAATCTTGAAAATTTTTCTGGTTACGCAAAAAGGCTGCGTACTGCCCATTTTCCTTTGCAGCGCAATTTTGAAAAATCGAATGTGAAGTACGCTTAAAAGATATTGTGAAACACAGAACAATGAATCTGACAAATAATTGACACACAAGTAAAAATACAACTATGAGTTACTTGAATTATAGCATTCGCGAAGTTGATGGCAGACTAAAACTGTTTGACGACAAAGGAGAAAAAGTAAGATGCAATGTGTGTATCCACCACAAGAGCAAACATTATTTCACAACCTGGGGTGTGTTTCAATTCTCTAAAAACAAGGACAAGTATTACCCAAAAATTCTTTCAATCCTTATATATAGTAGCGCAAACCTATGGCGTGATTCGGAAACGGCTGTGCGGTTTGTAAAATACGGACACGTAGGATGGAAAACTCCGTCTGGCGACTTAATTATGCCGCCTATTTTTGACCAGATAGAAGTTTGCAAATCATTTATTTGGGCCAAATATGGCAACCGTCAGATTTTTGTTCGCAAAAGCGGAGGAATGACAGACCAAGGCATATTCGACAACGCATTCTACCAAAATGGTAAAAAAGGATTTCAAAACCCTGACGGCTCTGTTTTATTCCCAGCTATTTACGACGAAATCTACCGATGGTCGAACGACAGTGATGTTTTCTATACGCGCATTGGCAACAAGGTCCATTACTATAACTCAAACCACGAAGAGATTCTGACCACCTACCGCAAATTTGATGGGGTTGACGATGAACTCACCCCTTATTACGTACACGAGGCGCAAAGCAGAAAAACACTTGTGACTATGCAGATTACTGACGATTTGAGTGACCCACAGTCGTGCGTCTGCTTCGGGCAGAAAGTGCGATTGGACAGGATTTTGAAATCGGAAGTGGCTGACATAATCAAGAACCACTGCGAGGTTTGGGACAAAGGCGCCAGTTGCGTCGATGACTTCAATAGCGTTTTCACCTACATTTATTCCGCCTACTATGCGCAATCGAAGTCGGCCACACCGATTGAGGATTGTCTGAAACAGTTCGAAAAAATGCGTTGCTATCGAACCTCGTGGGATTTTTTGGTGAAAATCTGGACAAATCGCAACACCAAAATCGCCAATACCGATTTGAGCAAACTTGTTTGGCTTTTCCAAGATTTAGAGCATTCGGTGTTCGGCATAACCGACCCAATGAGTTTCGTTACAATCGGCTACGACGATTCGCTTGCTGATGGCGAAGTTAAAATGTTTCAAGTCAATTATTTCGCTGACCATTGCCCCGATTCCAAACTCGATAAGATATTCGATGATGCTATGAGTGGTAGTATTGACAACTACGAAGCTAAAATGCAGTTGTTGGAGGAGACGCTGGGAAAAGACAAAGTTAAGAATGATTGGACTGATGAGGAGTATCAATCGTACTATGACGAATATTTTGGCAACTTTTCAATAAGTGGCGATTATCGGAATTTCGATTTAAAAAGAAACGGAGAACTGTTGGATTTCCTTATTGATAAAGAAGATTATGGTATCGCGGCCACCATTTTCAGAATATGCCAAAGACTATATGTCGATGTATGCATAGGATGTATGTTCGACAGCATTGACGAAACTGAAAGAGCGTACAAGAAAATCAAATGGGCGTTGGGGCACGGCAGCAGCCTAAAACCCATTGTGAAAGCACACAGCAGCCTCGATTTCATACAAGAAGCCATACGCAAGTTTGAAGAAACCAAAGAAAAGGGACAAAAGACCAAGTTGCAGATATTCAAGAAAATAGAACGCCTTTTGCTAAAAAACGGTGCGCTTTCCGCCACCCAAATAAGAACCGAATCGTTTGACCCTTATAATTTACGGTGATATGAATGAAGAAACCGAATAAAGTCCCCAACCAGGTGAGGGTACTTGATGGTTGGCAATTAAGTAGGGCGCGAAATCCCCTTGTGGCTGGCAGACAGGTTGTCTGAAAGTCGGGACTTTATTCGGTTTTTGTGGTGGCAATAGAAATCTGTCTTCCCATTAACAAAATTCGTCTATATTTGACTACTCTTTTTGCATTGCGCAAAGGCGGAGAATAACGGTTATGACAATTGAAGATATTAAGCTGCTGATAAAAGGCGACGAGCACCGCACGCTTGAGTTGAAGAAAACGACAGGCGAGTTGAAAGACGGTATGAAGTCGGCTTGCGCTTTTCTGAACACCGAAGGCGGCTGGCTGATTTTTGGCATAGCCCCTGCGTCGTTGAAAATAATTGGGCAGCAAGTAACCGACAACACCCAACGCGAAATTGCGCAGGAATTGGCAAAGATAGAGCCTGCCATTGACGCAAGAGCCGAATATGTGGAAGTGCCTGACGGCGACGGACTTCAACTGATTGTTTTTCATTTCGATGAGTGGAGAGACGGACAAGTGCCATACACCTATCAAGGTTGTCCGTACTATAGGATAGAGAGCACTACCAAGCAAATGCCGCGCGATATGTACAACGAGCGTCTGCGCCAAAGCAGTCCTGAAAAGTTCGCTTGGGACGCTCAAATTGCTGACGGAATCGCCATTTCCGATTTGAGCGAGGAGCGCATTCGTGGTGCGGTTCGGTCGGGTGTGGCAGGTGGTCGCATTAATGCTTCGGCCGAAAGCGACAATGTTGAGACTCTGCTCACAAAGTTCAAACTCTTGCAAAATGGCAAACCCACCAACGCGGCAGTGGCACTCTTTGGCGCCAACGTTGACGGCTATCCGCAACTGCGGCTGCGTATGGCGCGCTTCAGAGGAACCGACAAAATGGAGTTTATCGACAACAAAAGTGCCGCAGGTAATTTCTTCGACCTTTTGGATGCAGGTATTGAGTTTTGTTTCAAGCATTTGAATTTGAGCGGGAAAGTGGTTGGCTTGCGTCGCGAGGAGCATTTGGACATTCCTTTCGAGGCACTGCGCGAAGCATTGACCAACGCCCTTTGCCATAGGCGGTACGACGATTTGAGCGCAACCGCCAGTCTGGCTATTTTCGATGACCGAGTTGAAATCACCAATCCAGGCTGTTTCACTCACGGTTTGACACCAGCCAATATCAAGCAGTCGCACGATTCGTTCCCGTATAATCACACTATTGCCCAGGTGCTTTTTCTCTCAACCTATTTGGAGAATTGGGGAACGGGTGTTAACCGTATGGTTGACCTATGCCGCAAGCAGGGGCTTCCCGAGCCAGAGTATCAATCCGATGGTTATACTGTGAAGATTATCTTTTGGAAGTCGGAACAAAAGACTAATGATGGGAATGGAACTATAGATGCGCCTGAAAATGTCGGTGTAAATGTCGGTGTAAATGTCGGTGTAAATGTCGGTGTAAATGTCGGTGTAAACGAGCAATCGGTTTTGAAAATGATATTAAACGATTCGAGTGTTACTGCAAAACAAGTAGCTGACGCCATTAATATCACTCAAAGGCAAGCAGAAAGAATATTTTCTTCATTAACGAAGAAAGGATTGATTGCTCGTATTGGTTCCGACAAAACAGGTTATTGGAAAGTGATAGAAAAGCAATAATTATAAAACGAATAAAACTTGCATAAGAAATAGAAAGATAGTTTCAGTATAACATATTATTAATCAGCGTTTGCTGTATTTTATTCGGCACGGCTTCATAAATCTCCAACAATCGTGATAGTACAAGTTTCGAATAAGTTGCAAATGTCTGCGCTTTGCGCGGACGCGGCTTATCAACTTGTACGGGCTGTGGAGAGCCTTTGAAGCGTGGATAAGATTGTTTTCCGCGCTTTTTATTGCTCAAAATGGCCCGTATGCTGAAGAAGATAAGCACTCGCCAAACACGTAAAGCATAATGGCAAAGATTAACGATTTGATTAGCAAAATCGATAATCCCGAATTACGGACGCGCATTGAGCAAGAATTAGAAAAAATCCAAAAACAGCGTAAATTCGGATTGGTTTTCGAGGAGCACCTTCCAGAGTGCACACCGCTTTTCGATATTCCCGTAAAGCGCGGCGCGTCAGTGGCGCTGAAAACAGGAAAAATCAGTGAGAATTTTGTAGTAACAAAAATTGAAGGCAATACGGCTACGTGCGAGAAACTCGACGGAACGCACAACGTTTGCGAGTTTGCTGTGAATGATTTAGTAGTTGTGGCACAGTTCGGTGAGCCAATTTATCCATTTTTGCAGCAGATTGATGCGGTGCAGAACGCCCCTGACAGTGACCTTTGGCACACACTGATTGAAGCCGACAACTACCACGCATTGCAACTGCTTGTATATCTGTACGCAGGTCAGGTTGATTGCATTTATATTGACCCGCCGTACAACACTGGAGCCCGTGACTGGAAGTATAACAATGATTTTGTGGATTCTTCTGACGCTTATCGACACAGCAAATGGCTCTCGATGATGCAGAAGCGCTTGCAGTTGGCAAAAAAGCTACTCAATCCGAAGGATTCTGTTTTGATAGTTACCATTGATGAAAAAGAATACTTGCATTTAGGATGTTTGTTGGAACAGATGTTTCCAGATGCAAGGATACAGATGGTAAGTGTCGCGATTCACGCTTCTGGAGTAGCACGTTCGGAATTTTCTCGAACAGATGAATACTATTACTTTGTTTTTAGAGGTGATTGTCAACCAAATTTACTGTCATTAGGTAAAGAATGGAATGAAGATGGAACGAAGCGGCAATCAGATGTTCGTTGGGAGAGTATGTTGCGCTCGGGCAATAATGGAAGAAGAGTAGATAGACCAAATTTGTTTTTTCCAATTTTATTTGATAGTGTAACGCATAATGTCGTAGGCTTTGGAGATGCAATCCCAATGGAAATGGCAGGGAGAAATTATGTTGCGCCAAATGGGACTATTGCCGTTTTACCTTATGCATCTGACGGTTCTGAGGCGTGTTGGAGAATTTCTGCTCAAAAAGCAAAAGAATTGCAAAAGATAGGTGCTTTTGACTGGGGTAAGTGGAATGGACAAAACACAACATTAAAATATTTAAAGCCTGGAGAGTTAGAAAAAATTAGTAAAGGAGAATATAAAGTTGTTGGTTACAAAGATAATGGCGCAATGTTAATCTCATCCGAAGATTATTCTCCCAAATGGATTCCTGGAACACAGTGGCATATTTCAACTCATCAGGCGGGCGGTTTGGGCGGTAGTTTATTAATCAAACAAATACTAAACACAAAACGTTTTGACTTCCCAAAATCATTATATGCGGTTCGTGATTCTATTCGTTTCTTTGTCGCCAACAAGCCTAATGCTCTAATTGTCGATTTTTTCGCTGGTAGTGGCACTACATTACACGCTGTAAATCTGCTAAATGCGGAAGACGGCGGGCATCGTCGTTGCATTTTGGTTACGAATAACGAGGTGAGCGACGATGAAGCGAAAACGCTTACCAAACAAGGCTACAAGCCTGGCGATGAGGAGTGGGAGCGTCTTGGCATTGCCCGCTATGTTACTTGGCCGCGCACGGTTTGCTCAATCGAAGGACACGATGTGAACGGCAATCCGCTTGTCGGCAATTATATAGGTTCCGATATTTCTATGGCCGACGGGTTCAAAGCCAACGTCGTTTACTTCAAGTTGGGATTTTTGAATAAGACAAATGTATCGCTTGGACGAGAGTTCGCGCGGATGTTGTCGTTGCTTTGGATGAAGGCTGGGGCGCACGGTGTTTGCCCTGTGGTTTCGGAATCCGCTGTACCAGAGATGCTTGTTTATCCCCAAAACCGCTTTGCTGTTTTGAATGAGGAGTCAGCGTTCGGCGCTTTTGTCGAAGATGTGAATGTGCACCCCGAAATCGACACCGTGTTCATCATCACCAATTCCGAATCGGCCTATAAGGATATGATTAAACACTTGAATGTCAAGCGTACATTCCAATTATACCGAGATTATTTAGACAATTTCCGTATCAACCAAATTCGTTAATTATGAAATGTGAATTATTCCCATTCCAACAAAAAGCGCTCGATTCGCTTCACAAATGTTGCGCTATTGCGCAGCAGAATTACGGCGCAATGCGTGTTCCGCAGGTAATCAGTTTCACGGCCCCAACGGGTGCGGGCAAAACCATAATATCGTCGGCTTTGATTGAGCAGATTTTCTGTGGCAGTCCGAATGTTCCCGAGCAGCCCAACGCCATTGTTGTTTGGTTGAGCGATTCGCCCGAACTCAACAAACAGTCGCGCGACAAGATTGAAACCAAAGCCGACCGCATACAGATTGGCCAGTGCGTAACTATTGAGGACGAGAGTTTCGACCAAGAGATTCTTGAAGATGGCTACATCTATTTCCTTAATACACAGAAATTAAGCAAAACCAGCAATCTGACAAGCCACAGCGACAGTCGGCAATACACCATTTGGGAGACGCTCAATAACACAATTCTTCAAAAGTCTGATCATTTGTATATGATTATAGATGAGGCACATCGTGGTGCAAAGACCAACCAAACATCAATAATGCAGTCATTTATAAAAGGTAATGAATATTGTCCTCCAATGCCTGTGGTTGTCGGTATGAGTGCAACAATTGAACGTTTCAACGCACTAATCGCAGGAACAACATCGTCGCAACATTTTGTAAGGATTACCCCAGAAGAAGTAAGGCAATCAGGTTTGCTTAAAGACCTAATCAAAATTTTCAGCCCCGATGATTCACTTGAAAACAAAGAAATGGGAGTGCTGCAAGCCGCAACCGACGAGTGGGAAGACAAATGGGCACATTGGCACCAGTATTGCAAAGAGCAGCATTATAAATATGTCAACCCCATTTTTGTCATTCAAGTCGAGAATGGAAAAGGCGAGCAGATTTCTGCCACTGACCTTGACGAATGCTTAAGTGTGATAGAAAAACGCAGAAATTCCAAATTTGCGGAAGGGGAAGTCGTGCATTGCTTTGGAAATCATACTGATATAACTATTAATGGACTGACCATTCGTTACGTTGAACCTTCCCGAATACAAGATGACGATAATATCAAAGTGGTGTTTTTCAAAGAAAGCCTCACCACAGGTTGGGATTGTCCACGTGCAGAAACAATGATGTCGTTTCAACACGCTGTTGACAGCACATACATTGCACAGCTTCTTGGCCGTATGATTCGTACTCCAATGCAAATGCACATCCAAGTTGATGAGTCTCTAAATTTTGTACACCTATACTTGCCTCACTTCAAAGCAGACACAGTATCTGCAATAGTTGATGAGTTGCAAAAAGGTGAAGGTGGAATAATTCCCACATCTCAAGATAATGTTGGTGGTAAGCGTAAAACAACAAGGCTTTCTATTAAACAAAATAACACATCGGAAACAGGACAAAACACGGACAACGGCCAAGGTCAAAATTCGGGGGATAGCCAAGAGCAAAGTGCTGATACTACTCAAAAGCAAGACTCTGAAGGTAACAAAGAACAGCCAGCAGAACCAAATACAGGTCAAAAATCTGAAATCAGTCAAGAACAAAGTTCAGAGAGTAGCCAAAAGGAGGAAACGCAAGATGGCCAAGAACAAAGTTCGGAAAGCAATCAAGAACATAATTCAGAGAATAACTCTAATCAAGACTCACAACCAAGTTCGGATACGACTGCAACCCCATCATCTTCTACGAATGATGATACAACGGGCAAAGTAACCAACAATCAAGAGATTTCTAATGATTCGTCATTTGACCAAATGGAAATAATGCGGCAAATTAATTCTCTTGGGTTGGTTTCATATAAAATTCGTGAGACTCAAATTAACGATTATGCTGAATCGTTATTTAAGTTGGCGCATCTTTTAACTCAATCTGGTTTGTGGCACGATGCAATAAAAACGATTTTAAAAGAAGTTGTGTCAAAAATAGCCGATTACATCAGTGTTCTTAAAAAAGATGGCGTTTATGATAGTATGGCTGAAAAAGTGCTTGAAATTAAGTTGACAAAGAAAGTATTTGACACTTTAGGCAATGCTGTTGATGATGATAACCAACTTTCTTTCTTTACTTCTTCAAATGCCGACCTCGAACGACAATTCCGTCAAGCAAACATATTGCTTTACAACGAAGGAATTGGAGAAACATACGGTCAATTGCATTCTGACAAGAACGATGACGATGCATACAAGATTCAGTTCATTCTTTATGCAGGCAACGATGATTGCATAACAGAATTAAAAAATTATGCAGAAACAAGATTCCACGGGCTTGTTGACCAATATCGTATTGCAATAAACAAACTTGATGATAAGTACAAGCGGCAATATGATACGATAGTTTCAAATGGTGATGTGATTAGCAAACACACTTTTAATTTGCCAGAAAATTTTGAAATCACGTTTGATGAAAATTATACTAAATGCACAGACCATTTATTCTTGGATGACTTTGGCTTCGCGTATTTTAAACTAAATAAATGGGAATCAACCACTCTTAATGAGGAACGTCATCGAGAAGGTTTTGTATGTTGGTTGCGCAATCAAGACCGTAAGAGTTGGGCATTGTGTATCCCTTATAAAATCAACGGCAAACACAAAGCGATGTATCCTGATTTCTTGATATTTAGTAAGACGGAAGATGGCGGTTACCATATATCAATACTTGAACCTCACGGTGACCAATACGCAGATGCGTTGCCAAAAGCACAAGGTATGGCAGAATATGCAAAGCAGAATGCAACCACATTGGATAGCATTCAAATCATTCGAATATTTGATGATTACACAACGGGCAAACAACACTGTCGTAGACTTGATTTATCAAAATCAGCCATACAAAAAAAGATTATGAATTTAAGTACCCCAGATGATTTGAATAACCTCTTTATTACAGATGGTTTCGTTGAATATAATTTATCGGATAAATGCGAATAGTGTAGGATGAATGATTCTATACAAGAAAAGGCTGCTAAATCGGCAGCCTTCATTGTTTTTATTCGGGATTAAACTATCTTCAACTCAAAAGCATCTATCAATTCCTGCAATACAGGATTCTTCCGTATCATCATATTTAGAATTTGTTCAGCGTTTGTTAGCTCATCGACAACCGTTTTATATGGCTTTGCTTGTAGGTCCCGAATCAGCCAATCGGCAATGTCGATTTTGCTCTCACGGTCTACTTGTGTGGCGTTCTTCTCTATAATGTCGGAAACCGAACATTTGAAGAATGTCAGACTCTTTGCCGCTTCACGCCATTTGCCGTATCCGTCGGCATCTGGATATACAATCACTTTGCGCCCCGCCAAGACTCGCAGCATTTCCAATCCCTTTGAGCCTTGTGTTGCCGAGAAATTCTGTACGCTGCCCACCGACAGCCAAAGGTATTTGGGGTATATCGCCGAGCAGATTACCGCTGTTTTTTCGGCTTCAACCAATGCAACAGTCTTGTTGGGATAAAGGTTCAGCAAGTGTTCGCCAAACAGGCATTGTGTCAACTCCCAGTTTGCAGGCAGTTTTTTATCTCTTTTCAGCCTTGAATGTACCCAGTCGGGCGGCACCGATTTGTTGCGGTGTCCCGTTTGGGCATTGTAAGCGATTATTTTTCCAGTCCGCACTCTCTTATGAGAGTCGATTTGCCAGAATATCGCACGGCCATCTTTTGTGGAGCCAATGCAGTAGTCTTGCATAACTCTCTCAATATTCGGGCTTTCCAATTGGTATCGGTCGATAATGCCGCAAAGGAACTCAATGAAAGTGTTTTTGGGACTGAACGACCTTTGCACGTAGTCAAACGGAATCGTGCATAAAGGTTTGGGCGCGGTTTGTCTATGTATGACAGGCCGAAAATTTTGCCATTCATCCTTTTTCAATTTGTCGGGATTGTCGGTAAAATACTGCTTTGGCTTATAATGATAGCCGCAACTTTCTTGGTGGTCGCAACGGCCAACCGACTTGTCGAGCGGATTGCCGTTCTCATCAACATACAGCGCAAAGCAATGCTCTCTGCCGCACTTGGGACATTTATAGCGGCTGTTTCTGCCTGCGTATTTTTGTAATGAATAACTCATAAAAGTTCAGTTTTTGTCCCTGATTGTCCCAACTGTCCCAACAATTCAGCGTGGGACAGTGGGACACTTGGGACAGCGTTCTACTTTTTATGGTTCAGAATCCTCTGTACAGTTGATTTTGAAACGCCTGTTTCTTCCGCAATTTCCCGAATTGATTTTCCTGCACCGCTTAAGTCCTTTATGGTTGCAGCCAATTGTTCCTTGTCGGCGTCGGTTTGCACTTTCAGGTGTTCGTTTTCGGTTGCGAAATTCTTTTGCACAAATTGCAGAAAGGAGCCAATTTGCTCAATAGAACAGACTATCACATTGTCTGCATCGTACTCAAATTCGCCATTCCTGACCTTAATCTGCTTGACATATCGCAGATTCGGGTCGATAGCGCTTTTCCCTATAGCGAATGCCGAATCGCAAAAGTTGAGCAGTTTTTTGCTCCCAGCCAAATGGTTTTGAGTCAACGCATCTGTCAAAGGCCGTTTGGGTGTATGCGCCAAAACCAAAATAGATAAGCCGTACTTCTTTTTCAGTCCAACCAATCGTTGCATCAGCATTCCTGCCAAGTCGCTTTTTTCGGCGGCAATGCACAAATAACTCAAATTGTCGATAATCAGTATTTTGGCTTCGGTCTGAATGGCAGTGTTTTCAATATCGGTTATAATGCTGTCCTCCAGATTGTTGCAGTCGTATTTTTCAGGATTGATTGATACGCGGTACAGATTGTCGGGGAACGTGAAAAGATTGTCGTTATCGTCGGTGTATCTTAGTTGAAACTGTTTGTCCGACAATTCAAAATCGAAGTACAATACTCTTTTCCACCTTGCTATTTCCGTCGCTATCTGCACTGCATAAATCGATTTTCCAACATTGGAATCGGCAAACAGGCAGCACACTTCGCCTTCGTACCACAAGGTCAACCAAAGTCGGTCGGGGTTTGGCCGTTGTTTGGCTTCCATTATAGTTAGGTTGGCGGTTTTAACATCGAACATACCAACGCTTATGGGAATACCGTTCAGCTTTTGCTCGTTTTGGGCTAAATCGGCACTCAGTTTGTCAATGTAATTCATAGCTGGCCTCCTTTCGTTGGTAGGTTCCCATTATGCCCCAACTTTTTGCCCACACTCCATTTTGAATGGTATTTGCGTTTGGCTATAGGGAATTTACTCTTTGGAAATATTGCAGCCGAAATGCGATATTTCTTGGTGATTACCAAAGATTTGTCTATCTTTGTTCTGTTCTTAAATCCGAAGGCCACCGCCTTGCGGTTCCTTCGGTGAAAATTATTTCGAATCATATTTTTATGATTTTTGAGCAGTTGCAGTTCCAGTGCAACTGCTCTTTCCGTTAATGTTTAAAGTTGTACTACAATCGCAAGCGTAGTTATGCTTGCATTTTTCACAGTTTATATCCTTCACCATTTTCCGACACAACTTGATATAACTCCAGCTTTCAATCATCTTGGGGTACAATTCCCTTATGATGGTGCCGATAGATTTTACTTTTCCCATAGTTTACTTTTTAACCATTCGTCAATCTCGGATTTCACAAAAACAAGTTTCCCGTTCATCTTGTGATGGGGTATTATATCGTGGCAGCACCATACCCTGATTGTACTTGGTTTAGGGTGCGATGGAATGTAATGGCCCAATTGAAAAGCATTCATATACTCGTTTACTGATTCTACAGTAGTGAGTGATTGATTGCGTAACTCTGCATATTGCCTTTTGCACTTTTCAAGTTCGTCGTATATGGTGCTGCGGACATACACTGACAAATTGTTAATCACACTCCATAATTGGTTTATGTGTTTAGTTATCTTGCCAATTTCCAAGAACAGTTCTCGGATAACTTCAGCGTTTCTTAATTCGTTGTCATTCATTTCTCGCCCTCCAATATTTTTTTGACATCACTCATTCGATACCATCTTTTGGCGCCGACATTGATGGGACACAGGTATCCTAGTTTGTTCCATCGCCATAATGTCACTTTAGAAACATCAAGCATCCCCATAACTTTTTCTATGCTTAGATATTCTTCCACTTTGGATTCAGCAATCTTTTGCTCCAAATCCTTGCGTGCGTTGTCAATCAATAATTGATTGGCTTCCACCAGGTCGTTCAAGCTGACTTGAATAATCAGACCTAGGTTGTCATTGTTTAATTCTAAAAGGTTTGTTTTCATATTAAAACAATATTTTAAGTTACCGCTCTACCCGCAGCATTCGCCATATGTTGCTTCGTTTGCGACTCTTGCAATTTGGGGAAGGGTGGCGTCCACTTCCTTAATTATGCATAACAAAGGTGAGGGACTTCCCCAAAAAAGTTGTTGTGAAAAATTGTGAAAAAAACGAGAATAAAAAATGGCTATTTAATTAATTACCAATTAAATAGCCATTAATAGCATTGCATTTTTTCGAAATTCGCTTATTCTGCTTAAATACAGTTTCTTATGTCGGTTTAATGGTTAATGAGACTGTGGAAAATTGTGAAAAATTGTGAATACGGACGGAGATTGAAACATTATTTAACCCAATAGTTATCTATAATAGTTTTTATTTCATTCTTTAAAACATCTTTAGTAGTGGTTGGAAAACACAAACGATTCTTAGGCTTTCCACAACTACTGCATATTGAATCCAACCAATCAGACATAAAATGTTTCCTTAAATGATTAACAATAATCCCCAAATGTGTTTGAGAGCCTGCTATATAAATATCACTAATATCTCCGTGAGATATACAATCTTTAAAGTACTCCAAACCTACTTGTATCTTATTGTCTCTTAATAAGATTTGATACAATTCCTCGTAGGGGACTTTATACTTATTTTTCGTTAAGAATGATTTCATTTTGGAAAAATCTTTCTTTTTAAAACTTGTTTCTTCATTGTTGTTTATTGAATCAAAAAGGCTTGGATAGTCTTTTGTCGTCTTGGCTTTCTGTCCTACTCGAATAATGGTGTTGTCACTTTGCTGTGTGTCAGTCTTAGCATTCAATTCAGCAAAGCATTTTATAAAAAAGAGCGTCATTTTTACTTCTTTGTCATCATTCATAATAGGCGGTTTCCTGTAAAAAATCGGTCCGTAATAGTTCTCTTGAAGCGACACTAATTCATAGAATGCATTCCATACATATGTACTGAATTCTTGTAGTCTATTATTTAGTCGATGGTCAGTCTTTGGATTGAATCGTAATGTGGAAAGCAATTCATTGCAATGAATGAAAGAAGTAATAATACTTGCAAATCTTATAGTATCTTCCGCCAAATGATGGTTGTTTTGTAAATGGTAACTGAACTCTTTTTCAATCCAATTAAAGACATATCCGTCACTTTGTTTTCGGATTAGTAATATAGTCAAGCTTATCCATCCTAAACAATAACAACAATAGCAATATTCTTTAGTACTGTAATATGGTAAATACTGTTTGCTGGGTGAGGGCGTAAACAGTCTTGATATCTCAAAACAAAACTGTATTGATTCATCCCATTCACTGAATGGTTCTTTCTGCACCAAATAATCGTAAAAACGATTAATAGTGTCCTCACTGCATTTATACAATCCCCTCTTGAATAGACCCTGCAAATCAGTTTCACCTAGTATTTGTTTAACTTCTTCCTCAAACCATAATGTAGAGGTAGGCGGAATCGTATTTCGTCCACAACCATCATTGTTCTTTGATAATTCTTCCATAATCAATCTATTAATGTGAGACTATATTCATTCAATTTTAGACAGAACACTCTTTTTGATGTCATCGTCAATTGTGCGGTAGCGAGCGAATGCCTTTGAGCCTTCTATATGGCCGGTCATAGACCCCACAATGTTGGGGTCTTGCACGGCTTTGTAGGCATTCCCAATAAATGTCCGACGGGCGATATGCGAACTCGCAATGTCGCAGATAGGTTTCTTCTCTTCTTCTCGCGTCGTTGGATTGATAATAGTAACCATTCTCCTTATGCCTGCTTCCCTTAACATTGTTTTGATGTCGATGTTGTATTGTTGCTGCGTTGGGAATGGGAACAGTCTTGTGTTTTTGCGCTTTTCATACTTTTTCAGAATTGCAGATGATATTTTGTTCAGAGGAACAACAATCGTATCTGCTCTTTGGTCTTTGGTCTTTTGGGCGACATACTCGATGAAATCTCCAATAATATTAGAAGTAGTCATAGCCCATAAATCAGACACACGGCACCCAATTAAACATTGGAAAACAAATATGTCTCGAGATATTTCCAATCGCCTGTCGTAGGAAAAATCAAACTTATACAGACAATTGCGTTCGTCGATTGTTAAATAATAAGGCGTGCCATAGATGCATTCGCCAATAATGTATCTATCGCGTCCGAAAGGGTTTGTGGTAGAATAATGGTTGTTATTTGCCCAAATGATGAATGCCCGCAACTTCTTAAGAATGTCAATAATAGTATTCTTCCCTCTTGGTAGTGGTTTTCGCAGCTTGCGTCCTTGCTGATTATTTCCATCAGTGTCGCTGTCTGATTCGTATAAATACTTGTATTCTGGCTGCTCACATATTATATGTTCATTTGTCAAGAATGACTCAAAATCTCTAATAAAGTCTTGAGTTATAGAATCAAATGTTATAGGCTGTTTTCGGTAAATTTCGAAACGCTTAAGACAGCGACACACAACATTGTAATGAGCCCTACGGTTATTAGACACTTCGGCCTCTTTTATGAAAGATTCAAACCGTTCAAAAAACGGTATCTCTAAATTGTTTTCATCGATGCTTGTTTTCGGCTTGTAGTATTGGTCGATTACATTTTGCAGCCACTTACTGTTTCCTGCAATGCTTGAAGTATCGTGCAAATCCTGAAAAGATTGCATAACGGCTTTTTCAATTGCGTTCAATTGCAGTTGTTTAGTCTCCAGTTGACTGTATAATTCCAATTGCACGTTATACTGCTGCATTTTCTCATCCGTCCTCATTCGTGGCATTGTCGGATGTTTGGCTCCAATAATATGAGCTCGTGTTGCAACCTTACGTTTGTCATCGCCAACAACTGCGGGCTGCCAATCACTCGCTCCGATGTAAATTCTGGTTTTCGCCCGTTGATTGATACGTCCGTGAAAAAAACGCATCAGAATTTCGTGCTGCTGTGTCACCTTGTCACATTTAGATGAAAGCGAATATTCAATTGTTGCCATATAGCAGTTCTTTAATATGCACTGCAAACATAGAAATTTTTGGCGACTTTTTGGCGACTTATATGTAATTATACAGAAACTGGCGAAATCCTATGAAATTACCCTACTGCTGTAAATTATTGATTACGATATATTTATATTTAAATGGCGTTGCCTACCATTTTCTTGAATTACCTAATATTTCATTATTTTAATCCCCTGGCGGGTCACAACAAAGAAACTCGAAGAAATTCGGGTTTCTTTTTTTTATTAACAATGCACAAAACTGGATTCTTTCCCTACGCAGCCGTAATGTTTGAACGCAGCCCCGATAATTATCGGGATTCACAAATTTTCCCACACCAACAATCCCCGTAACATTGGTTGCCAACGGCACCACCCCATTGTAGAGGCGATGTATACATCGTCTCTACGTTATGACACACCCAACAAAAACCCACAAGGCCACCTATTTTTTCTTCAGGTATGCTGCTGTGATTAGTGGCGGGTATGGTTAGTAATTAAGATTGAATGTAGATAGCATAAAACGACTTTTATTGGCAATCATCGCCATAGAATAATTCTTCCCAACCTAACTTCTTAAGTTGGTCTTTTAGTGTTGCATTTAAATCACCTTCATATCTTTGAATTTCTTCGAATTTTAAAGAATTCTCATTTATATTATACATCAATGATTTTTTTGAATTCAGATTAGACATATCATATAAATATATTTTGTGGTTTTGGGGATTAAAGAATCCACAAATGTCATCATCGTACATTTCTTTGAATACGCACAAAGAATCTGTTTTAACATAATTCTTATCAAATATGTCAAAACGACCATATACTATGTGATTGAATCCATCCGGGTTGCATTCATAGAATGAATAAGCTAACAAGATAAATTTGTCGTAATCAACTCTAAAACACTTGTTTGGAATATACTCTGCATTATACTTTCCTACTATGTTTGATTTTTCATACCCACCTAAAAATTCCAACTCCGGACAATATAATTTTGTAGTATCACCATTATAGACATACTTTGCAGCATCTTCTTTACTCATTTTTATAGAAGCATTTACTACCATTCCTCGTGTACTTATTATCTCACACTTATCGTTGATAGGGAACGATTTTATAAATTTTTGATTATCTGGCTGGCATTTTACCAAAGTTGAATATATTATTCCAAATAATACATACATTATTTTTTTAATCATAATTTAAGTTTTTGAATTTCAGTTATTGTATAATTTTTTTCTCTATAAACACATTTAAAACATCCTATTGTATCATCATATTCAAATATATTATTTTCTGACGCTCCATCAATTTCATTGCTTCTTCCTGGGTCATAGAATCTAAAATATTCTTTTCCATTATTTACACCTGCTCCAACAACTATCATCCAATGTGTTGTGGCTCTATTGGAATTGGCCGGTGGGTCCCCATTACTTCTTTTATAGTGCACTCCAATAAGAACGGCACAACCTGCTTTAAGTTCATCAAATATAAGATTAAAACCATCATCCAATTGTTCTTTATAATAAACAAGCATCTCATTGTTATACTCATCTTTCTTGTATTTCTTTTCATTATTAACAAACGATGCCAAATTAATGGTACGCGAAATAGCCATAGATGGTGCACTTTTGGCTATATCAGCGTTATCACAATTAGCGACTTTTGCATTGCCTAACATATATTCGCAAGCTCGTCGACAACACGCAGATTTCCAGCAACCGGTGCACTTTTCAAAAATGCTTTCATCAAATTGGCTTACCCATTGCACTTTGTCCGAAATATCTATGCCGTTTGTATACACGTACTTCTCAAACAAATCTTTTTCTTCTGTCTTAACTGTGAACGATAGCGATGTTAACTCATTGCTTTTAATAGATCTAAATTTATATGTTGTATATTCTGTATCATCTTCAAATTTTTCGGTTGTGCATACTTTTTCAAATGGTTTTATTGTAGTTATGATTTTCTCATTTTCCTTATTTCCCATGTAAGTAATCATTGATAAGTAACCCAATGCAATTTCATCATCAAGTTCTATTTTACCACTGAAACTACAATTAAAACCTGGCAATAATGTCAATGAAAGAGTTTTATCACCTTTGGCATTTGCATCGCGCATCAGTTTAAGAATTGTAAGCATTACGTCTTTATTCAAAATGGCTTCCCCTTCCTCGTCATCCACCATCCACTTGACAATGCCTTCCTCTGGATTATGAATGTAGTCCCACTGGTATTTGTAGAGTTCTGAGTTGGTGCCGTTGTAGTCCATAAGGTTCTTGGTAGAGCCCTGCTGGGCAACGTAGATGTTCTCGCTGCTGAAGGTGTGCCACAGGCGGAAGGCGCCGTGGGCGAGCTCGTGGGCAATGGTGCGGTTGAGCTGCTCCTTGCCGCTATTGGCTTTGGCAAACACAAAGCCAAAATTGCTGTTCACGGGCATAAAGCCGCCAAGAGTTTGGTCGTCGCTGCGCTCAACAAGCATAATGTAATAGGTGTCGCTGTTGTAGTCGGGCAGCTTCTTAACCTTCCTTATCAGCTTCTTCATATCGGAATTGTATGCCGAAAGCGCACCGCTCTCCTTGGCAGAGAGTGTGCCGTTGAACTTGTCAACCTCAATACTGGCGGTGGTCAGATTGACGGTGGTTACGGCCATAATAACTCCGTTTTAGTTTCTTGTGTTACCACTTTGATGCTTTTCGGCCAAATGGTAGAGCAAGGTAGCAAAATGGTATCAAAATCGCAAGTTTTTTGAATTGTTCAGATTTGTTTTGAAAAATCGCGCAGACACGTATCATATAGGTCAATCTGTTGATTTATAAAGTTATATCTACTTTGAAAGACATAAAAAAAGCGCCCTAAAAAGGCGCTTCGTGGAGCTGCCGGGATTTGAACCCGGGTCCAGACAAGGAAACCATGAGCTTTCTACACGCTTAGCTCTGACTTGGTTTTCGTGCGTCGGCCGGATCAAAGCCACCTACCAACGCCTTATCCTCAAAATCTCACCCGCATTACGAGGCTAATGCGAGCCAGTCCCGAATTGCTGCACATCAGAATCGGCGAGCCTCAAGACAAGGGCTTCCGCGATGCGTCTTGTCCCAGCTCCTTGAGCCGGGATTAGGCCAATCTACTATACTTCGATTAGGCGGCAAGAGCGTAAGAATTTTCGCCAGTTATAGTTTTGTGTCCGGGATTTACGGGCCGGTTTCACTGCTCCCGACGTGCTTACCCACCACTTCATCTTGCTGTCAAATCCAATCAACCCCAAAATGAACGCGCAAAAATACGTAAAAACTCCGTTGACGCAAAACGGC
This sequence comes from uncultured Bacteroidota bacterium, assembly GCA_946404125.1. Lineage (GTDB taxonomy): Bacteria > Bacteroidota > Bacteroidia > Bacteroidales > SZUA-534 > RUG13583. Next base: position 82,830 of record CAMJCK010000005.1, on the reverse strand, counting down.
CCAAATAAATAAAACCGATTGTGCCGAAAAAGAGTTATATTGCCGAATAATTTTACTGCACGAATGTTAGACAAAATCAAAGAGGAGAACATCCTTTTCATCGACATTGAGACCGTTGGGCAAGTGCCGTCGTACGACCAGCTCGATGAACGCGCAAAAGAGCTGTGGGCCAAGAAAATGTGCTGGGCATCGGAAAAAGAGAACAAAACTCCCGAGAAGTTGTATGAGCGCGCCGGCATCTGGGCCGAATTTGGCAAAATTGTCTGCATATCGGCCGGATTCATTGTCACCGAGGACGGCGAACGGCATTTCCGCGTCAAATCGTTCTGCGGGAATAACGAGAAGATGATTCTGACGGCTTTTACAGCGCTTCTGAACAAGCATTTCAACAAAGACAAGCATATGCTCTGCGCCCACAACGGCAAAGAGTTTGATTTTCCCTACATCTGCCGCCGGTTGCTGGTGAACGGCCTGCCGATACCAAAAATTCTCGATTGCGCGGGCAAGAAACCGTGGGAGATAACAAACATCGACACACTTGAACTATGGCGCTTCGGCGATTACAAGCACTACACCTCGCTCGACCTTCTGGCCAATATTTTCAACCTGCCGTCGCCCAAAGAGAATATGGACGGCAGTATGGTGGCGCGCGCGTTCTGGGACGACCATAACATTGAGGGCATCAGCGAGTATTGCATCAACGATGTTGTCACCATCTGCCAGCTGCTGCTGCGATACAAAGGGCTACCCATCATTCCCGAAACCAACGTTGACGTGATTGAACCGTTCATAACCGATGACCACGAAGGCGAATAACAGCCTTTACGACGCATACAAAAACAAAAAAGGCCGCAAAAGCGGCCTTTTTGCTTTATCGGTAAGTGCAACTTATTCTGCCTTGTTCTCTTCGGCAGGAGCTGCAGCTTCTTCTTTAACCTCAACAGCATCGGCAACAACCTCGTCGGCTTTCTTCTTCGGAGCGCGACGGCGGCGAGTGCTAGACTTCTGCTGTGCGGCACCCGACTCCTGAGTGTAAGTTGTGTTGAAGTCAACCAACTCCATAATGCACATCTCAGCGCTGTCGCCTACACGTGTGCCAGTCTTCAGGATTCTTGTGTATCCACCCGGGCGGTTAGCCACTTTCACTGCAACCTCGCGGAAGAGCTCAGCAACACCCTCCTTGTTCTGGAGATAGCTGAACACAACGCGGCGTGAGTGAGTCGAGTCAACTTTTGACTTTGTAATCAGAGGCTCAACGTACATTTTCAAAGCCTTTGCCTTGGCAACTGTTGTTTGAATACGTTTGTGCAGAATCAGTGAGTTAGCCATATTCGACAACATGGCATCTCTGTGCCCCTCTTGTCTGCCTAAATGATTAAAACTTTTATTGTGTCTCATCGTTATTAATCTTTCTCAAGTTTATACTTACTGATGTCCATACCAAAGGTAAGGTTCATTGAATCAAGCAAATCCTCCAACTCAGTCAACGATTTCTTACCGAAGTTTCTGAACTTCAGCAAATCGTTCTTGTTGTAGGTGCAGAGGTCGCCCAAAGTCTCAACATCGGCTGCCTTGAGGCAGTTGAGTGCTCTAACTGACAAATCCATATCAATGAGCTTGGTCTTGAGCAGCTGGCGCATATGCAGAACCTCCTCGTCAAACTCTTCAGTCTGATATTTCTCACCGGCATCGAGAGTAATCTTCTCGTCAGAGAACAGCATAAAGTGATAGATGAGGATTTTTGCAGCCTCGTTCAATGCATCCTTCGGAAGGATGGAACCATCTGTTTTAATTTCCAACACCAACTTTTCGTAGTCGGTTTTTTGTTCAACTCGGTAATTTTCAACCGCATACTTCACATTTCTGATTGGGGTATGGATTGAATCTATGGCAATAACGCCGAATTCCGCATCGACAGGCATATTCTCGTCTGACGGGATGTAACCGCGTCCCTTGTTGATAGTGATGTCCATTTGGAGCTTCACTGACGGGTCGAGACGGCAAATTACAAGTTCGGGGTTCAGCACCTCGAAACCGCTCAGGAAACGCGAGATGTCGCCTGCGGTGAATGTCTCCTGCTCAGAAATTGAGATTGACACCTTCTCGTGGTCGATGTCCTCAATTTGCTGTTTGAACCTTACTTGTTTGAGGTTCAGAACTATCTCTGTCACATCTTCCATTACACCGGGAATGGTCGAAAATTCGTGGTCAACACCTGCGATTTTTACTGTGGTGATAGCAAAACCTTCGAGTGATGACAACAAAATGCGACGCAATGCGTTACCGATTGTCTGTCCGTAACCGGGCTCCAACGGGCGGAACTCGAACTTGCCGAACTTGGCGTCCTGTTCCAGCATTATAACTCTGTCGGGCTTTTGAAAAGCTAAAATTGCCATAATTAAATTATTACTTAGAGTAAAGTTCAACAATCAATTGTTCCTCGATGTGCTCTGGGATGTCAGCTCTTTCAGGAACATTCAGGAATTTACCTGCAAGATTTGCGTTATCCCACTCCAACCACGAGTATTTGCTGTGGTTTGTTCCGGCAAGCGAGTTGGCAATAACCTCAAGCGATTTCGATTTCTCGCGAACGCCGACAATGTCGCCAGACTTAACCAGGTACGACGGAATGTTAACCACATCACCGTTAACCACAATGTGCTTGTGCAGCACGAGCTGGCGTGCGGCGGCTCTTGTGGGGGCAATGCCCAAACGGTATACCACGTTGTCTAATCTCGACTCCAATAATTGCAAAAGAACCTCACCCGTGATGCCCTTGCTGCGCTGAGCTTTGGCAAACAAGTTGGCAAACTGACGCTCGAGCACACCGTAAGTGTATTTGGCTTTCTGCTTCTCGCGCAACTGAGTGCCATACTCTGAAGGTTTCTTTCTCTTGTTGTTCAGACCGTGCTGTCCGGGAGGAAAATTCTTGCGATCCAAGTACTTGTCTGAGCCGTAAATGGGCTCGCCAAATTTTCTGGCAATTTTCGATTTTGGTCCAATGTATCTAGCCATTTCTTTCTGTTTATTCAATTAGACTAATTAAACGCGACGTCTCTTAGGCGGACGGCAACCATTGTGCGGAAGCGGAGTTACATCGATGATTTCGGTAACCTCGATTCCCAGATTATGAATAGACCTGATGGCTGATTCACGGCCAGTGCCGGGTCCTTTGACATATACCTTAGCCTTGCGCATACCTGCGTCGAACGCTACTTTTCCACAATCTTCGGCAGCGACCTGTGCGGCATACGGAGTGTTCTTCTTCGAACCTCTGAAGCCGTTTTTGCCAGCTGATGACCACGAAATTACTTGTCCTTCGCTGTTCGTTATCGAAATAATGATATTGTTAAACGAAGAATGGATGTGAACTTCGCCCGAAGTTTCAACCTTTACGATTCTTTTTTTAGTAGTTTTTGACTTCTGTGCCATAATTAATTACCTATTATTTTGTGGCTTTCTTTTTGTTAGCGACAGTTTTCTTCTTACCCTTGCGAGTACGAGCGTTGTTACGGGTATTCTGGCCGCGGACGGGCAATCCCAGACGGTGGCGGACACCACGATAGCAACCAACATCCATCAGTCGCTTAATGTTCAATTGTATTTCAGAACGCAGTTCACCCTCGAGTTTGTACTCGCCGAGTATCTTGCGCAACGATGCAACTTCTGCATCAGTCCAATCATCCACTTTGGTATCATAACTAATACCAGCCTTGTCGAGAATATTTCTCGCACTGCTGCGTCCAATACCGAAAATGTATGTCAGGCCTATTTCTCCTCTTTTGTTTTTTGGTAGATCTACACCAGCAAGACGTGCCATAATTACTTTAAAAATTTTTGAGTTGCAAAACTATTAAATTATCCTTGACGTTGTTTGAATTTCGGATTTTTTTTGTTAATCACATACAAACGTCCTTTACGGCGCACGATTTTGCAATCTGCGCTGCGCTTTTTGATTGATGCTCTTACTTTCATCTTTTTAGTCTTTTATTTGTACCTGAATGCGATACGCCCCTTAGTCAAATCGTAAGGCGACATCTCAACTTTTACTTTGTCACCAGGCAGAATCTTGATGTAATGCATCCGCATCTTGCCTGAAATGTGGGCGATGATTTCGAGCCCGTTTTCCAATTGCACGCGGAACATTGCGTTTGACAATGCCTCGATGATTGTACCATCTTGTTCTATTGAAGCCTGCTTGGCCATAATCAATTTTTTGTTATTGTCCTAATCTTGTTCGGGACCCTTTGGCTTACATATCAATTAACCGACAATTCCTTCCGGACGTCTCCCTGAACCCGCTGCGTTAAAGGTGCGCACCATTGTTTCAACGAATCCAATAATTGACTTTCTTCAAAGAGCAATTAGCATTTTGCAGCCTGAGGGCTACATGTTAGAACGCCCCTTGATTCGTCCGCTCTTCATCAATCCGTCGTAGTGACGCATCAACAAGTGGCTTTCGATTTGCTGGAGCGTGTCAAGAACTACACCAACCATAATCAGCAGAGACGTGCCGCCGTAGAAGTATGCGAAACTGCTCTGTACTCCCGCCATCATAGCAAATGCCGGCATAATGGCTACGAAAGCAAGGAATATTGATCCGGGCAGTGTGATCCTCGACATAACAGTGTCGAGGTACTCAACTGTTTTCTTTCCTGGTTTTACACCTGGAATGAAACCACCATTCTTCTTCATATCATCGGCCATCTGAGTTGGATTGATGATGATGGCTGTATAGAAATATGTAAAGAGAATGATCAAAAGTCCTACTGTCAGGTTGTACCAAAAGCCTGTGGGGTTCGAAAGTGCCGAAGCGATACCTGTTGCGGTCTCCGCGTTCGAGAATCCAACCAAGACTATTGGCAAGAACATAATCGCCTGGGCGAAGATGATTGGCATAACACCAGCAGCATTCACCTTGAGGGGAATATACTGGCGCACGCCGCCATACTGTTTGTTGCCTACAATCCGTTTTGCGTACTGTACGGGAATCTTGCGGGTTCCTTGTACAAGCAGAATGGTGAGCAGGATGACAACACCCAGGGCAATCATTTCAATCAGAAGCATTACCAGACCGCCTCCCTGCTGCTCGTTCAGGCGAGAGATGAGCTCAACCCAAATGGCCGACGGGAACCGGGCGATGATGCCTATCATGATAATCAGTGAGATGCCGTTGCCTAATCCGCGGTCGGTGATGCGCTCGCCCAGCCACATCACAAACATTGTGCCTGCGGTGAGGATGAACATCGACGATACGGTGAAATAGGCGCCTTTAAGGATAAAGGCCGACTCCGGAAGTTGCGAATGAAGGTTGGCCAGATAACCAGGACCCTGCAGGAACAGAATAGCGACGGTAAGGATACGCGTAATCTGGTTGATTTTGCGACGTCCGCTCTCGCCTTCGCGCTGCAGTCTCTGGAAATATGGCACGGCCATTCCCAAAAGCTGAATTACGATTGATGCGGAGATGTAGGGCATGATACCCAGAGCGAAAATCGACGCGTTCGAGAAGGCGCCGCCCGAGAACATATCCAACAAGCCCAAGATGCCGCTGGCGGTCTGGTCTTTCAGAGCCGAGAGCTGACTTGGGTCAATGCCCGGGAGCACAACCATGGTTCCCAACCTGTAAACAAGGATGAGCAACAGTGTGTTGAGAATCCTTGTCTTCAGATCGTCGATCTTCCAAATATTCTTTATTGTTTCAATTAATCTCTTCATCAACGTAGATATTACAATGTTACAACTTTACCCTTCTGGGCTTCGATAGCCTCGATAGCTTTCTTTGAGAATGCATGAGCCTCAACTTCGAGCTGGAGACTCAACTTGCCGTTGCCCAGGATTTTCACCTTGTCGTTTGCCGAAACCAAACCGTTTGCCAACAAAGTGTCGACATCAATCTTAGTCAGGCCCTTAGCCTCAGCGATTTTCTGCAAATCACCGACGTTGACTGCCTTGAACTCCTTGCGGTTGATATTCTTAAAACCAAATTTAGGCATACGGCGTTGCAGAGGCATCTGACCTCCCTCAAAGCCTACCTTCTTCGAATAACCCGAACGCGATTTCGCGCCTTTGTGTCCGCGAGTCGACGTTCCGCCTTTGCCCGAGCCTGCGCCGCGGCCAATTCTCTTCGAAGATTTTACTGAGCCGGCTGCCGGCTTCAAATTACTTAAATCCATAATAATGTCGTGTTACTTTATTTCTTCAAAAGAAACTAAATGTTTAACTGCATTTATCATACCAAGTATCTCCGGTTTAGCGTCATGCTCAACAACTTGGTTCAATTTATGCAAACCTAAAGCCTCGAGTGTGGCAACTTGGCGCTTGTTGCTGCCAATTTTGCTCTTAATTTGTTTAATGCGGTATTTTGCCATGACTATTAACCTTTAAATACTTTTTCCATTGATATTCCGCGCTCGAAAGCAACTTCTTTGGCGTCGCGCATCTGCGAGAGTGCCTCGATGGTCGCTTTCACAACGTTGTGCGGGTTCGACGAGCCTTTCGATTTTGCAAGGCAGTCTTTAACGCCTACGCTCTCCAATACGGCACGCATGGCACCACCGGCTTTAACACCGGTACCGTGCGATGCAGGCGAGATGTAAACCTTTGCTCCGCCGAACACCGACAGTTGGTCGTGAGGAATGGTGCCGTTGATAAGCGGAACCTTGATGAGGTTCTTCTTGGCATCCTCAACACCCTTGCTGATGGCGGTTGTTACTTCATTGGCTTTACCTAACCCGTAACCAACAACGCCGTCCTCGTTGCCAACAACGACAATTGCTGAGAAGGTGAAGGTACGGCCACCCTTGGTTACCTTGGTAACGCGGTTGATGGCGACCAAACGATCTTTCAATTCAAGATCTGTTGTTTTTATTCTTCTAACGTTTGACATAACTTACTAAAATTTAAGTCCACCTTTACGGGCTGCGTCAGCCAAGGCTTTTACTCTACCATGATACAGGAATCCGTTTCTGTCGAAAACAACTTCACTGATTCCTTTCGACAAGGCAACTTTGGCAATCTCCTCGCCAACTTTCTCTGCCTTTTGTGTCTTTGTCTCTTTCAGGCCGGCAATTTCTTTGATGAGCGACGATGCCGATGCGAGCGTTACGCCCTTCACATCATCGATAATCTGAACCGAAATCTGCTTGTTGCTGCGGAAAACAGTCATACGCGGTTTCTCTGCTGTGCCACTCACATTCTTGCGGATGCTAGCCTTAATCTTATTGCGTCTTTCTAATTTAAACGATGCCATAATTCCTAATTTTTAGATTATTTACCAGCAGATTTACCAACTTTTCTGCGAATGTTCTCGCCGATGAACTTGATACCCTTGCCCTTATACGGCTCTGGCATACGGAACGAGCGAATCTTAGCGGCAACCTGGCCGATAAGTTGCTTGTCGCAGCTCTCAAGTTTCAGAATCGGGTTGCTGCGTTTGTCGGTTTTAGCGTCAACCTTGATTTCGGCTGGCAGCTCAAACATAATGCTGTGTGAATAGCCGAGGCTCATCTCGAGCATCTGGCCGTTCGACTCGGCACGGTAACCAACACCAACAAACTCCATCTCTAATTTGAACCCTTCAGAAACTCCCACTACCATGTTGTGAATCAAGGCGCGGTACAAACCGTGCATTGACTTGTGGGCGATCTCGTCATCCGGACGCTCCAGTTTGACTGCAGTCGGCTCAACAATGACCTTGATGTCAGGGTTGACCTTCTGTGTCAAAGTTCCCTTGGGCCCTTTTACTACTACCACGTTGTCGCCGTCAACTGTGACGGTCACGCCAGCGGGTATAGCTACAGGTAATTTTCCAATACGTGACATTTTTTATAACTATTAATATATGTAACACAAAACTTCGCCACCGAGGTTCTTTGCGCGAGCCTCTTTGTCCGACATAACACCTTGCGATGTTGAGATTACGGCAATGCCGAGGCCGTTCAAAACGCGCGGCATGTTCTCAACATTGGTGTATTTTCTCAAACCCGGACGGCTGATTCTCTCTAATTTTTTGATGACCGGTTGCTTTGTCTGCAAGTTGTACTTCAAGGCGATTTTGATGATGCCTTTGTCCTTCTCGTCATCGAACTTGTAGTTGAGGATGTAACCGTTATCGTAAAGAATCTTGGTTATGCTCTTCTTCATATTCGACGAAGGTATCTCGACAACCTTGCTTCTGGCCATTTGAGCGTTCCTTATGCGTGTAAGGAAGTCTGCTATTGGATCTGTCATTTTTCTTGAACTTTAATGTTACCAACTTGCTTTTTTAACACCCGGAATCAATCCTTTAAGCGCCATCTCACGGAATTGGATACGGCTAATACCGAATTGACGGATGTAGCCTTTCGGACGGCCGGTGAGAGAGCATCTGTTGTGCATGCGGACTGGCGATGCGTTTTTCGGCAGTTTCTGAAGTGCGATGTAGTCGCCCTCTGCCAGAAGTTTGGCGCGCTTGTCAGCATATTTCTGAACTAATTTAGCCCTTTTCACTTCGCGGGCCTTCATTGACTCTTTTGCCATGGACTAATTCTTTTTAAGGTTTTTAAATGGAATGCCGAACTCTCTCAACAGTGCGTATCCCTCCTCATCGGTCTGGGCCGAAGTGACAAACGTGATGTCCATACCCAGCAGGGTGGTAATCTTGTCGATGTCGATTTCGGGGAATATGATTTGCTCTGTGATGCCAAGTGTGTAGTTTCCCTTGCCGTCGAGTTTGCTGTTGACGCCCTTGAAGTCGCGGATGCGGGGCAGTGCAACAACAATCAGTCTCTCGAGGAACTCGTACATACGGTCTTTTCTCAAGGTTACTTTCACGCCAATCGGCATTTTCTTTCTCAACTTGAAGTTTGAAATGTCCTTACGTGACAGGGTTTTCATTGCCTTCTGGCCCGTAATGGCTGTCAACTCCTCTGCAGCGGTGTCAATAATCTTCTTGTCGGCGATGGCCTTGCCTACACCTTGGTTGATGACTATCTTCTCAAGTTTTGGAACCTGCATTGGTGTGGTGTAGTTGAACTCTTTTGTCAGAGCCGGAACTATCACCTCTTTATACTTCTTGCGTAATTCTGGTACGTATTCCATTATTTGATCTCCTCTCCAGATTTTTTAGAGTATCTTACTAATTTTCCGTTCTCACCTACTCTGCGTCCGGTGCGTGTCGGGTTGCCGGTAGCCGGCTCAACAAGCATCAGGTTCGAGATGTGTACGGGAGCTTCTTGCTTCACAATACCGCCCTGGGTATTCTTTGCGTTGGGCTTGGTGTGTTTCGACACCATATTGATGCCCTCAACTACAGCGCGTTGTTTTTCTACTTGCACGCTAAGGACTTTTCCTCTTTGTCCTTTAGACTCACCAGCGATAACAACAACGGTGTCTCCTTTTTTGATATGCAATTTCGTTGCCATTTTTGTTACCTTTTAATTATAATACTTCTGGTGCAAGAGAAACAATCTTCATGTAATTGTCACGCAGCTCGCGGGCTACGGGACCGAAAATACGGGTTCCCCTGATTTCACCTGCATTGTTGAGTAATACACAGGCGTTGTCGTCGAAGCGGATGTACGAGCCGTCGCTGCGGCGGATCTCCTTGGTGGTGCGTACAACCACAGCCTTGCTGACTGCGCCTTTTTTCACATCGCCGCCAGGCAGAGCCGTCTTCACTGCCACAACAATGGTGTCACCGATTGTTGCGTAACGCTTTTTCGACCCGCCCAGAACATTGATGCACAAGACTGTCTTGGCACCACTGTTGTCGGCTACACTTAATCTAGTCTCAGACTGTATCATGACTACTTAGCTTTTTCAATGATTTCAACTAAACGCCAGTTCTTTGTTTTGCTCAAAGGTCTGGTTTCCATTATCCTAACAGTATCACCTATGTTACACTCATTCTTCTCGTCCTGAGCGTGCAACTTGGTAGTCTTATTGACAAATTTACCGTAAAGCGGGTGCTTTACCTTCCGTTTGATAGCAACCGTTATGGTCTTCTCCATTTTGTTGCTGACCACAACACCTATACGTTCCTTTCTCAAATTTCTAGTTTCCATCTGCCAATTATTTATTTTGGTTAATTTCTCTGGCTCTCAACTCGGTCAGCAACCGGGCAATGTCTTTCTTTGTCTCGCCAATCTTGTTGGTGTTGTCGAGCGGCGACACTGCGTGGTTCAGACGCATTTTGGTCAAGGCCTTCTTATTGTTCTCTATCTGCTCTTGGATTTCCAAGGTCGACAATTCTCTAACTTCTGAAGCTTTCATTGCAATTAAATTGTAGATTCAACAAAATCGTTACGAACAATAAATTTGGTCTTGATTGGCAACTTCTGCGCACCCAGACGCAAAGCTTCCTTTGCGATTTCGAATGGCACGCCTTCTGCTTCAATAAGTATGCGTCCCGGGGTAACCACGGCTGCGAAGCACTCCGGGTCTCCTTTACCTTTACCCATACGTACATCGGCCGGCTTCTTGGTCACTACTTTGTCAGGAAATATCCTAATCCAAATTTGTCCCTCACGTTTCATATAACGAGTGACAGCCTGACGAGCTGCCTCGATTTGTCTTGCAGTAACCCAGCATTCTTCCAGAGCCTTGATACCAAAAGAGCCGAATGCCAACTCGTGTCCGCGGTGGGCGTTTCCTGTCGAACGGCCTTTTTGTACCCTTCTGTATTTAGTTTTCTTTGGCTGTAACATCTTAAACTGATTTATAGATTACTTTTGACGTTTTTTAAGTCCCTTCTTTTGTGGCTGAGTAGCGCCTACGTTTGGAGAAAGGTCGCGTTTACCGTAAACCTCGCCTTTGCAAATCCAAACTTTGATGCCGATCAGGCCCACTTTAGTCAATGCCTCAACTTGTGCGTAGTCGATGTCGGCGCGCAGAGTGTGCAATGGAATGCGACCCTCTTTGAAGATTTCCGACCTTGCCATTTCAGCACCGCCCAGGCGTCCCGATACCTGAACCTTGATGCCTTCGGCACCCATACGCATTGTTGATGCTATGCCCATTTTCACTGCACGGCGATAAGACACGCGGCCTTCCAGCTGACGGGCGATGTTGCTACCTACAAGGAATGCATCAAGTTCCGGTCTCTTTATTTCAAAGATGTTGATTTGCACTTCCTTCTTGGTTATTTTCTTCAGCTCCTCTTTCAGCTTGTCAACCTCCTGACCACCTTTGCCGATGATGATACCCGGACGGGCAGTGTTCACGGTGATGGTGATGAGTTTCAGCGTGCGCTCAATGATGATTTTCGACACGCTTGCCTTTGCTAAACGAGCTTGAAGATACTCACGGATTTTGCTGTCCTCAAGAATTTTTTCCGAGTATTTCTTGCCACCAAACCAGTTAGAATCCCAACCTTTGATGACACCTAACCTATTTCCTATCGGATTACATTTCTGTCCCATTTATTCACTTTTTTCGTTTGTTTGACTCTTGCTATCAACAACAACTGTAACGTGGTTTGAACGCTTTCTGATGCGGTAACCGCGTCCCTGCGGAGCAGGACGGAGTCTTTTCAATTGGCGGCCCGAATCCACTGAAATCTCTTTCACGTAGAGGTTGGCCTCTTCAATTCTTGCTCCTTCGTTCTTTTGCTGCCAGTTTGCGATAGCTGACAATAACAGTTTCTCAACTCTTACAGAAGCTTCTTTAGGACAATAGCGCAGCAAGCTCAACGCTTTGTTGACTTCTACGCCACGAACCATATCTGCAATCAAACGCATTTTGCGGGGAGATGTGGGGCAGTCGTTCAGCTTTGCGAAGCTGATGCTCTTTCTCTCCTCTTTCATTTGATTGGCCATATTTCTTTTTCTTGCACCCATGTTAGTTCCGATTTACATTATTATTTTTTCTTTCCTCCGTGACCTCTGAACTGACGGGTTGGGGCAAATTCACCGAGTTTGTGGCCTACCATATTCTCAGTCACATAAACTGGTATAAAGCGGTTTCCATTATGAACAGCAAAGGTATGCCCAACAAAGTCTGGAGAAATCATTGAAGCCCTCGACCAGGTTTTGATAACGTCTTTCTTGCCCGATTCATTCATGGCTGTCACTTTCGCGTCCAGCTTGTAATGAATGTACGGTCCTTTTTTTAACGAACGACTCATAATCTATTATGCTTTACTTTTTCTACGTTCAACAATCAACTTATTAGACTGCTTCTTCGGACGGCGTGTCTTGTATCCCTTAGCTGGCATACCATTCCTTGAACGCGGGTGTCCGCCTGAAGCACGTCCTTCGCCACCACCCATCGGGTGATCGACTGGGTTCATCACAACACCACGGTTGCGTGGTCTGCGACCCAGCCAGCGCGAACGGCCAGCTTTGCCTGACACTTCCAAAGCGTGATCTGAATTGCCGACAACTCCAATAGTTGCTTTGCATGTTACCAATACCATACGGATTTCTCCCGAAGGCAATTTCACAATTGCGTACTTTCCTTCGCGTGATGTAAGTTGCGCAAACGTTCCGGCGCTGCGTGCCATACTACCTCCCGCGTTGGGGCGTAACTCAATGTTGTGAATGATAGTACCGAGTGGAATCTCTGAAAGGTACAATGCGTTGCCGACCTCGGGTGCAACACCCTTGCCCGACATAACAACCTGGCCAACGGTCAAGCCGTTTGGTGCCAGAATGTACCTTTTTTCTCCATCGGCGTAAACAACTAAAGCGATGCGAGCGCTACGATTTGGATCGTACTCGATCGATTTAACTGTTCCAGGAATGCCATCTTTGTCGCGTTTGAAGTCGACAATACGATAGCGTTGTTTGTGTCCACCACCTATATATCTCATTGTTAGACGTCCGTCGTTGTTACGACCTCCGGACTTCCTTAATGGACTTAACAATGATTTTTCAGGTGTCGTGGTGGTTACTGTCTCAAAGTTGCTAACCACCTTGCCTCGCTGACCCGCTGTAACGGGTTTTAGTTTTTTCGCGGCCATTATCTATTTTTATAAATACTAAATATTGCTATAAAAATCAATTGCCTGTCCCTCTTTCAGAGTTACAATGGCTTTTTTGTAAGCGTTGGTGCGACCCTCGACAAAACCAGCCTTGGTGTAGCGCGATTTGCGCTTGCCAGCGTAGCGGATTGTGTTCACTGAATCGACTTTAACGCCATACAAATCCTCAACTTCTTTGCGGATTTGCAGTTTGTCTGCTTTCTTATCAACAATGAAACCATAACGGTTCAGCTTCTCAGCCTGGGCCGTCATCTTCTCGGTTATTATCGGCTTAATAATAATACTCATAGCTTATCCTCCTCTATCCTAATAAGTTATCGATTATCTCCAATGAAGCCTCAGTAAACACGAGTGATGTGGCGTTCATTATTTGATAAGTGTTCAAAAGGTCGGCTGTTGTTACTTCAACACCCTCCAGATTTCGAGCCGACAAATATATGTTTTTATTGCTATCACTTAACACCAGCAACGATTTTTTGCCGTTGATTTTCAAGTTGTCAAGCAAAGCAACATATGCCTTTGTCTTTGGCTCGTTGATTGCGATGTTGTCGACAACGATTATCTCGTTTGCTTTTGCCTTGTACGACAATGCCGACTTGCGGGCCAGCTGTTTAACTTTCTTGTTCAGTTTGAACGAGTAGTCGCGCGGCTCCGGACCGAATACACGGCCACCGCCTACGAAAACTGGCGCCTTGATGCTGCCGCAACGTGCTCCGCCGGTACCTTTCTGCTTTTTCAGCTTGCGGGTGCTGCCCGAAACCTCGTTACGCTGCTTCGATTTATGTGTGCCTTGGCGTTGGTTTGCCAAATACTGCTTTACGTCAAGATAGATTGCGTGATCGTTGGGGTCTATACCATAGATGGAATCATTCAAATTGACGTTCTTGCCAGTCTCTTTTCCTTCTTGATTTAAAACTTTCAATTCCATTATTTCTCAATTATTAAGTATGAACCTTTGTGACCTGGTACCGATCCCTTAACTAAAATCAGGTTGTTCTCCGGCAGAATTTTCACGATGCGCAAGCTCAAAACTTTGACTTGGTCGCAACCCATACGGCCTGCCATACGCATACCTGGCATAACGCGTGAAGGGTAAGATGACGCACCCAAAGAACCCGGGTGGCGTCCGCGGTTGTGCTGACCGTGTGTCGCGTCGTTCACGCCGTTGAAGTTGTGGCGGCGAACTACGCCCTGGAATCCCTTACCTTTCGAGATGCCGGTCACGTCAACCCAAGCCTCGTCGTTGAAAATGTCTACGGTGAGCACATCGCCCAATTTGTAATCGCCTTCAAAATTAGCGAACTCGGCAACTTTTGCTTTTGGAGCGGTGCCGGCTTTTTTGAAGTGTCCCAATTCGGCTTTGGTGAAGTTCTTTTCACTCTTGTCCTCATAGCCCAATTGTAGCGCGTTGTAACCGTCTGTCTCAACGGTCTTCACTTGCGTAACAACGCAAGGTCCTGCTTCGATAACAGTGCATGGAATGTTTTTTCCCTCGGCACTGAAAATCGATGTCATTCCGATTTTTTTACCTATTAATCCAGCCATTTTTATAATTTATAAAATGTCATACTTTAATTTCAACTTCAACGCCGCTGGGCAGTTCAAGTTTCATCAAGGCGTCGATGGTCTTAGCTGTAGAGCTGTAGATGTCGAGAAGCCTTTTGTAAGAAGACAGCTCAAACTGTTCGCGTGATTTTTTGTTCACGAAAGTTGAGCGCAGCACTGTGAACACACGGCGGTGAGTCGGGAGTGGAATTGGTCCGCTAACAACTGCGCCAGTGGTCTTTACTGTCTTCACGATCTTCTCGGCCGACTTGTCAACCAAGTTGTGATCGTAAGATTTCAATTTGATTCTGATTTTTTGGCTCATATTATTTAATGTATAACAAGAAATTATTTTCCTTTCATTTTCTCGAGAACTTCAGTAGCCACGTTTTTCGGTGTCTCGGCGTAGTGCGAGAACTCCATACTTGAAGTTGCGCGGCCCGATGTGATAGTACGCAGAACGGTTACATAGCCGAACATCTCCGACAGAGGAACGTTTGCTTTCACAACGCGGTCACCTGTTGCGCGTGACTCCATACCCTCTACCTGGCCGCGGCGTTTGTTAAGGTCGCCGATAACATCACCCATATAGTCCTCAGGAGTTACAACCTCAACGTGCATAATAGGCTCGAGAAGGATTGGTTTCGCTTTGGCGCAAGCCTCGCGGAATGCCTGACGGCCTGCAATCTCGAACGACAGCTGGTCAGAGTCAACCGGGTGGAACGAACCATCAACCAACTCAACCTGAAGGCTGTCAACCGGGAATCCGGCCAACGGACCGTTCTTCATAGCCTCTTTGAAGCCTTTCTCTACTGAAGGAATATATTCTGCCGGGATGTGACCACCCTTGATAGAATCGATGAATGTCAAGCCCTCTTTGCCTTCCTCGGCCGGTGAAACCTTAACCACAATGTCGGCAAATTTACCACGACCACCAGTCTGTTTCTTGAACACCTCGCGGTGATCGACAGTGGCTGTGATGGCCTCTTTGTATGCAACCTGGGGTGCGCCCTGGTTAACCTCAACCTTGAACTCGCGTTTCAGACGGTCGATAAGGATGTCCAAGTGCAACTCGCCCATACCGCTGATTACTATCTGGCCCGAATCCTGATCGGTCTTCAAAGTAAAGGTTGGGTCTTCCTCTGCCAACTTAATCAGAGCTGCATCAAGTTTCTCCATATCGCCTTGAGTCTTAGGCTCGATGGCGATGCTGATAACCGGTTTCGGGAACGTCATACTCTCGAGTACAATCGGTGCACTCTCAGCGCACAATGTGTCGCCTGTGCGGATGTCTTTGAAACCGATACCTGCGCAAATATCACCAGCCTCAATCTTCTCCATCGGGTTCTGGTGGTTAGAGTGCATCTGGAACAGACGCGAGATGCGTTCCTTCTTGCCTGTGCGCATATTCAGGACAGTGTCGCCTGCGTTGAGCACGCCGCTGTAAACACGGATAAAGCACAAACGGCCAACATACGGGTCGGTGGCAATCTTGAATGCCAGACCGCAGAACGGCTCTTTTGCGTCAACCTTTCTATCCTCTTCTGCATCAGTTGCCGGGTTTGTACCTACGATTGCAGGAACGTCAACCGGGCTCGGCAGGAATGCTGCAACAGCGTCCAACAGACGTTGGATACCTTTGTTTTTGAAAGCTGAACCGCACAATACCGGAACAATCATCTGCTCGATTGTGGCACGGCGGATTACGCTCTTAATCTCGTCAACTGTGATTGAATCGGGGTCTTCGAAGAAACGCTCCAACAGAGTGTCGTCCAACTCAGCAACTGACTCAATCAGTTTTGCGCGGTACTCGTTGGCTGTCTCAACCAATTCCTCCGGAATGTCGATGTATTTGTAGTTGGTACCCATTTGAGCGTCATCAACCCAAACGATGGCCTTCATTTCGATAAGGTCGACCAAACCACGGAAATCGGCTTCTGAACCGATTGGAATGTGGATTGTAACAGCGTTTGCGTTCAGGCGCTCGCGGATTTGGTTAACAACTGAGAAATAGTCGGCGCCGATACGGTCCATCTTGTTGACGAACGCGATACGCGGAACGTGATACTTGTTGGCCTGACGCCATACAGTTTCCGACTGCGGCTCAACACCACCAACTGCGCAGTAAACGGCTACAGCGCCGTCCAAAACGCGAAGACAACGTTCAACCTCAACAGTGAAGTCAACGTGTCCCGGAGTGTCAATCAAGTTGTACTTGTACTCGTTGCCATTATATTTCCAAAAGCAGGTGGTAGCAGCTGAAGTGATGGTGATACCACGCTCCTGCTCCTGTGCCATCCAGTCCATTGTTGCGGCGCCATCGTGCACCTCGCCAATACGATGGGTAATACCTGTGTAAAACAGAATACGTTCTGAGGTTGTTGTTTTTCCGGCATCGATGTGAGCCATAATGCCGAAGTTACGAGTGTATCTAAGATCTCTTGCCATTGTTTTCTTCTAATTAAAAGCGGAAGTGCGAGAATGCCTTGTTAGCCTCGGCCATACGGTGTATTTCTTCTTTCCTCTTGAATGCTCCACCCTCTTCGTTGAATGCTGCCATAATCTCGGCAGAAAGTTTGTCGGCCATTGAGCGTCCGGCGCGTTTGCGAGCGAACAGAATCATATTCTTCATACTCATAGCCACCTTGCGGGTTTCACGAATCTCCTGCGGAATCTGGAATGTTGCACCACCAACGCGGCGGCTGCGAACCTCAACTTGCGGGGTTACATTCTGCAGAGCCTTCTTCCAAATGTCAAGAGGCGACAATTCGTTGTCTTTCATTTTGGCACCAACTATATCGAGCGAATCGTAGAAAATCTCGAATGCCGTGCTCTTTTTCCCGTCCAACATCAGGTTGTTGACAAAACGGGTAACCAATACATCATTGAACTTTGGATCTGGTAACAGAATCCTGCTCTTTGGTTTTGCTTTTCTCATCTTACTATATTATAAATTATTTTTTAGGTCTTTTAGCACCATACTTTGAGCGACGTTGTTTGCGTCCCTCTACTCCCGATGTATCCAAAGCACCACGGATAATGTGGTAACGAACACCTGGTAGATCCTTAACACGACCTCCGCGGATCATCACAATTGAGTGCTCCTGCAAATTGTGACCTTCTCCCGGAATGTAAGAGTTCACTTCCTTACCATTTGTCAAACGAACACGGGCAACTTTACGCATTGCCGAGTTCGGTTTCTTTGGTGTAGTGGTGTAAACACGCACGCACACACCACGGCGTTGAGGGCACGAATCCAAGGCTGGTGCCTTGCTCTTCTTGTCCATTTCTACTCGCCCTTTTCTTACTAATTGTTGTATAGTTGGCATATTATTTATTAATAAAATGTATATAATTCTCCGCAAAATCGGTTCGCAAAGGTAAAAACAATTTCTTCTTAATCAATACTCTCAAAATAAATATTTTGAAAAATGATTTTCACCTACGCAAAGCCCACAATTTGAGGGACGAACGGCATTCCTGTCTGGTTGCCGGCACTGTTATGAACACTTGTCAACAACTGCCCGGCAGCTGCCGCGTTGCAATATGGGAACAAAAAAGGCGGCAAAACTGCCGCCTTTTTTATACCTATATAATATGGTGTCAGAACTTGATGTCGAAGCCGAGCAGATAGTAGCCTTTGGTCTCGTCCATCCAGGCAAATTCACGCTTCTTGTCGCCAAACGCATTGCGGGCGTTCACAAATACAGCGTTGTCTTTCCAAACCTTGTACGAAATCTTGCAGTTCATAGTGAATTTGGGGTCAACCTCGAATGTGCCGTTCGATGTTTTGTAAGTCTGTTTTGAATAGAAGTTGCCGCTGGCATAGATGTTCAGCTTCTCAATTGGCGTGTAGTTGAGACTGAATCCGCCGAAGAAACTTGGTGTGGCCTTGTGGTCAATGGTCTCTTTCTTGTAGCGGCCGTCGTATTGTACCAATCCCATACCTTGCAGTTGCTGAAGGGTTTGGTCATACACTTCGGCATTGAATTGCTGCTCGGCAATTGCTGAAGGAATGCCAGTTGCTTCAATTTCGGCTTGTTCAGCCAATGCGTGAACTTGAGCAGCAGCCGTTTTCCACTCATCAGATTGTGCCTCAGCCATTTGTTTAACTTGTGCCATTGCTTGCTCTTGCGACAAGCCAGCCTGCATCATCTGACCGATTAATATCTGTTGGGTAACACCTGCTTCAATCTGTTGCATTCCGCCAGCTGCAAGTTGCTGCTGAACTCCGGCTTTAAATGGTGTTACGAAATAATTGTCAATTCCTTGTCCTACGACGCCTTTTCCTTGTGAGGCATTGACCGCGGCAAGGGTTGTCATATCGGTAATGATAGTAGAGTTGTTATAGCAGACGTGATTTTTCAACTGCGTTTTCTGGAAAGTGCCGAACGCTTTGAAAATCAACTTTTCTGTAGCCACCCATTCCAAATTCAGCGTGACGCCCGTCTGGCGAGCCTCAACATCAATGTTCTGGTATTTCAAGTCAACTGCGTTTGGTATTGCTGGCGCTGGCGCTGGCTGCTTGGTTGTAAACACGGTTCCAACTTGTGGCAGATTAACATTTGCCACCATCGAATCAACGTGTACGAAAGCTGTCATCGACTCGGGCAGCAAGCAGCCGAAATCCTTGGTGATTGTTGAGAACGCCTCAACTTCTACAAGCAGGTTGCGAACCGGACGGACTCTGTAGCCCAGCTCAAACATTGTCATATTGGCAAGTTTCTGCTCCTTGTTACCACTGAACTTCATCTTCAATGGCATCGGGCGAACACCCTCGCGGTCCCACAAATAGTTAGAATATGATTCAACCATAAACGGGCCACGGTTGGCACGCGAAACCACACCGCGAATCATATGCTTGTTGTTCAGATTGTAGCTGGCGACAAACTGGAACGGCAGGTAAACATCGTCGTTCACATTAAACTTTTCAGCGCGCAAACCGCCAATCAAACGGAGCTTGTCGTCGAGAGCTTTGTAATCAACTCGCAGCGAAGCGGCTGTAGATTTGATACTGACATCGCCATTCAAATAGCCCTTTGTGTATTTGCCGTCAACCGGTTCTTCATCAAGATACGGGGTGTCATCATAAAGTGCGTATTGATAATAAATTCCCGGACGTACATTAAGGTTTCCTAATATGAAATCGTACTCGGCGCTCAAGTTGAAGTTCGTGTTGTCAGCCTTAAATCCCTGGTCGCCGCGAACAATATCTTGCGTACCCTTCTGCACATTGGCCTGTAATGTCAGACCTTTGGCTTTGGCGATGAAGTCAGCATAGAAACCATTCATTTCGCGAGCTGTGGCCGAAACCGCAGGGTCGCCAAACGATGATGATGTAACGTATGAGTTTTGATAACCGCCAGAAAGTGAGAAGTTAATATCGTCGCTCAAATTATAGTATAATGACAGATTGGCTCCCAAACGGTCAACAGCTGTTTCGGTGTCCTTATACCAATCGTCGATTGACTTATTCTGGTTCCAAACTGAGAACCAGCTGCTTGCAGCACTTTTGAATCTGAAATTCGGATTGGCAACGTCTTCCTTGCTCATAAGCGAGTCGTTGTCGAAAACATAAAGTTTATCGGTTGTGCGGTTCATTTTCTGATAGTTACCAGACACACGATAGCCGAATTTGCCTATGTTCTGTCCAACACTCAGGCTTCCCATATAAGAACCGACGTTTCCACCCTGCACCTGGCCAAAGACTTGTAAATCCTCAGAATCGGGAGTTTTGGTGATGATGTTGATAACACCCGTTACGGCATTTGCGCCATAGAGCGCACTCGCGGCACCGCGCACAACCTCAATACGGTCGATGTCGGCAAAATCAACCGGCAGCGACTCCCAGAACGTACCACCATTAATATAGTTGTAAACTGGACGGCTGTTAATCATCACCAGAGTCATTGAGTTTTCGGTGTAAACCGTAAGGTTGTCGTCAGGGATGTTGTTGTTTCCACGGATGTGGATATCGTAGTTGCCATTGGTTTTCTCGCGAACGATAACACCCGGCACAAGGCGCAAAGCCTCCTGAATGTTACGGGCGCCCGAAGCGACAATCTCATCGTACGACAAAACAGTAGTCGAGAGTGGCGATTCGAAGCTGCTCTCGGCCTTCTTCGAAGCAGATGTAACATCTTTATTCAAAAGCATTTCGTAGAATTCATCGAGCGATATGCCTAAAATTTTTGTCAGTTGCATAACATCTTCAATCGGCAACTCGGCCAACTCCTCGTACGACATTGCCATAATGTCGGCACGAGTCATTTTTGAAATGTCTTTCTGTTGCCCGAACGATTGTGCCGAAACAAGGGCAACTGCAATAAAACAGAGTATTATTTTCTTAAACATAATTGCAATTTTAAAAAGTTAGTTAATCGACCTTAATACCTAACGACAGCAAGCTCTTACCTGCGCTAACGCCTTGTTCCTGAATGTGCTTAACGCTGATTTCGAAAGACTGTTGGCCATCGGCCTTAACAAAGTTGATGCCGGAATACGAAGCCGCCAAACCCTGCTTATCGGTGACAACCAGAACACCCCGGCCTGCCACGTTTTTTGTCACCTCGGCCACATTCGACGATGCTTTGGTTGGCACAAAAACAATGTGGTATTTCGGACAATCGGCTATAGCCATAATCTCTTCAACCACAATTTTCTGCTCGCCTACGGTTTTCTTTGCCGTAAACGCTTTCAACTCATTGGTTATTGGCGAACTTCCAAGCACTCCGATTTTAAAATCGCCAGAATGCTTCACTTCAGGCCACTCCATATACTTTGTGAAGTTGTAAATGAAAAGAGCCTTGAATTTTTCGTCCTGAGCATTTGCCACGTTATGTATGACAAAAAACAGCCCAATAACTAAAAAACAAATTTTCTTCATAAGCATTAAGATTTATTATTAGTAATGAAACTTATACAAAAGTATAGATAATTTCCCATTTAAATAAAAGTAACATTCACTTAAAATTTCATTTCTTCCTTGTCAATGCACCAGAAAAAACAACATTCTTATTCAAAATACACCGGCAAAGGAATCGTGAAACCGCCAAAAACATTTCTCAATAATTGAAAAATGTGTGTTAAATCTTGAAATAATGCTAAACCTGACATTCTTACCCATATAATGATGTTTCAAAAATATGACATTAACTTTATGCGAAAGCCGCCACTTAATATCTGGTTGGAATGGGTTAACAATTGGTAGGTTTTAACAAATAAGTGGAAAAATCCGTGTCGGGAAACGGCACAAGAATTTACCAAACAAAAAAAGCACCCGGATTCCGGATGCTTTTTAAGTTTTCTATGCGAAACGTTTTTTACTTGTAATTGCCGTAAGCGTCGGCCACCACAACAATGGTGTTGTTCTGCTTTTCGGCGCCACCGGCTTGCGGCATCGTAACCTTGCCCACCATCACAATGCTGCCCGACTCCAACTCAACAGCCGTCTGCAAATCGGAGCTGCTGGTGGTTGAGTATTTAAAATCGGAATCCGGTTTGTCATTCACTCCTAACGACTTGTTGCTCAGCTCGTTCAAATCGCTATCGAGAATAACGTAAGCGCCTTTGGTAACCACCTGCTTAACATCAGTGTAGAAACGCGAGCCGTAGAGCAGAATCTTGCCCGACGACAGGCTTAAAACGCCGTTGCCCGTGAATTCAATAATGCTGATTGAACGTTTGGTGTTGCCGTTGGCATCGAGTCGGTACAGTTTTGTCTGAAGACCTGAGCGCTGCGTCAGACCGCAAGCGTAGAAGATTTCGTTGTTTTTTGATATTGCCAGATTCTGCGAATAGAAATTCGACGGCATATCAACACTGCTCTTCTTCCATACAATTCCGCCTTTGGCGTCGAGCTTGTAGAAGATTGGAATATACTCGGTTCCGTTATCGTTGTATTTGCGGCCCAAAACCACGACATTGCCTTCGTTGTCGGCAACAATGGCATCGGCCGACTCGTTGGTCTCGCTCGAAACGGCCTTGCTCCACTCCTTCTCGCCCGTTTCGGCACTGAAACTGCTCAACACAATAGCGTATTTACCTTTAGTCTCCGACTTGGTTGAAACCACCAAAATCTGCTTGCCAACAACCGCGCGCCCGACAACCGACTCGTTTTTCTGGTCGGCAACCGGATTTTGCTCCAGTTCTTTATAACTGCCTGAAACATTAAGTTTTACCGGAGAATCACCAACATTGGCGAAAACGCCATAATTGCCGTTCGAATACTTGGTGATTGAGCTTACACTATTTAAGTTATTGACTTTTACGATGTTTTCCGAGGTTTTAATAAAACTCTTGTTCAACTCGATAAGCTGAACTGCCGGATTCTCGTATTTCGCGTCAGAACATTCATTAAGAATCACCATTCCGTTCTCGTTCAATACGGCGTCGGCTGTTTTTGAATTGATTAACTCAGCATTTGTATTGACATAATAGAAAACGCCTTGTTGCGCTAAAGCACTAATTGTCAGCAATGTCGCCGACAACAGCATTAATGGTTTTGCTCCTTTCATAGATTTCTTTTATAAAATAGGTTGCAAATATAAAAAAATATGACAATTACGTATTTTTCATTTTAATGCTTGCAACACCTATTATTATATAGCAAAAAGTCCGCACCCCAATCAGGCTGCGGACTTTGTTTTATGCTATATATCAGCAAGATTCTTAACTCAGCGCTTTAATCTGCTCGTCGATGGCTTTTATTTTTGCTTCGGCATCGGCTTGCTTCTTGCGCTCGTTCTCAACAACGGCTGCGGGGGCACCGTTCACAAACTTCTCGTTCGAGAGTTTCTTCATTACCGACTGTAGGAAGCCTTCCAGATAAGTGCGGTCGGCTTGCAGTTTGGCCAGTTCGGCCTCAACATCGATATTGCTGCCGAACGGAACGTAGAATTCAGTTGTCTGAACCATAAAGGCGACGGTGCCGTCAACTTTTTGGCTGACAATCTCAATCGATTCGGCGTTGCCCATCTTTGCTATCACGCTGTCGAACTGCGCGTTGTAGCCTTTGCTGCCTTTGTTCACAAAGAGTTTGATTGCGTCGCGGTTCGGGATTTTCTTGTCGGTGCGGACGGTGCGGATTTCGGCAATTGTCTGCTTAACATTCTCGAATTCCGCCAGATAATCTTCGTTGAAGGCTCCTGCCTCGGGCCACTTTGCAACTATCAGGCTGTCAGTGGTTTGGCGCTCTTTAATCGACTGCCAAATCTCCTCAGTAATGAACGGCATAAATGGGTGCAGCAGTTTGAGCATCTTCTCAAACAACTCAATCACAGCATTATAAGTTGTGGCGTCGCAAGCCGTTTGGTAAGCGGGCTTCACCATTTCAAGGAACCAGGCCGAGAACTCGTCCCAGAACAGGCGGTAAACGGTCATCAGCGCCTCCGACAGGCGGAACTTGTCGAAATGGTCGTTGAGTTGCACGATGGTGCTGCTCAATTTTTGGTTGAACCACTCAATGGCCACGCGTGCGGCTTCGGGCTGCGGCAGTTTGTCATCCACATTCCAACTGTAAACCAAGCGGAAAGCGTTCCAAATCTTGTTGGCGAAGTTGCGGCCTTGCTCAGGCAGCGAGTCATCGTAAAGCAAATCGCCACCAGCGGGCGAGCAGAGCAACATTCCCACACGCACGCCGTCGGCGCCGTAGTCGGCAATGAGTTTGAGCGGGTCTGGTGAGTTGCCGAGTGATTTCGACATCTTGCGGCCCAACTTATCGCGCACAATACCAGTGAAATAAACATTGCGGAACGGCACATCGTGCTGATACTCCTCGCCAGCCATAATCATTCGGGCAACCCAGAAGAAAATAATGTCGGGACCCGTGACAAGGTCGCAGGTGGGGTAATAGTAGTTAATCTCCTTATTTCCAGGGTTGTTAATGCCGTTGAAAAGCGAAACAGGCCACAACCACGAGGAGAACCAGGTGTCGAGCGCATCCTCATCGTGACGCAGTTGGTCGGCGGTAATGTTCTCGTAACCCTTGATTTTGCGTGCTTCGGTCAGAGCCTCGTCGGCTGTGAGCGCAACCACAAATTTCTCTTCCTCGCCTTCGGCTGTCGGCAGGAAATAGGCGGGAATGCGGTGTCCCCACCAGAGTTGGCGGCTGATGCACCAGTCCTGAATATTCTCGAGCCAGTTGCGGTAGGTTGATACGTATTTGTTGGGGTGGAACTTGATTTTTCCCTCGAGCACGGGCGGCAGTGCAATGTCGGCAAAATGCTTCATCGACAGGAACCACTGCTTGCACAGGCGCGGCTCCACAGCCGTATCCTGATTGCGCTCCGAATAGCCCACCTTGTTGTCGTAATCCTCAATTTTCTCCATCAGGCCGGCGTTTTGCAAGTCAATAGCAATCTGCTTGCGCACATCCATACGGTCTTGGCCAACATAGAGTCCAGCGGCTTCCGACAGCGTTCCGTCGGGATTGAAAATGTCGATTGTCTCTAGATTGTGAGTCTGTCCGAGAGCGTAGTCGTTGGCATCGTGAGCAGGCGTAACTTTCAGACAGCCAGTACCAAACTCAATATCAACATAGCGGTCCTCGATAACCGGGATGACGCGCCCAACAAGCGGCACAATCACCTTGTGACCGCGCAACCATTGGTTTTTCGGGTCTTTCGGGTTGATACACATCGCAGTATCGCCCATAATTGTCTCGGGGCGGGTTGTGGCCACCACTGCATAGTAGCCTTTCGCGTCTTTATGGATGATTTCGCCTTCGGTTCCAGTGGGTTTCACGGGATTCGCGTCGGCGTCAGCAACATAGTAGCGCAGATAGTAGAGTTTGCTTTTCTCTTCGCGATAGATAACCTCCTCGGTGCTCAGCACGGTCTGTGCCTTCGGGTCCCAGTTGACCATTCGCAAACCGCGGTAAATCAGCCCTTTGCGATACAAATCGACAAACACGCGCAAAACCGATTCGCTGCGCACATCGTCCATTGTGAAAGCAGTGCGGTCCCAGTCGCACGAAGCGCCCAACTTCTTGAGTTGCTCAAGAATCACGCCGCCGTGCTCTTCTTTCCACTCCCAGGCGTATTTCAGGAACTCCTCGCGAGTCAGGTCGCGTTTTTTGATACCCATATCGGCCAACTTCTTCACAACCTTTGCCTCGGTGGCGATTGAAGCGTGGTCGGTGCCGGGCACCCAGCAGGCGTTGCGGTCCATCATACGGGCGCGGCGCACCAGAATGTCCTGAATGGTGTTGTTGAGCATATGGCCCATATGCAGCACGCCAGTAACGTTCGGCGGCGGAATCACAATAGTATATGGTGTGCGGTGGTCGGGTTCGGAATGGAAGAATTTGTTGTCCATCCAGAACTTGTACCATTTTTCTTCGGCCGCAGCCGGATTGTACCTTGTCTCAAGTTCCTTTTTCATTTCTATTTCGATTTCAAATTGTTACGTTTTCCGATAAAAGTCAACTCGTTTAAAAAGAATTGCAAAAATAGCAAATGGTGTTTGTCGGCAAACGGATTTTTGATTTATAACTGCGAAAAACGCAAAAAAGGCGCGGAATCCATCATTCACGCGCCCTTCGCAATATCTTTTTCTTTACTGAATCACAGCGTTTTTGCCGGGTCGGTGAGCTGGTCGTTGTAATAAACCTCGTAGTGCAGATGGTTCCCGGTCGATGTTCCGGTTGAGCCCACGTAGCCGATGAGGTCGCCTTTTCTGACTTTGGCTCCGGAGCCGACAACCATCCGCGACATATGGGCGTAACCTGTTTTGTATCCGTTCTGATGATTGAGTTTTATGAAATTGCCGTAGCCGTTGCACACGCCCGCAAAAGCCACAATGCCGTCGGCAGTGGCGTAGATGGGCGTGCCGTTGGGCGCCGCAAGGTCAACGCCTTTATGGAAACTCTTGCGCCCGTAAACCGGATGGATGCGCTCGCCAAACGGCGATGATATGCGGCTGTAGGTGCAAGGTTTGCCGCTCGGAATGTTGCTGTTGCCCGATTGGGCCTCAACCTCTTTTTTCGGCTCCGGTTTCTGTTCCTGCTCCGGCTTTGCCTTTTGTTCCGGCATCGGTTCAGCCTTGGCCGGCTCGGTTTGATTGATGACATCGCTTATCACAATCGACAGCTTGTTGGTAGCCTCTTTCACCTGCTGGGCATTGGCCTCATCAATGTTCGCGCCGGTGAGTTTCTTCAAAATCTCGTCCGACGAAGCGTTGTCAATCGCCTCCTTTGCCTCTTTCGCATTTTTTGAAAGCTCGCTTGAACTAACGGTTGATTTCGGGGCTTTCGCCTTGGTTTTCACCTCAATATTGTCGTCAGATTTCATCAAATCGATAGATGAGATTTCGGAATCGTACATACGGTTCATTGCCCGTTTGTAGTCCTCAACGGTCTGCTCATACTCAGCCTTCAAGGCCTCAATACCCTGCTGGCGTTCTTTTGCAAACTCCTCAAATTCTGCATTTTGCTGCTTGACAAACTCCTCAAAATTCTGGGCTTTAACGCTTTGCGCGAAAGCAAAGACCGCAAACGCGGCCACCAATGCGGCTAACGAATTGTGTTTCATAGTTATATGATTATCAATTTTCCGATTTGAAAGATAGAAATAATTTTTTTCAAAAAAAATCGCCCTCAGCTGCAACCTTTCCGCGTAAATTGCATCATTATATCAGAAAAAAGGGGCAAAAGCCTCGTAGTACTAACTAAAAAACGAATAAAATGAAACGTAAAATTCTATCAATGTTCACTTTACTTGCCATTGCGGCAGGTTTTTCGTCGTGCGACGATGATTATTGGAACACTGAAACGCGCGAAGATGTTGAATGGACCACACAAAAAGTCACCGTGAAAGAGCGCGACTGGGCATACCAAACAAACCACAGCGGCTCGGGCGGTTATTACTTTGCCGACATCAAAGTCCGCGAACTTGACGGCGATGTATTCCGTCGCGGCCTTGTCTGCTGCTATATGTACGACGGCGACGACCTGCAGATTCCCCTGCCCTGCACCCGCACAATTAGCGACGGCACTCACGAGTGGCAGCGCACCATCGATTTTGAATTTTACCGCAAGGGCATAACAATCTACGTTACCGACTTTATTCCGCAAAGCGAGGCTAATGCCAATTTCGAGCCCGACGAGCCCGAGGAAATGCAGTTCAGAATTGCATTGCTCAATTAGCCGATGTAAGACACTCTGAAAGACATAGTTGAAAGTTTAATAATGATTGATGGGTCCGGTGGCAAATTTGTCACCGGATTTTTTTGCGTGCTAACAGCTCATTTGCATTACGATTTCTTGTCCGATTATACTCTCAATCGACGGAAAGCAATGAAGGCGCCCTACATCAGGGCACCCAATCGGGCTTGAGCACGAAGGGAAACGCCGCCTTTGCGAATGGCAAAATGCTAATTCACAATAATCTCAACCTCATTTCCGCTTGATTGGCAAAAACTGGTGGTCTGCGTGACAACTTTTTGTTTCAAGGTATTGTCGGTCAGTAAATCGGCAAAACTTGTGCCACTATCCTTGTGAATGGGCACGATTGCCAATGAAGAGCGAAGCAACCCGCAGACGGCATTCAGCGTTTCGCACGAAGCGTGCCCCGAGGTGTGGATTTGCACCATTTTCCAATCGTGCTTATGCACAAAATCGTAGGTCGATTGGCGGAAAGCGGTGTGACTCTCATCAATATATCCGCCAAATTGCGAGTAAATGAACGCAGTCTGCTGCAAATCAATTTGCGGCACGATTTTCTCCATCAGATTCTCAAATGTTTGTGAATTGCGCACCAACATTGTAAAGCCGTCCTGCAACATTTGTGGCAGCAACTTATCGCAATCTTTTGAAATATTTTTGAAATACAGAGACTTGTAAATGCCATCCAAATTATCTTTGATATTCAGAATCTGCGCACCTTGGTATGAATCGACAACGAAAAGGCGTTTATGGTCGGTGCGTTGGGTGGCCTTGAACATCGTAACAATGCGGTCGGCATCGGTCGACGAGCAGAGGACGAAGGCGTATTTGTGGTTTTTCATAACATCCATTGCCTGCTCCTGCAAATCCCATTCCGACAGCACTTTTTCGCCACCACGTGCCAGCATTGTTCCTTCGGTTATAAGCACATCGACATTCTTTTTGATGATGTTGGCTTTGATGTTTTTCTCCAAGCCATTGCCCATATATCCGTGGTCGCGGAAATCACCTGTGTGAAGAATTGTAACTCCGTCGCACTCAATAAGAAACATATGCGCGTCGGCAGCCGAATGGCTTACATAATAGGGCGTTATGCGAATGTTGCCAACTGTTTTGGTTTGTTCGGGGTTGTATATTTTGAAATGCTCCAGCGCCTCAAGACTTCTTGTGGCTTGCTCGCGCAAATCGTCGGCTTTCAACATATGGTTTTTAAGCGTTTTCATCATTTTAAGCGACAAACCGCCAATGTGTTGTGTCACTCCAGCATTGTAAATCTCATACTCAAAGCCGATATGGTCGCCGTGATAGTGCGTGTAATAGACGTCGGAAACGCCTTGAAGCAACTTCCGCAGCAAATTGGGGTTCTCAAATTTGTCGTCAGATTTTTTGTCGCCTTCGGGCAGATTGTGGCCAAAATCGATAAGAATCTTGTCACCTTTCGACGATTCGATTTCTGTAATGCATCCGCCAATCTGATTGGCTCCGCGATGAATTTTAATTTTCATATTGATTTTATTTTTAATTATTTACAAAAACGATTATAGTGTAGCGATCCAGCACGGGTTCTGTCTAAATTGCGAATAGACGGTCTCTGGCATCCCGCACTATTTGCGGATTTAAGATGCTCCACATTATTTCCAATTCCCCTATTGTCAACGGGAAATGCCTTAAACTGACATCTCTAATCTCGCGCTTATAACACCAAGCCAACCCCACAGGCATTTTATGAAACAATAGTTCCCGACCTTGCCGTTTTGCCATCGCCCTGATTCTGACGGATAGCGATTCTGGCACACAGAAAGTATGGTGGCCATATATCCATTCGCCATTTGGCGTGTGAGTAAGGTCAGCAACCACATTGTCAGGCTTGGTTTCCATCACACATATCTGTTCAGGTACATAAATCATTATACCGTCATCCGTCAGGGACGATGCCAACCGAATTTCGCTATCGCTCATTGCATTGTCAATCAGCAAGGTTAACGGATAGATTCCCGCATCAACATCGATTACTGGATAGCCGTATTCATCGAATTCAGTCAGAAAAGCTGAATCGATGCCGTATACAAGCACTGTTTCGCTCCACTTGTCATAGTTTTTATTTAGAGCCGAATCTTTTGAGGGGTTGAAAACGGAGCCGTGATACAATTCCATTCCGTACGTCATAAAAGGCTCCGCGTTGTTTGATTTTGCCAACAAATTCATTGTCTGCCGATTGGCGTACATACACGATGCATATTCGGTTGAATGTGCGTAGTCGAAATCGCAATCAAAGTCCTCAACAGTGCCTAGAACCTTTTTCAAATTCGTCAGCATACTTTCGTGAAAGTCACGCTCGAAATCCTTCACCAAACCGCGTAACGGATTTCCATCGGTCAGCCTGCGGCCGCTCTCATCATAATCGGCTGGGTTGAAATGATATGTTTTGGTATTTCCCTTCTGCATAAAAGCACATTTAAAATTCATAACTCATTGTGTTTCGGCTTTTTCGTGATTTTTAATTCGTGGCGCGGCTCCTTATGATTGCCAAATCCGAGAGCCTTCAGTTGGTGCCTGTAGCACCAAAACGAGTCCTTCGATTGGCGATAAACGGCGAGTTTCTTACCCTGACGTTTAGCCTTAATCAGCAATAATGCCACGTACTTATATGGCACAAATACAGCATTATACTCGTAAATCCATTCGCCGTTCGGGGTGTGAACCAATCCCCAATCCTTCTTTTCTTGCGCTGTTTCCATCATAATTGTTTTTTCGGTGATACATTGTTGTTAACTGACTTATTCGCTAATACTTCCGACATCTGTTTCTCCCAATCCTTTAGCGACATTGACAGCACTTGCCGCCTGTTCTCCCGCACTTTTGATTGGTCTGTCGACAACATTATCCGCCAATAGGATTGGCCTATCGTCAATTTGACTAGGTTTGTGATATTCTTCATATTCAACATATTAAACCGATTTATACATATTCTTTTTGTGGCACATCGCTCGTCACTGGCTCAAAGTCGTCGTCACCATCAATTGTGGGTGTTGACAAGCGGACCTCGCCATCAGGCATTGCATTGTCCACCAACAATGTCAGCGGATAAATTTCGGTGTCGTCGTCAATTATTGGATTGTGAAACTCGTCGAAATCAGTCATATACGCCGAGTCGATGCCATACACAAGCACGTTTTCGCTATACTCGTCAATGCTTTTGTTTATGTGCGGGTCCTCAACAGGGTCGAAGTTGTGACCGCAGTTCAGGTCCATTCCGTAAATCATAAATGGCTCCGCGTTATTCGACTTTGCCAACAACCTCATTGTCTGCGAATTGGCATACAGATTCAACGCATACTCCGTCGTATGCGCACGATGAAAAACATACTCAAATTCCATTACCACACGGCGGAACGATATCCCATCGGTCAATCTGCGACCACCCTCGCCAAAATCGGCTGGATTGAAATGATACCGTTCGCTAATTTCTCTTTCCATAGTTCCTCCTTTTTAAAACGTTTCTATATACATATACGTTTTACGTATGCAAGAACTCTGCACAGGTGGAAATTATTTGACGAAAAAAAAGCACGAACGGCGAGGTTTGTGCTTGGTAAGAAATTGATTTATAAATATTTCTTATTTGATATTTTTTAAATAAAATTTAATGAGAATAATTAAAGATACCGCAATATTGGAATCTTATTTTAATAGTTCTTTTTGAAATGTCCCCTTAAAATCACAAGGATTTCCATTAGAATCAACATCGAAATATAGAGTATAAGGATGAAGACTCACATTCAACTTCGGTAAATCAATCGTAGTAAGTTCACTCTCTTGAGTATCTCCGCTTGGCATAAGCGAAACAACATTTAAATCAATGTGTTGGTTCGTGGAACTATTGAATCCAAATATATTCCACCATTTATCCCCCGATTTACTTCTCAATAGATGCGCAACAAATGTGGCATAAGTCATTGCTTGAAGCATTACATCCTTTTGGGGTTCAGAAGGATTGTTCTCATCTTTCAACTCGATGATAGTCAGTCTTACTTCATTGGACTCATTCCTTGTTCTGGCTAAAATGTCTATACCACCACCTGTAGCTCCATTTTTGTTAGGAGTCAACGAGATAGTAGGTTGATGTAAACTTGCTTTTAGTGGTGTGGTAAGTTGGAAGAAAAGACCTCCTAAACGAACTGGTTGTATATTACATAGCAATTTTTCTTGAGCACGTAGCTTTTTGGAAAACTCCTGCAAGATGAAATTTTCCAAACGATGCTCTTGACTTTTTACCTTGAGTTTCTTGTTATTCTTTAATCCATAAAAAAAGCGTCTAAATGATTGAGCTCCTTCGTCAGTTTTCCAATCAACATTTTTTAAGGCTTTACTATCTTTGAAGTCGAATTTTTCCTGACTATATTTAGCTTCTTTGTCTGATACGTTTAATTTTACCCTACCATTTTTAACACTAATCATTCCAACACTTTGTCCTGCAAATCGCAAATCATAAAGGCAAGTGTTCGAATCTGACATAACCTTGCCTATTGTGCTGTACGCTGTGAGTGGTGAATTAACCTGAAATTCTTTCTTATTCTGTATATATTTACCTCTATTCTTTAATATTTGGTCTGCATATCTCCCATAAATACCCTCCCAAGAATCATTAGTGGTTAGCAATGCCGAAGTTTGCTTTACAATTTCTTCATTAGACATAGTCGTATAGTTTTAAAGGTTTAACAATATGCACTAAAGGTAACTATTTTTCATACAGTTTCATCGTCGCACTCAATTCTTTTCTCATTCGGTCTCTCAAACTTTTTGGCTCCAGGACTTCGATTTGTTTGCCACGTTTCAGAAGTTCCTGAATGAAATCGGGGGATATGCGAAGGGTATATTCAAAATCAACGTAAGAGTCGGTTCGGGCAACTTCGGTTTGCGATTGGTGCAGCGGCAAGGCGCGCAAGTAGAACCAAAGTTTGTCGTACGCCCGCAAACGGACTGTCTCCAACGGCAGATTATCATCGACATAAATGCCCGAATAAAACTGGTAAAAGGCTTCGGGCGAGAAATCGGCAGCGGGGTAGTCAAAGGGCTCGTCGGTCACCTGAAGATTTTTCATTCGGTTCACGGCAAAATGGCGCAGAGCCTGGTGTGTCTCAGAAAGCCCGAGCACGTACCAATGCTGGTGGTAGAGGCGCATACAGTACGGGCACACAGTGTATGTGGCGGGCGTTTCCGCATCGTACGGAAGATAGGTGATTTCAAGTTTTCGGTTCCGCTTCATCGCATCGACTAAAAGTGTCAGATATTCAGAATTTTCGGGAATTTCTTCATACACAATGCGTTCCTTAATCGATTCGCCCTGCTCAATCAAATTCGAGGCCGTGAAAGTATTCAACAGCCACTGGCGACTTTTGTCGGTCTTGAAATCATCAATGTTAGAGATATAGTATTGATACCCGTTGTGAACATCGCACCCAATAACCACATCGAACATTCTCTCAACAGCCGTTCGGTATTGGTGGAATGTACGTTTGGGCAGAGCGGTAAACCAATCATCTTCCCAAAGCCTGCTGATTCTCTCAAAAGTAATTTTCCTTTCCCGCAGCAGAGTGTTCATCAGCCACACGTAACGGTTGTAGTAGTCAGCCTTTGCCATATTTGTTTGTTTTTAGGATTATACTATGAGTTGGACACCAAAAAACATTTTACACCATTTTGTCCAACACTTCCAACGCATACAATGGAAAGTGTTAAAAATAAATATTTTACAAACTACGAATCACATTTTTGTGACGAATATTTGAACTACAACCACATTTTTGCGACGAATATTTTAATAATCGTCACATTTTATTGACGAAAATCGCTGGTTATTTCTGTCGCCAAAGCACAAAATCGGGCTTGAGCACGAAGGTGAAGGAGTAGGTGTAGTCGAACGCTGAGTTTTTGAGGTCGTAGTAGCCGACAGCTGTCAAAGCGGCTGTGAAATAATTGGTTATCTCTTTGGCGAGATTCAGTTCGGCGGTGAGCATACTGCGTCGCTTCTGGGCGGTGGCGCCGTCGTACGAGAGGCTCATATACATTGGGTTGCCCTGCTGGGTTATGAAACCGTCGGCAAGCCAATAGCCAACCGTCAGGCTGCTCTGGCCGTGCATCAGACTCACATCGGACAGCCAACCCCAACCGCTGTGGTAGAGGCTTTCGGGCGTGGGCGAATTGTCTTTGTAACCAATCACTTGCGACGACGCGCCAATGCCGCTTACAAAACCGCTGGTGTGGTGTGTGAGCCGCGCGCCGCCCGAGACGTAGTAGAACAGCCGCATCGGGGTGGTGTCGGTGTCAATCTGCCCACCACGGTGGAAAATGGTGAACGAAGCGGGCAACTCAACTTCGAGAGCATCGGTCTGCAAAGCCTTCCAACCAACCGACAGGCCGCCGTAAATCTGCTCTTTCTTGTTGTCGCCGTGGAAGATAAAGTCCTGCCAATCGACCCACACATCAGTAAAAAGGCGATTGGTGTTGTACAGAATCTGCATTCCGTTCTCGTAGTTGTTGGTGAGTTGGCGCTCGC
Source organism: uncultured Bacteroidota bacterium (assembly GCA_946404125.1). Classification (GTDB taxonomy): domain Bacteria; phylum Bacteroidota; class Bacteroidia; order Bacteroidales; family SZUA-534; genus RUG13583. Next base: position 48,603 of record CAMJCK010000005.1, on the reverse strand, counting down.
GGAACATAATGGGTTCGGGCAGGCGGTGGAAACTGGCGCCGTCGATTGTACCCATTGTTACGGCCAACTTGTTGGTGTGCCATGTGACGGAATAGACTGGCAGACAGTCGGTAAACTTGTCGAGGCCCGAGTATTTGGTGAGCCGCACGCCCGCCTTCACCTTTATGTTGGGCGAGAAATGGTACTCGAGCGCTGGCTGCAGGTTGTAACCAATGAGCGTGTAGCCTTCAACTATCGGTCCAAAGAACTCATTGTTCCATAAGAAGTTATAGTTGTCAATCGTTAGGTGCAATGCCGCCGAATCGGCCTTCAGCAATCGCTCAACATCGCTCTCGGCGGAAAAGTATTGAGCAGTGGTGGCGAGAGGGGCAAAAAGAATCGGCAAAACAGCCACGATAATGTTGAATGTACGTTTCATATCTTATACGCTTATGTTCAATCTTTCAGATTGTTTCCTTTTCCTGTTCTTACCACGGATTACGCTTCGCTTATCCGCGGTTATGCAGATTTTGTCCTTCGGACAAGTCTTTTATCAGTTCAACTTTGCTTATTATTCCAAATATAATGCTCAATCTTTCAGATTGTTCACTTTTCCTGTTTCTTACCACGTCCCGATAGCTATCGGGGTGCGCTTCGCTCATCCGCGGTTATGCAGATTTTGTCCTTCGGACAATGCATTTCAGTTTTACTTATACCGTTTAATCCTTCTGATAGACATTCAAAATGCGTCTGAAAGACGCGATTTGCATAACCGGCAGTAAGCGAAGCGCAACTGCCGGCCTACAACCACAAAGAAAAACACTCTGAAAGAGTGAACCTAATCTTTCAGGAAATATTTCTCATCTATCTGAATTCCACTTTCTTCAATAAAACGTCTATACTCATCTTCAAAGGTTTCCGCCTTATGGTGTTCCTTTTGATTTTTAATATAATTAATGACGGTTTCCTTTTCTTTCAAACTATATGTAAACGCAGCATATCCTTCGGCCCAACCTTGAAAATCGGGAAATTCAGATTTTGTCTTAAGCCACTTACTTGTCGCGATTTTCAACTCTTGCATAAAAGACGCCACAGACAGCATCGGTGGCAAATCAACGAGCATATGAATATGATTCGGCATTCCGCCAATTCTGTATAAAACGGCACTTTTGTTATTTACGAACCCCAATATGTATGCGTATAAGTCTCTTTCGTGAGATTCGGGAATGGTACTCAAACTGCATTTTGTGCGGAAAACAATGTGATATAAAAATCGAGTATAACTCATAGTGTTATTGTTTTATGTTCAATCTTTCAGATTGTTTCTTTTTCTGATTTTCCTACCACGGATTGCGCTTCGCTTATCCGCGGTTATGCAGATTTTGTCCTTCGGACAAGTCTTTTATTTGTTCAACTTTGTTTATTATCCATTCCAAATATAATGTTCAATCTCTCTGATTGTCCCTTTTTCCTGTTTCTTACCACGTCCCGATAGCTATCGGGGTGCGCTGCGCTTATCCGCGGTTATGCAGATTTTTGTCCTTCGGACAATACTATTCAACTGCTAAATACCATCTCCTAAATCAAAACAGTGTCCCCTGCTGCGGGTCGGCAGAGAAGCGGGTGCGGCCCAAATGCTTGTAGGCTTTGTCGGTGGCTTCGCGGCCGCGCGGCGTGCGCTTGATAAACCCTTCCTGAATGAGGAACGGCTCATAGACTTCTTCCACGGTGCCGCCATCTTCGCCCACGGCTGTGGCAATGGTGGTTATGCCCACAGGTCCGCCTTTGAACTTGTCGATAATGGTGGTGAGTATGCGGTTGTCCATCTCGTCGAGGCCGTACTGGTCGATATTCAGGGCGCGAAGCGAGAACTGCGCTATCTGGAGGTCGATATGGCCCGAGCCTTTCACCTGCGCAAAATCGCGCACGCGGCGCAAAAGGGCGTTGGCGATACGCGGCGTTCCGCGGCTGCGCGACGAAATCTCAAATGCCGCATCATCGTCAATCGGCACCTGAAGGATTGACGCTGAGCGTTTTACGATTTTCTTCAGTGTCTCGGCATCGTAGTATTCGAAATGCAGATTGATACCGAAGCGTGCACGCAGCGGGCTTGTGAGCAGTCCTGCGCGGGTGGTGGCGCCAACCAATGTGAACGGGTTGAGCGACAACTGCACCGAGCGGGCAGCGGGGCCCTTATCTATCAGAATATCAATCCGAAAATCTTCCATCGCCGAGTAGAGATACTCTTCGACAACGGGGTTGAGGCGGTGAATCTCATCGATAAAAAGCACATCGTTGGGCTCAAGGCCGGTGAGGATTCCCGCAAGGTCGCCTGGCTTGTCGAGCACGGGGCCCGAGGTTATTTTAAATCCCACGCCAAGCTCGTTTGCCACAATGTTGGCAAGAGTGGTTTTGCCCAATCCTGGGGGGCCGTTGAGCAGCAGGTGGTCGAGCGGCTCGCCGCGCATTTTGGCGGCCTGCACAAAAACTTTCAGGTTCTCAAGAATACGCGCCTGTCCGTTGAAGTCGTCGAACGCGAGTGGCCGCAACTTGTTTTCGTACTCTTTGTCAGATATTATAGTGGCATTCTGCCGTATGTCAAAACTTTCGTCCATAGGCGGCAAGATAGTAGAAAATTGGGAAATGGAAGGAGAAAAATATCAGCCCGTCACTTTTTTTGAGCCGGGGCCACTACCGCTCCGCCGGGTTCTTCTTTCGGGGGCGCTCAGGCTGCGGCTTGTCGGAGTTCGAGGCTCCGCTGTCGTTTTTCATCGCCTCGGCCTCGTAGATGGTGAGTTTCTCAATCACCTTGTTGTAAATCTGCTCGTACTCCTCAATGTGGCGGCTGTAGTAAATCATTGTGTTGCGGAACTGGCGGGGCGTGATGTCGTACTTCTGAAGAACATAGCTGTAAGAGCCCTCGATGCGGTCGCGGTCGCGGCTGATGCGTGAACCGGTGTACGACAGATAGCCGTCGGTGAGATGAATATCGACAAGCACATCGACCAGGCGGCCCTTCTTAATCTCGGGACGCGCCCCCTCATCGCGGCTGCACGACTGCGCCACCACGAACACCATCATCACTGCCAGCAAAAACCTTCCTTTCATCTGCGAAAGCATTACGGGGCCAAATATAAGTCAAATAAAAAAGCCGCCAACGCAGAGGCTGACGGCTTTTTTGATGTTATCTAATCTTGCGTTTCGATTTCGACTTGCGGATGTCCTCAAACTTGACACCTAACATAATCTCGTGCGAACCATAACTTGATGTGCTCAACTTCGACACGGTCAAATCGTAGGAGTAACCAACGTTTATCATATCGTTGTAGTTGTAGCCCACAAACGCAATCACAGCCTCAGGATTCTTAAAGTTGTAGCGGAAGCCCAGACCGCCCCAGACCATCTTCTGATAGATGACGCGGCAGTTGATGTCGGTCATAAAGTCGTAGTGCGGCACGGTCTTAATCAATATCGACGGCTCGAGGTCGAAGTTGCGGTCGATGTTGTACTTGTAACCGCCCTGGATGTAGAAGTGCGGTTTCACGCGGCCGTCTTTCACAATGTAATCGCCATCGTACTTGTCGAGCAACGACATATTGTTGAAGAACAAGTGGTTGAACGAAATTCCGGCGTAGTACTGCGAGGTGTAGAGATAAACACCCAGCGAACCGTCGGGATAAACCTTCTTGTAAACCGTGTTCTGGAAACCGTCGGCACCCTCGTTCAACTCACCGACATCAGTCAAATCGACCTTCTGCTGAACAACGCCAGCAAACAAACCTGCCGAAATGCGAATGTCGCCCGAAATGCGCACGTTGTAGCTGTACGAAGCATAGGCGCCCATATTTCCGATAGGGCCAGTCACATCGTTGAAGATGTAACCGCCGTAGCCCATAGGCAACATTTTGTGCGGGCCGTAGCCACCGAGCATATAGGTTTGCGGAGCGTCTTTCACGCCGGCGAACTGATACCGATAATTGGTCTTAATCTGCCAATAGTCGCTTGTACCGCCAATCGCAGGGTTTAGCGCATACTCGTTAAACATATACTGCGAGAATTGTGGCAGCAATTGTGCTTTGGCACTGGGAGCCATCAGCAGCGCTCCCGCAAACAAGGTTAAAATAATCCTCTTCATAGCTGTATTACCTTATAATTGTAACAGGTCCTGTAACTTTCTTACCTCCAAGCACGCCGTCGCTGCATTGGATTACATAGTAGTAGGTGCCCGATGGAACCGGTTTGTTCTTCTCGTTGCGTCCATCCCACTCTTTAGTGTCGTATTCGCGGCCGCTGCCGGAATATTGCCATACGCGTCCGCCCCAGCGGTTGAACACGTAAATGGTTGCTTTGTCGTACGATGCCATACCGGCAATCTTCCAAGTATCGTTGTGGCCATCGCCGTTAGGTGTGAACACCTTACGCGGCTTGATGGTGCTCTCAGCGTTAACCACCACTGTGTCGTAGTATGAGCAAGTGAGTGTTGTGTCGCTTATGCGATAAACGCCCTCGCTGTAGTCAGACAGCTCGAAGCGGACGCTGTCCCATACTTTGGCGATGAACCTGCCGTAGCCTTGTGCAACCAGCGGATTCTCGTTCATCGACGGCGATGTTGTCTCGATGCGGCCGATGAACAGACCCGACGTTGACGATTCGTTATTGTCGGCCGGAGCGCTCTGCCACAACCAACCGTTCTCAGCGTAAGCGAAGATGTTGTCGCTGAACTCGAACTCAAGCTGGTTGGCTGTCAGAGTGAGCAGACCGCCTTCGGGAACTTGATACTCGCCATCGATAAGCAGCTCGTCAGATGTAACATCCTCCATATCGACAATTATCTGCAAGTCCTCAACCGGTCTCAGCGCTGTGGCTTTTATCGAGTCGACGCTGATACACTGGTCGTTGGTAATCTCGAAGTAGTAGAACGTCTCGTATCCGTAAGGCTTGATGTCGTCGGCGTAAGCTCGCCAAGTGTCACCCGAAACCTTCACGCTTCCGTCTTCACGGCTGCCGCTGGCCAATACCGATACCATACGGCCGCGGATTGTCTGGTGGTCGTAAACCGGGAGAAGTACCGGAACGGTGTCGGTCACTGCCGGATTGCCGGTTGTGTCAACTGCCGGAACAGAATCGGCTCTGAAGTAGATGCCTCGGTTGTACCTGTAGGCAACAGTGTCGGCAGTGTTGGTAGTGCTGTCCTCAACCGCAGTGTTGTTCTCAACAGGCTTCTCCTCTTTTGCCGGCTCGGGCGCAGGCTCAACAGGCAAGAGTTTCTCTGCTTCCTCGTCGCTCAAGGTGTAGAACTTGTAGCTGAACGGACCGCCGTTCTCGCCTGACTCAACATAAGCTGTAAGCTCCTTGTCGGGGCAAGTGAAGATGGCCTTCGGAGTTCCAATGAAGTGGGCGTCGGCAACAAGGTTGCTCTTGGCGCCAAGATTGAAAGCGTAAACGGTGTCAGCGCACAGAGTATCGGCATAGCTGATGGTTATATTGTGCTTGCCGGCGGTCAGCTTAGTGAGAACACTGTCGGCCTTGAACTCACCGTCATCAACCTTGAAGAAGAGTTTCAAATCGGCACCCATAGTCTTGACATCCGGTGTCATTAATTTCGAAGCAAATGCCGTAACCACACCTTCGTTCGAGACGCTTCCGTCTTTCTTGAACATTCCGCACTCCGGCAATACATTTTCAATAATAGTGTCGAGCACGATTCTCGGACGCTTGGTGAACACCTGCAACGTGTCGTACTCACTGAAGCAGTCGCTGGTGTCGGCCACGCGAACAAGGTACTTGCCAACCGTCAGACCCGGAGCGAATATTGCTGTGGTATCGGTTCCGATAGAGTCGGCCTTGCTGGCAACCATCATACTGTCGCTGAACAGCACATTCTTGTTGACGTCGAGCACCTCGAAGAAGTTGTATTTCTCAACGCCGCCTTGCAGATTCTCCAGCTTAACCTCGCCGTCGTTGCTGTTGTAGCAAGAGTTCGGCTCGATGTTCGAAACTGCGAAGGATACTCTCGGCAGTGAGCTGACGGTGAAGGCGAACGGATAGCTTGGGCAGAAACCCTCATCTCGTACAACCACTGTATAATTACCAGCCAAAAGACGATTTGAAAGGACATACGAGCTGTCAACAGAAGTAGTGTCTCGGAAAACTTTGACTAAATCGCCATTGTTATCATAAATACTATTGGTATCACTTGTGAAAGTGAAGTATTTGTATTTGCGGTCATCAACATTGCAACCACCCCTCAACGAGTCAATACGAACTTCACCATCAGCTTTGGTAAAGCATGTGTTCGGAATAGTGTTCGACACTTTGAACCAAATTGAATCAGGCTCTGCCAATTTGACTGTATCAAACTTATGGCATTCTTTGGTATTCACGATAACTTTCACATCCACAATATAAGTACCTGCCCCAAGGCCAGTTGCCAAAGAATCGTTAGAAACGACTTTAAGCTCTGGCAATTCATTATCGTTGCGATCCAGCCACTTTGTCCATTCATAACTTGAAATCTCACCTTCTTTGATTGTAGCTTGGGTCTCAATCACACCATTCGTGTAATCGTAGCATCTTAAAGCTGTTTTCACCGAAGAACTAACTTTAAATTGTGACTTATCACCAACAACAACATCCTTCTTAAATTCACAACCCAAGGCATCCTGTGCCACTACAGTGTACCAACCAGTTTCCAAATTTTTTGGAATAATTTCATCATCACCTTTCTTAACAGTAAATGTAAGCGGCCAGTAACCATTGAAGTTATCGAATGCTGCTGCGCTATCTGCCGGGACTTTTATTGTAATTGCACCGGTAGTGGCATAGCAATATGTGCTGTCGATTACAATTGAATCATTAGGAATACGTAATGCGATGTTAGGCTCACCAATCCGTATAACAGTATCGCACATACGAACCCAAGTACTATCAATTTGCCAAATCTTACAACGATAGTTTCCGGCGTATAAACCTGATTTCACCAATACATTCGTCGTATCATATTCTGCCAACAACGGGTCAGCATCGAGCTTGTTCCACATATAAATATATGGTTCACCCGCGAATCCGCCAAAGCCTTTAAGAGTTACTGTTCCTCCATTAGTACCCTGGCACTTTACAGAATCGACTGTCACGATAACATCGACTGGGCTGTATTTCACCTCAATAACGGTATCAATTCCACAACCTTCTTCATCAGCAACCGTCAATTTGTATTTACCCTCTTGGCGATTCTTCAATGTTGTTGTCGAATCTGTCTTTGCGATATCGCCTTCGGCTATTGCATTTCCTTCCGGCTCGCCTGGCTCAACACTCCAATCATAAGTGTAACCACCAATACCGCCAGCTATCTGTGCTTTAATCCAACCGCTACCATTTCCAGTAACATCAGGTTGATTCTCAATCTTTTTAACAACAAACCTCAGCGTATTTTCGCCTATTGCTCTAATAAGTGTATCACCAGAGCAACCCTTGTTGGTTGTAATCTTTATAATGGTGCTGTCACCAACATTTGTAATTGTGGTATCACCCGTAGAGTATCCAACCAAATTATTCCATTCAATCTTGAACGATGTGGCTGCAACTCCATTCTCCATAACCTGTGAAATAGCAACTTCAGCATCGTCACGTTCTTTGCAAGTAACGCTCTGAACAAGTGCATAATTGAAATCGACCTTTCCGTTGTCCTTCACATTAAATGATGTGTCAACAGAGCAACCAAGCGAGTCGGTTACTGTCAGTTTGTACAGACCTGAACCAATGGCGGTTACATTTGCACCAGTTTTCTTCTTTGTTTCATCTGATTGCAGAGTCCACACAAAGTCATAACCAGAAGCTTTGGCCACGCCTCCTATAGCTTCAGCTTGAACAGCGCCATTCTCCTCGCCGCAATCAGCCAAAACAGTTTGTTTAATATTGTCATGGATGAATTTCAACGGTTTCTCCGGACCTTTCACCTCAACTGTATCGTAAATCTCGCAGCCGTCATCCGTCAGTATTGTAAGGTAATATTTTCCGACACCGACATTGGTTACGGCAGTGTCGTTCCAAATGTTGTTGTCATCATCTTTCCAAGTGTAAGTGAAATGGCCACTTGGTGTACCAACGCTGTCGGCTTTCGCATAGAAGCTTGCGGTTTCGTCGCCGTAGCACTTGATTGAGTCGGTGTAATGGATTTTGTTGGTAACCAACCTTGCACCATTTACTGTAATCGGGAGTTCAGTGAAGCAGGTTGTTCCAAACGGAGCCACTTCAACCTTGTGAACACCGGCGACAAGTTTCATTGTGCTGGCAGAAGTTTCCTCGCCACCATCCCATTTGTAAGTAAACGTATCGCTTGGTTTCGCATTTTTCACGTTAACATTAACAGTTGCCGAGTCGCCCGGGCACTTTATCTCATTGAGAATTGCATACTCCAGGCTCAATGTATCAGGCTCGGTTGAAACAGTATCGAAATACTCGCACTTGTTGGCATCTTGAATCTTGAACGGAATTTTCTTACCCGGCAGACTGGCTGCGGTCAAGATGTCTTCTTTTTCTTTGTCTTTCTCTACATAGTCATCATTAAGATAAGCATACAACTTATAGTTTTTAGTACCGCCCTCGGCTTTGAACATTACTCGGCCAGTCGAGCCACCGCACGATGCCAGTAACGTAGAATCTTCAATTACCGAAGCTGTGAGCGGTGCTGCGGGTTGAACAACGGTCAAGGTTGAATCCTGTTGGCAACCATCTTCCGTATTGGTAACAGTAACTACATAATCACCAGCAGCAAGTTTCTCCAACTTAGCAATCTTTGCCAGTTCTTCTTTGCTTCCCTTCTTAGTCCAAGAGAAATCGAAATTGCTTTGAATGGCACCCAAATTCGTAACCTTAACCTCAAGTACACCAGTGCTGTCGCCGTAGCAGGCTATAGTATCGTTGCGAACCTGTCCGATAGTAATCTTCTCGGGCTGAGTGATTTCGAACGAATCCATAACCGAGCAACCATACTCGTCGGTTATTGATATGAAATATTTACCAGCTGCAAGTTTCAGCGTATCGACTAAATTACCTGAAGTTTTGGCAATAATGCTAGCCGGTGTGAAATCCGAGCTAGTTGCCCATTCAAATGAGTACGAATGGGTATCCGAATCACCATCGCGCAACGGCTTCGATACAACCTCGATGCTGTCGCCGTAGCACTCAACGTGCAAGCCGATGGGCGAAACGTATTTTGCCCTGCTGCTATTACGGATAGTCAGTACAGGAGTAATTTCCTTAGAATCGAATTTCACCTTCTTAATTGGTTTCGATGGGTCGTTCTTCTCGTGGTCGGCAAATGTTATAACAGCTTGTATAAGTTTTCCGTTTGAAGTATAGGGACCACCAACTTTAACTGCCCATCCTCCTTCTGCAGGATTCATACCGTAAATGCTGCTTCTGCTACCAAGTATTTTATAAGAGCCTTCCAAACTTTCTTCTTCAGCAAAATCACCTAAGTAGAAGTCTTTATTTGAGGTTGTAGTAAATGTTATATTGAAATCACCTGGCATAGCCGTCCAATCGGCCGGTGCTTTATGGTAATCGGCATTATGATCGTACAAATCCACTTCTGTACCATCTGGTGCAACCAAGTAGAAACCAAGTCCATCAGCACTTCCGTCTTTATACGAACCTTTAATAGTCACTCTGATTTCTGTAGTGCTGGCAATCTTAAACGGAGCCACACTTCCTATACCGGCATTCAGAGGTTGGAGAAGTTTTACAGTAATATCTTCTTTTACCACTTTGCTGCAATGATTCTTTGTAACTGTGAGTTTGAATTTTGCCTCACCTTTTTCCCAATCGGCAGGACTGGGTTTAAATTCCATCTCCAATTTTTGGTCAGTGCCATACACAAACGAGCCTGTTGTACCAGTTTGTCTCTCCCACTTATAGTCGCAATCTTCACCCTTGTATTCTACATCAACATAATACTTTTGACCAGCAGGGTCATAATTGTTAACGAAATTATCGCCATTACATACAGGAGTAATTTTATCAACCTTTATCACAGGAGCTTGAACGGTGTGAATATTTACTGTATCGTATGTTTTACACTTATAATCAACATCAGTAATGGTGCAGATAAGTTGAAAATCGCCAGCCTTATCGCTATAGAATGTAATATCTGGCTGACTGGCAGGAGTAGTAAGCAAATCAGTATCGCCTTTCCAAGTGTAACTATAATTACCAGTAATTGTTGCATCCAAATCTAATGCTGTTTCCGTGCACGTTGTGTCATATACTGGCTCAATAGTGGGCGCACCATGTACAGTTACAGTTTCTGGAGTTGAAGTTTTTATTGCGCAACCATTACTATAAGAAACAGTGATAGAATAATCTTTATCGGCATCTTTCGTCCATTTGTAATTCAAAACATTGCTGGTTCCAACTGTATCGCCATCAATTACCCATACATAATCAGACATTCCTGACTGCGTTTTATATTGCACAGTCATATTCTTACAAACGTCATATTCACCATCTGTAATTGTCGGGGTGACAGGCTTTTTAATGTAAATCGTTACAGTTTTTTCAGCAGCGTCACAACATCCATAGCCATTTGCCAACAATGTCAACTTCACATAGCCTTGTTTTTTATCAGCAACAGAAGCCTCATATACATTAGTGATATCAGGTGTAAATTCAATATCAGATGAATACCAAATTAGCGATTTAGCATGTTTTGCCGAGAAAATCTTTGTCAAATCGATCGGTAAATAATCTGCATCGCATAATGTATCGGGGCACGATTTTAGTTTTTCTACTACTGGTTTAGCATAGAATGTCACATTTGCGTCTTTTGAACCAGAGCAAGCATCTATCTTTTCTGTAAGATTCAAACGGCAAATAACACTGTCTTTATCCCCCATATTTTTAGGTTTGAAGATTCCTGTTTTTATATCGAAATCAGCATTATTTTCACCTTCTGCTTTTCCCCAAGAATATGTAGGAATTATTTTATCATCGCCTTTAACACTTGGCACATAAGTTGGAACCTTATAGGTAGTTCCACAAACAGCAGTATCTTTGTTTATAGTGATATTTGGAATAGGAAGGACTTTAACCACTACACTATCCACTGCTGATGTTGAAGGACAACCAGGATCTTCAGCATATACATAAATCGTTACTTTTTTCAACTCGGTTAAATTTTGTTTCTTGAAAGTATAAGTTGCTGAAGTATCATCATCAAAAACAGGAGGATCTATCGCAAATTCACTTGACTCTCCCCAATGTATGTAGGTAGCACTTTGTAAATTCGTAAATTTAGCGGTGTACGTCATTGGCCCATCACAGAATTTATAATCATGCTCTACCATTGTGATACTTGGTCTGCCTTTGAATTCCAAGTCTGACGCTTTTGATTTTATTGTTCCACAATCGCCTTTACCTTTTTCATCCAGTGTTACCGTATAAGTTTTATGGTCGGCACCAGCTATAAGAACGGCTTTTGCTGTAATTTTTGTTTTATCAGTTTTATCTATCTTGGAGCTAATAATTTTCACCTTCTTCTTATCGCTTGGTGTCCAAGTCGCAGTATTACCTGCGGTTATTGTACCTTCCAATTCAATTGTATCGTTGCAAGTGGTGTATTTTGTTTCCTTAATTTTTGGATCCGGCTTAGCATAAACCACAAATGAGATTGTATCGGAAATTGCATTTTTATCCGTACAACCATCATTGCTGGCTACCACTTTCAACCTTACACTTTTATGGGTAATTATATCATCCTCTTGGGTTGTGTACTCGGTTGTGGCCTCATCATCCGGTCCGAACGACGAATCAGCACCTTTTTCCAAAGTCCATTTGAACGTCGTCGCGTTTTTAGTATTAACCGTAATGCTGCTCAGAACACCTTCGCCACAAACACTACTCGGCGCATCGAACTTTGTCTCTTTAAACACTGGCTTATCGTAGAATGTCAAAGTTATTGTATCGCTAACACCATAGCAATTACAACCATTTTCCTTCTTCAGTTCCTTGACAAAGACTTTATATCTACCCGCTTTAGTTACTTTAAGTTTCAATCCTTTGCTACCAGAAGCCTTAGCACCACCGTCAAGTGGTTTAACATCTGCCGTTAAATTTTTATCGTTTCCAACAACACCAGCGATTGCTTTAATTTCAACTTCCAAACCGCAAATTGCACTATCATTAGCTGTTTTGATTTCAGGAGCGGGAGCTGGAATTACGGTAACTTTTTTCTTCGCCGGAACAGTTTTGCACGAACCGTTTATAGCCACTAAAGTCATATGTGTTGTGTCAGTTCCGACAAGTATCAGTTTCGGTTTTTTCACTGTCTTTTGGTCATCGTCAGCAAAAGCGACCGACGCTTCATCAGAAGTCCATTCAAGACTTGTATATGTACCTGTAACCTCGACATTTTTAATTGTATATGTTTCTTCCCCTTCGCACACATATTCATCGGCGCCAAGATTAACTGTAGGTTTTGTAACCTCACCTAACGAGAACGACAAAACATCACTCTCGCATTTGTCGTCAGTAATTTTAATAGTATAGTCGCCTTTTTTTAGTTCCCCAAACTCAACCTCAGCACCTATAGCTCCTTTTTTCACATCATTAACAGGACCACTTAATGTGTATTGGTAAAAAGTATGGGATTTGTATCCCTCTTTGGCCTTAACTTTAATTGAACCAGTGTTTTCGTCTTCACAAGCCGAAACCCTTTCAATTCCTACAGTATCAATTTTTTGAGGCCCAGTTTTATAAGAATTGTATGATTTATCAGAGAAATAACGGAAAGGAGTGTTTGGTGAATACTGACAACCAAGTTCATCGGTCACTTTCAAATAAATATTGTTTCCGTCTTCAGCAATAATTGTATCACAAACTTTTTCATTTGGATCACCCTCATTCCATAAACATTCAAAATTACCTGTACCACCTACGATACCATTCTGCAACACGACATCACCGCCAAAGCAATTCGCATCTGTTTTTACTGCTATTCCACCTTCGAATTTTGGTTTTCCTACAACTTTCACCTCTAAATAACCCTCATCCAAATTATATTTAGATTTCAAATGTCCAGAATAGAAACCAATTCGATAAGTACCTTCTCCCAATTGAACTGTCTGCTCACCCTCCTTGTTGAATATGTCTGGTTGATTAGAACCATCCAATACTCCTATACAATAAGTAGAAATGCCCTCAACTTTAACATGATAAGTAGCTACATAAATGTCCGGATCGCCAAGATCTATCGCATTCACCGGACAAGTTATTTCTCTAACTGTATCAATCACTAATGTAGGTCCATCTTTCTCAGCCGATTTAATACTTACACGGCTATATAATTGACCATCAGCTTTAACAAAATTTTTACTTGCATGCTTGTAAACAAACACTGTAGACCCCGCAGCCTTCACACTCATATTCTCCGCCGCATTAGTAAACCACTTGTCAGTTATCATCGATGAGTTTTCGATGTTAAGAGCCTCGGCATTCTCGGTGGCGGTGAACACCGAGCAGGTTACGCTATGGCCGGCGGTGTTCAGCGAGCCGGCATTGAGGGTGATGTTCCCTTCTGTAGCCAAATCCGAAGCCAGAGTCCAGTTGCCGCCGTTGAAAATGATGTCGCCATCGAGCGTTGCCGGCAGGTTCAGCGTTTGGTTGCCCTCGGCCGAGAGAACCAGCGCGCCGCGCAGCTTGCCGAAATCAACTTTGCTGTCAACACTCACCGAGCCTCCCACTGTGAGGTCCTTCTTGCCAGAAAAGACAAACTCGGCATCGGTTGCCGTAAGGCTTCCTATCACTACTTCGTCGCTGAGCGTCACGGTGTTTTTGGCACCGCTGAACGAGTTGGCGTCGAACACTACGCTTGTACCTGATTCCGGCACCGTTGCACCCGGCTCGCCACCCGATACGGTTGCCCAGTGGCTGTTGTCGGCCCACTTGCCGCTGCCACCTACCCAGAATCTCGACTCTTGACCGAACAGTTGCGTCGCAACTAATAAAATCGATACTGCTAAAATTTGTCTCTTCATAACTTTATATTATTGAAGTGTTGCTATTTCAATTTTTCGCTTCCCGCACACATTTGTGTACGAAAAGCGCATAAAAGTAATTTTTTTTGAAAACCACTTTTTTTTGTTTTGATAATTCGCCTATAAACTTCGGTTAATACACAAAATTCAAGGTTAAGGCTGACGCGGGGCGTTAAGGCATCGGTTGTTTAGGGCAATATGACGGGGTGGAAAAGCGGCCCGGAGGGGGCGGAAAATGCGGCGCTTGAACCGCACTTTCCCTGTAGCCGGTCTCGCATCACGCGATTCTGATACCCACCAGAAGCACATCGTCGGTCTGGCTGGCCGGAGCCTTGCTTGCGTCAGACTGGCGCCACTGTTCAAAGGTGCGCTGGTAGGTCTGCAGCTGCTCGTCGAAAGGTGCGGTGCTGTTTTCGAGCAGCATCTCGTACAACCGGCGACGGCCGAATTTCTGGTCTTCTCCCGTGTTGCAGAACTGGTCGGTAATGCCGTCGCTGTAAGCGTAGAAGCAGTCGCCCGGCTCAATTTCTATTTCGTGGTTGGTGAACTGCTCATCCTTTCCATATATACCTATATTCATACGGTCGGGGTCGAATTTTGTCAGTTCGTTGTTGCGCACCATAATTAGCGGCCTGCACGCGCCCGAATATTGCAGCATTTGGCGCTCGCTGTCAATCAGCACCAAAGCCATATCAATGCCGTCGAGCCCGCTCAGGGCGTTATTGTCCTGGCGCAGAGCTTTGCGCACGTTGTCACGCAAATTGTCGAGCAAATAGCTGGCTTTCAACTTTTGCGACTTCATATCGATGTTGGCCACAATGTCGTTGAGCATTGATATGCCGAGCATACTCATAAACGCTCCAGGCACGCCGTGACCGGTGCAGTCAGCCACAGCCAGCGCCTTGTATCGTCCGATTCTGACTGCCCAGTAGAAATCGCCGCTCACAATGTTGCACGGGCTGAACATCACCAGGCACTCGCCGAATATCTGCCGCATAATCTCCTTATTCGGAATCACCGCCTCCTGAATGTGCTTGGCATAGACAATACTGTCGGTGATGCTCTTGTTGGCCACGTTCAGCAGCTCGTTCTGCGACTGCAGCTCCTCTTTGGCCGCCACAAGCTGGTAGTTCTTCTCGTCGAGCATCACATTTTTCCGGCGCAGCATACGGTTGAGTTTCTTGCGTCGCAAACTCGACACCAATATTATTATTGAGATGACCAGCAAGCTCGACGTGATAACAATCGACAGCAACCTCTGGCGCTTGTACTGCTGCTCGTGCTCATACTCCTGAAGCGCGCGCTGGCGCATTCTGTGCTCAAACTCTGCTTTCGATTTCGATTGCGCCACACGGGCGGCGGCCTCATCGGTGCTGCTCTCAACAAGCTGATATGAGAGTTCTTTCAGATAGTGGTTTGCCTTATAACAGTCGCCTTTGAGCTCATAGTACTGAGTGAAAGCCATCAGTATCTCCTTTTTTATCTCTCTGCGCGGATGCTCCTCTATTTCTAGTTCGTCGGCACGATTCAGGTACTCCAACGCCTTGTCCATATTACCTCGGCGCATCTGGGCACGACCAAGCAGCGTCAATGTTCCCGATTGGTTCGATTTCAGATTATAGTCGTGCCGGAGCTTGAGCAGCCGCTGGCAATGCTGCTCACACGAGTCGATGGCCGCTTCCATTTCCTTGCCGGTGAGTTTTTCGGCCATCTCCATATATACCATTGCCATATACGAATGCAGCTGCTGCATCTCAATAATGTTGGGAACCGTCAGAGCCAGGGCATAGGCGGTATCCAAATGCATTTTCGACAGTTTCAGGAACTCTTCGGCTACCGAATCGCGACGGCGGCGCTTGTACTTGTTCACATAAACGCGGGCCAGTCCCGTGTGGTCGGCAATGAGGCCGTAGGTGTTATTTATGATTGAGTCGATGGTGAGCGCCCGCTCAAAATATTCGATGGCATTTTGGTAATAGCGCACGTGAGCATTCATATTGCCCAGATTCTGAAGCACTTGTGTTATACGTATGGAGTCACCAATCTCGCTGAACGCATCAAGGCTGATATGGTAGTATTTCGATGCCGACTCGTACTGTCCCTGGGCTGTAAGAATGATAGCCAGGTTCATATTCGAAAGCGCAATGTTGAATTTGTCGTCGAGCTTGTCCCAAAGGTTAAGCGACTCCACGCTGGCATCAAGCGCTTCGGCGTATTTATTGGCCCACAAGTAGTAGCGAGAACGGTATCCGTAGCTCAACGCCAAATAGCGTGGCGAATTGAGCTTCTGGGCCAAATCGAGCATCAGCTGGCTGTACTTGCCCGACGAATCGACATCGTAGAAATAATTACAAATGTAATCGTACCGCGACAGTTTGGCTGTATCATCGGGCATTGAGACAACCGCAATGCGGAGGCTGTCAAGTTTTTCCTGCGCGGACACAACACTAACCGCTGCCAACATAATGCCAATCAACATCCAAACTCTGCAAATCCGTCTGATACCCATCTTCTCCATTCTTTTTTCTGATACTCTTTTTTAAAAACACAATACGTAAAACACCCTTTTCTACGTGATTTTTCTCCTGTAAGTTCCAAAAAAATTATATGATTCGCCGATTGCTTGATTAATGGCTGATTTGCAAGCATATCTGTAACCTGACTGATGCCGGAATGGCTTATAACATTGCGTTTTTCAACTTATCACACTAAATTGTTTTTCGTTTGCGTTTAATGCCTATATTCGAAAATGGATTTAAAACATAGGTGAACAAAATATTATTAGCTACATATAACTAAAAGTCAAATTATTATGAATCAGAATCTATACTGCGTTATAATGGCCGGTGGCGCCGGAACGCGCTTTTGGCCGGTTAGCCGCTCATCGTACCCGAAACAATTCATCGATATTCTGGGCATTGGCAAATCGCTGTTGCAACTCACCTTCGAGCGTTTCACAAAGATTGTGCCGCCGCAGAATGTTTTCATCGTCACTAGCGCCGAATATAAAGATTTGACACTCAAACAGCTGCCGCAGATTACCGCATCGCAGATTCTGCTTGAGCCCGCACGCCGCAACACTGCGCCTTGCATTGCTTATGCCAACTTCCGCATCCAGCAGATAAACCCCGATGCCTGCATTGTTGTGGCGCCGTCGGACCATCTGATTCTGAACGACCAGATGTTCATCGAGACCATCTCGAACGGCTTCGACTTTGTGGCCAACAACGATAATCTGCTCACGCTCGGCATCCAGCCAACCCGCCCCGACACGGGCTACGGCTACATCCAGTTCGACGAGGCAATCAACTTCAACAACATTGCCGACCTGAAGCGCGTGAAGGCCTTCACCGAAAAACCGAATCTTGAGTTTGCCAAATTCTTTGTCGAAAGTGGCGAATTTTATTGGAATTCAGGCATTTTCCTTTGGTCGCTGAAATCGATTCAGGCCGCATTCAAGAAACATCTGGCTGAGGTTTACAATCTGTTCAACAGCAAGTCGGAACTGTTCAACACTGATGATGAGGAAGATGCCATCGGCCAGATTTATCCTGTCTGCCCGAACATCTCAATCGACTATGGCGTGATGGAAAAAGCTGACAATGTGGCTGTTCTGGGCTCGCACTTTGGTTGGTCCGATTTGGGAACGTGGACATCGCTCTACGAAAACCAACCTAAAAACGACGAGCAGAATGTGATTTCGGGCGACAATGTGCTGCTCTACAACACCAACCGCTCGATTGTGTATGCGCCGAAAGACAAACTGGTTGTGGTGCAAGGCCTTACAAACTACATTGTGGTTGATACACCCGACGCGCTGCTCATCTGCGACAAGGACGAAGAACAGACCGTGAAGGTGATTGTGAACGACATCAAGACAAAGACGGGTGACAAGTATATTTAATAGGTAGGAATTAGGAGTTAGAATTCAGAATAACAAATTATTGATTTACAAGCAAAAAAAAAGCGCGGATGGTTCCGCGCTTTTTTGTTTGTTATGACATCAGAACTTCAAATAAAAATCTCGTGTAAGTGAAATATATTCAGGCGAATAAACGCCGTGCTCATCGGTTTCGATGGTGATGGTTTCGTCGGTTAGCAGTGCGGCGCCGTAACCGTACTCAACCATTGCGCGGTGGAACGGCAGCGCGGGGTTGGGGCGCACCATAGCGCGGCGGACGGCCGTCAGGTGGTGGCGGGCGGCTTCTGCGTCATAATCGGCAAGGCGGTCAACAGGGATGATTACCGACAGGCGGCCGTCATCGGTCAGCAGTTGGGCAGCGCAACCGAACAAGTCGGCCACGGGCAGAGTGTCGTCGTGGCGGGCAAGGGCACGGCCTTGGCTTGGCGCTTTGAGCGAATTGCTGAAAAACGGCGGGTTGCTGACAATCAGGTCGAAACGGTCGGGACAATCGGCGGCAAAATCCTGAACCGAAAGGTTGAAAAGTTCGAGGCGGTCGGCCCACGGGCAGTTATCGATATTGGTGATAGCATCGATGCAGGCGTTGCTGTCAATTTCAACGGCCGCCACTTGCGCTTCTGACCGTTGTGCCGCCATAATGGCAATCAGGCCTGTGCCAGTGCCAACATCGAGCACCCGCCGCGCCCCAGCGCAACTGCACCACGCGCCCAATAGCACGCCATCGGTGCCAACCTTCATCGAAGCATTGTCTTGCACAATGGCGAATTGTTTGAAACAGAAGTAGTTGTTGCTCATTATTTGGTGAATCGTTTAATTGGTTAATCGGTGAATCGTCTGTAAGACGCTGTGCGCCACGTCACTACATTGTGAATCATATCCTAATTCCTAAATCCTAATTTCTAAATTATTCACTCCCAAACTGAACAGCGCAAAATCGTATTTCACAGGGTCGTCGGGGCAGAATTGGCGCAGACGGGCGGTAAGTTCCTCCACAGCTTGCCAATCGTTTTGCTTCCGTGTTAACAACCCCAGCTGCCGCGAGACGTTGCCCACGTGCACATCGAGCGGAATCTGAAGTGCCGACTGCGGAATATTTTTCCAAATGCCGAAATCGACGCCCGTGCCGCTCTGCCGCACCATCCAGCGCAAATACATATTCATCCGCTTCGACGCCGAACCCTTGTCAGGGTTGGCCAGGTGTTTCTCGGTGCGGTGCTGGTGGTCAATCTCGAAGAAAACCCGATAGAAATGCGACAATGCGCCACGTATCGTGCCCAAGGATTTAAATCCTTCAGTAACAACCTGTTCCAAACCGCCGTGATTTATGTATATATTGTGCAGCGAGCGCAGAAACGTGGTGCAGTCGGTGCCGTTAAAGGTGCGGTAAACAAACCGCTCGAACGGCTTCAGGTCGGCATCGGTGCAGTTTGTGACGAAATCGTGCGGCGCGCCGTCCATCCAGTTGATGAGTTGGTTGGCCGATTTCACAATGCTCTTGCGCTGCCCCCAGGCGATGGTTGCGGCCAGAAATCCAGCAATGGCAATATCGTCGGGACGGCTGAAGCGGTGCGGAATCGAAATCGGGTCTTCGGCAATAAAATCGGGATTGTCGAACCGCGCGGCCTGCGCGTCAAGGAATCGTTTTAGTTCGGTGTCGGTCATTTTTTTTGATGTTTCGGCAAAGGTATTAATTGGCATTGATTTTGTTTTACTTTTGACCGCAGTAACCGATTATTTTCTGGGTTTCCCCATTGGCGGGCTGACTCTGCCAATTGGTTGACATTCAAATAAAGACATCATTTAAACACAAAACTATTATGAAAAAACTGATAATCATTTTGTTCACTGCATTGCTCGCGGAAAGCGCCAACGCACAGACCGATTCCGCCACAATGAAACGTCTTGGTCTGCTCGACGACTCCAAAGCGGAACTCATAATCAAATGCCGACGCCATATTGCTGACGCGGTCATCAACGGCGACAGGCAAAAAGTTGCCGAACTGTATGAGTATGCGCTGACTCTCGAAGATGACCGATATGTGCCATTGATGCCTAATGAAAAATGGATACTAAGCGTCTATGTGTATGATTTTAAGAATTTTACCCAAGATGCAGTGGCGTTCGACTCGGTAGCCGACAGCAAACTGGTGGGCAAAAGTATGTTCAACGACAATATGTATTCAGTCATATACAGAAATGTGGCCCAAAACCCGGACCTGAACGCCGCCATCGAAAGCAGTTCCGACTTGAATCAGATGGAGAAGGATTTTGTCCGTTTGTATCTGACGAAAGTGAACACGCAGCCTGTTGACCAGAAAGAGATAAACAAGAAATGCGATGTTTTCCTGAAGCAACACCCCGACAGCCCGTTTGAATACTTCATACGGAACTATATCAGATATGTGTATGTTAAAGATTTTGAGAAATTTCAGTTGGATATGGGACTTGGCTTGGGCACTGCAGTCCTAGCTGGCGGCATCACCGATTGGTTCCAATCGGGGCGTTTTGGCATTGATTTAGACATTGCCATCGGCCTAAAAAATTATGAATTTCAAATTAGGGTGTGTGCGATGAATATTCGGTCGAGAAAAGATGTTGATTTTGACGATGTTGTCTGGGAAAAAGGGAAAGGCGACATTGGCCAAATTCAATTTAACATTGGCCGCTATATGCCATTGACTGACAAATGGGTGGCAATCCCTCGTGTAGGAGTTGGCTTTACTGTTATCGAGCCTTTTTACAATAAAGATGACAAGGATGGAAAGGACCCGCTTAAGGGCAAGCATCTGATTTCTATGCCTTTGCCAACCCTCGGGGCCGAAATCAGGTATGAGAAAATATTCAGTGGCGGATACGACATTGGTTACATTTGTCCAGTTCTGCGTTACTCGCTGCAACCTGTTCTGGTGAAAATCAACGGCGAAAAAACTTTTGGCGTGATGAATTCAATAACCGCCGTTTTCAAGTTTGGCGCGGGTTTTCCGAAACGAAAAATTTAATCTGTCATTGAACACAGAGTGTGACAATCTGTATGAAAAAAGCATTTATTCTGACGATACTGATAGTTGCAAGTCAAAACATTGTAGCGCAAATTGATACCGCAGCCATACGCAAGAGCCTTATGACCGAAAGCACTCGCTCGGAACTCATACAAAAGTGCCGCGGCCGCATACTTGATGCCATTAGCGAAAGCGACAGAGACCGAGCCACCGAACTGATGCTTTATGCAAAAACCACTTTCGACGACGACAATTACCAGACATTCTCTCCTGACGAATTTTGGAACCTTGCCATCTGGCTGCGCAAATACAAAATGGCGACATCAGAAATAGTGCTATCCCCTATGACAGGAGAAATATTCAACAGGCGGCAAAATCAGCTGAATATGTTTTTACTGACAGTTTTGCAAAGCAAAATTAGCAACGACAGCACCTTTTTTGTGAACGACATTAGCCGCGACACCTCGCTCACAAGTTGCGAACGCGATTTTCTTTTGCTCTACATCAGAAATCTGAAAAGAATGCCCACCTATCAGATGCACGATGGAACGCTTATAAATAATTCAGGCCTTTTTAATCCAGACACACTTAACCAGGCAAGCAATGAATTCCTGCAGCAACATCCTGGCAGTGATTTCGAACCGTTTGTAAGGTCCGCGATGAGATATGAATACAAGCAGAACGGTTTGATGTATGGCGGAGCAGCTTTTCTAGGCGCGGCATTGGTTAAAGGCGATGCTCACGACTTAATATCGGGAGGCTTCGGCATTGGATTGGATGTGAATCTCAGCTACAAAGGCGTTGTTGCGGGAGCCCAGCTGAATATCTCGACAAACCACAAAAGCCAGGATGAATTTAGCGGGAACGATGGAACCATATACGATTCTGGTACTAAATTCGATGGTGTGTCACCTAATTTTTACGTCGGATATTGGTTCCTATATCGTGGAATATCAGTTCTTCCCTCTATTGGTTATGGAGGTTTCAGATTAGAGGTCGATTCATCGAATGGTAACGACAATCTGAAAGGCTGCCATTTGAAATCGGATTGGAACCCCGTTTTGTCACTGGAAGTAGGATTTGGGAACTCTGTTTTTGCCCCAACCGACACTTACGCTACAAATGGCCGATCGGCACTTGGATTAAAATACTCGTTTCAACCAGTTAACATCAATCTTCAAGATGGCGACATAAGCGGTGCAACGCACAGAATAGCACTTATTTACAGAGTATCAGCCTGCAAACTCAAACGCATCTATTGAAAAGACAAAATCGCTGTTTCGGCAAAGGTATTTAAATGTCAAAGTTTTTATATTTGGGGCACAGAATCTTGATGTCTCAATAAACTTGACAATATCTGATATTCAGTAATTACACAAATAAAACTAACAACAATATGAAAAAGCTAATACTATTAATGCTATCTGTTCTGGTTACGGAGTCTGTCTGGAGCCAAGTCAATTCCACCGACACGCACGAGCTCGCATCAAACGAAAACACACGTTCCGAACTAATCCAAAAGTGTAGGAACAGCATAGTTGATGCCATAATCGAAGGTGACAGAGACAAGGCCACCGAGTTGATGCTTTATGCAAAAACAACCTTCGACGATGATAACTACCAAACGTTCACCCCTGACGAACTATGGAATCTTACTATTTGGTTACGCAAATACAAAACGACAGCGTCGGAAATGGCTCGGTTCTCATCGTCGGCAAAACAGTTGGAACGGAATAAAACCCCATTTACAAGTAATTTAATGTTTTTTCTGAAAGACTCCATTTGCAGCAACATCGGCTTTTTCGTGAGTGACATCAATAGCGACAGATCGCTGACAAGCTGCGAACGCGATTTTCTTTTGCTCTATATTAAAAATTTCAAGAGAATCCCCACTTATGAGAAAAGCAATGGAACACTCATGAACAATTATGGTTCTTTCAAGCCTGACACACTTAACCAGACAAGCAATGAATTCCTGCAACAACATCCTGGCAGTGATTTTGAACCGTTTGTAAGGTCAGCAATGAGATATGAATACAAGCAGAACGGTTTGATGTATGGCGGAGCCGCATCTTTCGGCACGACATTGATTGAAGGCGACTCCCCCGACTTAATATCGGGAGGCGTCGGCGTTGGGGTGGATTTGAATCTCAGTTACAAAAACGTTGTTGCTGGTGTGCAGATGAATATCTCGACAAACCATAAATGCCAGGTTTTTTTTCAAGAATCCGACGGCACCCGATATATGGCAGGTGCTGAATTATTTGGTATTTCCCCGAATTTTTACCTCGGATATTGGTTTCGATATCACGAATTATCAATCCTCCCATCCATAGGTTATGGAGGATTTAGATTGGATGAAAATTCAATGTCTGAAGTTGTAACAGGCTATTTGAAATCAGACAGGAAACCCGTTTTGTCACTGGAAGTAGGGTACGGAAAACCAATTTTTGTTCCAGCCGACAATCATGTTTCAAGTGGCCGAATGGCACTGGGATTAAGATACTCGTACCAACCAATAAACTTCCATCTTATGGACGGCGATATAAGTGGTGTAATGCACAGAGTAACACTTTGTTACAGAATATCGGTAGGCAAACTAAAACGCGTCTATTGAAAAGATAAAAAGCTGTTGCAGCAAACACATATTTTTCTACCTTTGCGCCGCAAAAATTTTTATTGTCTAACGTGCAATGGGTGACTCAGTCACAAGTAGCACATAAATTTATTAGAATGAAAACTATTGAGATTAAAGGTTCTGTTCGTGCAGACCTTGGCAAAAAGGCAACACGCGAGCTTCGCAAAAACGGACAGGTTCCTTGCGTAGTGTACGGCGGCGAGTCAGTAACCCACTTTTCAGCACCTGTTGATGCTTTCCGTGGCTTGATTTACACCCCGAACATCTACATTGTTGACCTTGTAATTGACGGAAAGGCTTGCAAGGCTGTTCTGAAAGACGTTCAGTACAACTGCGTATCTGACGCCATCGAGCACATTGATTTCCTTGAAGTTAGCGACAAGAAACCGGTTTCAATCGCTCTGCCAGTGAAACTCAACGGTCTGGCCGAAGGCGTTCGTCAGGGTGGTAAGCTGGTGCTGAAAATCCGCAAAATCCGCGTTAAAGGTCTGATTGAGAAACTTCCTGACATTCTTGAGATTGACGTTACCAACCTTGGTCTTGGCAAGGCAATCAAAATTCAGGATTTGAATTTCGACGGCCTCGAAATCCTTGAGGCAAAGAACATCGTGGTTGCAACAGTTAAGATGACCCGTGCGGCTATGAACGCTGACGCAGCCGCCGCTGATGCAAAATAATTGAGCGGTGAAATATCTGATTGTAGGGCTGGGCAACATCGGCGCTGAATACGCCAACACCCGCCACAACATAGGATTTAAAGTATTGGATGCCTTGGCTAAGGCGTCCAATACTGCTTTTAGCGAGGTGCGTCACGCCTACCGCGCCGAGATGAAATCGCGCGGCCGCACCTTTATTCTCATCAAGCCAACCACCTATATGAATTTGAGCGGAAAAGCCGTAGCCTACTGGATGCAGCAGGAGAAAATTCCGCTCGACCACCTTCTTATCATCTGCGACGATTTGGCTCTGCCTTTCGGCAAGATACGCATCCGCGAGCGTGGCAGCGACGGCGGCCACAACGGACTGAAAAATATTGCCGAATCGCTCTCAACCACCGATTTCGCCCGTATGCGCTTCGGCATTGGGAACGAGTTCTCGCGCGGCCATCAGGTTGATTTTGTTCTCGGCCAATGGACCGACGAGGAACAAGCCAAAATCGACGAGCGCGTCAACCTTTGCTGCCAGGCTGTTCAGCAACTGCCGTTTGTGGGCGTGCCAGGCATAATGAATCAGTTCAACAATAAGTAACTCATTTGGGGCAGTCTCCCGATGGACAATATCATTAATCGACTGAACAGGTCGATTTTTTTGTGCCGAACAACCGCGCCTCTCTCCCACCAATCCTCAGCGAACATCGCCTTGAGCAAAATCACTCAACCATAAAAAAAGCCGCCAACCTACCAGCTGACGGCCTTTGATGATTATTTCAAACGAAATTATTTCGGCAGTTTAACCCCGCGTTTCTTTGCGGCTTCTTCAAGGCGCTGTTGGAATCGCGACTTGGTGGGCGCCTTCTGAACTTTGGCTGTTTTCAGGCGGTTAAGCACCTCTTCGGGATTGATTGTGCGCTTAATGATGTAGGTCTGCACAATGGTGATGAGCAGCGTCAGGAAGTAGTAGTAACTCAGGGCTGCTGCGTAGTCGTTGAACCAGAAGAGCATCATCACCGGCATCATATACATCATCATCTTCATACCCGGCATCTGCTGGCCGCCGGCGTTGGCCTGACCGCTCATCTTGATATAGATGATGTTGACAATGGTCATCAGCAGGCAGAAGAGGCTAACGTGGTCGCCGTACCAGGGAATGCTGAACGGCAGGTTGAGGATGGCGTCGTAGGTCGAGAGGTCGTCAACCCAGAGGAAGCTCTCGTGGCGCAACTCGATTGAGGCCGGGAAGAAACGGAACATCGCAATCAGCAACGGCATCTGCAAAAGCACAGGCAGGCAGCCGCCCATCGGGCTCACGCCGGCGCGCTTGTAGAGGTCCATCATTGCCTGCTGTTTCTTCATTGCGTCTTCCTGCTTCGGATATTTCTCGTTCAGTTTGTCGATTTCAGGTTTCAGGGCGCTCATCATACCCGTCGATTTGTACTGCTTGTAGGTGAGCGGGAACAGAACCAGCTTGATTAAAATTGTCAGAATCAGAATGACGATACCAAAATTGTCGATGAATCGGCCAAGGAAGTTGAACACCGGAATCACAATGCCCACATTCACCCAGCGGAAGATGCTGCGGCCCAGCGGAATGATGTTCTGAAGGTCGATGTCCAATGCTTTGAGTGTTTTGAAGTGGTTGGGGCCGAAGAACATTTCCATCGCGATGGTCTCGTCGGGCTGGCCCTCGTATGGCAGCGACAGGTCGGCTGTGAGATGCTTCAGATGCTTGGCGCTTACCGTTTTTTCAAGTTTCACGGCGGCGTTGGCAAAGCCCTCTTTTGCAATCAGCGTTGAGTTGAAGAACTGCTGCTTGAACGACACCCACTGCAGGCGGCTGTTGACGGTCTCATTGTCAGTATCGCTTGTCTCGCTCAACTGCTCAACATCGTCGTTGAAGTAGCGGTAGGCAATGGTCGAGTTCATCATCTCCCACTTCTCGCCCTTCTCCTGGCGTTTGAGGTACGATTCCCAATTGAGTGTCAGGTAGCCCGATGTGGCCGGCACAAGGCTGTTGAGGTTGTGCATCTTGATGTCGAAGCCAACCACATAGCTGTCGGGTTTGATAGTGTAAATGTATTTCATCGAGCGGTCGTTGCCGAGGTCGAGCGTGAAGCTGACCACCAGCGAGTCGCTTTCAACTTTCGCTGCAGCGATATTTTCCGATGGCGTGAAGAAGAGCTTGCCGGTCTCGATGCGGCGGTTCTGCGCAAAGAATCCGAGACTGAAGATGGTTGAGTCGCCCTCGAAGAGAACCACCGGCAGCGAGTCGTACGAGTCGTAGTTTTTCAGCTCGACTGACGCTATGCGGCCGCCAAGGTTGGTGAACTTGATTTTCATCAGGTTGTTCTCGACGGTGTAGAACTCGCGCTCACCTACGGCGCAAACGGCAAACTCGCCATATTGGTTTCGAAGCATCTCGCTTGCAGCCGAATCGGAGGCTTCGGGCGACACAATCTGCGCCTGCTCGGCGGCCTGTGTTTTCTGCAACTCAATTTCGAGCTGGCGCTGCTGCTCAACACGCATAATCGAATCGCGGCGGGCGCGCTCACGCTGTATCTGCTCTTCCGACGGACGGGTGTAATAACTCCATCCCAACAAGATGGCCATAATCAACAAAAGGCCTATCCAAGAATTTTTATCCATTATTCTATTGTGTAAAAGTGTTTTCCAAAAAAGCGCGGGCAAAAGTACGAAAAGCAAACGCAAACTAAAAACACAAACGCAAACTAAATAATGAAAACACAAACACAAAATCCCAACTTCTAACTCCTGAATCCTAAATCCTACATAAAAATTTGACTCCTACAACCCATAAAAAATAGGTACTTATACTACCATTCGAACCGCATAAAAAAGTACATTTGCGGCAATTTAGAATCATCTAAAACTTTACATAAATGGATATTTTTGAAAGAATCGAGGAATCGACGGGCGGCCCGATTGGCCAGTACCGCGAGAAAGTTGAGGGTTACTACTCGTTCCCGAAACTCGAGGGCGAGATTGGCCCGCATATGAAATTCCAGGGCAAAGACGTTTTGTGCTGGAGTCTGAACAACTATCTGGGACTTGCCAACCACCCCGAAATCCGCAAGGTTGACGGCGAGGCTGCCGTTCGCTGGGGTCTGGCTTACCCGATGGGCAGCCGTATGCTCACCGGCAACACTGAGCTGCACGAGAAACTCGAGCATATGCTTGCCAAATTCGAGAAGAAAGAAGCCGCGTTCCTGTTCAACTTTGGTTATCAAGGAATTGTGTCGGCAATCGACTCGCTGTTGAGCCGCCACGACGTGATTGTGTTCGACGCCGAGTGCCACGCCTGCCTGATGGACGGCAAGCGACTGCACCAAGGCAAAGCCTTCTCTTACAAACACAACGACATTGTGAGCTGCGAGCAGAAACTGAAAGTTGCCTGCAAAGTGGCTGAGGAACAAGGCGGTGGCGTTCTGCTCATCACCGAGGGCGTTTACGGAATGACCGGCGCTCTTGGCATTCTCGACCAGATTGCCGCTCTCAAAAAGAAATACAAATTCCGCATTATGATTGACGACGCCCACGGCTTCGGCGTGATGGGTCCCCACGGACGCGGCACATCAGAGCACTTTGGCGTGATGGACGACATCGACATCTACATTGGCGCTTACGCGAAATCGATGGCAATCATCGGCGGTTTCATCGCAACAAAAAAATCGGTTATCGACTACCTGCGCTACAATATGCGCTCGCAGATTTATGCAAAGGCTCTGCCAATGCCGATTGTTGAGGGTTGCATCAAGCGTCTTGAAATTATCGACAGCCCCGAGGGCGACGAGCTGCGTCAGAAACTGTGGACCATCACCCGCCGCTTGCAAGACGGTTTCCGCAATCTTGGCTTCGACATTGGTCCGGCCGAGGCGTGCGTTTCGCCGGTTCACATTCAGGGCGGCCCCGAGCAGGCAACCGCAATGGCCTACGACCTGCGCGAGAACTACAAGATTTTCTGCTCGATTGTGGTTTACCCCGTAATCCCGCCGGGAATGGTCATCTTCCGCATCATCTCAACCGCCGCTCACTCAATTGAGGACGTTGATTACACGCTGAACGCATTCAAGGAAATCAAAGAGAAACTCGACAAAGGATACTACGACAACGTGGGCATCCAGGCCAAAGCCGATTTAATGGATTAAACTGATTGTCAGTGGTTTTATAAAGCCGTGCTCGTTTGGGTGCGGCTTTTTTTTGTTTGCCTACACAACTTATTGGAAACATATTCCGATGGTTATCGAGGCATTGATTACGCAAGACAAGATTGTAACTATTAAAACTTTCTATATTCTATATGTTTCAATCGGCTCTTGTGAACATATCCGCCATTCATACGAGATATATCATCAATTTTAACTACTTCAGCCCAATTCGATTTTGGATTTTCCCATACATAAACTTTGCAACCATCCTTGATTGTATATAAAACTTCAGAATTAACATTTGGCTCCTTTCTAACATTAACATAGCCATCTGGGTCTGATATTGTTGCAAAACTATACTGAATATCATCATTTTCTTCAAGTTGATGCATGAACCCATCGGATTCAAGACGATATATATATCTGTTAAGGCGCATATCATCAATTGACTCATAAAATTCGTATGAATGAATGACATAGTTGTCATACAATAATGTTTCCACTGAAGTATATGGGTCAGGATATGAAACATACAATTCTACTGCAGAGCACATTTGTTGAGTTGAGCGACAGAAAGACAATGCATCGATTGCAAACTGAAATGTTCGAGTGTCATCCGCATACTTGTAGCCAACAACAAGAAGCACCACATCATCAAAGGGTTCCAAACGAGCAATTGAATACACTTCGTTATCCGTACCATCTGGCGAGAATGGCGAGTGTTCATCATAGCAACCAATAAGTTCCCTTCTGTAACATGACTTGAATTTATCATCACCGACTTTTATTACAGGTGCTGACAAAGAAAATGGAATGTCAATTAATTGATATTCTTCTTTTAAATGATTATAAATATTATTGGGACCAAATTGTGGCTCCTCATACCATATATTCCTATTAGCATCTGCAGTCAACACCTTTGGGAACTTCTGCAAATCAGCCATTGTCAAACGCTGAATGTCTTTCAGGTCTTTCCATTCCTTTTTTGGAAATTTCTCAATAAACTTCTCAAATTCTATCTGCATTTGAGTTTGTGCTTGCATTTGGTTTGCACAAACAATCATAACCGCCAACAATAATATTTTATTCAAACGTGTCATAATCTACAAGTTATGTAAAAGTGTTTCTTAGTTTTTTCAAAAATAAAACAAAACCAAATGCACGACGCAGAGTTGCCCTTACAGGGCGCATTTTGCTCTTCGGCAACTACCCAAGGCGCCGCTTCGCTTGCCTTGGGCTATATTGTTTTTGCCCCGTCGGGGCGTTATTCTAAACTCTTACCACTTACCATTCATCCCCTTCAGCGCTTCGGCAATAATTTCAGCGTGGTCGAAGGCAAGGGGCGGCAGTTGGTTGAGCGGGAACCAACGAAGGGTTTTGGCGTCATCGGCAGCGGCGGCTTTTTCGGGGGTGTTGCAAATGCCCCAATAGGCGACGGTTATGGTGTGCCCGCGCGGGTCGCGGCCGGGGCGGCCGAAAGCGCCAATCTGATTCAGAGCAATGCCGGTGAGGCTTGTCTCTTCGCGCAACTCGCGGGCGGCAGCATCGGGTAGGTCTTCGTTCTCATCCACAAAACCGCCGGGCAGAGCCCAACAGCCGGCAAACGGATTGTTCAGGCGCTCAATGAGCATAATCTCGGTACCGTTGGCGGTGCGGTGCAGAATGACCATATCAACGGTCACTGCCGGGCGCGGATATTGGTAGGTGTACATAGTGGTCGGTGTTTAAATGACTTGGTATTTCTTGAGTTGGTTGACAATCAGGCTGAAAACATCGTCGGGCGGCAGCATTTGGTTGTCGGCGCCGTAGCATTTTATCAGCTCAAAGTTTTTTTCGGTTGCAGCAAGGTCGAGATACTCGCGGCGCACCTGTTCCTGAAAATTCAGGTCGGCTTCGTGAATGTCCTGTTTGCCTTGCAGATAGCGGCGGTCGTCGCCTTCGCGGTGGGCTGTCAGGCTCTTGGTGGTGAAGCTGAACGGCACGTCGAGAAACAGCGTCAAATCGGGCTGCGGAATGTGGTAATAGTTGAATTCCAAGTCTTTAATCCATTGGCGCAGTTCGGTTTTCTTCTCGGCATCGGCAATTTTTGCGCCTTGGAAGGCGAGGTTCGAATAGACGTAGCGGTCGATAATGACAAGTTTGCCATCGGTCAGCCATTGGCGAATGGTTTGCTGCGCATCGTTGCGGTCGCCGGCGTAAATGAGCGCCACCAAGTAGGGGTTAACCTGATTGTTCGCACCCAAATCGCCACGCAGAAACATCGAGACGAGATTGCCGAAAACACCTTCATCGACACGCGGAAAATGCAGATATTCGAAAGGTATGTTTCTATCGTCTAGCAACTTGCGCAGTTTGTTGAGTTGTGTTGACTTGCCTGCGCCGTCAAGTCCTTCGATAACTATGAATGCCATTTTTGCTGTTGTTTCGGGCAAAGTTAAAAACTATTGCTGCTGATATGCCAAAACGACAATTGATTTTAGTAAAACTCAGGCTAAAGAGATTATAAAATCGGCATTAAAGATGGTTGCATACCTATATAATATAAAACTAAGGAAAACCAAGTGCAATTCTATCGGACATCAAACGCTAACCAAATTTAAAAATGCCAAAATGTCAGCCGCCAACCACCTAATTTCAATCATTTGTTTTCCAGATAAATACACAACTAGCCATCAAATTGTATGACACAACGCCGCGCCACGGGTGGCAGATTGGCACAAAAAATCGGACATCGGGCGTTTGGCACAGAAAATGATATATGCGCATCGGTTTTCAAAACCGCTGAATTTGAAATTACTAATTTAAATATCATTTAAAATGGCAAAAGAATTAAAAGGTAGGGTGATTCCTGGCAAAGCGCTGGTGTTGCCCGCAGAGGCTGAGACCAAGACAGCAGGCGGTATCTACATTCCCGACACCGCTAAAGACAAACCCACACAGGGCAAGATTGTTCTGCTGGGCGCGCCGCTCAAAGACGAAACCCCAATCGACGTCAAGGTTGGCGACAATGTGATGTACGGCAAATATTCGGGCACCGAGGTCGAAATCGATGGCACCAAATATGTGCTTATCAACACAAAAGACATTATTTTCATTTTCTAACCGATTAAAAATCAACAATTATGGCTAAAGAGATAAAATTCAATATTGAGGCTCGCGACCTTCTGAAGAAGGGTGTCGACGAGTTGGCTGACGCAGTGAAGGTAACACTCGGCCCGAAAGGTCGCAACGTGGTGATTGACAAGAAGTTTGGCGCACCACAGGTTACAAAGGACGGCGTTACGGTTGCCAAAGAGATTGAGTTGAGCGACGCCTACGCAAACCTTGGCGCGCAGATGGTTAAGGAAGTGGCTTCGAAAACCGCCGACAAGGCTGGCGACGGCACCACCACCGCAACCGTTCTGGCACAATCGATTATCAACGTTGGTTTGAAAAACGTTACCGCAGGCGCCAACCCGATGGACCTGAAACGCGGTATTGACAAGGCTGTGGCAGCCGTTGTCAGCAACCTGAAATCGATGTCGCAGGATATCGACGTTCAGTCGGAGAAACTGGAGCAGGTGGCCACCATTTCGGCCAACAACGATAAGGAAATCGGCGAGCTGATTGCCGATGCAATGAAGAAAGTGGGCAAAGAAGGCGTTATCACCGTCGAGGAGTCGAAAACCGCTGAGACTCACGTTGATGTGGTTGAGGGTATGCAGTTCGACCGCGGCTACATTTCGCCATATTTTGTGACCAACACCGACAAGATGGAGGCCGAATTCGAGAGTCCGTTCATTCTGATTTACGACAAGAAGATTTCTTCGATGAAGGAGCTTCTGCCAATTCTTGAACCTGCAGCACAAAGCGGCCGCCCGCTTTTGATTATTGCGGAAGACGTTGACGGCGAGGCTTTGGCAACGTTGATTGTGAACCGCCTGCGCGCTTCGCTCAAGATTGCAGCCGTAAAGGCACCTGGATTCGGCGACCGCCGCAAGGAGATGCTCGAGGACATTGCCACTCTGACTGGCGGTATCGTCATTTCGGAGGAGAAGGGTATGAAACTCGAAGACGCCACAATGGATATGCTCGGCCGCTGCGACAAAGTCACTATCAACAAGGAGAACACAACAATTGTGAACGGCTTGGGCTCGAAAGAGCTGATTGCCGCACGTGTTGACCAAATACGCGCACAAATCGAGAAGACAACTTCTGACTACGACCGCGAGAAACTGCACGAGCGTCTGGCCAAACTGGCAGGCGGTGTGGCTGTTCTCTACGTGGGCGCCGCTTCGGAGGTTGAGATGAAAGAGAAGAAAGACCGTGTTGACGACGCTTTGAGCGCAACCCGCGCAGCCGTTGAGGAAGGTATTGTTCCTGGTGGCGGTGTGGCTTATATCCGCAGCATTGCCGCTCTCGACAAGCTGAAAGGCGAGAACGAGGACCAGACTCTGGGTATCAATATTATCAAACGCGCCATCGAGGAGCCGTTGCGTCAGATTGTGAAGAACGCAGGCGGCGAAGGTTCAGTGGTTGTGAACAAGGTTAAGGAAGGCAAAGCCGACTTCGGTTACAATGCCCGCACCGACAAGTACGAGAAGATGGTTGCCGGCGGCGTCATCGACCCGACCAAGGTTGCCCGTGTTGCTCTGGAGAACGCCGCATCGATTGCCGGAATGTTCCTGACAACCGAGTGCGTGCTTGTTGAGGAGAAAACCGAAACCCCCGCAGCCAACCCAATGGCCGGCGGCGGTATGGGTGGAATGATGTAATAGCTTAATTACAGATAAAAACGAAAAGGGAGACCGATGAGGTTTCCCTTTTTTGGTTTGTGCGATTGCCTAAAAAAAGCGGCCACCAAATCGCAGCATTTTGATATTCAGATTGTATATTTGTACATTGTTTCTCATAATAAACCGATTTTGAAATGAAAGACGAGAAGAAGGCCGCCACTGAGGCCGAAAACCAATCTGCCGACGTCGCAACTGCGGAAACGACTGAAAACAAAAAAGTTAAAAAGAGCAAGAAGCGCTCGTTGCCGAAATTCCTGCTCAAGTTTTTCTTGTGGCTGATAGGCATTGTCCTGCTTTTGGTGGTGGCTTTGGTGCTCATTGCCGAATTCGCTCACGACAAAGTGGTGAAGCTGGCGCTGCCGTCGGTGGAGAGCATCATCGACGCGCCGGTCAACATCGGGCGGACCTCGCTATCGTTCATTCGCGCGTTCCCCTACACCACGCTCGAACTGGACGATGTTTACCTGGGCTCGTCGCTCAGCGATTCAACCCGCAACGACTCGCTGGTGAAGGTTGATAAAATCTACATTTCGCTCAAAAGCGAGCCCCTCAAAGACGGCATCATCGAGATTACCGAGGTTGAATTCAAGGGCGCCACGCTCAAATATCTGGTCGACAGCACAGGAGCCACCTGCTTCGATTTCCTGATGGGCGGTGTGCAGGACTCGCTTGTGATGGACGAGCTGGCCGAAGAGGGCATCGACACCACAGGCACATCAATAAATGTGAATCTTGAAAAGTTGACAATCAGCGATATAACCTGCTACTACAACGACCGTGCAATGGGTGCGCGCGCTAAAGCCTACATTCCGAAAATCACGGCCAAGGGCGCCCTGTCCGACAGTCTGATTCAGGCGCAAGTGGTTGGCAGCATACAGATTACGAATGTCGATTACGATTCAACCAACGCCTACAAGCTCAAGATGGCCGAGCTGAAACTCGATGTCGACTACAAGGGCGAGGACGTGCTGATGCGCGATGTGACGCTCAGCCTCGACGATATTAAAATCGGCGTGACCGGCACCGCCAGGCTCAGCAACGAAATCTACGCCGACCTGCATCTGGCTTGCGACAAAATCGACCTTGCCGACGTGCTCAAATTCGCGCCCGACGGCCTGCTCGACGAGTTTGGCGTGAAACAGCTCGAAGGCAAGCTGCATTTCAGCGCCGATGTGAAAGGAAACGTCACCGACACAACACGCTACCCGCACGTTGAGGCCAACCTCGGCTTCGACAACGGCCTGGTGCTGATGACCGGCTATCCGAAAGTAAAAAACATCGGCCTCGATGTTGACCTTTCAACCGGCAGTCTCGACACCGACGAGTCGGTTGAGGTGAAACTCAACAAGCTGCATTTTGAGACGGCCAAAAGCTCGGGAACCATCAAGCTCACGGCCTCGAACCTGAACAAGCCTCGCTACAATGTGAACGCCAAATTCCACGTGGCCATTCCCGAGGTTGAGCCGTTCATTCCGGCCGACCTGGGCATCAGCAGCATCGGCGGCGCGGTTGACTTGGGCGTGAACACCAAAGGCGTGTTCACCGGCGATGTCGACGACGCGTTTATTGAGAAGGCTCTGCACAACACCAGCGCCACTCTCAAGCTCAGCAACTTCAACGTGAAAATGGACAGCGTCATCACCGTCGACCCGCTCAACCTCAACCTTGCCTACAGCAATATGGGCATCACCATCGACAAAACCGATGTGGGCCTGCCGGAGTTCGGGCTTGCGCTGAAGAACTTCGGGCTCGACGTGAAACTTGGCGGCAGCATCTTCGATTTGAGCAAGACCACCGTCGATTTGAAAAAGATGCACGTTGAGATTGACGACAGCAAAATCGACCTTGCGGCAAAAGTTAAAAACCTTGAAATGCCGACCTATGAGGCTGAAATCGGCGCCGATGTGGTCATTGAGAACTTCAAGCAGTTCTTCCCCGACAGCCTCGCCTACTCAATGACCGGCGGCGTTCTGGCCAACATCAAATCGCACGGCACGGTCAATCTCGACTCAATCGACACGCAAATGTTCGACCTGATTATCAACAACACCAGCATCGACCTCAAACTCAGCAACATCAACGCCGATATGTACGACTCGTTCACGTCGTTCAACAACCTTGGAGGCGAGGTGAAGATTGCCCGCGACAGCATTCTGGTTGACAAACTGGGCATTGAGTGGCAGGGACTGAATCTGCACGTCGATTCAACCATTGTTGAGAACGCTATGAAGATTTTTGTTCTGGAGCAGACCAACAACAAGCTGAAAGTGCTCACCAAAGTTGGCTTGGACGACTTTGACTACGCCTGGCTCGACCAAATGTTCCCGGCCGACTCAACAGCCGCCGATTCTCTGGCTGTTGCCGATGTTCAGGCGGGCGGTCAAGCCGAAGGAGAAACAGCCACAGCTGTTGCCGCTTCCGCGAATGACGGCGCCGCTCCGGCCGAACCCGTTGCTGCAGAAACTGCCGCCGTGGCCGACACCGCGCCCTACAGCTTCCTGGCTCTCGGCTATCCGGTTGAGGTGAAAGGAATGTTCCGACTCGGCCATCTGCAATACGGCAAATCGTCAATCGACACAATATCGGCGAAATTCAACGTGAACGACACCGTGGTTGTGGTTGAACATCTGAAACTTGGAGCATTCAAAGGAGCTTTGGATGCCTCAGCACGTATCAAATTCAAATCTGATTCTTTGATGACCGTTTGGTTCCGCACACATTTCGACAAAATGGATTTGAACCAATTGCTCATAGAGTTCGACAACTTCGACCAAACCGATGTTACATCAGAAAATCTGAGTGGATTAATGACAGCAGACTTGGATGGCTACGTTGATGTGATAAATATGGGTGACAGCATACCAATGGAACCTTTGAAGGTACTTGGTCGCTTGAAACTCGAAGATGGTGCCATCAAAAATATGGAAGTGCTGAAAACACTCGACCGTTACGTGAATATGCGAGAATTGGACAACATTCAGTTCCAAACACTTGAAACAAGTATTTTTATAAGGGACGGTTCGCTTTATCTGCCACAAACCGATATAAAAACAACAGCAATGAATCTTTCAGCTTTTGCAATGCAGGGAATGTCGAACGACGATTTTGAGTACCATATCAAGATTTTCCCGGGCGAGATTATGATGGGCAACTCGAAGAAAGTGATGAAGAAGCAGAGTCAAATGAAAGATAATCTGGCTAATGAGGATAATCTTAAGTCAATCAATCTTTTGGCCTACGATATTGACGGCGAGTCAAAATACTGGTTCGACACCGACAACCGCAAGAAAAAGATGCGCACCAAAATAAAGGCACAAGAAAAACTGCTTAATCTAAGGTTTAATCCACGAATGGTAAAATATGAAACTGGTGTAAATTTTCATTGATGAAAAAGATATACATTATAGTTGCTATTCTATTTATGTGCTGTGCTGTTGTAGTTTATTTGATAAGCACTAGTGCTCAACGCAAATACCATTTTGAGGCAACGAATGTTGAAATAAGAGACAATGATGCAGAAATAATATATGGCAGTGATAGTGCAAAACTAACCATTTATATGTTTACGGATTATAAGTGTGGGTTTTGTAGAAAATTCTTACTTCTAAATTTACCATTTATACAAAAACGATATATAGACGATGGTTTAATCCGTTTTGTTATAAAACCTATTGACCTTGCTGAAAATACAGATATGATGTATGCTCTACAATTAGCTATTTGTATGAACAAAGACGGCAATGCCAATGATATTTTAGAATTGTTAAAAACAGAACCTTCCGCAGTATATAGTGATGAGTTTAAACTACTGATAGATGATATTATAAAGGGAAACCCTTACTTAGCAGAATGTATGATTGCTGATGATTTTTCTGGCATTCGAGAAAATAATCAGCTTTTTAATGCAACAAGTTCAAATGGAACACCTATATTTGTAATTAACAACCACTTGTATAAAGGGTATAGAGAGATTAATAAATTTCGCAAGATGATTGATTATGAGCTAAATAAATAACATGTCTAATTTAAATTTATTTGAAATGAAAAAATTTTTATTGCCAATAGCAGTGCTGGCTACTTTTAGTCTAGTTTCTTGTGGTGATGAGGCATTAACTTCAGAATGTACTAATGTAAAAACATCTGACCTTCCGGAAGACAAAGAATCGTGCAAAATAAGTGATTATAAGGCAGATATTGGATACTGTACAGACGAAGATACAGAGGATGTGTATTTTACTTATAAAGGAAGTGGTCATTACGAAAGTGATGATGACTTAATATTGGCAGTTTGTCCAAAAGCCACAAAACAAGATCGAAATTTAATGGTTTCTGAAATGACAAGAGAAGGAAGCTCATTAATTCAACGCATAAGAATGAGTGCATTTAATTGATGGCGCTTATATTTATTTCTTCAAAAAGCCGGGCCGTTTGGTTCGGCTTTTTTTGTACTTCGATTTTTGCCAAAAACGCATCTGAAACGCCGTTTGCTTAATGGATTAAGCAATTTGATGTTAAATTTGCTTAATTTACTATATAAAAAGCGATTGAATTTGCTTAATAGATTAAGCAAATTAGTATATTTGTTGCCAGAGGCAATAACGAATTTTGGAAAATGGAACAATTACACGCTCAGCATTTGCGGTTACTATCGCATTTAGACACGCCACATAAGCGCAGTTTGGCCACTGAAATCAATTGGAACTCACGGCTGATTGGAATTAGAGGGGCACGCGGTGTTGGCAAGACAACAATGGTGCTTCAGCATATTAAGGAACACTATGGTGTGGCCCCCGCAACGGCATTGTATGTCAGTCTCGACCATTTGTATTTTTCCCGGCATAGTTTGATTGAACTTGCCGAAAATTTTTACTATCACGGTGGTAAATGCCTGTGCCTCGATGAGGTACATAAATACGAAGGTTGGAGTCGTGAAATAAAGAACATTTACGATGCCTTCCCCGACTTGAAAATTGTTTTCACTGGCTCGTCGCTGTTGAATATTCTGAATGCAGAGGCCGATTTGTCGCGCCGCTGCGTCAGTTACGACCTTCAGGGGCTCTCGTTTCGCGAGTATCTGTTGTTTAAAGAGAATATTGAGTTGCCGGTTTTCTCGCTCAGCGATATTTTGCAGCATCCGTTGGAGACATCAAATGCAATTGTCGCCAATTGTCGGCCTTTGCAATATTTTGGCAACTACCTGCAAGAGGGGTATTATCCGTTTTTTTTACAGGATAATATCGATTATCTTACTCAATTACAGAAGGTTGTGAGTATGATTCTTGAAATTGAACTGCCGCAGATTGGAAATGTTGATGTGGGTAAAGTGAGAAAATTGCGCAGTCTGCTATCGGTAGTGAGCAGTGGTGTTCCGTTTTCTGTCGATATTAGCAAAATGGCGCAGGCAACCGAACTCAACCGCAATACTGTTTTGAACTACCTTGCTAATCTTTATCGCGCTAAGTTGATTAATATGCTTTACAGCGACAACGTGAACTTGAAGCGTATGCAAAAACCCGACAAGATTTATATGGAGAACACCAATTTGCTGTATGCGCTTTCACTCACACAAGTTGAAACCGGAACGGCCAGAGAAACATTTTTTGTGAATCAATTGTCATATAGTCATATGGTCGAATATGGCAAAAAAGCTGATTTTGTGATTGATAGAACATATACCGTTGAGGTTGGCGGACAGAGCAAAGATGGCCGGCAAATTGCCAATACGCCAAACGCTTTCGTTGCTGCCGATGGAATAGAATACGCTATGGGAAACAAAATTCCGCTCTGGCTTTTCGGCTTTATGTATTAGACGGTTTTTGAACACCGCACTATTCATAACCCGCGGCAAATGGTCGGCGGCAAAATGCATTATCGGTTATTTTTGCTCCAAAACAGAGTTTTATGAAATCAAGATTTTTCGCTGCCAGTCTGCTTGCCGCCTTGGTTCTGACAAGCCCGGCACTGATGGCGCAGAAACGCAGAAACATACCATCGGAAAAACCGCAACTGATTATCGGAATTGTTGTGGAATCAATGCGTTACGATTATATCCACCGCTATTGGGACAACTTTGGCGAAGGCGGATTTCGGCGGCTCATTGGCGAAGGCGCACTCTGCCGCAACGCCAACTACAACTATATGCTCACGCAGACATCGCCGGGCTACGCAACCATTGCAACAGGCTGTGAGCCAATTGTTCACGGAATTGTGAGCGACGCGTGGTACGTTCAGCTTCAAGAGAAAAACATTGGCGCGGCTTTCGACGAGAAAGTCAAGCCCGTGGGCGCCGAATTTGAAAAAGGGAACTACTCGCCGCGCAACATCCTGACAACCACCTTCACCGACGAAATGAAACTCTTCAGCAACAACCGCTCGAAGGTGTTTGCGGTATCGCTGAACCCGACAACGGCCGTTCTGCCTGCCGGCCATATTGCCGACGCCGCCTACTGGTTCGACGACGCGTCGGGGCTTTGGGTGACAAGCAGTTACTATGCCGACTCGCTGCCTGCGTGGGTTAACGAGTTCAACGGCAAGAAATTCCCCGATATGTATATTGAAAAAGACTGGCTGCCGCTGCTGCCGTCCGAAAAATACCGTGCCGGCTCTGAACGCGGACAGTCGAAAAACGCAGGATTCTCAGGCGACAATGTTCTGGGCAAGAAAATCAACAGTCTGCTCAAGCGCACAAAGCACTACAGCAAGCTGAAATCGAATCCGGCGGGCAACAGCCTTGTAAAGGATTTTTGCGTGAATGCCATTGTGAATGAGCAACTTGGCCAAGACGACGACACCGACTATCTGAGCATCGCCTTCTCGGCATCGGCCGACGTGAGCAGCGCCTGCGGACCAAACTCGGTCGAACTCGAAGACCTTTACATCCGGCTCGACCGCGATTTGGAACATTTTCTGCAGTTTATCGACGAGACGGTGGGCCGCAACAACGTGCTCATCTACCTGACTTCGGACCACGGCACATCGTACAACCCGGCAATGCTGCAGGCAAACAACATTCCGGCCGGCACCTTCAACGCCGACCGCGCCGTTATGCTCTTGGGCACCTATCTGAACGCAAAATACGACAAAGGCAAATGGGTTTCGGCCTATCATAACAATCAGATTTATTTGAACCACAATCTGATAGAGACAGCCGGAATGAAGGTTCAGGATTTTGAGAATGTGGTTTGCGATTTTATGCTGCAGTTTTCGGGTGTGGCCAACGCCATCTCGGCATCGACCTTGAAATCAACCACTTTCACCGACGGCATTATGCGCCAAATGCAAAACTCGTTCAACCCGAAGCGCTCGGGCGACGTGATTATCTGCCTTGAACCGGGCTGGATTGCGCAGGGCTCGGGCGTGAGCAGCGCAAACTCGGGCTACAACTACGACACCCACGTTCCGCTCATCTGGTACGGCTGGAAGATTAAGCGCACCCGCCTGAATCAGAACATCGACATCCGCGACATTGCCCCCACAATTGCCAATTTCCTTGACATTCCGTTCCCGAACGGCACCACAGGCAGCGTGATTGAAGGGCTGGTGCAGTGAGTGTTAGTTTCGCTTATTTGATATACTGATTCCACCGCTGGCTCAAAATCGAAAGATTTTTTCATTCAACCTACCAATCCTGCCATTTTTTGGTGTTATATTTGGTTTCATAAAAATGGTAGTGGTTTCTATTGAATAGGTAACTGAATTTTCGGTTGCCCGATTTTCGATTTTACAACTGCCGATAAACGAAACTAACTAAACTTTATTAATATGATTTTCAATTTGAAACGTGCAGTTAGTCTGCACTTGTTTGCGGCCACAATTTTGGCAGTGCCGTTTTTTGCAAGTTGTGACAAAGAAGAAGAAATCCCCGCCGCCGAAGTGGTTATCAAAAACGAAGAAGGAAAGGTTATCACAGGCGACACCCTGCAAGTGAAAATCGGCACGGGAATTCATACAGATTTTTTAATAATCTTCCATTACAACAACGATAATAAGCATAAGCCGTTCACCATTACGCGACAGTTTGACGACAACGAGCCCGAAGACCTTACACCCCAACTCAACAACGATTTGGAACCAACATCTATGCACGCAGATTTGTCGGGTGGACCAACTCTAATAAGCGGTGAAGGCTACGGCCATCATAAATACAATTTGAAAACCGCCTTCTCATCGAAAATTGTTCACGTCGGCTCATTGGTGAGAATCAGCGTTTGTCCAAGCGGTGGCGATTGTGGCACTGTCTATTACAAAGTTATTGAGTAATCGAAAGAACATCAAACCTTTATGAAATTTCTAACACTCCTGGCAGCCGCGCTTTTTGGTACAATGGCTGCCACCGCGCAGCAGTACACTGTGAGCGGCTACATTACCGACGGCAAATCGGCTGAAACAATTATCGGGGCAACCGTGGTTGACGAGAACAGCCGCCACGGCACTGCATCGAACAATTTCGGATTCTACTCGCTCACGCTTCCCGCGGGGCAGCACCGGCTCACGGTCTCGTATGTGGGCTACAACCGGCGGACCATCGACTTGAACCTTCGGCGCGACACGGCAATCAACATCAGCCTTTCGAGCGACAACGAACTGGAAGAAGTGGTGGTTGTGGGCAAAAGTCGCGAAAGCGGCATTGAATCGACCAAAATGGGCAGTCTTGACATTCCCGTGCGGCTGATTGAACACACACCGTCGCTTTTGGGCGAGACCGACGTTCTGCGAACCATTCAACTCACACCCGGCGTGCAGCAAGGCGTGGGCGGCGCTTCGACGCTTTATGTGCGCGGCGGCAACGGCGACGAGAACCTGATTCTGCTCGACGGCGCCACGGTTTACAAAATCGACCACCTGTTCGGCTTCTTCTCAGTGTTCACGCCCGAAGCGGTGAAGAAGGTAACTTTCTATAAATCATCGTTTCCGGCGCGCTACAACGGTCGCACATCGTCGGTTATCGACGTGCGCACCAAAGACGGCGATATGAACAACTACCACGCCACGGTGTCGGTGGGGCTGCTCACGTCGCGATTCAATGTGGAAGGGCCGATTAGCGAAGGGCGGACATCGTTCAGCCTGTCGGGGCGCACAACCTACGCCGGCGCTCTGGTGCAGCCTTTTCTTGACGACGACGTGAAGGTGAACTACTGGTTCTACGACATCAACCTGAAACTGAACCACAAATTCTCTGACGCCGACCGCGTCTATCTGTCTCTGTATAACGGACTTGACAAATTTAAGAACGACTGCCACGACACTTATATATTCGATGACCACGGTAGCATCTACGACTATGGCAGCGACCTGAAGTGGCGCAACTTCATTCCGTCGCTGCGGTGGAATCACGTCTTCTCGTCGAAATTGTTTGCCAACACCACCGTTAACTTCAACCACTACAAAATGCGAATGGCGTCGTACGACAATTCGTACTTTTATAACAATGACCCGCTGACGAATGTCAATAAGGCGTTTGACAATGGCAGTTCTGACTATCAGTCTGAAATAAAGGACTTTGGCGCGATTGTCGATTTCGACTGGCTGCCATCGCCATCGCACACCGTGAAGTTTGGCGCCAATTACACCCGTCACAATTTTGAGCCCGAAACAACCACATCCACCTATCGGGCAAGGGAAGACAGCGTGTTGCTCTCCGACACATCGGCCACGGCAAAAGGTTCGGCGGCTTTCGCCAATGAGCTTTCGGTTTATGTTGATGACGATTGGAAACTGTTCGACAATTTGAGCCTCAACATTGGTCTGGCGCACACCATATTCAATCTGAAAAACAAAACCTACCACAACTTGCAGCCACGTGTGTCGCTGAAGTATGACCCTACTGATTTTCTGACACTTAAGGCATCGTATTCGCGAATGACGCAATGTGTGCACCTGCTCACATCGTCGCCGCTCGCAATGCCAACCGACCTTTGGGTGCCCATCACCGAGGAGCTTGAGCCCGAAGTGGCCAACCAGTACAGCATTGGCGCTTACACCAAAATCGACGGCTGGGAGTTTTCGATTGAGGGCTATTACAAGGTGAGCGACAATGTTTTAGAGTATAAAGACGGTATGAACTTTGCCGGATTCTCGGGCTCGTGGGAAAAACTTGTGGCCGCCGGTCAGGGTGTGTCGCGGGGCATTGAGTTTATGGCGCAGAAAACTGAAGGCGCGGTAACGGGCCTTGTGTCGTACACACTCTCGAAAACCGACCGCAAGTTCAGCCGCTCGTCGGGCGTGAACGACGGACAGCGCTTCCCGTTCACCTACGACCGCCGACACAACTTGAATATGGTTGTCAACTGGAAGGTGAACGAGCGAATCTTTGTTGACCTTTCGTGGTCGCTTCAGAGCGGAAACTGCGCCACTCTCACCGAAACATACCAACAGTTTGTCGAGCCCGACGCTATTTTGGGGAATAATTATCCACAGTATAATTTCGACAAAGTTGCTTACGTGCCAGGCCGCAACAACTACCGTCTGCCTTGCAGCCACACAATGTGCCTCGGAGTCGATTTCCACAAACAGAAAAAACACTGTGAGCGCATCTTCAACATATCGGTTTACAACCTCTACAACCATATGAATCCCACTTTGGTGTATGCTACAGAATTAGATGATTACGGCTCGGGAAGGTACGACGGCGCATCGCGGCATCGCATAAAGAAACTCACAATTCTGCCAATAATTCCATCATTCACACTCACTTACAAATTCTAAACCGATGAAAAAACTAATCTTCATATTATCAGCTTTGGCGATAGCCGCGCTACCGGCCTGCGAGAACAACCTCGATGCCGACCTCGACAACATTGAAGGTGTGCTATGCCTCAACGCCAATCTGCAAACCGGCACCGACACCAATTTTGTTTACGTTTCGCGCACGACGCGTACAAAACCAATGGTGGTGAGCGACGCCCGTATCGAACTTCGTGTCAACGGCCAATTGGTTGAAACAGTAACTGATTGTTATCGGATTACACGTACCAACATTTATATGTCGGAGCAGTTCAGCGACTATACTGGGTGGACGACTGTTGAAAATAGGGAAACGGTGACCGACACCATCTGGGGCACCTATATGCTCAGAAGCAAGTTCAATGTGGGTGATAATGTGCGGGTTGACGTTTTCAGCAGCGGCCAGCACGTCTGGGCCGAAGACGTTGCCCCGCAAAAAATCGAAAAACCTATTATAAAACACACCTACACACACGTTTCCAGCGACCAAAATGATGCATCCTCTAAAGAGCGGACCTTACTCGATGTCAGTTTCAACGACATCGGTCCGGATGCCGACTACTACCGAATGTCCATCTACTCTGAATTCTACCATGAACATTGCTATTTTGAGCAGTTTTCCCCTTATGAGAAAAACCTGTACGAATTGGACTCGATTGTGGATTACGCAAAGAAAAACTTTGAAACTCCCATATTTAAGTACGACGGCTATGGCTCTGTTGATGTTTACTATCTTGTAAAAGAAAGTCCGTATTGGGAAAGAGGAATCAAGCTCGTGGATTATAACTATCGTGGCTGCCAGATATTGTCTGAGGGCGAGTCGCAGTCGCAGTCAAATACTGAC
Source organism: uncultured Bacteroidota bacterium (assembly GCA_946404125.1). Lineage (GTDB taxonomy): Bacteria > Bacteroidota > Bacteroidia > Bacteroidales > SZUA-534 > RUG13583. The sequence goes on along the minus strand of CAMJCK010000005.1, from coordinate 3,869 downwards.
GGCGATGGCAGCGATGTCGATTTATTGATGTCTGACATCAAAAACACCTACCACGTCTTTTCTGATGAGAAGTTCAGCAACTCAACCGCGCAGCTCAATGTTATAGTTCCGTGCTCGGGCATAATTCCTTCACATATAAGTAAAATGTATGATGGAAGACTTACTGAGGAAGATATGGAGCTGACTGGCGACTTCTATAATTGGAATCTGTACGTAAAACTGCAATCCATTTCAGAACAGCAATACTACTATCTGCGTGCGATGAACGCCGTTAAATCGTCGTTCTACGATGATATGAGCAGTCTCACTGGCGCGATGAAAGTGCCGACAAACGTGCACGGCGGCAGCGGAAACTTCTGCGTCACAACAGCAACCATTGTTAAAGTTCCTGTTTTGGAAAACTACAGGCCACCATTCTACGACACCGAACCCATATACTGGTAAGTGATAAAAACAACCACACGGCAGCGTGATTGAAGGTCTGATTAACTGAATGATAGAATAAAAATGCGAACCATACGGCTCGCATTTTTATTTCACGCATTCAATCCTTCAATATTTCGGCGTCATTCCCAAATTGTAGAACGCAAATGCCAGTTCGTCAGCGTTTTCCTCAATCCATTTCGATGTCGGCTTACCCGCGCCGTGGCCTGCATTGGTCTCGATGCGGATAAGAATTGGAGCCGCTCCTTGCTGATGCTCCTGCAGCGTGGCGGCAAACTTGAACGAGTGAGCCGGAACAACTCGGTCGTCGTGGTCGCCGGTGGTTACAAGCGTTGCGGGGTAGGCCTTGTCGGCGATGGTGTGCAGCGGTGAGTAGCCAATCAGATATTGGAACATTTGCAGACTGTCCTCGCTTGTGCCGTAGTCGGTTGCCCAGTGGCGCCCGATGGTAAATTTGTGATAACGAAGCATATCCATAACTCCAACCGATGGCAGCGAAACGCCGTACAAGTCGGGCCGTTGGTTAACAACCGCACCCACCAGCAAGCCGCCGTTCGAGCCGCCTTGCAGCACAATGTTTCCGGCCGTGGTGTAGCCCTCGGCAATCATATATTCGGCCGCCGCAATGCAATCGTCGAACACGTTTTGCTTCTGCATCAGCGTTCCGGCGCGGTGCCAATCTTCGCCATACTCGCCGCCGCCACGCAGATTCATCTGGCAGTAGATTCCGCCCTGCTCAAGCCACACAGCCAGCTGCGTATTGAATTCGGGCGTCAGCGTGATATTGAAACCGCCGTAGCCGTACATCCACACTTTGTTGCTGCCATCGAGTTTGATATCTTTTTTATGAACAATGAACATTGGGATGCGAGTGCCATCCTTGCTGGTGTAGAACACCTGTTTTGTGACAAAGACGCTACCATCGAAATCGATGTCGGTTTGACGGTAAAGTTCCGATTTATTGGCGTTTACATCGTATTTATAGATGGTTGACGGCGAAGTGAACGTTTCCATTGTGTAGAAGGTGATGTTGTCATCCTTGTCGTCGTCGAATCCGTATGCGGTGCCAATCTGCGGCAGCGCCACATCGTGCAGATATTCGCCCTTGAGCGACAGAACCTCATAATGGCTCTTGGCGTCTTTCGTGTATTCAGCAATCAGCTTTCCAACCTTGACGCTGACCGATGCAAGCACGTTTTCCTTTTCGGGAATCACTTCAACCCAATTTTTGCTTTCGGGTTTTGCCGGGTCGATGAGCACAAGCCTGTATTTTGGCGCGCCCAAATCGGTCATAACCAGCAACTTGCCCTCGATAATATCAACAACTCCATAGTTGTTTTCAAAACCATCGACAATATGCCTTATCTGGCCGTTGTTTTTCAAGTCTTTGATATACAACGCACTGCCCGATGTAGATTCCGCTACATAAATTATCAATGTCGATTCATCGTCGGAAACATCGGCCGAGAACATCCACTCGGGGTGCTGCGGGTCTTCGTAGATAAGTTTGTCATTCGACTGATTATCACCAATTTTGTGATAGTAAATCTTGCTGTTTTCGTTCGACTCGGTGAGGGCGTTGCCATCGGCCGGCTCGGGGAAGCGCGAGTAGAAGAAACCATCTTTGTACCAGGCAATTCCCGAGAATTTCACCCATTGAATATGGTCGTCGAGTGTTTTGCCTGAGGCAATCTCTTTGACATACAACTCGTTCCAGTCCGACCCGGCGCGGGCGATTCCGTAACCCAGGTATCGGCCGTCGTGCGAGATTGACATTGTTGAAAGCGCAACCGTGCCGTCGTCCGACAGCTTGTTCGGGTCGAGCAGTTCAATCCCATCGCCACCCAGAGTGTCGCTGTAGTAAAGCACGTACTGGTTCTGCATACCGTCGTTTTTGTACCAGAAATAGTGGCCCGACCTTTTTCGCGGCCGCGAGATTTTCTGATAGTTATAAATCTGCTCCAACCGGTTTTTCACCTGCTCGCGGAATGGAATCTTCTCTAAATAGCCGAAAGTCAGCTTGTTCTGCTCGGCAACCCACTGCGCCGTTTCGTCGGAATTGTCATCTTCGAGCCAACGGTAAGGGTCGGCCACCTGCTGACCGAAGTAAACGTCAACAGTATCAACTTTTTTTGTCATCGGATAATTGATTTTGCTGTTTTGGCAGCCCGATGCCATCAGCATCAGCAGGGCTGCCGGAATGAGATTTAATTTCATAATCGCTTCTTTATTGAAATGTTATGCGACCTTTTGCGTAAACGTTTTATTCAAAGCCTTATGCATCAACGCCAAGGCATAATCAACGCCCATCAGGTTACTGCAATGCAAGAATACTCAATTTCTTTGATTTTACTTGTAAACTAACACAAAAACCGTTTTCTCACATTTCTAAGGAAATCAGAATAAAGCACAATTTGCCGGATACAATCACCGAAACATTCATTTTTATTCACACACAACACAAAGCAACACCACGGATAATGGTTGCTATCAGCAAGTTGCAAGTAACGCGCTAAAATTCAGCACTTTTATAAAACAAATATCCATATTTACTTGTAAACCAGACAATTACTCACAATCCGTTTTTGTAATCTCATCTCCGAAAAAGAATTTCAAGGCGCGCTTTCCGCAAGTTTTTTCATCTCCACTCCCGTCCGTCAGTAAGTGAAATTCTTATTTTACCCAAAACCATATACGCATAATTATAAACGCCACTAAAAAAAAGCTAAATTTGCAACCCGAAAGAATTTAAAAAATCCTTCAAATGGAAAACAGAAGCCAACGATTGGCCTTGATAACCAATATCATTCAAAATGAGGATGTTGAGTCGCAGAGCAACCTCCTTGAGAAGCTTCGTGAGCACGGATGTGAGGTTACGCAGGCAACGCTCTCGCGCGACTTGAAACTGCTGAAAATTTTCAGACGCTTCACCAACGACGGGCGCTACCTTTACGCGCTGCAAGGTCCGTCGGCTCCGGAGCCGGGTGCCATCAAGCCGTCGTCGTCGGCCGAGGGTTTCCTCTCGATGGAGTTTGCCGGCAATCTGGCCGTCATCCGCACCGTTCCGGCGTTTGCGCAACCCATCTCGCAGGCCATCGACGATATGAATATGCCGTCGGTGATTAGCACCATAGCCGGCAACGACACCATTCTGCTGGTCATCCGCAACGGCTTTTCGGAGGTGAATGTGATGCAGGATTTTGAGAATTACTTTCCTGAGTTCGCCAGTAAAATCCATAGTTAGAAAATGATTAACTCCCGCAACACCCGACAGAATGCAGCGACGGCAGTTTTTGCCGAAGGGCATTCGTTTTTTTCGGTGTGCGCTGACGGGAACTGAAATCGAACGATATAAAAACTACAAATACAGAGAATATGAAAGAAGTAAAAAAAGTGCTCTTGTTAGGTTCAGGAGCGTTGAAGAT
>CAMJCK010000004.1:0-109221 GCA_946404125.1 uncultured Bacteroidota bacterium | reverse complement strand
TGACGGAAACCGAAATAGCAAATTGGGAAAAAGAGCATTTGGCCTACTTGCAAACTGTCCCCGAACAGTTTGATATTCTGCATTATGTAACGATTCTTGATTTGAGGAAACTGAATTAACGCACTATTTATGGAAACGGACAACATTGGCGGGAATCCCGAAATTTTGCTGAAGAATCTTGGCAAAATCCACACCACCCCGATGGGAGTTGAACGAATCAGGCGAAATCTGCAACTTGCTGACATTGATGTAGTTGGCTTCTGCAAAAGCAAAATCGGCAGCCCGGCTTGCCGCATCAGCAAAAACGGCAAAAACTGGTACTGCGAGACTGACGGCATCATAATTACAGTTAACTCATTCAGTTACACCATTATAACAGCGCACACAAAATGACACAGCGCCCACCATTCAGCGAGATAAAAACATATCAGGAATTTGCGAAGCACTACTGGTACAGAGCCGAATTGCAGCAGATTTGCAAGCAGTTAGGCATATCGTCGGCAGGGATGAAGACTGAATTATGCCACAATATTGAAGAGTATTTCAAAGGAAACCGGATTGTCGGCAGCCTGCCAAAACGCAAGGTAAAACCTTCTTCCACAACACTTTCGCTCGATTCCGGACTGATTGACTGCGGATTCACCTTCGGTCCGCGTTTCCGAACGTTTTTTGCCGAGCAAACAGGCGTGAAGAATTTCAAATTCAACGTGGATATGGTGGCAACAGTGAAAAAAGTACGGGAAGACAACGACAAATCGTTTAAAATCAAAGATTTGCTTGATATTTACTATGGCAAAAAGACATACGCGAAATACGACAATTCGGCCCTTCAGTGGAATCGGTTTGTGAAGGACTTCTGCGCCGACACGCAAACCGCCCGTTTCCGTAACAAGCTGAAAATGGCGGCATTACTATGGCAGGAAGTGCGCAACTCGACACGCGAGAAAATCTACACCCCTGATTTGCTGACCGAATTTGCCGGAAAACTGGACAGCGCCAAGACCGGCAAGTAACAATCGCACCGGGCATCGATTTTTCTTACAAAATTCTTTGTTTTAGGGTGTTGCATAATATTCAAAAAGAAGTAATTTCGCAGCCGATTTACGATAATCTCTTTCAGTGACATAGGGGCCTGATACATTACGTAAACAAATTATTGAAATTTAAATATTTACTACAATGGATTTAATGAAAATCGTAGAGAAGGAAATCGTAGGCGAAAATTCCTTCCCTGAGTTCAAAGCTGGTGACACCATCACCGTAAGCTACAAAATCAAAGAGGGTAACAAAGAGCGTATCCAGCAGTTCCGCGGCGTTGTTATTCAGCGCAGAGGCAAAGGCGTTACCGCTACTTTCACAGTTCGCAAAATGTCGGGCAACATCGGCGTTGAACGTATCTTCCCGGTTAACTCGCCGTTTATCGACAGCATCGAAGTGAACAAAGTTGGTTCAGTTCGCCGCGCACGCATCTTCTACTTCCGCAACCTTACTGGTAAGAAGGCAAAAATCAAAGAGAAGAAGAACGTTACCGCCGCAAAAGAGGATTAATAAGTTTCTCAGAAATATGCAAATCCCGGAATCTCAATGGTTTCGGGATTTTTTTTGCCCCTAAGGGGATGCGTCGGAAAATCGAAAAACAAAGGCTAACAAATTGTTCATTATTCAATTCCGATAATTGATGATAAATGATACATTTGCGCTGAAAATGTGAAATATATTTTTAAAACGTATCATAATGAAAAAGAGTCCATTACAGATTGCAAGGGCCGCCTATCAGCCAAAGTTGCCGGCTGCCCTTAAAGGTAATGTCGTGCTGAGCGAAGGCGCTGCAACTCAATCGGTTGCCGACCAGGCCGACATCAAAAAACTTTTCCCGAACACCTACGGAATGCCGACTATCCAATTCGTTGCCGGTGAGGCAAAGAAGTATGACGCTGTGAATGTGGGCGTTATCCTTTCGGGCGGACAGGCACCGGGCGGACACAATGTCATCTCTGGCTTGTTCGACGGCTTGAAGAAAATGAACCCCAACAGCAAACTCTACGGTTTCCTGGGCGGTCCTTCGGGCTTGGTTGACCACAAATATGTTGAACTGACTGCCGACATCATTGACGAGTACCGCAACACTGGCGGCTTCGACATCATTGGCTCGGGCCGTACAAAACTTGAGGAAGTTGAGCAGTTCGACAAGGGTATTGAAATCTGCAACAAACTGGGTATCAAGGCTATCGTTATCATTGGTGGCGACGACTCGAACACCAACGCCTGCGTTTTGGCTGAATATTATCTGCAAAAGAAATGCGGCATTCAGGTTATCGGCTGCCCGAAAACAATCGACGGCGACCTGAAGAACGAAATGATTGAGACTTCATTCGGATTTGACACTGCCACAAAGGTTTACGCTGAAGTTATCGGTAACATTCAGCGCGACGCCAACTCGGCAAAGAAATACTGGCACTTCATTAAACTGATGGGCCGCTCGGCAAGCCACGTGACGCTTGAGTGCGCACTGAAGACTCAGCCGAACATCACGCTCATCGGCGAAGAGGTTGAGGCTAAGAACCAGTCGCTCGACGACATTGTGACCTACATCGCGCAAGCGGTTGCCAACCGTGCCGCCAAAGGTCTGAACTTCGGCATTGTGCTTGTTCCTGAAGGACTTATCGAGTTTATTCCTGCCATCAAGAAACTGATTTCAGAGTTGAACGATATGCTGGCCGCCAACCAGGCCGAGTTTGACAAGGTTGCCGACGACCAGAAAATCGACTATGTGGTTAAGCACCTGTCGAAAGAGAACGCTGCCATCTTTGAGAGCCTACCAGTGGCCGTTTCGCGTCAGTTGGCTCTTGAGCGTGACCCGCACGGAAACGTTCAGGTGTCGCTCATCGAGACCGAGCAACTGCTTGCCGAAATGGTTGGCAAGAAACTGGCCGAGTGGAAGAAATCGGGCAAGTTTGTGGGCAAATTCGCCACTCAGCACCACTTCTTCGGCTACGAAGGCCGCTGCGCCGCTCCGTCGAACTTCGACGCTGACTACTGCTACTCGCTGGGCTACACGGCTTCGATGCTGATTGGCGCTGGCAAGACTGGCTATATGTCGTCGGTCCGCAACACCACCGAGCCTGCCGACAAATGGATTTCAGGCGGTATTCCTATCACCGCAATGATGAATATGGAAAAACGCAACGGCAAGATGAAACCTGTTATCCAGAAGGCACTTGTGAAACTCGACGGCGGTCCGTTCAAGTATTTCGCTTCGAAACGCGACGAGTGGGCCATCAACACCGACTTTGTTTACCCAGGCCCAATCCAATACTTCGGCCCAAGCGAAGTTTGCGACCAGCCGACTCACACTCTGCTGCTCGAGCACGGAAAGAACATTTAATCAGTGTTTAAATAGCAATGAAAAAGCCGCCCGATTTGGACGGCTTTTTTTGTGGAATTATCGCACTGATTACACGGAATACACAGAGTTTCACAGATTTTTTGAACACAGATGACGCTGATTAAACGGATTTATGCGAATAGTTTTCACACAAATTACAATTCTGGCATTGTTTTAATTCTTCATTAATGCCAATTTCTTGTATCCCTTTTATTCTAAACCGCCATAGTCTTGTATCACGCAAATATTCATTACTCCCAGATTTAAAGTAATGTGGTTCTGCGATTTTCAATTCGGGGTAATTTTCTTCCATAATTTTTTTATTATCGAGATAGTCTTTCTTTTTAATCTTTACGTATTTATTACCATCAGGACGATATAAAGCGACATTTATTCGCGGGCACTGTATAATACTATCAACTTTTTTATCACCTAGTACCCATTTAATAGTGGTTCTTTCAACTCGTTTTTTATTAGACAGTATTATATCAGACATCAATAAACCGGAATAAAACATATCATCAAAAATGTGAGTTGAATGAGGATCGTATTTTGTAGTATCATTTTGAGGATATTTGCCATCTTCTGCTTTTAAAATTCTATATGAACGAATTAGAAAAGACGCTCTATATTTTTCATCTAGATTCTCAAAAGTTACATCAACTCCCGATTGGTGCAAGTTGAAACTACCAAACTTAAAATATGGCCACTCGTCTTTTGTTATCCCATATTTATTCGGCCGTTCATTTGTATGATACATAATATGATCTTTGATATCACCTTTTTCTTCGTGATAATAAAGTTCAATAGCACCTAAATCAATGATATATTCATTATTAACAAGGAAATAACCATTGCAAAGAAGGTCTTTTGCACAAGGTTTGAAACATTCTGCAACAGCATTTTCATTCCAAGTACCTTTCCAATTTTTCTTATTATTTTCAAATTTTTCCAAGATTTTAATCAATTCTTCCATACTCATTAATTTTTAAAATTAGACATACACAATAATACTAATTAATAAATCCACCAGAAAGAAGAATCTTGATGATGCAGTATTTCTTCTACAGCAACAACCGGTGCATACTTCTGCATATACTCTTCCCACTCTGCGTCTGAAGTTTGAGGAATCCATTTTCTAATCTCTTTTTCTGAAATTGAATATCGTTTCCGAAAACACTCATCAACTTTATTTTTGTTTTCTGCAAAGTCTATTATTCGTTTTTTTAGTACATCTTCAAAAGGGATGTACTCACCATCGATAATCATTCCTTTGATTTGACTCATAAATTTCTTGCAATCTTTAACGGATAATTCGTTAAACCATTTATTAGCCATTGAATATTTTCGATAAAACTCACCAGCTTTATTCTTATATTCTTTCAGCTCTTTTTTGTGTTTTTTCAATATTTCAGCATTAGCAGGATTCGATAGCAAATCATTCAGAGCTTTTGATGCTTCTGGGTAATTACCGGCCTTTCTGTACAATATTTTAGCTTTGATAATGTCTTTTTCTACTCCAAAACCATCTTCGTAACATTTTGCAAGCTTGTATTGTACTTCTCTATTGCATTGTATATCTCTATCGCAAGCGGCCTTGGTATACCATTCAACAGCTTTTTTAGAGTTTTTCCTAACGCCTTCACCATTTTTATAGCAATCGCCAAGTGCAATTTGAGCTTTGATTTGCCCATCATAATAACCTTTCTTTGCAGCTTTTAAAAACAATTTTATAGCCTTTTTAGAATCCTGTGGTACGCCTTCACCATTTAAATAGCACATTCCAAGTTTATATTGTCCCAGTCCCATACTCTTTTTTTGTATGGCTGCTTTTTGGTACCATTCTACTGCTTTGGAATAGTCTTTTTCAAAAAAGTCGCCAAAATAATACATATCACCAAGGTTGATTTGTGCCAACTCGAATCCTTGTCCCGCAGATTTGATGTACCATTCGACCGCTTTCGCGAGGTCTCTATTCACTTCCTCTCCCAAATGATAATGTCTGGCTAAATCGTATTGTGCAATAGGGTTACCCCGTTCTACATAATGTTTTAATTCTCGGAACCAACTAGAAGTATAAATCCGGTTGTAATATGTTTTCTCATAACCAAAAATAGGTAAATAATAATAAACCAACATAATTCTATATTTTAAAGATTAAACAATAAGTATTTATTTTCCTTCCAACTCCTTAAGGCACAATGCCAGATTGTTCTGTGCTCTTGCATCGCCCTGCTCTGCGGCTTTTGTGTACCACTCGATGGCTTTCTTCAGGTCTTTCTCGACGCCGTCGCCATACTCGTAGCAGAAGCCGAGAGCGTTTTGTGCGGGCGCGTAGCCTTGCTCGGCGGCTTTGGTTAGCCATTCAACGGCTTTCGCAATGTCCTTCTTCACGCCTTCGCCGTATTTGTATGCAACGCCAAGAATTTTCATTGCTTCCAGGTCGCCTTGCGCGGCCATTTTCGTGTACCAATCAAGGACTTTTGTGATGTCCGCACCAATGTCGAACCCGCCATCGCAACACACTGTAAGATTATACCGTGCATTCTTGTTGCCTTGCTCTGCGGCTTTTATAAACCACTCTACGGCTTTTCGGCGGTCTTTTTCAACGCCTTCGCCAAGTTCATAACAAATTGCAAGTGAGTTTTGCGCTTCCGCACACCCCTGTTTGGCGGCTTTAGTAAACCATTTAGCGGCTTTTATGTCATCACTCTCAACACCTTGGCCTTCTTTGTAGAGTTTGGCAAGATTGTATTGTGCTTTGGCATTTCCTTGCTGTGCGGCCTTTGTGTACCATTCCACGGCCTTTGCAATGTCTTTCTCAACGCCATCACCCCGCTTATAATAACCGCCAAGAGTGTTTTGCGCATCTGCCAAACCCTGCATTGCCGCTTTAGTGAACCATTCCACCGCTTTAGCGTAGTTTTTCTCAACACCTTCACCTTTTTCATAAGCGACTGCAAGATTATATTGTCCCCAGCAATCGTTTTGTTCGGCAGCTTTGGTGAACCATTCAACGGCTTTTTTGTAGTCCGTTTCAACACCTTGTCCGAATATGTAACAAAGGCCGAGATTGTTTTGGGCCGTGGCGCATCCTTGTTCGGCGGCTCTTGCGTAGCACTCAACGGCTTTGTTTATGTCCTTTTCAACACCATATCCGTTTTCATAACAAATACCAACGTCGTTTAGTGCCAGAGAATCACCTTGCTCGGCGGCTTTCCTGAACCATTTCAAAGCTTTCGCGTAGTCTTTCTCAACCCCACAGCCCTTATAATAGCAGGCACCAAGGTTGTATTGCGCACCCGATTCGCCTTGTTCTGCGGCTTTGGCATACCATTCAACAGCTTTCGCATAGTCTTTTTCAACCCCTTCGCCCCTATAATAGCAAGTACCAAGATTGTTTTGCGCACCCGCATATCCCTGCTCTGCGGCTTTTGTGCACCATTCAACAGCTTTCGTGTAGTCCGTTTCAACACCTTGTCCGAATATGTAACAAAGGCCAAGATTGTTTTGGGCCGTGGCGCATCCTTGTTCGGCGGCTCTTGCGTAGCACTCAACGGCTTTGTTTATGTCCTTTTCAACACCATATCCGTTTTCATAACAAATACCAACGTCGTTTAGTGCCAGAGAATCACCTTGCTCGGCGGCTTTCCTGAACCATTTCAAAGCTTTCGCGTAGTCTTTCTCAACCCCACAGCCCTTATAATAGCAGGCACCAAGGTTGTATTGCGCACCCGATTCGCCTTGTTCTGCGGCTTTGGCATACCATTCAACAGCTTTCGCATAGTCTTTTTCAACCCCTTCGCCCCTATAATAGCAAGTACCGAGATTGTTTTGTGCACCCGCATATCCCTGCTCTGCGGCTTTTGTGCACCATTCAACAACTTTAGTATAGTCTTTTTCAATGGTTCTGCCTTCGTCAAAGCATTGCGCGAGTTTAAGTTGCGCTTCCGCATCGCCTTGCTCTGCCTGCGGTTTCAGTTCGTCGTAATTTAAGCCCGAATGTCTTATTTTGGTTTTCCGCTTTCCGAATTTGATATTCCACGTAATGCAATGCAGCACCCCGCCCTTTTCCGCAATGTCGCGCATACGGATTTGGCGGACATCGCAATCGGGAAACGCATCCTTCACGTATTCCAGCGCCTGACGGTCTTCGGCTATCCCGAACGACGGCATAATTATCTTATTCCCAACCTGAAGGAAGTTGATGTAGGCCCAATTCCAGTCGGGATTCGGGTTCTCGACATCGAACAGCATTTCGGTGACTTCAAAGCCGTATGATTCCAGGATTCGGCGGATTGCGGCGGCTTCTATGGCATCAGTGTCGCGGTGATTCGACATCAGAACCTTGTTTCCGCCGCACCATTTGACAAAGCCGTCGGAATGGCCGTAAACATCGGTTTTCGGGTTGTCGGAACTGCCAATCTGATGCCAGGGAATGATTATGACATTCCGCCCCAACTCTTTTTCCAACAACAATTTAAAACGCCAATCGCCTTTCAGTTTTCCGTTTTCGGTGAATACCTTGCTGGTCATCACAAAATAGTCGCCGCAAGGTGTGATGTTTCCGCCATCAATTATCAAATCGGTTTCCCGATAATTGATACCCAAGGCTTTGCAGGCTTCTTCGCAGTCGGTTGTGTGTTCTTTGTCGCCGTGCAGATAGTTTGGCGAATATTTGTATTTAACAAACTCTTTTTCAGAAATTTGGACAGGCATATAGTCGCGAGCCCAAATGTCGCGAGTGGCTTTCAGCAAACACCACTGAATCCCCATCTCGTCCATCAGATTTGTAAAACGGTCGAAAAACGAAGGCAATTCATCCTTTAACCATTTGGATATGAATACAATATTGGTGTCATTATCGGTAATGGCGGGAAGCGTTTCGCTGGATTCAAAATCACTATAGCATCCGCAAAAATCATTGATGTTCTTGTTTTCGGGAACCAACACGGCATCATCATCCAAAAAAGCGCCTGGAATCTGCTCGATGAAGTCGAACATTATATCCAAGATTGCCGCCAACTTCTCCGACGGAAACAAAACACCCACAGAATCAAGGTGTTTTTGTATTGATTGGCAAGCTTCATCAAAACAAAAGTCGTTGCCAATACCAACTTCAACATCCCAAAAATGCCCGAACCCTTCGTTAATATAGCACCATATTTCGTCAGAGAGTTCAAAATCTATCTTGCTCAATACTAATTTGTGCAAAACTGGCTCCGAAAATGCTCCTTGCATAAAAGGTGATATTAATTCATTATGTTTCATATTAATAAATTTTATTAAATTATTAATTATCAACGTGTTCGCGCACCAAACACACTGCAATTGTAGGCGGTTGAAATGAATCGAACAAAGAATTTCGGGGAAATCTCAAAATTTGGCCTTCGAATAAATTATATATATTATATTATTAATAATCAATAAAATATATAAAGCAGACGGGGCAACGATTCCGCATTTTGGCGGATTGTCGCGCAAACGATTGCGCACTTTTTGGGTTTATAATATTTTTATGAAAGAGTGTCGAGAACTGCTCAGCTTGCAGCAATTACTCCTTGTATTTGGCCCGTACAATCTGGTACGAGTTTCGGGTGAGTTCGCGAAGCAGGTCGGCGGGGGCGGTGCGGGCATCAACGCCAATCCAGTGTTTGGGCGAAAGGTTGAACGGGCGTCCAACGCTGTCGTAGCGGGCTTTGAGTTCCCCGATGCGGTCGGGCTGGCACTTGAGCGTGACAATGCCATAATCGTCGCAATCGAAAAAGGCGAACATATGGCCGTGCACGTAAAACACCAGCACACTCGCGCCGTGCGGGAAAGCCGCAAACGGCATCTTCTCCACCACATCGGCGCCAAGCGAAAGACAAAAGTCGCGATATGTCTCAATGTCGAGCATAACGCAAAGATTGAAATAATCCTGTTCAAACGGACGCCAGCCGTCGTTTTTTTGTTTTCCCCGATAAGGCATTATAAATCATCGACAAAAAGACTGTGTTCAACCCTACCAATTTTGTAGAGAAATCGTATCTTTAACGCATATTTTAAAATTGTAACGACTATGAAACGTGCTATCCTACTGACAATTGCAAGTTTTATCGGCTTTACTTCGTGCTCGGGTAGCGAGCCAACGCCGAACAGCGCTGCGGCTGACGAAAATGCCAGCGCAAGCGTGGTTTATTTCACAAAAGAGATTACGCCTGAATCGCTGGTGCGGATTTACAAGGCTCTCGGCGTTGATGCCACGGGCCGCGTGGCGGTGAAAATATCGACGGGCGAGTCGTCGAAATCGAACCATCTGCGCCCCGAACTGATTAAAGACCTTGTGCAGAGCGTGGGCGGCACGCTGGTTGAGTGCAACACGGCCTACGGCGGCAACCGCTCTACCACCGCTGACCATCGCAAAGCTATTGAAGAACGTGGTTACGCGCAGATTGCCACTGTTGACATTATGGACGAAGAAGGCACGATGAAACTGCCCGTGACTGACACCAAACATATTGAATATGACATTGTTGGCTCACATCTTGCCAACTACGATTTTATGATAAACCTGGCGCACTTCAAGGGGCACGCAATGGGCGGATTCGGCGGTGTGCTCAAGAATCAGAGCATCGGCGTGGCTTCGCACAGCGGAAAACTCTACATCCACTCGGCTGGCGCGTCAACAACCCGCTGGCGCGTTGCCGAACAGGACGCTTTTTTGGAATCGATGGCGGCAGCCGCTCAAGCGGTGCACAACTATTTCAAGCAAGACGGCCGCAACATTGTCTATATCAACGTAATGAACAACCTTTCAGTTGATTGCGACTGCGACGGTTCGCCCGCTCGGCCCGAGATGAACGACATCGGCATTCTGGCTTCGACCGACCCCGTGGCGCTCGACAAAGCCTGCCTTGACCTTGTTTTCAACTACCAATCGACATCAGGCGACGACGCAACCGCGCTGCAGAAACGCATCAACCGCCAGCACGGCACCTACATTGTCGATTACGCCGAGCAGTTGGGGCTGGGGACAATGAAATATACAGTGGTTGATTTGGATAAATAGGGACATCGGACTACAGACGTCAGACAACGGACATAAGAAAAGGGCGGTATTTCGGGAAATATTGCCCTTTCTTATATAGTTTTCAAATGCGGCTAAATCAAACTACTGATTTTGTAGGGAATTGATATTTTTAGCGCAAAATTTTAAAACAACAGCAATGAATAAAATGCTCATCAGCGCATTGGCCGCCACAATGGCGTACGGCGCGGCATCGGCGCAGACCGACACAGTCAACATTCAGGAAGTGGTAGTGACAGGAACTCGCAACCCGATAGATATCAGACATTTGCCTATGACGGTATCGGTTGTCGACCAGGCCAAACTGACAGAGCAGAATCAAATTTCGGTGCTGCCAACCGTTATGCAGCAAGTGCCAGGCCTATTTCTTACCAGCCGTGCTGTGATGGGCTTCGGCGTGTCGGGCGGCGGCTCGGGCGCCATCAATGTGCGTGGTATCGGCGGAACGCCAAACACTGATATTCTGGTACTTATCGATGGTCATCCGCAGTATCAGGGCATCTTCGGCCACCCAATTTCCGACAGTTACCAGACAATGATGACCGAACGCGTTGAAGTGCTGCGCGGCCCTGCGTCGGTGCTCTACGGCAGCAATGCAATGGGCGGCGTCATCAGCATCGTCACACGCTCGATGAAGCAGGACGGCGTCCGCACCAGCGTGAATCTGGGCGGCGGAAGCCACGGAACGCTGATGGCCGAAGCGTCGAACCAGGCGCGTGTGGGCAAGTTTTCGAGCACCGTGTCGGCCGTTTATAACAGGTCGGACAACCATCGGCCAAATATGGATTTTGAGCAGGTGGGCGGCTACGTGAAGTTGGGTTACGACATCAGCGAGCACTGGAACGCTTACGCCAATGCCGACATTACCCGCTTCGACTCGAAATACCCTGGCAGCACCACCGAGCCGATTTATGGTGCCGAGCAGTGGATTCTGCGCGGTGTGATGACGGCGGCCGTTGAGAACAACTACGGCAGCACAAGCGGCGCAGTGAGCGTTTATTCTAACTTTGGCCGCCACAAAATTGATGATGGAACAAAGGTCGATACTCTGACCACCGACCGCTATTTCCGCTCGAAAGACGCGCTGACGGGCGTTTCGGTTTATCAGAGCGCGCAACTTTTCGGTGGCAACCGCGTGACCGTAGGCTTTGATTATCAGCATATTTTTGGCGATGCCTACTATACCGACAAGAAAACCGATACGGTGATGACAATTCCTAATAAGCAGACGGCCAAATCGACACGGCACGAAGTTGCAGGTTATGTTGATTTCCGCCAAGACGTAACCGATTGGTTTACAATTGATGCTGGCATCCGTTTCGACCATCATTCGGTGACAGGCGGCGAGTGGATTCCGCAGGCGGGCATTGTCGTCCGCCCAATGGCAACGGCCGAAGCCAAAGCAATGATTAGCAAGGGATTCCGCAATCCGACAATGCGCGAGATGTACCTTTATCCGCCGTCGAACGAAGACCTTGAAGCCGAGCGCATCTGGAACTACGAACTATCGTGGCGTCACCGCCTTGGCAAACTCACCTACGGCGCCAACATCTACTATCTGAAAGGCGACAATATGATTCAGACTCAGCCAGTTGACGGCAAACCGCACAACGTGAACACTGGCGAGTTAGAGAACTACGGTGTTGAGTTCGACGCAGCCTACACGCTGAACGAGCACTGGTCGCTGAACACCAACCACTCGCTGCTGCATATGGAAAACAAAGTGGTGGCTGCGCCTGAATACAAGGGCTTTGTGGGTGCGAACTTCAACTACGGCAAACTGGCTCTGATGGCGGGTTTGCAGTATGTGCATAACCTTTACACAGCCGTCGGCGCCAACGAGAAGACCGAAGATTTCTGCCTGCTCAACCTGTCGGGCAGTTACCGCCTGACAAAGAACTTCAGCCTGTGGGCCCGCGGCGAGAATCTGCTGGCGCAAGAGTACGAAATCAACGCTGGTTACCCGATGCCGAAGGCTACCGTTATGAGCGGGGTGAAGATTGAGTTTTAGGAAGCGCGCAGACGGAAAACTGTCTCCACTCTCCTATTCTTTCAGCACGCACTCAATTCGCTCAATCTGGCCGTCGTTGTGCGCCGGTGCGATTTCCAAAAGTCGGCACAAAAGTCCGTAAACATCTGTGTTATAGAGTTGTGGCGCGGCAAAGCCTTGCTTAAAATCGGGGCCGATGGCATAGAAAATGCCGTTCATAAGCCGATTGGCATTGTCGTACCCGTGAGCTCCCAACGGCAGCGGGCGTTTACCCTTGTAAATCTGCATTTTACCGCTATCGGAAAGAATCATAACATCACCCATCCGCGCATTTGCCGAGCAATGGAAACGCTCAGGCAAATCGGCACGCAGGCAAGCCGTGACGCCATCAACGCCCTGCAAAGCAGAAACAACCGAGTCGGCACAATGTTTCTTGCAATAAGCCAACGAGATAGCAGGCGAATAAATCAATGTATCAACCCAACTGTCGCGCACATATTTTTTCAAATCGACAACATTCTGCGTGTCGGTTTGAATCATTCCGTGGTCAGAGAGAATGATAAAATTTATTGAATCACAAAAACTTA
The DNA here is from genome assembly GCA_946404125.1 of uncultured Bacteroidota bacterium. Lineage (GTDB taxonomy): Bacteria > Bacteroidota > Bacteroidia > Bacteroidales > SZUA-534 > RUG13583. The sequence continues at coordinate 96,190 of CAMJCK010000004.1, read as the reverse complement.
ACATTGATAATTGCTGACAAAAATAGTCGACAAGGCTGTCAACTTGTTGGATTGCTTCAACAATTTCGGGCGAATCGGGGCCGAACTTGTGGCCAATGGTGTCGGCAGCCTCAATATAGCACATTGCCAAATGCGGACGCTTGTCATAATCGGCTGACAGCCACCTGATTACAGAATCAATTCGTGCCTTGTACGGTTCGCTTGCACTGTACGATTTCCATTGTGTCGGGCGGTAGCCTTTTATTTGCGCGTCGCAGCCAACCCACATATTCACTGCCGATTTAATTCGCTGTGATTCAGCAGTTACCCATATCGGCTCACCGCCATACAATTTGTCGGCAACCGCCGATTTCACTTTGCCATTCGAATAGCATTGTTTAGTCTGCGGAACCATAAACTTATTCGCCACAATTCCGTGATTTTCAGCATATAAGCCCGTTGCAATCGTGTAATGATTGGTAAACGTGAGCGACGGAAAAACAGGTTGCAAACCTGCCGCCCTCACCCCTGCCCGCTCAATTGAATCGAGCGTTGGTGTATTGGCAATATCTTGATAATCAAAGCGAAATCCATCGAGCGACAGAACAACCGTATAGTTGCGCGGCTCGATTTTGCGGTTGCGTAAATGACTCACATAGGCATCCTGCGCCGCAACAATCGCAAGAAAAAACACAAAAAGCACAAATGCCAGTCTTTTCAGTTTCATTTTAAATTATTTAGTTTCGTCTGGGAAACGCAGTTTGTCGCCAGCATCGTTCACAACCGAGCGCATCCATTTTTCGTCGTAGCCAGGCTGCTCAACTTTCGGCGCGTAATATTTGTAGCCAGCAGGCACTTCGCGCGGCGTCTTCACGTTGCCGTCCATATATTTGACAAACAGATATTTATAAAAATCTTTCCAATCGCGCACCAATTGTTCGGCAGTGTTAACCGAGAAATCGGTCAGATACTCAACTGCTACATTCTGATTATCAGCAAGTAACGCTTGCGCGGCCTTGTCAACAGCCTTCACGCAAGTCTCAAACTTGCTCTCGAAAGCAGTTTGCTTGGCCTCAACCTCGGGGTGAATCAGGCTGTAGCGCGTGTAGGCGAAGTTCGACACCTGATTGAACGCCCAAAAAGCCGCCGTCTCAGAGAATTCCATCATCGAGCCGTTGCCCACCGCAAAACAGTTCGGCACAGCGGTCATACTTGCGTACATCGGGCAATAGACGGTGCTGCCAGTGTCGTCGGTACCGAACCAGAACAGGCCTCCAATCTTGTTCGGCAGCCAGCCGCGGCACTGCGCCACAAACGAGAAACCTGTCTGCTGCGTGGCTGTTGTGCGCTCGTTCACATATTTTTTGCCGTCAACCTCGAAATCCATCGGACGCCAGCGGTACGGGCAGTGCCACGGCCCCGCACCCACATCTTGCGACATATCCAACTCTGTGCCTTCCAGGTGGTTACGCATATTGTGCATCATCTGCGCCAACGACACTTTTGCTTTCGGCTTAACCCAAAGCGGAATTCTGTTGCTTGCATAACCAGTTGATTCATCGTGTTTTATATCAACGCCTTTGGCATAATCCCAATATTGCGCCATTCCGTCGGCCACATCGTTGAAGAACGCCCAGACGCGAATCTCACAAGCACGCGCGCCAACAAAATCGACAGGCGCGTATGTGTCTGAAAAACTGAAATTTGACTTATTTACTTTGTCGTTGATATAGCCTTTCGCACGCGCGAAATCCATCACATCGGCGGCATAAACGGTGGTGATTTTCTTGTCGAAAATGCGGTCCATTTGGTCCGACGAAATCGAAGTCGGGTCGTCATTCCACGGGAAAGTGGTGATTCGCGCCTGATTTGCGTGGGCGCAGACATATCCGTCAGGGATTTGGCGGGCCACCCAAACAGCGCCTTTGTTCTTGTTAATCAAGCCTTTCTTGGTTTTCTGAATATCCATTCCCTTGCCAATCAACTCGAAAATCCAAACCTCGTTGGGGTCGGCAATCGAGAACGACTCGCCCTCACTTGCATAGCCGTATTTTGCGACCAACTCAGTCATAATCTTAATGGCCTCACGAGCCGAAGTGGCACGTTGTAAAGTAATGTAAATCAGGCTTCCGTAGTCCATAATGGCAGTCGAGTCGCCCCAAAGTTCCTCGCGGCCGCCATAGGTAGTCTCGCCTATAACCACCTGATTTTCATTCATATTGCCGATTACGTTGTAAGTCTTGGCTGCCTGCTCAATCTGCCCCATATACTTGCCTGTGTCCCAATCGTAAACATCGAGCATTGTACCCGCGGGATAAGTGGCTGCAGGCCAATGATATAGTTCGCCGTAAAGCACGTGCGAGTCAGCGGCATAACTCACCATCGACGAGCCGTCGGCCGAAGCGCCAGGCGTAACTAGGAAATTTGTGCAAGCCATTGTCGGCACAACTGCCAACGAGACTGCGAACGTTAAAAGTGTTTTAGTGTTCATATCGTACTGTTATTATGTGGTTTACATTTTTGATTTATGATTTATGATTTTTCATTCATAGCCTGAATCTGCAATTTTGTTTGCCTTATAAATTGCACCGCCGATGTTGTCGCAAGAAGCGCCTGTGACGCTTTTCAAGCAATTTGGCATTCCCAGATAACGCAGCACACCAAGGAATGCAAACACAATTGCCTCCTTGCACTCGACCACTGCGCTGTCAGGAATCACCACCTTGCATTTAATGCTATTTTGCAGACATTCAATAAAATATCCGTTATACGTGCCACCTCCTGTTACCAGAACAGTGCTTTTGCCGTCGGCTGACATTGCCTGCGAAATCTGATGGGCGGCGTGATGGTAATATGTAGCTAAAAGATTCTCAATATCAGTTCGTTGACCGAACAACGGCAAAATCTCGGCATCAACAAACTCGCGCCCGAGCGATTTTGGCGGTTGCTGTTTATAATATGGTATAGCGTTCAGTTTTTGCAGTAACTCTTTATCAACCATACCCTTACGGCCAAGCTCACCATTTTTGTCATATTCAAGCCCGATGCGGCGCGTCAGCGTGTTGGCGACAATGTTAAGTGGACAAATATCGAACGCAACGCGTTGACCGTCAACATTATCGTATGAGATGTTGGCAAAGCCGCCAAGATTCAGGCAATAATCGTAGCCTCCGAAAAGCAGCTTGTCGCCAATCGGGACCAAAGGGGCGCCATTGCCGCCCAAAGCCACATCCACGGTGCGGAAATCGCAGATGGTGTCGATGCCAGACACGGCCGCAATGTGAGCGCCAGAGCCGATTTGCAGCGTCAGCCCTTTCTGCGGCTCGTGAAAAACGGTGTAGCCGTGACTTGCCACGAAAGCAGGCTTGCAATTATTTTCTGCAACAAAATCTTTTACCAGTCCACCCAGAAAACGACCATAATCGACATCGAGCTGCGCCAAATCGCGGCCGTTCAGCTCGTGGCTATATTTCAGTCGCTCAAGCATTTCGGTAGGATACGGATAAACTTCTCCGGCATTGGAAACATAAGACCAGACGCCGCCCGACAGTTTAAATGTGCAACTCACAATGTCAACCCCGTCGAGCGAAGTGCCCGACATCACGCCAATGCAGTTAATATCAACGTCTTGCATTACTGGAATTTGGTTTTGGGGAATTTATACGAATAGTTTGCCACGTTGCCGCAATTGTCAGTTACCATCAGCTCAAACTGGTAAGAATCAGCGGGTTTCAAGTATTCATCGGCCTCGTAGGTGATTGATTTCGTCTTCGGGTCGTACTTCAGCAGAATCCACTCGCCGTTGATTGAAGCCGAATACGATTTTATGCCTGCCAAATCGTCGTCGATAGTGAATTTGAGCACATTAACCGGCTGTTTTGCAACAGGTTTAATGGTTGGCGGAACGCTGTCGGCCTGAATGCGATACGTTCCGAATCCTGACAAAGCGGCCTCAACAAATCCGTTTTTGTACTTGCCGCCAATGCCCGCAACCTTGTCGCCACTCACCGACACAAGTAGCAGTTTCGACGTTGGAACCTTGTCGCCCAGGCATTTAACCCGCACATTGAACTCCTTAACAAGCGGAATGGCCGGCGTGCTAATTGTGTAAGTCGGCGAATACGAACCAATTACAATATTTGTATCGATTTTCAAATTGAAATATATGGAGTCGAAAAATGTCCGTTTGCCGAAATCGATGGCAATGCCAGCCGTGTCGATTCGGTGCTGGTCTTCCCACGAAAGCAGCTGTCCCTCAGGCTTTTGAGCCGATTTATTAAGTACCACGCCTTGCAGAAAAGTCTCGAATGTCGATTTGTTGCCATAAGCGTCGTAGGCATCAATTTTCACCTTTCTCACCTTGCCCGCCGGCACTGTTATCAATCCGCGGTTCTGCATTGTCGGGTAAAGCTCAATGCGGTTGTTACTCTCGACAAACAGTCTGTAAGCCACAGTGTTACTGGTCATCAGAGCCTCGTAGTCGGCAATGCTGCTCACATATTTCGTCTGCGAGAACGGCACACCGTCGATGCGCATTGTGAGCACAATCTCGTCGCCGTCCCAAACATCGAACTTGTAAACTCCGCAACGGTTGTTTGCGCCGTTCAGATAATCGTCACACTTAATACCAAGTCCCACAGTACCAGATACTTGAATAGTATCGGCACCGACCGGCTTGTACACATTGCCAACCTTCTGCACCCTGACGGTGCTGCGGGCATACTCCCCTCCGACCTGCGAATTGCAGTTACCCGGAAACACTGTAAATAGCGACATCCGCGGCGCAATGTCGTCTTTTATGTCGAAGCCAAGAAACAATCCGTTGAGCGGACAGGAATTGCGTGTGTCGCGAATCTCAAAATGCAGGTGCGGCCCACCCGACGAGCCCGTATTTCCCGACAGGCCAAGCACATCGCCCACGCTGACGGGAATCTCGTCGGCCTTCGGGAACAAATCAACTGCAAAACTCTTGCGGCTGTACTGAGCATCGCGCACATAGCGCCCAATCTGAATGTTGAACTCGCGCAAATGGGCGTAAAGCGAAGTGTAACCATCTGGATGAGTGACATATACCGAGTGACCATAGCCTGTTGGCGACACCTTGATGCGCGACACGTAACCGTCTTTCACCGCATACACACGGAACCCCTCCTTGCCCTGTGTTTTCATATCGAGCCCGGCGTGAAAATGGCCGCTACGCAACTCGGCAAAGTTTCCCGAAAGGTAAATCGGAATATGAAGCGGCGATTTCCAACCCAAAGTGTCGAGCCGGAGCTGAGCCGGAGCGGTGTTGGCGGCCAAAATGATGGTAAAAAGTACAATTATTTTATTCAGATATTTCATTATCAATTATTTATCAGTGCAAACAATTTCATCAAACAGAGGTGCAAATTATAAAAAATCGCGTATAAATCGCCTTTCAACAAACATCGTTATATATATGGTGCAGGCATCGGTGAAAAAAATCGCGAAAGCGCCAAAACAAACATTTGCAAAATCAAAATCAATCAGTACTTTTGCACCTCGATTTTTAACAAATAAAATTAAATTTTATGTCAAACAGTTACGAGACCGTTTTCATTGCAAATCCCGTTTTGTCTGCACCACAGATGAAGGAAGCGGTTGACAAATTCAAAGGCGTTATCACCGATATGGGAGGTGAAATCGTTTACGAGGAGGACTGGGGCCTCCGGAAATTGGCTTATCCAATTCAAAAGAAATCCACAGGATTCTACTATCTGGTAGAGTTCAAAGGTGAGGGCAACATCATCGGCAAGCTCGAAACCGAGTACCGCCGCGACGAGCGCATTATGCGTTTCCTCACTATGAAGATGGACAAGTTTGCTGTAGAGTACGCAAACAAGAAAAGAAGTTTAAAATCTGAAGCTAAGAAGGAGGAATAAGCCATGTCACAGAATTCATCAGAAATCAGGTATCTTACCCCGCCGACAGTAGAAATCAAGAAGAAGAAATACTGCCGTTTCAAAAAGAACAAAATCAAGTACATCGACTACAAGGATCCAGAGTTCCTGAAACGTTTCCTGAACGAGCAGGGCAAGATTCTTCCGCGTCGCATCACCGGAACATCGCTGAAATACCAGCGCAAGGTGGCCACCGCTATCAAACGCGCCCGCCACTTGGCTTTGCTTCCGTATGTAACTGATATGCTTAAATAATAGGAGGATAGGATATGGAAATTATTTTGAAACAGAACGTTCCAAATTTAGGATACAAAGACGACATCGTTACCGTTAAAGACGGCTACGGACGTAACTATCTGATTCCTCAGGGTATGGCAATTGTTGCTACCAACGCCGCCAAGAAGATTCTGGCTGAGAACAAGAAGCAACGCGCCCACAAAGAGGAGAAAATCAAAAACGACGCAATCGCACTGCGCGCACAAATCGAGGCTCTTACCATTGTTATCGGCACAAAAGCCAGCTCGAATGGTAAAATCTTCGGTTCAGTCAACAACATCCAGCTTGCCGAGGCTATTCAGAAGCAAGGTGTTGAGGTTGACCGCAAGTGCATTCTCGTTAAAGGCGACAACATTAAAGAGCTTGGCAAGTATGTTGCCAAAATCAAACTCCACAAAGAGGTTGAGTTCGAGTTGCCGTTCGAGGTTGTTGCAGAATAATCTGAAACACGCGATAAATGAAAGCCGTTCCGTTTGGGACGGCTTTTTTGTTGCCTGTTTGGAACGCTGACTGAACTGATTTTCGCAGATTATTTTACACTGATGTTTTAAAATTTCGCTATTTTAGCTGACGAAATAAATAAACAACATATTATGAAAAATGCACTATTAACTTGTTTCGTACTTTTAGTATCATCATCTGTTTTTGCTCAAAATGCCATTATTGAAAAAGTCAAGCGAGAAACTGATGCAGGCAAATTCCTTCAAAACACCACTTACTATAAGAGTATCAATGTTTTTGAATATCTGGGTAGTGATGTGGAGATATTTGGCACTGTGCTGATAGACGAAATGGACAAAACGAAAAAAGTCGGCACTATTATGATTGCCGGAGATGGCTACAGTCTCAGTCAAAGCAAAATGCTGATGTTTACCCGCACTGCCTATTATCTAAATGTCAGCCAAATAGATAGCGTAGTGCTTGTTTTAAGACAGATTTGCGATGACATTACAAATCAAAGTCGGAATTTTACAATTAATTATATTGCTGACGGAGGATTAGGATTCTTATACAATAGTCGCAGTAAAAAACTGCTTTTATTGAAATACAGCGTACCTGATTCTAACCCAAGCAGATATTCATACTATGAGGATTTAAAGCCGAATGGCGTTAACAATCAGAAGGTTGCGGAAATCAAGAATAATGATATTGCCAAAATTATCACAACGCTAATTCAGGCCAAGAACAGTGTGGAAAAATATCTGCAAGAGAACCAATAACACTTCTTGGACATTAATTTTCAAAGTTTTGTAATACACACAAAAAAAGCGCCTTTCGGCGCTTCCTTTTTTGTTATGCTGCATATTTTTTAGTTTTCTCAACTTTTTTGTAACGCTGGTGCATCTTAACGAACACCTCTTCCAAAGCCTGCTTAATGCCTTTGATGGCCGACTCTCCGCCCTTGCCCTTCTTGGCTTTCTCAAGTTTCTTTTCGAGTTTGCTTGCTTTCATCTGCGACTTGTGCAACTTGCGTTCGGCAATCTCCAACGACTCTTTGCTTCTCAGTTTGTCTTCTGCGGTTTTCATAACTCAAAAATTTAAAAGTTCAACAATCTCTCCTGAGACCTCGTTTCCTTTGGTTTCAGTTCTCTAAAGATATAGCATAAAAACCGAAAAAACACATTATTTCTTCAAATATTATTTTCGTATATTGCCGTGTTTTAAACATTTTGAAATGAAATTGAAAAGAACCATATCGGCGGTTCTGTCAGCATTGATTGTAATCGCTTCATTATCAAACGTATCAGCACAAAAAGTCAAGGGCTATCTGTCCATCAAGGGCACCGTGAAAATCGAGCACGACAACTTCGCCGTGTCAAAAGTCAAGGTGTTTGTCGATGGCTCGCTCGACAAAATTTACGACGCCGACAAGACCGGACGCTTCAGTTTCAACATCGATTTGAACAAACAAGTGGTGCTTGAAATATGCCGCCAGGGTTTCTACAGCAAGCGTCTTGAGTTCAACACCAACGTGCCGGTTGAGGATGTGGGCATCTGGAACTACAAGTTCAGCATTGAGCTGCTGCCCGAGGTTGACGGTTTCGACGCCTCGATTCTGGACCAGCCCATCGGCAAGATAAAATTTGTGGAGAAGATTGGCGATTTCGACTACGACGAGGCCTACACCGCCGAGATGCAGAAGCGCCTGAAAGCGATGATGAAAGACTATGAGCAGAAGCGCCGGGCCACATTCGAGCGGCTGATTGCCGAAGCCGACGCCCAGTTCAGCCAGGCCAACTACGAAGAGGCAGTGGAACTCTACACCAAAGCCATCGATGTTGACCCTTACGACCCCTACCCCGACAACCAGATTTCGGCTATCAAGAAGATTCTGGCCAAGAACCAGAACAACGACAAGAACTACCAGAAGAACATTGCCATTGCCGACGAGTCGTTCAACACCCAGCAGTACACCAACGCGCAGATTTACTACAAGCGCGCCCTCACCTATAAAGATGACCAGTATCCGAAGGACCAGCTGCTGAAAATCGACCGCATTCTGGCCGAGCTGTCGGATGCCGACGCCGCGCTGGCCGCCAGGGAGAAGGCTTACCGCGACGCCATTGCCGAGGGCGACAAGAATTTCTCTGCAAAGAAGTACGAGGAGTCGCTGGCACGCTTTAGCGAGGCTGCGTCCATCAAGCCTAACGAGCAGTACCCGAAAGACAAAATCACCGAGCTGAACGCCATCATTGCCAAACTCCGGAACGACGCGGCCAACCAAGCCGCAATCGACAAGGCATACGCCGAGGCAATTGCAAAAGCCGACAATCTGTATGGCCAGAACAATCTTGTTGACGCGCGCATCAACTATGTGAAAGCCAAAGAGATAAAACCAGCCGAGACTTATCCGCAAACACGAATCAACCTCATCGACAAGCAACTGGCTGCCGACAAGGCCAACACCGAGAAGTACAACGGATTCATAAGCGTGGCCGACAACGCGTTTGCCAAACAAGATTACAACTCGGCCAAATCGGCATACCAGCAGGCAGCGGCGCTGAAACCGAACGAGGCCTATCCGAAGCAGCGGATTGCCGAAATCGACAACCTGCTGGCTCAACAGAAAGCCGACAAGGCCAACGAGGGCTACAACCGCTTCATTGCCCTGGCCGACGCTGCATTCAACAAAGAAGACTGGGCATCGGCAAAGAGCAACTACCAGCAGGCGCAAAGCTTCAAGCCCGAAGAGCAATATCCGGCTCAACGACTTGCCGAGATTGACCGTCTGATTGCCGACCGCGCCGCCAAGCGGAAGCTGTACGACGCTGCTATTGCCAAGGCCGACAAACTCTACGACAAACGCAACTGGGAGGAGGCGAAATCGGCCTACAACGAGGCTTTGGCACTCTTCCCCACCGAGGCCTACCCGCAAAGCCGCATAACCGACATCGACAGCCGGTTGCTGGCTATGAAGAGCGCCGAAGAGCAGAAACGCGCAATTGAAAAAGCTTACGCCGATGCCGTGCGCAAAGGCGACAGCCTCCTCAACCTGAAGCTGTATAACGAGGCTAAAAACTCATTCAATCAGGCACTTGCAGCAAAGGCTGCCGAGAAATACCCGAAACAGAAGATTGCCGAAATCGACAAGCTGCTGGCACAACAGAAACAAATTGACGACAAGTACATAAATCTCATTTCGTATGCCGACGACCAGTTTGCATCGGGCAAATACCCCGAGGCCCGCGGCAACTACGTAAGCGCGTTGCAGCTGAAGCCCGAAGAGACCTACCCGAAAGAGCGCATTGCCGAGATTGACAAACGTCTGGCCGAGCAAAAGATTGTGGCTGAGAAGATTGCAAAAGACAACGCGCAGTATGACAACCTGATTGCCCAAGCCGACGCCAAGTTCAAAGCAGAGGACTTCACTCAGGCCAAGGCTCTCTACAGCCAGGCATCGGCGGTGAAGCCAAACGAGATGTACCCGAAGAACCAGATTGTGGAGATTGACAATATGATTGCCAAGGCCGCCGAACGCGACCGCAACTACAGTCAGGCTGTTGCAACCGCCGACGGTTACTTTAGAGAGAAGAAATATGCCGAGGCCATCAACGCCTACAACCAGGCTTTGAGCATAAAGCCAAACGAGGCTCACCCGAAGCAGAGGATTGCTGAGGCTCAGGCATTTATCAACGCCGAGAACCAGAAGCGCCAACAATATGCGGCACTTATCACACAGGCCGACAACCTGTTTGCGCAGAAAGACTACGCCAATGCGAAACCTGTCTATCAGCAGGCTCTGCAACTGATGCCAAACGAGCAGCATCCGCAAACGCGCATCCAACAGATTGACAGTTTCTTAGCCGAAGCCGCGCAACGCAAGGCCGAGCAGGAGAACCAGCTCCGCTCATACAAGGCGAAAGTGGCTGAGGCCGACCGCGCATTCAACGCCCGCAACTACGACAATGCCATCGAGCTGTACAGCGCCGCCAAGACAATCAAGCCCGACGAAACTTACCCCGACCAACAGATTGCGCAAATCAGCGCCAACATAAAAGCCGAAAAAGAGCAAGAGCGTCTGGCAAAAATCGATGCTGACTACAAAAACGCTGTTGCCCAGGCAGATGCGGCATATAAGGCAAAAGACTATTCGGCAGCCATCGGTCTGTACCGTTCGGCATCGGCTATAAAAGCCACCGAAAAATATCCGAAAGACCAGATTGAGTTGTGCGAGAAGCTCATCCGCGATAGCAACGCCCAAGCGCAAGCCGAGGCCGAGCGCCAGCGCAAAGAGCAGTTGGCCGCAGCTCAAAGCTCATTCGACAACAAGAAAGACTTTGATGTGCCGACCGGCCAACGTAGCGACCACTTCCTCAACGAGCTGGCAAAACAGTATCCTGAGGGCATCACGGTTGAGAACTATGACAGCAAGGGCAAGAAGGTGAAACGTGTGATTGTGAACCGCGGAGGCCTTGCCCACGAGTACATTGAGGCAAAATACTCATACGGAACCTACTACTTCCGCGACGGACGAAGCATTTCGTCGCAGGTATTCTATAAAGAAACTAAATAATCAATAAGATGAAAAGCTTTAAACTCAGTATTGCCGTTTTGCTTGCCGCCGGACTGACGGTGACCAGTTGCGACAAAAAGACCAAAAACATCGAGGCGTTCACCGACATCGAATGGTATCTCGACTCAACGCTCGTTATCCACAACGACTCGGCCTTCTCGTACGCCGCCTACGACACTGTTCTTGAGCAGTTCTCGAAACCAACGCTGATTCCGCTGCGCCTGACCGACTCGCTGATAACAATCTCGCGCTACAAATCGATTGGCTACTACGACGACAAGCACTCGTTCCACATCAAAGGCTGCGAATTGGACACTGACACAGTACGTTACGACATCAAATACATCAACAAGAGGCCGAAGCTGATTATCTACACCGACCCCTTCCCCATCATTCTTTCGACAAACAAAAGGCTTGAGATGGAGGAAACCAACAATTTTGTGCCAATCAAGTTCCAGATTTCCGATTTCTCGATAGGTGACCAGATTGACCGTTCGCTGCTCAAAACCGTGGGCGTTTACAACTACCCCAACTACACCATTGAGGATTGCGAGTATATCAACGATAAGAATCTCAGTTTCAAGATTATAGGCTACAACCACATCTTCTCAATCGACCGCCGCAAAATTGAGGACTACAAGATTAAGGAGGTGATGAGCGTGGTGTCGGAGAAACTGGGCAACACGCCCGAGTACCGGCCAATGCGCCAATGGACCAAGGACAGCGACTACGAATATGAGTTCTACCGCTGGTCGACAAACGGCGTCCACATTGACCTGACGCGGAGCAAATACATCGGCACCGACTCGTACAAGAAACTGCTGAACAATAAGAACTGGAACCTGTCGTACGACGACGTTGTTCTGCAAGCCATTCTTATTGAGACATTTAAGAACGGAAAACCTCACTCATCAATCATAAACTAATGAAAAAACTACTGCTGACACTGCCCTTCTGTGCCGCATTGTCCTGCACCAGCGACAACATTCAGGAATCGAACATCAATATGCTTGCCGCCGGCAAATGGTTTCTGAGCGGGGTTATTACCGATTTCACCATAAGCGAGACGGGCGACACTAAGCAAATCAACATTTTCGACTTGGATGTCTGCCCCGAGTGTCTGAAAGACGACGAGATTGAAATATCGAGCAACGGCGGCTACGAGATTTCGCTTGGCGAGGAGCGCTGCGACAACGATACGCAGATTTTCAAATTCCCGCATAACGGAACGTGGCGGTTCACGGCCGACGAGTCGGACATTGTTTTGAACCCGGGCACGGCCGATTCCATAATGATGAATATCACCACGTTAACTGAAACAGAGCTGCAACTCACCTACTACGACACCATTCCGCAACTGCTCTTCAAGAACGATTCGGCCATTCATCCGATAACCATTCTTTACCGACACTAACCGATTGACACAAACTGCAATATGAAGTTCAGCAGATTCATTCTGAAACTTTTCGGCTGGCGCATCATCGACAAAGCCCCAACCGACAAGAAATTCGTAGTCATTGCACTCCCTCACACAAGTATGATGGATTTTGTCTGGGGCAAGCTGATTTTTGCGGCGTCCGGATTCTCGCCAAAGATTTTCATCAAAAAAGAGATGTTCTTCTTTCCTGTCGGATTGTTGCTCAAGGCTTTAGGTGCGGTACCAATCAACCGTAGCCGCTCCACTGGAATGGTTGAGCAGGTTATCGCCTATTTCAACAAACACGATGAGTTCTGCGTCTGCATCACCCCCGAGGGAACGCGCAAGCTCACCAACAAGCTGAAACGCGGGTTCTATTTCATTGCAAAACAGGCTAATGTGCCAATCTTTTTGAGCGTTCTCGACTACAAAAACAAAACCGGGCTCATTGGTGAGCGTTTTATGCCAACAGGCAACATTGAGGCCGATATGGAATACATTCACCAGTATTATGTGGCGCACAACCCAACGGCCAGGCACCCCAAGCAATTCACAACCGACTGCGTCCGCGTATGACCGACCTGCTGAATATTGCCTACGTCCAGCCTGACATCAAATGGCACGACATTGAAGGCAATCTGCGCCAATACGACACTATGCTCGACGGCATTTCCGATGCCGACCTGATTGTGCTGCCCGAGATGTTTGCCACCGGATTCACAAACCAGCTCGACGGCACCGCCCAGACAATGGACGGACCACTTGCAGATTGGATGCTGACCAAAGCCGCCGCCAAGAACGCCGCCGTGGCCGGAAGCCAAATAATATACGACAACGGTCACTACTACAACCGTCTGCTTATAGCTATGCCCGACGGCCGCTTGGAATGGTGCGACAAACGCCATTTGTTCCGTATGGGATGCGAAAACGAGACACTCGCTCCCGGGAAAGAGTTGAAAATCATCAGCTTCAGAGGGTGGCGCATTCGGTTGGCCATCTGCTACGACCTGCGATTTCCTGTTTGGTTGCGCAACACCGGCAACAACTACGACATTCTGCTCTGCGTTGCCAACTGGCCCACAGTGCGGCACAGCATTTTTGAGACACTGCTGCGCGCCCGCGCCATTGAAAACCAATGCTATGTGGTGGGCGTGAACCGCGTGGGAACCGACGGCCTCGGCATCGACTATTCGGGTGGCAGCTCCGTCATCGACATCTACGGCGGCGTGATGAGCCGGCTGCCGGAAAACGCCATCGGCATTGGCCGGGCAACAGTCTCACTCAGCAAACTGAACGCTTTTCGCGAAAAATTTCCAACAATTTTGGATGCTGACGGGTTTGAGATTGATATATAGGATGTTGGGTGTTAGGTGTTGGGTGTTAGGTGTTGGTTATTAATACTGCATCGGGATTAATCGGGAAACAAAAAAAGGCGTGTTGCCACGCCTTTTATAATAATCAACTGAATTTCAACTTATTCGTCTTCCTCAACGGTGACATTCATCATCTTGCGCAGATTTATGAGGGCGTAACGCATACGGCCCAGAGCCGTGTTGATGCTGACACCTGTCAGGTCGGCTATCTCTTTGAAACTCATATCGTAAACGTAACGATATTTGACAATGGCGCACTGCTCGGGCGGCAGTTTGGCAATCATCTGTTTCAAATCGGTGTGCGACTGCTTGGCAAGGCACTTGTCCTCGGCGCTCTCATCAAAAATGCCGATGGTTTTAAAGATGGCCTTCTCCTCGTCATCGCCCGAAACGGTGGGCAGATGCTTGTCGCGACGGTAAAAGTCGATAATCAGGTTGTGGGCAATACGCAGCACCCAAGGGCAAAACCTGCCGTCGTCTTTGTAACTTCCGCCGTCGAGCGAGCGGATTACCTTGATGAATGTGTCTTGGAAAATGTCCTCGGCCAACTCGCGGTCTTTCACCACCATCATAATGTATGAAAAAACGCGGTTTTTGTATTTGTCAATCAAGACTTCCAGACATTCCGTCTTTCCGTCCATATACTGCCTAATCAACTCATAATCAGACTGACTATGTAGGTTCATAACTACCTCCTTTTTTGTTAGTTCGAAGTAATTATTTCTCGATAAGCAGTTCCTCCTCTATTTGTTAGACATTGTTTTAACACGACAAATATATTAAAAAATGATTTGCAACACCTTTTCTGCGCTCTTTTTTGGATATAAGGCGCAAATCGAAGGGGTAAATGGACAGAAAAACGCGCCGTAAGCGTTTTTTTCGTTGACAAAACCGAAACCTTATTGCGGAAATCCGTAAACCGGACTAAAATATTTTTAGAAACAATCGTATTTGGTAATTTCGCACCGTCAAAAAAAGTTGCTATGCAGAACGAAGTAACAGTGCACGACAAAAGGTTCAGAATATCGGTCACGGCCGAAGAAATTCAGGCGCGAGTGGCCGCGATTGCACACCAGATGAACGCCGACCTTGCGGGGAAAGATGTTGTGTTTCTGGGCATTCTGAACGGCAGTTTCATTTTCGCCGCCGACCTTCTGCGCGGAATCGAGATGCCTTGCAAAATCAGCTTTGTGAAGTTCACGTCGTACGAGGGCGACCACTCGACAGGCAATGTCCGCGAGCTTATCGGCTTGAACGAGAACCTTAAAGGCAAAACCGTTGTTATTATTGAGGACATTGTGGACACCGGCAAGACAATGGTTGACCTGCTCGAATATCTGAAGCGTTTTGAACCGGCCGAGGTCCGCATCGCCACACTGATGTTCAAACCCGAAGCCTGCCGTAAAGATTTGAAAATCGACTACTTTGGATTCTCGATTCCGAACGATTTCATTGTGGGTTACGGACTCGACTACGATGGTTTGGGCAGAAACCTGAAAGATATTTATAAGGTGGTATGATTATTGTATAGACAATAAGCGTTTTGAGAATAAGAAACGAATTGATAAAGTATAACAAATTGTAATACAATGTTTAATCTTGTAATTTTTGGCCCTCCGGGTTCGGGTAAAGGAACCCAATCAGAAAACATCATCAAGAAATACGGACTGAAGCACCTGTCGACAGGCGATATGCTTCGCGCCGAGAAAAGTTCCGGCTCTGAACTTGGCAACAAGATAAAAGAGCTTATCGACAACGGCAACCTGGTTCCCGATTGCCTTGTTGAGGAAATGGTGAAAAAGAATGTGGCAGAGGAAAAAGAGTCGGCAGGCTTCATCTTCGACGGTTTCCCGCGCACAAAAGAGCAGGCCGCCTGGCTCGACAATATGCTTGCCGAGCAGGGACAGAGCGTTACTCAGATGCTTGCCCTCGACGTTGACGACAACGAACTCCGCACCCGCATCTTGGAGCGCGGTAAGGTATCGGGCCGCGCCGACGACCAGGACGAGAGCATCATCAACAACCGCATTGCCGTGTATCACAAACAGACTCAGCCGGTTATCGATTTCTATTCGGCTCAAGGCAAGTTTGTGTCGGTTGACGGCATCGGCTCGCTCGACGACGTGTTCGGCCGCATCAGCGATGCAATGGACAAAGCAATGCAGAACTGAAGAGAAGACTCTCAAGAGAACACAAAGCCCGCTGGTTGATTGCCGACGGGCTTTTTTATTGGCCTCCACACTCTCAGCGGACTATCCGGTTCCTTCTGGAAACAAAAACCGCCGTGCGGCATTTGCCACACGGCGGTTTTGTTTTTCGGTCGGGCTGCGGCTATTCTACCACGAACTTGCTGACCGTCTGACCATTGTCGGTGAACACCTTTATGAGGTAAACCGATGGTTGCAGGTTCCAGTCGGTGGCATCGATTTGGTACGATGTGGATTCGGCTGTGTTGATGGTGCGGTCGATGAGCGACTGACCGCTCATATCGGCAACCACATAGCGGAACTTGCCTCCGCTGATACCGCTAACCGAGACTTTGATATTCTCACACTTGCCTGGATTCGGCACAATGCCCATCATCAGCTGCGGCTGGTTGGCATCTTCAACAACCACTGCCACCCACTCCGAAGCGATGGTGGTGGTTCCGTCAATGTCGGTCTGATGCAGACGATAGTAGTGCGTGCCGACGGGCTGGTTGATGTGCAGGTAGCTGTAATCGGCCCCCTCGCCCGCTCCGCCTTGCGCGGCAACCTCGGCAACCATCTCCGTCACGCCATTGAACGTGTGCTCGATGGTGAAGTAGGCGTTGTTGTGCTCCGAAGCAGTACTCCAGTCGAGACGGACATCGTTGTTGGCAACAGCCTCAGCCGTGAACGAGAAAAGCTCGATGGGGAGAGGGTTAACCCACCGATCGGTTGTACCTGCGGTTACAACAGTTCCTGACGCAGCGAGTGTGTGTGGTGCTGTTGAATTAAGTGTGCGTCGTGTGGTTTGTCGCAACGACCTTGGTGAGGATGTACCCGATATTGTGGCTTTTGTGTTCGAAACGAGAACCGCCTTGCCTGCTCCCATAGAACTTGAGGCATTCAATCCTAAACTTTCCCAGCTTCCACCTGTATTGGCAACAACCAACAGACTCGACAATTCATTCATTTCACTTGATTCGGTATCGTTAAAATACAAGGTTATATTCGCTTGAGTCGAACCAGTATTGCCCAAATTCCACGCCTCAATGCAGCTCACCTTCTGAACTCCAGATCCAAGGTTAAGAACCGATCTTGGTTTTGCAAATGAGTATTCGGCTGTTATATATGCTTCACTTGTTATTCCAGTAATTCCAATTGGTGCCAATCGGCCTGATACACCAATCGGGAATGTGAAATTGTCTTTGCCATTCTTCTGCATTACACCAATAACATACGAATTATCGGAGCACCCCTCTGTCGTTGCTCCTTTTTCCAAAATAAGACATCCGGTTGTTGATGCTGATTTCGATTGTATAATGCCTTTTGTCAGAGTCAACTTGCCCTTGATGGAAATATCGGTGGCCAATTTAACCTGAGGTTCAACTTGGCTGCTGTTATTGACAGTCAGATTGTAAACCGGACTATGGGGAGAGATAGAAATTGTTTGCTGACTGCTACCATTCAAAACAAATGTACTTGTACCATTTAAACCCGCGTTAGATTCAATCTGCAAATTACCCAACAGAGTAATACTATGCGACCCGGTTTTAAGAGTTATATAATCGTTAACCTTTAGATGGCCATTGACCTTGATATCTCCTTCCAATGTCTTCTCAAATATGTGATCTCTATCGGCATAACTCTTTCCTTCAAAATCTTTATTGCTAAACACGATATTGTAACACGAATCGATTGTCACATTTTGGTTGGTCTTGCCATTAATATACACACAAGAATTTGCAGCGGCCAGCACTTTGGCGTTGCCGGCATCAACATTTTTCAAGAAATTGATTTTGGCGTTTTCACCGAGTATCAAAGTGCCTTCTATTGTCGCATTACCGTGGACAGTAAACGTTGCTCCTGTTTCCACTTCAATAATACCGCCTTCATTTATAGTCATATCGAAACAAGCTCCTGTACTAGAAATAACCGGATGGTTCTTGCCTGTGCCAATAGCCTCGACTTTAATGTTGGTGGTTTTGCTTGGTGTATATCTCTCGCCTCTCCAGTTGTTTCTATCAACATAGACATCTGTAGCCGCGCCATCTTTCCAAGTTATTGTAGGGTAGGTAAATCCGAAAGTCAACTTGCCAAATGCCCCTATTGGGTCATCAGTAAAAATATGACCTTGCGTCGTGTCGTTCTCTGCATATGGAACAACATGCGATTTTCCGCCTTCGCCTACACGGTTCCAGGTACCATTATAAACCACAACCGATAAGACTTCGAAATCGGTCAGACCACTGAAATCTTTATCGCGCCAATAGAGCGACACTTTGGGTTTTTCTCCGCTTCCTGTAAGTGTCCAATACTCTTTTGTGCTGATTGAATTGACATTTGCACCCAATTGCTTGTTATTATCCGGTGCATTGCTTTTATAAAAAGCGCAGTAGGTACCACCAGCGGCTGATGTTTTAATTTCCAAAGGCGCATAACGGTCGTTGCCACCAATCGGGAACATAAAGTCTTCCGCACTATTTTTTACTTTTTCGACAGCACCATTTACATAACTGCTTGGCTTGGCTCCGCTCACTATGGCGTCAGCGGCCAAATGAATCGGGTTGGCAGTATTGCCAGTAAGTATACCCTTCTCAAGTGTCAGCGACTGCGAAATGGTCTGCTTATAAGTGGTCATCAATGCTGATGAAGCCGAATTATTTATCTCGACTTTAGTAAATGTCTCCGGTTTCTCAATATTTTGAGTTTTTGTGCCGATAAATTTCACCACTCCGCTACCGCCATTGAAGTTGTTCTTCTGTGAACCTCCCAAAGGCCTGGTCCAGTTACCAAGGCATACAATGTCGGCCGTTGGCGCACAAACCTTCGTGCCCACAACTATATTACCTTCAATCACAATATTAACTTTGATTGTGTCGGTTTTAGTGCCAATCAGTTCAAGATTATAGAAAGTCAATTGTTCGTTGGATGTAATGGCCTGGTTCTTAGTACCATTCATTCGCACCGTACCTTGACTGTGAACAAAGCTACCGCCTGTTTTGGTGAAATTGCCGCCTATATCGAGTGTTCCGCCGTTGCAATCGACTGTTCCACCAACAATTGTGAAGTTGTTTTCGACCACGAGCGACTTGCCTCGCTCAACTGCAAATGTAACCGCAGCTCCATCTACATTCTTAACCGAGAAGTTATGGAAGGCGCAACCATTCATCTCTATGTTTCGGTTCAAGCCCGACTCCCAGACAACGGTTGAGGAACCACCATGATTAAACGTACCGGCATTGGCAAACTGACCTTTAATAACCACAGTGTCTTTAGCGTTGAACGTCGCGCCATTGCCGATTGACATTCCGGCCTCTGGATTATTAACTTCAAGTGTTACACCCGATTTCTGTGTCAACGTCGCACCACTATAAATGTCGATACCCTTTGCCTTGGCAATTTTTTCATGATTATTTGAGTAAATAATCGGATACTTACCATGAGTTTGGCTGTTAATAAACACACGTGTATTTTCTGAAGGATAACCACCACTACCAGGTAATCCACCCTTCATATTATTCCAGTTAAACGGATTGTCCCAACGAGTTCCATCCGAATCATTTTCGTTAGGATGATTGCCTTCCCAATAAAGAACATTTCCTGTATATGCCCAAACGATAGCTCCTGTGTTTGCTGTTATCACATCGCCATCCTCTTTTTCAAAATAGTAGCTTGCCACTACACCAACTGCATCGAGAGCTTTTATTACGCCATTGGTTCCCGAATCGGAACGTCTGATATTGTATCTTGGGCCGGCATTGAAGTAAGTTTTATCAATTGTAACGGTGTCTGTATTGGCTTCACCAAAGTTGTTTTCCAACCATAAGTATTGGCCTCCTGCCGCACCGCTAACAAACTGACCGTTAGAGAAGTTGTTGGTTCCATCGATTTGTGCGTCAGCCAACAGATGAACTCCAGATGCGTTT
This sequence comes from uncultured Bacteroidota bacterium, assembly GCA_946404125.1. Classification (GTDB taxonomy): domain Bacteria; phylum Bacteroidota; class Bacteroidia; order Bacteroidales; family SZUA-534; genus RUG13583. The sequence continues at coordinate 76,098 of CAMJCK010000004.1, read as the reverse complement.
ATACGCTCCACCTTATAGTGATTGGCGGCAATAGTTCCTCCGGCAACCGTAAATGCGTAAGTGCCAGTTACTTTCTGGGATGTTACAACAGCCTCGCTATTTCCACTACCCACCATTTCAAACCGTCCGCTTGTTACGTAGATTGTAGCGCCATTGCCCATCTTCAGTTTGCCATTCGCTCCAAACCGTATGGTTCCTCCGCAGACACTCAATATGTCGGCTCCGGTGCCGTCGCCCATATTCACCGATTTATTTGCAACCAAGAATTCTCCTGCAGCAACATCGAAATTATGATTGATTGACAAATCGCTTCCTACCAAGCTGTATTTTCCTTTGCTCAAGGTTATGTTGTAATAAGTGCTACTGCCAGGATTGAAATTGTGGGCATCACCTAATGTTTTACCATTACCTTTCAAGAAGAGTGTCCTTGTTTGCGGCAAAAACGTTCCGTTGCATACAAAATCACCGCCCACGGTTACGTCGTATGATGTGACATCGAACGTTCCTTGTTTAATTACGAAATTGCCATCGACTTTCATAGCCGACTGTGACTGAACTGTTCCGTTATTGTCGATCTCCAGATTGTTGAAACTCTGAACACGGTTTTGTATCGTCTTAACACCAACTCCACTCATCTTTACGTAACCGTCGCCAGCCACCAATTTTCCATGTGAACCGACAACCCAGTTGCCATAAACATTTAGAGTATCGCGACCTGATGTCATTGTCAACGTTCCGTTCACCGTAACATCGGAATGGACTACAACCGCGCTTCTTAAATTTTCTTCGTCTTCGCTAACATTGATTGTCAAGAATGCACCATCGGCAATTGTCAAACGCTTTGCAAAAGCCGAATCTTTTTCAATCAACGGATACTTGCGACCGCCAGCAATCTTCTGGATTGTGACATTATTGTCGGCAGTCGGGAATTCTGCTGTTATTACATCTCCATTACGTTTCGCCATCCAGTTCTCGCTATTCCACCAATCACCATCGTTGGCTGCGCCTGTCCAGAAATATTCTATATCGCCAGTCCAACTGATAAGGTTATGCGGGTCGTTCTCGTAAAGCTCTCCAGCCAGCATACCCGTAGCATTATACACCTCAATATTTCCTGTCGTTGATTCCACCTTGCGGATATTGACCGCACCGCCACCTGGGTTATTGGGGAACGAAATGTTTTCAATACGCCCCGTGGCTCCTCCTTCACCATACATCGTCTGGTCATTTCTGATATCGAGGCAGACACCGGCAGAGACCACATTGCTGAATATACCGTTGCTGAAATTCTTGTGTCCGTCGATTATTGCACCATCTGAAATAATGATTCCTTGTTTTGCCAGATACGAGAAACTATAGTATTGCGCATCTATTTTACCACCGCTCTCTACTGTGAAATAATACCGATCGGTGTTGTTGGTAACCTGCGCATAGTTCGTGCTATTACCCACTACCTCAACTTTACCGCCATCTTTCACCACAAACGACGATGAACTGCCAATGCGGAGCTTGCCACCAGGCGTCACCTTATATGTGCCATATATTATAGCATTGTCGAGCGAGTTACCGAACGTTGCCGTATGGCCTTCTTGCGAGAATGTACCTCGTTGTAGCGTAAAGTTGCCATAAACGGTAAGGTCATCGTTCAGTTTAAACGTGGCGTCTCCATTAATAATCAAATCGTTGAGTATAGAGCCATTGGTTTGGATTTTGCAATCGCCATCAGAACGGCGTAACTCGTAGCACCCCGATTGGTTGATTACGCCAGAACCGCTGACCAACATTTCGTCATCGATTTTTACTTTGTAACCACCAACGCAACTCATTGTTCCGCTTGTCACATAGAGCGAGCCTCCTAAAACAAGGTCGACCGACGCTCCATAGAATAACTGCCCAGCGGGCTTGCGCACCTCAATGTCGTAGAACGGATTCTCAACCGACACACCAAGATAAGCATACTGATTGCCAGATGTTCCGTTGAATATCACACGACCCGTGCCCGGGACAAACGTTCCGTTGTACTGGTTGTACCAATGCCCTCTGAGGTAAATATTGTGGTTAGCAGTAGTTAAAGTACCACCGTTCTCACTGATGACTAGATTCTTGGCCACAAAAATATCGCCAGCAAGAGTCTTAACCGTGTTGCTTTGCAGATAAAGATACCCATAATTGGCTGGACGGATTGTCTGATTCATTGGACCATTATAGTATGAATAGGCTGTTTCGGAAACCACATAATTGGCAAAGTTCGGGTAATTGTTCTCGCCACGCGCATAAACGTATGCCTTCTCGCCCATTGTGAATGTTCCTTCCTCACTGGTGCTGGTAATGTTATTTACAAGCATATCGAGATAGCAATATGATGTGGTAAGGTTGCCCGTCAATGTTACATCGCCGTTTATGTATCTAGTGTACATGCTGGCATTCGATTTCATCTCCAAATCGTGGAAATTCGCGCCATTAATATATTGGTGGTGACCAACGTCGAATTTCACCGTGCCAGAACCCGAATAAGTTCCGGGAGCCTCCCAATAGTAACCAGTAAATGTGTGAGTCAGATTACCATCGTTAAATGTTGAACCAGCCTCAATCAGAACATTACCTTTAATTGTAAGCGGGCATTCGGTTTTGAGTGTCGCACCATTCTCAACAATAAAGCCTCTGGCAGTGGACGAACTGCTCACATACGATCCATCGAACGACGATTTCAGTTTTTTGTCGCCCGAACCCGAGAACCTTACACGGCTGAATAATCCATTGGTGATGTTTTGATTACCACCCGCAAACTTCACAAAACCAAGTATGTTCCGGTTAAAGGTGCCATTTTCGGCATCTCTATAGTAATTGCCTTTGATTGTGTAAATATAATTTGGTGTGCAAGGCCAAACAATTCCGTCGTTGATTTCAAACTTGCCATTGACTTTAATTTCGGTGCCAGTAATCATATAGGTTGCACCTCCATCAAAGGAGACATTGTTGAACTCGGATTTGTTTGGTACAATCGACACACTACCACCGCCAGCGGCAAAGCTGACTGAGCCTTTCTGCGGAACAAAGCCACCTGTCGAAGCAATGCTCCAGTCACCATAAACTGCAATATTTGCGGTATCTTCAATGGCAAACACTCCGCCAGCTTGTACATCGACAGAGCCTTCGATTTTCAACGATGGTTTGCTATTATCCTCTTTTGTAAAATTCTCGACAGTGAGCGAACCATTGGTTATTGTCAGGTTTTTGCAGACTGCACCCTCCTTATATATAATAGGTGCGTTCGCGGCTCTCGGTATCCTAACCGACAAATCTTTGGTTGGCGCCGATGTATTTGGCCTCCAGTTGTTCTTGTCGAACCAGTCCTCGCTGACCGCACCTGTCCAAACAATCTGTGTGACTTCCGGCCAGTTGATTTTGTGATGCCGAGGATTTGAGAACGTTATGTCACTAAGGGCGTACTTGTTAAATTCATAATCTTCTATGCCCAAAGCACCATTTATTCCGCTAAGTGTTATTTCCTGTTCAACAATCGTTTCGTCACGGCGAATATTGTAATGGCATCTTATCGATGGCGCACCACCATGATTGAACGCCAGATTACTAATAAAAGGATTAGCCATTTCTGCATTCAAAGTCAAATAGATGAAACTTTTGATTGGAGGAGTTGATCCATCGGGACGGTCATATGATTTTCCAGTGTACATATTTGACCAGATACCATTCGAAAGGTTTGCAACCGGATCGACCGTAACTCCATTTTCGACAACAAAACCTGTCGGAGCCAGATATTGCACTTGATAGTTTTTGGCATAGAGAGTGGCTCCATTGTGGATAGTAACTTCAGTACCACGTCCGTCATAATAAGTTGAGCTTCGAGTAATTATGGCATTAGCGCTGGTAGAGCCCACCATTTTCAACGTTCCCCAAACATCCAAATGCGTATTCAGGTCCATATGATTGAACTGAAGTGATGCTCCCGCGTTGATATCGAGTGTGCCGCCCAGTTTCACTTTCAACCACTCACCATCGGGATAGAATGGTGCGTCGGTAAAGTTCGCGTCATCATCGCCAATGGTCAATATGCTATGGTTCAGACAGAATGTGGCTTTGTCACAAATCACCATACTATCTTTAATTGTCATTGGGTCTTGAAGGTTGAATGTGCTTATTGCATCGCTATTACGATTGAAAACAGCAATATTAAACGCCTGACCATTCGATTTAATCTTACGGTTAGTATTATCGTAATCCGGATTCGACTCAAAAAGCACCGAATCGCTGCGACTAGTAAACGTGCCGTTACAAATCCAGTTGCCATAAACCGTAACTTTGTGTGAGTGGGTAGCATCAGTTCCGACAGAGAACCCTGTACCTTCATCGATAATTAGGCTGTCAACAGTCAGATTGCCTTCGAGTGTTTTGGTTCCCGAGGTCGAGAATCTGATGTCCTTACACTCGAGTGCAGGTATTGTCTGCGCTCCGCTTCGGTTGAAAATAAAATTGGCATTCCCGGTAATCCAGTTGCAATTAGCTCCCAAATCAATCCGCTGCGATGCAATATTATGTGTGTACGACCCCATATCGAGTTGTGCCTTCTCGCCAAGACTGAACACTCCTGTGTTCACCGATATTCCGCCGCCGACAATATCAACAGTATCTTCCTCAGTCAGTGACAAGCCATTGAATATATTGTCGGCCCCCATATCGATTGTCTGCTTGCGGCCTCGGTTGAATGTGAAGGTATTGCCGTAATGGCGGAACTTCCCGTGGTTGGTGATTCGCTCACCGCTGAATTCGGTGGCATCATTGCAACTGAATGTTGTATTCGCTCCAACCTCAATGTCGCCGCTGATTCTGACTGTTGTCTCATCGATTTCCTTCACACCGGTGCCTTGAAGTGTCAGGTTTTTGAGCGTCAGCAAAGTGAAACCACCACCGGCATACACTTTCTGGTCGCCATCGGCTTTAAGATAAAGGGTTGATGTCGGCAGATAATTGCGCAAATCGTTTGTCGCTCCGTACAATTCCAAGTCGTGGCCATTATCGATGATTGTTGTTCCGTCGTAAGAGTTATAAAAATCGTTCATAACTTTAATCGTACCACCAAACTCAACATTTCTGACGGCTGATGAGTACAAATAAACCATTCCATAATCGACACCCGAGAATAATTTCTGGTCCCCTGCCGCCCTGAGATAAGTTTTGGTGGTCGGGTCGAGTTCGTAACTGCTGAATCCGGTAGGGAATGCTACATCTCCTTCTTCACTGTTGCCTCTTGGTACAGAACTATGTAACTGGCAGTTCAACCCCATTTTGAAATGTTTTCCTGTGGTACCAATCACTTTGTTGGCATTCATTTGGAATTGTGTTTCAGGTTCGAACTCCATATCGCCGGTAACTGTCCATTCGCTGTTGGCTGTAAGGGTACCGGTTCCTTGCTTATAGATATTATTGAATGTATTGATGTCAGCATCGACACTCCAGCCGGCGCCCACGTGATAAAGTGAGCCTGTACCCCAATCTATCTGCTTTCCGTCGGTTGCTAACGAGATACTGCCCGTAAGGAAGATTTTTCTATTGTCGCCGACAACTAACGTGGTCACAGTATCGCCAATTGATATTGAACCTGTGACTGTTATGTCGCCGCCGAGTGTTTTAGTAACCCGTCTCCAAGCACCGTCTGTCGTCCAGTAGTAGTTATACAAACTCAACGAGCTATACTGCGTCGGGAAAATAACCTGATTGAAAGTTGAGTCGCGATAGTAAACTGTGCCACCAACTAACTCTACTAAGTTCATTTTTTTCGGGAAGTTGTCCTCGCCATATATTAAAAATGCACCACCATACGATGTGAACGAAGGATTTGCATTTTCATCGCCGATAATGGCACCTGTTCTCGAAATCGACACATCAATCCCCGCCACCATTTCAATCGCTCCTTTTAAGAACGAGGTATCACGGAACGATTTTGTTCCCGAACCTTGCAGCAACATATTGTTGAAAGTGGTCGGTTTACTGATTTTTTTAGTCGTAATAGTTTTATCGTATTCAACACTTCCTATGTACGATGTTCCACCGCTGAAAATAACCGAGCCATCACCACTTTGATCGAATATCTCGGCATTGGCATAGTTATACCAATATGTGGTTCGTCCCGACATATAAATGTTTTTGGCGCCAGCATCCACGAGGCCAGAGCTTGACTGAATCTTGAAATCTCGATCAACCGATATGTCCTCGTCAATTGTCTTTTTGGCACCGTTTGCAAAAAAGATTCTCCAAAAACTGCCACCGTGAATGAATTGCTCACCTGTGCTGCCGCAGAAATTGACAATCGACTCGCCCATTTCAAACATTCCTCCCGCAGGAGTCCAATCGCCTTCGAGATTAATTTGAGCATTGTTACCGATAAGCGTACCTGTTTCCAACCGCACACTATCTTTAACATTTATCACGCCCTGCAACGCCAAATAACCGCCCAAGCTGTGGACTACCATAGCTGCCAGTTTCTGACCCGATGATACTATAAGTTGATGCGTTCCGGCTGTCGGTGCGAACACTGTCGGGACACCATTTGGCGTGTATATTCCTGAGCAGGCCCACGAGCCGTGCAATATCAATGAGTCGCGCGTGTTCATTTGTGTCAAAGTTGACCCTCCCAACATTGTAAGCTTTCCGTCAACTTCAAGGCCGTCTTTGTTTGAATCGTCAGCACCTTGAAGTTTAAGTGTCATCTTATCGTCTATGGTAAGGTTCTTTATCTTTACGCGTTTATTGATAACAATTAAGCAGGCAGAATCTTTATTCACGATTTCTGTATGGTCGAGAACTACACTCTTGTCTTCTGTAGGTACTGAACCGCTTTTCCAGTTTAAAGCATTGAACCAATCACTGTCTTTTGCTTTTCCTGTCCAGAACACACCTTCCGACATTTTCCAATCAACCAAATCATTGGGATCATTGTCTTTAGCTTCGCCCGCCAAGGTTCCGTTGTAGTCGACAAAAGTTATTTTTTTATTTCCATCCGAACGCGTAACATTAGCTGTAGGTTTCCCTTCGCGAGCGTTGAACGACACATTTTTAATCTCCCAAGTACCATCACCGACATTCACATCTTTGCCAATTGTCAGCAAAGCGGATCCTGTCGAATTCGAGAAAATACCATTTTCCAATTTGTGAGAACTATCTATTGAACCTTTCTGTATGTTCAAACCATCTCCTTGAGTTCCCTCAATGCAATACTGGTCGGCGGCCAATACTCCGGACTCTTTGTCTTGAATTATATAATAATACCACCCCGAAGCCCCTGGTTGGATTTTGGCTTGCGAGTTTGCGTGACCAATCAGTTCCAAACGGCCTCTGTTTATCAACTTGCGACCACTGTACATTGCCAAAACCGCAGCCGAATCCAGTTTCAAATTTCCTTCTGTGTTCACAAAAACGTTTCCCGATTCAACAAAGGTTATTGAATGGTGATTCATATCAAGAGTACCTTTCCTGATATGGATTAGGCTATCTTTCCCATAATCAAAGCTGTGTCCGTACTGTAAATAATCATTCATCAAGTAGTATGTACCACCATTATTAATCTCAATATGGCGCACGGTGTTGGACTCACCTGGGTCGAACTCATAATCACCAGGGCCACCACCCAAATAGAGTTTGGTGACTGCACTGTAATGGCCGTTCATCGAGAAGTTGCCACCTAAGTTTTTCAAGTTGCCGCCAACAAACAATTCATTCCAATAGGTATAGAAAATACCAGAGTTGATTGTAAAATCGTGCGCAACATGCATATCGTTCGGGCCAGTTTTAATCTTCGAATTGTCACCATGTATCGGATACAAACGCTTGTAGTTGGCCGGATCTGATGTGTTTATCACAACATTGTAGAATCCCTTGCCTGATATGCCTTCTCCATTGGGTTGGAGTGTATCACCCGTATAAATATCGGTACTACTTCCCAGAAATGTAACTGTTCCCCTGCGAGGATTGAATCTACCTGTTTTGCTTCTATCGGGGCTCACAATATTGTTATACCAATGGCTGCCAACAGTTATATCATAATAGGCATCTTCATCTTCAGGCCCGACATCGAAAGTTGCAAGCGAGTCGATTTTCAGCCAACCGGACACATTGATAATACCACCAAGATACTTGGTTCCGGTACCACCGAAAGTCACATTACAAAACGCTGAACCGCTGATTTTCTGTCCATCGCCGCCATCAAATTCCACCTCTGACGAGTGGTTGAATGTACCGCTATTATTGCGCCAGTCGCCCGATACATTCAGTTTGTAACTACTGGTAACAATAGCGTCTCTTTCTATAATCACATCGCCGTTGATATCGAAAGCGTTAGACACTAGACGTTTAACCGCACCACCAGAGAATCGCATTGTCGGGTAATTGTTTATGGTGTGTTGGTTGCTTATAGTCTGCTCGGCATCGGTACTGTTGAAATACAACACTGCATCTGAGCCGTGAATAAGTTCACAGTTCGGATACATATACAAATCACCACCGATTATAATCGTGTCGTTAAAAATATCGATGCTGCCTCGGTTCGAGCCTGTCATCAGGTTTCCCCCAACAAAAGTTTTCGTCAGGAAATGAACCGTATCATTCAAACTTTTCTCGATATAGATATTATTAAATGTTGTGTTGGTGATATTTGCGCAAGAAATCGACGTGGTATAACCGTCGCCACGCATATTCAACCGTCCGTATCGCTGACTGAAACGTCCGCTGGCATCATTGTTGCTGAAATTTCCGTAAAGGGATATAGTACGGTTATCGGCATTCAGCTCACTACCGGTAAATACCGACAAATCGCCTTCCACTACCAAATTACCTTTCAGTGTTTTGGTGTTGCTTCCGCGAATCTCGACATTTGGCAAAGTGGTGGCCACAATCTCCTGGTTAGCACCGTTGAAAATAACTTTTGCACCTCTGTTTATGTTCAAATACGAGGCTCCTAGTTTCCAATCGCCCTCAATATACATTGTAATTCCATCGGCCATTGTAAGTTTTGGTGTACCACCGTTTTGGTTAATCCAACCGGCAACAGTTATGGTTGTTTCCACAGTTTTCGCCGTGCTTCCGTATAAATAAATGTTTCCATACGTTGTACTTGGTAATATTTGGTCTGTTGTTGTCGCATCGAACTGCACAATACTGTTCGGATCTATTTCAACATTGGGAAATTTACTGATTGTCTCGCCAAAGTTGTCGTGTCCACTAACCTTTATGCGAGTATTGTTGCCGAGTGTAAACGAGTTGCTATCTGTTTCAAAACCGATAATCTTATGGTCATCGATGTCGAGAGCAAGGAAAAGCTGTTCATTGTCGCTATCATTTTCCAAAGCAAGTGCTCCTGTCACATTTATGTCGCCCGTGATGTATTTGGTTTGCGAATATGTATGGTCTTCGTTCTTAAAAATCAAATTACCGAACTGGTATGTACCATTGTCTCGCTTATATATATATTGTGAACGGTTACCTCGACTCTTCATTGTTATTGTTCCTTCAGAATGGATATTGGTCGTTCCCCTTCGGTCTGGATAGTCTTGTATGTGGTAACCTATGGTAAAGTCATAATTTTTCATATCGACATTTATCGTTCCATTCGTTGGCGCATAAACGTTCAAGTGGTATGCTATGGTTGCGCCGCCATTGAATTCCTTATCGCTCTTGTCCAATTGGAGAATACCATAAGTAACACCAGAACCTCCGTGCACTTTCTGTACGAAAGACCTATCGTAGATGGTTTTACTTGTCTCTTCAAGAACAACAGAGCCAAATCCTTTCGGAAAATTATCATTAGCGCCACGCAGATATAAATTTGCACCGTTTTCGACTGTAAAAGTTTTTGAATCTAACCCAATTATTTCTGCTTGTAATAACTCGTCACCGCTCAACACGAACTCTGCACCCGTAAGAACTTTGACATTACCTAACGCATTAAATGTATCGCCTGCCTTTACATATACTGTCCCACTCGGAATAGTTATATCACCACTACCAATTGAAAACGAACCATAAGTATCATTGTCAGTCTCTTTTTTTCTTAGCGTTCCTCCTTTTATTGTCATTGGACTCTTCAAATCCATCTCACCCCTGACTGCCGCACCCAAAAAGGTATGTTGATAGTTAACTGAAGCATCAATCAGTTTCGCACCGGGATAAATATAGATATATGATGTTGCGTTGATATTTCCATAAAATGTTTTTACTCCAAAATCGCCACTGCCCTTCGCATTAATCAACAATCTGTTAAATGTAGCCTCCCCTTCAACTGTAATCGTCTGGTTATTTGTACCATTATCCTTATATCCACCCCAAAAACCAGTATACTCAGTGTTCGTATCATACTTACTACCACTTTTTATTGTAAAATTTCTATAAAAAACCAACTTCGCAGAACTGCTGACAGTTGAATTGCCATCAACAAAAAAATCTCCATACACATTAATATTACTAGCAACTACCAAGAAACCTCCTCCAACAACATTAACCGAATAGAAGTCAGTTGCGCCCGTTATTGTCTGAACAGCTCTACCGTCAAATACAACTGTACTTTTTCTACGTGTAAATGTTCCCGAATTACTAAAATTGCCGCCAATATTTATAGTTTTACCATTGGTATCGAAAATTCCTCCTGAAATAATCGACAACGAGCCATCAATATCCAAATTACTGTTAGTCTTAACTGTTGCCGACGCCACGATGAAATTGTTAAACACCGTTTTATCTGCTGTCTCATTAACCGTTACATTCTGTCCGCCGACAAACATCACATTCACTGTTCTGCCTGTACCATTACGGAACACCATCTGTCCGTTGTTGGTAAAAGCACCTTTTACTGTCAGTGTGCGGGTTCCGATAACACTTGAAACTGAAGCAAGTCCTTCCTCCTTTTCTGCACTGGCAGCTTCAACCGTAAACGTGCCATCAACATAGATGCCCTTGTTAGTGCCACCTTCCTTACCAAAATAAAGTTTTCCTCCTGCCGCCACTGTCAGGTTTAACATACTAGCGGTATCACCAATGGTAACTTCAGTCGCCACGACAAAAGAGTTTGTTTTGTCCAAAAAGGCTGCACTACTTGCCGGATTACCACCCGTGCCATTCTCTTTCCAGGTCGATAAGTTATGCCAATCAGCTGCAGTAGCATTAACAGAGACATACGTTTTTCCCTGCCCCACTGCCGAAACAGTTGAAACCAACATCACGAACAATCCCAACAAGAAATTGTGCAAAATATTCTTATTCATAATATTACAATAATTTCAAATTATCCCCAAAACACTATTTACAGTACTTTTAATAGGTGCGAAAATTAAGCTATTACCTATATAAATAAGTTTTTTTGTGGCGAAATGCTACTTCTTTTTGACAAATGTCAAGCAGTTTTTTTTATGACAATACGATTAAAACACCAATTGCATTTTTTTGCAAGGGCCGCAGATTTAGTCTATGGATAAAACATTAGGAATGTGTTAGATAGCATACTAGCTTTTTTCAACATTCATACTGTCGAAAAAAAACACGACAGAGAACATTCTGTTCGGAATTCGCGACTACCTTCGCCAAACAAAAAAAACGAACACAATGGAAGCCGAAAAGGATTTTGAATACGTTATCGACCGCTTTGCCGACATCAAGATTATGCGGTACAAAGTGCCTGAATTTGAAAATCTTACACTCAATCAAAAGATATTCATCTACTATCTGAGCCAGGCGGCACAGTGCGGACGAGATATTATTTTCGACCAGTTCTACCGCCACAACCTGCTGGTGCGCCACACCGTGGACGCCATTGTCAGCAGCTATGGCGGCAATCGCGAAAGCGGTGATTTTAAGCAGTTTATGGTTTACGCCAAACGTGTTTGGTTCAGCAACGGCGTGCACCACCACTACAGTTGCGACAAGTTTTTCCCCGAGATTGACGCCGAAACATTTAAGCGACTGATTATCAATTCAGATTTCGGTCAAATGCCGAAAAACGAAGGCGAAACGGCGGAGGACTTTGCCAATCGGGTAACCGAGATAATATACAGCAAATCAGACCTTAAGCGCGTCAGTCTTGACAGCAGCGGCGACGTGGTGAAGGCGTCGGCGTGCAATTTCTACAGCGGTGTGAGTCAGGCCGAAGTGGAAGCGTACAACGCCACTCTGCCCCAACCCGACCCCACACGTCCGCTCTCGAACGGACTCAACAGCCGCCTCGTGAAAACCGACGGGCGCATCACTGAAGAAATTTATCGCGTAGGCGGAAAATACAGCAAGGCTATTGAACAGATTGTCAGTTGGTTGAAAAAAGCCGCGCCTTACGCCGAAACCGAACAGCAGCGCCAATCGATTGAAAAACTCATCAGTTACTACCAAACGGGCGACCTGCGCACTTGGGACGAGTATAACATCTTGTGGGTCAGCGACAACGAGCCGCTAGTGGATTTCGTGAACGGCTTTATCGAAGTGTACGGCGACCCGCTCGGCATCAAGGCCTCGTGGGAATCGCTTGTCAACTTCAAAGACCTGACGGCAACGCGCCGAACCGAGACCATCAGCGGCAACGCGCAATGGTTTGAAGACCACGCACCCATCGACGGCCGCTTCAAGAAAAAGAGCGTTAAAGGCGTGACTGCCAAAGTGATAACCGCCGTTCAACTTGGCGGCGACTGCTACCCGTCGACGCCCATCGGCATCAATCTGCCAAACGCCGACTGGATTCGCAAGGAACACGGCTCGAAGTCGGTGACCATCGAGAACATCACCTACGCCTACCATCAGGCGAGCCTTGGCAGCGGAATGCTAGACGAGTTCTGCCACGACGAAGCCGAACGCGCCCGCTCGCGCAAGTACGGCTACCAATCGAGCAACCTGCACACCGACCTGCACGAGTGTCTGGGACACGGTTCGGGCCAACTGCTGCCTGGCACCAACCCCGACGCGCTGAAAAACTACAGTTCGACTCTGGAAGAAGCCCGCGCCGACCTTTTCGCGCTCTACTACATTGCCGACCCGAAGATTATTGAGTTAGGTTTATTACCTGACAATGAAGCGTTTAAGGCTGAATACGACTCGTATATCCGCAACGGTCTTATGACGCAACTCACGCGCATCGAGTTGGGCAAGGACCTTGAAGAGTCGCATATGCGCAACCGCCAACTCATTGCCCGCTGGGCGCTCGAAAAAGGCAAGGCCGAAAATGTGGTTGAACTGCTGAAAATCGACGGGAAAAGTTACACCCGAATCAACGATTACGCAAAATTGAGAGAACTTTTCGGCAACTTGCTGGCTGAAATTCAAAGGATTAAATCGGAAGGCGACTACGAAGCAGGCAAAGCCCTTGTCGAGACCTACGCCGTGAAAATCGACCGCACTCTGCACGCCGAAGTGCTGCAACGCTTTGAGAAACTGAACATTGCGCCATACGGCGGCTTTGTGAATCCTGTGCTGAAACCTGTTGTTGAGAATGGCAAGATTATCGACGTAACTATTGATTATACAGAGAGTTATACCGAGCAAATGCTGCGGTACGGACGGGAATTTGGGTTTCTATAGTTTATTATTGAACGCCGATAACGCTGATTGAACTGATTTACATAGTTTTTTCAAAGAAATACAACTACATTTGGCGCTATAAAGAGATACTCTTTATAATATTTCGTGAACTTTGCTGATAAATCACTAACTATGAGAACCATATGTTTTTTAACAACATTTGCTTTTACTTTCTTGTTTAATGCAGCCAACGCAACAAGTCAAACGCTTACAGAACAAATAATTAACTATTACAACAAACTAAATAAAACAGAATATTGCCAAAGTCTTATTGATGCTTATAAAAAAGACCATTTGAAATTGGCGAAAAGGGAACCGCCATTCGGAAATCCTTCTGATTCATTGTGTTTAGCTGGAGATATAAATTATTTCACAAATATGGTTAATCAACCAGACCCATATTTCGTGTTAAAGTTGAATATCATCAACAATCAATTCGTAATTGACACTCTATCACCTAACTTCGACTTGTATTGGTTTGGAAAGCAATATGGCTCGAAAGGGAAAAGTGTAGATATTGTAGTTACAGAAAGTCCGAATTTTATACCGCTAACTTGTAATGAATTCTTCTATCAAGCGACTTCAAAAAAAATTGTAAACAGAGCAGCAAAAGCTATGCGTGAAATCTTAAAGAAAAAGCCATTTTGTCTTTTGTCTTGCGATGAAATTTTAGCATTAATATATATGCTTGACGGAAAGATATATGTTTATGATTTGGTTAGTATGAAAGAATACGAAGCCGATTTCTTTTTACAGAATGTATATATAAACTATAAAGACAAATTGCATACCCAATCGTATGGTGACACCAGATACGAACAAATTGCCGAAGAAACGAATAATTACAAAGGATTGGGATGCAAGAACTCTAACTATATCAAATACTTGCATAGTCATTTTGAATTTGAACAACTATTGAGAACTGACTTGGAAAAAAGAGGAACAATGCGCACAATAGCAGAGGCTGACGGAGTAGTTAACGCTTATTTCCCTATCAAACAAAGGGTACATACTGATAATGTCCGAGATTTACAATTCTTCACTGACAAGGTGATAGTACGTTTCAGAATAGGTTCATTCAAAACTTCCTCAATGAATAATGATTGGCGTTTCTTTTATATAAAGAAATAAATGCTCGTGCCATAAGCATAGATTTTTCCAAAAATCACAAAAAAAACACCTAAAATCCAAAGGGAACAATGTTGCGGTACGGACGGGAATTCAGTTTTTTGTAAAGATTACGCAAACAAATCGTCAATCACCACTCGGTCGCAACGGTCGATAAGCAGGTCGATTTGCACACGGAGGGCGTCGGTTTCCGAAGTGTCGTCGTCGGTTGAATACCAGCACGATTCCTCACTTAAAACGGCCGAAATGCCGATAGTTTTTTTCATCTGCGCAAGTTTTGATTCTGTCGGAATCTTCAAAAAAAAATACACATTCCGACAAAATCGAAATTCAAGAATATCGAAATATATCAGATTCAGCAAATTACGACCAACACGCAGAAATCACATTTGAAGATTTATCGGATTTTTCTATCTTTGTAGAAAGCGAAAATTATAGCGCTTCCGAGCAACGAATCAATCTTAAAACAAACTGTATATGAGAAAATTAGCAAGCATTCAGGTGATTAACGGCGTTGAGCCCATCGAAGGGGCCGACCGTATTGAACTTTGCCACGTTTTGGGGTGGCAGTGCGTGGCGAACAAAGGCCAGTTCAAGGTTGGCGACAAATGCGTCTATTTCGAGATTGACAGTTTTCTGCCCGTGAGGCCGCAATTCGAGTTTCTGCGCGCCACAAGCTACCGCAAGACCAACGTTATGGGCGAAGGTTTTAAAATTAAGACAATGAAGTTCCGCGGACAAATTTCGCAGGGCCTCATCCAACCGCTGAGCGCCTTCAGCGAACTTGCCGCCGACACCGAAATTGGCACCGACGTGACTGAAACTCTGGGTGTTAAGGAATGGGAAATTGAAGAGCGGGCAACCACTGGCGGCACAATTGTGGGCCAGTTGCCATACGACGTGCCCCACACCGACGAGACGCGTGTGCAAGCCTGCCCCGAACTCATTCAGGAATTTGCAGGACTGGAATATTACATTTCGACAAAAATGGACGGTTCGTCGCACTCTATCAGTCTGGACCAGAACGGATTCCACGTCACTGGCCACAACTACGAATATAAAGACGACGACACATCGGACTTCTACAAACTTGTGAAAGAGCGCGGCTACGAGTCGGCCGTTCGCAACTATTTTGAAACCAATGGATTGCAAACGCTCACCATTCAAGGCGAGTTTTGTGCGCCTGGAATCCAAAACAACCGCCTGAAACTGCTGAAACCTGAATGGTACGTATTCACCGTGCGCGTGAACGGCCAGCGCGTTGGGTTGCGTAAAATGCAGGAAATCTGCACCGATTTGAATCTGACAATGGTGCCTATTGAAGAAGTTGACACCGACCTGCCGACCAAATATCCGACTGTGGAGTCGCTGCTCGCGCGGTCCGACGGCCAGTACCCCAACGGCGGCAAAAAAGAAGGTATTGTCATCCGCCCCACCGAGCCAGTTTTCAGCACGCTAATCAGTGCCAGCCTGTCAATGAAGGTGGTGAACAACAACTATTTGCTGAAGAACGAAGATTGATAATTCACTGCAAACTGCAGAGATAGCCCAACTTGTAAAAGCCGAACAGTCGCACTGACGGGTTGGCGCTCAGTAAGTTACGCTCAAGCGAACGGCGCAGCAATCGGAATTTAAACGAGACAAAGCCCGTCAAATGCAATTTTTGCAACCTGCTGTAAGTCTGCAACAATTGGCTGTAGCCCTGCAATTCATCGGCGTGGGCTTTCAGGTTCTCGATTCCGCAACGGGTTTTGGCAAGAAATTGTTCGGCGGTGTCGGTATCGTCGTGATAGACAGGATTTTGGATATGCAGAATCGGCTCGGCGGCCAACTGCAGTTTCTCGCCGAAAAGAGTGTCTTCGTGGCCGTAATCCACAAACGTCTCATCGAAGCGGATTTGTTGAGCCAATTTACTATCAATCAGATAGTTTGACGTTTTAAAACTCTTGTACGGACAGGCTTGCCGCTGCTTCAAAGTCAGCACTTCGTGAGTGACACCGTATTTATAGCGCAACTGATTGACATTCTGTTCGTTGCCGCTTCGGTAGGCCAATCCGCCGCAAACGACACGCGCCTGCCCCATTGCATCGGCGTAGCGTTTCAAGAAATCGGCATCGGCAGGGAAAACATCGGCATCGAGACACAGAATCCACTGATATTTAGATTCTTGCAACAGTCGGTTCCGCATTTTGGCAATATCAATTCGCTCATCGAGCCGAACGAAACGACAATTCGGCATTGTGGCTATCTGGCTGTTTTTCTGCACAATATCAGCATCAGTCGAAGCATCGTCAACCACAACAATCTCGTAAACAATCCGCAAAGCATCGGCTTGCCGCGACAATTCCGCAACTAACTGATTACAAGCACAATTATATGTCGGTATCAGAATCGAAAGCATCTCGCCCATTTTGGGCAAAGGTAAGAAAATATTGGTGTCGGCATTCGGATTGGCCAAACGTCGGCAATTTGAACAGACCAATATCAAATTACGTGAAAGTACATCCGCAGAAAACGAATTATCAGCAGATTATTGTTCTGATTTTCAAAACGATAATAAAAATAATAGATAAACCCACCATTTTAATAGGTTTGTTTGTGGTTGTGAAATAAAAAATCATACATTTGCGGCCGATAAAAACGTTTAAAAGAAAGAAAAATGAGTTACAAAAGAATCCTGACAATTCAAGACATTTCGTGCGTCGGACAGTGCTCGCTCACTGTTGCGCTTCCCATAATATCGGCCTGCGGCGTTGAAACCGCTGTTCTGCCTTCGGCTGTGCTATCGACTCACACGGGCGGATTCAAGGGCTTCACCTTCCGCGACCTGACCGAAGATATGCCGCTCATTGAGCAGCACTGGAACAAAGAAGGCATCAAGTTCGAGGCCATCTACACTGGTTATCTGGGCAGTACAAAGCAAATCGACTACGTTATCAGCATCATAAACTCGACGCTCGAGGCTGGCGCGAAAATCATTATCGACCCCGCAATGGCCGACAATGGCTCGCTCTACTACGGTTTCGATGATGCGTTTGTGGCTGCAATGGCAAAACTCTGTGCCAAAGCCGATTACGTTCTGCCGAATATCACCGAGGCCTGCTTCATCACTGGCAGCGAGTACAAAACCGAGTACGACAAGGCTTACATTATGGATTTGCTGCAGAAACTGGTGGCCAACGGCTCTAAAAATGTGATTCTGACTGGCGTAAGTTACAAACCCGAGACTACTGGCGTGGTAGTTTACGAGAACGGCGAGTATAACTACTACGAGCACAAGAAGATAGCGCAAGGCAGCCACGGCACTGGCGACGTTTACGCATCGGCTTTTGTGGGCGCGCTTATGAACGGCAAACCTGCCTATGACGCCGCAAAAATCGCCGCCGACTATACTGTGAAGTGCATCGAGAACACTCAAGACGGCTCGAACCACTGGTACGGATGCAAGTTCGAAACCGGAATACCCGATTTGCTGAAAATGCTTGGAAAATAACATGTTGCGAAATCAACACAACGCAAGTCGGAACGGCTTGCGTTTTTTTTTTGCGAAAAATTTAGCAATTTTGGCACGTTTTAAAGCGTTTTCAAACAAAAGAACACACACGACAATGTCATTCAAAAATATAATTTCGGTGACGGCTCTGCTACTTGTAACCATCTCACTATCAGCGCAAACTTCCGATAACGAGCAGCAGTACAAGGCGGCTATGCAGAACGCCAAAACCGCCTTCGACGCAAAAATGTATTCCGAGGCGCTATACTTCTACCGAGAAGCCTTGAAAATCAAACCCGACGCCAAACTGCCACGATATAAGATTGAGGACATCCGCACAATATACATCGATGACGGAATACGAGAAATTGCTGAAAACAAGCAAATTGCGCAGGAAGAAGTGAAGAAACAAGCCGAGGCCAAAGCCGACGAACGCATTGAAACCGAGATTGAGCAAGCGCAGAAAGAACTTGAAACACTGAAAGTTGCAGCTGTTATCAATATCGATGAAGAACCCGTGATTGTTGACGAAAACCTTGATATTGCAGACGTGGAACCAACTCTCGAAACGAAACAACCCGAGCCGGAACCACAACCAGAACAAATCGAACCAGAACCTATCGTGGCGCAACCAGTTGAGCCCGTCAAAGAAGAGCCAAAACCGATTGTTGAGCCAAAGAAAACAACGGTAGTGAGCAAGCCACAGCCCATTGTCAGCAAGCCGAAGCCTCGCCCGCAACCGGCAATGACAAACGAAGAAAAAGAAGCACGCAAAGAGGCTGAAATACAGAAACTTCGTGTGCAATATCCAGAGCAAAAAACCGTGCTTGAAATCGACCAACCCGGCAAGCACATCACCCGCGTGATTATGAACATCGACAACAAAATATCAGTATATCTGAAAGTTAAGCATAGCTGGGGAGCCACTTTCTTTTTCGAAGACGAGATTGGCGAGGACAACCTTCGAAGCATTAGCGAATTGACTTTCAATAAAATGACTAATCTTGCGACCTATGGACATTAAATTTTACCAATACATTGAGGGCGAGCCCGCAGATATTTTTATGGCACTCACCAACCCACGCTCCATCGAGCTTTGGAGCAGCCTGCCCGCCGATATGAGCGCCGAAGAAGGTTACGAGTTTTCAATTTTCGATGACGACATTGTGGGCCGCAATCTTAAAATTGTTGAAAACCAACTGATTGAACAAGAGTGGTATTTTGGCGACGACAGCGCCGAGCCATCAATTGTGACCATCAAACTGCACCCGCACAAAACGGGTACCAACGTCGAGGTGCGCCACACCAACATTCCCGCCGACGCCTTCGACAACATCAACGAGGGCTGGCACGATTTTTACATTGGCGCAATCAAGCACTTCTTTGAGGACGACGAATAATCAGTCACTCAAACAATTATAGCAAAAATTGAAAATTATTTCTGTCGCAGCAGATAGTACCCGGCAGTGGTGTAGAAATTGCGCAAATAAGGCAGGCTGCGGAAAATCGGCCAGGCGCGGCGCGGCTTCAGACCGAATTTTATCTCATAATTGGGATTAAACAGATACAACTGACGCTCAGCCATTTTGAAGCCGTTTTTGCGGGCAATGCGCTCAAAACGTTCAATTGTGATACCGGTGTCTTTAATCTCAATCAATGCGTCGATTTTGCCCTCGGTCTCCCCTCCCTTGCGCAGCACCCAACGATAAAGCGAGTACGGCAGCAAATGCAGATACGGAACTTTCGACAACCGGCTTGCGCAAATCTGCTGGTGACCGCCAAAAGGATTGTGCCACGGCGGGAAACCAAAGAAAATCACACCGTTAGCAGTCATAAATCGTTTCACGAAATCCATAAAACGCTCTTGATTGTGAATGTGCTCAATCACATCGCGCAAGATTATCACATCAAACTGAAAATCAGAACGTTGAATATCGTAAATATCAGAAGCAATCAACTCGAGATTTTTGAAATTCAGGTGGTCGCTGAAATATTCGCGAGCGTTATTTATCTGGCTTTCAACAATATCAATACCAACACATTTGCAGCCCAAGTCCATAAAAGGCTTCAGGTTGCCGCCCTCGCCACAACCAATCTCAAGAACACGAGTCGCAGGCGTTATTTCTATTTGCTTGGAAATGAACGGAATCACATACTTTTGAGTGGTGTATGCCTGCTCCTCAAAATATAGTTTCCGATTGGTGTGACGCTCCTGCATATCGTTCGGGTTTATTCGTAAATCTTATGCTGTCCCGCTAAAAGCGTGTTTTTCAGCAGACTAATGATAGTCATTGGGCCGACACCACCAGGAACGGGCGTAATGTAACTGCACAGAGGCGCCACTTCATCGAACTTGACATCGCCTTTGAGTTTGAAGCCCGATTTGGTCTCGGTTGAAGGCAGACGGTGGATTCCGACGTCGATTACTACGGCGCCTGGCTTAATCATATCGGCGGTTACGAACTCGGGCTTGCCGATTGCAACTATCAGAATATCAGCGCGGCGGCAAATCTCTTTCAGATTTTTCGAGCGGCTGTGGCAAATGGTTACGGTGGCGTTGCCTGGGTTCGATTTGCGCGACATCAGCAGACTGATTGGCGTGCCGACAATGTTGCTGCGGCCCAAAACAACGCACTCTTTCCCCTCGGTTTTAATATTATAGCGTGCCAGCAACTCCATAATTCCCGCAGGTGTAGCAGGCAGAAATGCGGGAAGGCTCATCGCCATACGGCCTGTGTTGATTGGGTGGAAACCGTCAACATCTTTGCGATAATCGATAGCCTCGATAACTTTATTCTCGCTAATATGCTTAGGCAAAGGCAGTTGCACAATCAGGCCGTCCACATTCGGGTCGGCGTTGATTTCGGCAATTTTGGCAAGCAATTCGGCCTCGGTTATATCGGCGGGGAAGCGCACATCGGTTGATTCAAAACCCACAGCGTGGCAGGTCTTGATTTTGCTGTTCACGTAAGTGGTGCTGGCACCGTCGTCGCCAACCTGAATCACTGCCAGATTGGGGCGTTTCTGCCCGTTTTTCACCATCTCCTCAACCTGCTGAAGAATTTCAGCCTGCATTTGCTGGTTTATTGCCTTTCCGTCAATTAGTTGCATATCGTTTTGAGTTTTAAGTTCTAAATTTTCGAAGTTTTAAGTTGTTGGTGTTGGGTGTTAGGTATTGGGTGTTGGTGTTATATTGACAATCAGCAATTTATTCTAAATTCTAACTCCTAACTCCTAAATAAATCACATTCTTCCTCTCATATTTTTCATCTGGCTCATCATCTGCGCCATTCTTTTTGCGCCGTTGCCGCCGCTCACCATTTTCATCATCTTGCTGGTGTCTTCAAACTGCTTCATCAGGCGGTTAACCTCCTGAATCGAAGTGCCGCTGCCTGCTGCAATGCGCTTGCGACGGCTGCCGTTGATAATGGCGGGCGTTTCGCGCTCGGCGGGGGTCATCGAGCCGATTATCGCCTCAATGCCCTTGAAGGCGTTGTCGTCGATTTCCATATCCTTCACGGCCTTGCCGATTCCAGGAATCATCGACGCAAGGTCTTTCAGATTGCCCATCTTCTTCACCTGATTGATTTGCGACAGGAAGTCGTTGAAATTGAAGGTGTTTTTGGCGATTTTCTTCTGAATGGCGCGGGCTTCTTCGGCATCGAACTGCTCCTGAGCGCGCTCAACCAACGAGACGATATCGCCCATACCCAAAATGCGGTCGGCCATACGGTCGGGGTGGAAAACGTCGAGAGCGTCCATCTTCTCGCCCATTCCCACAAACTTGATTGGCTTGTTCACAACCGAACGGATTGAAAGCGCCGCACCGCCGCGGGTGTCGCCGTCGAGTTTGGTCAGAACAACGCCGTCGAAATCGAGTCGGTCGTTGAACTCTTTGGCTGTGTTCACCGCATCCTGACCCGTCATCGAATCGACCACAAACAAGGTCTCGTGCGGCGTGACGGCCTTTTTAATGGCGGCAATCTCGTCCATCATCTGCTCATCGACAGCCAGACGGCCCGCCGTATCGACAATCACAAGGTCGAAGCCTTTCTGCTTCGCATATTTGAGTCCGTTGGTGGCAATCTGTACGGGATTTTGGTTGCCTTCCTCGGTATATACCTCAACGCCAATCTGTTGGCCAAGCACTTTCAATTGGTCGATAGCGGCAGGACGATAAACGTCGCCCGCAATCAAAAGCGGCATCTTTCCGCGCTTAGTTTTCAGGCGGTTAGCGAGTTTTCCGCTGAAGGTTGTCTTACCCGAACCTTGCAGACCCGCAATCAGAATAACTGTCGGATTGCCCTTTAGATTAATGTCTTCGGCCGTCGAGCCCATCAGTTGAACCAACTCGTCGTGGACAATCTTAATCATCAACTGCCCAGGCTTGATTGACGTTAACACATTCTGTCCCAGTGCTTTTTGCTTAACGGTATCGGTGAATGTCTTAGCGGTTTTGTAGTTGACGTCGGCGTCGAGCAGGGCTTTGCGCACCTCTTTGAGCGTTTCGGCAACGTTTATTTCGGTGATTTTGCCCTCGCCTTTCAGAATCTTGAAAGAGCGTTCGAGTTTATCTGACAGATTTTCAAACATTTTCTTGAATTGTTACTATTTTTTAACGAAAGGCAAAGGTAACATAAATTCGTTAACAGAAAGATTGAGCGGGGATTGAATGTGGTAGCAAAACATTCCTTCAAAAAAATGATTCCCTGATTTATTTCTCTAACCGATTTTGTCCGATTCAAACAGATTTTTTATTTCTAACCAAACTTATCCAAACAAACCCGATTTTTATCCGCAAGCGGATAATGGTTTTTCGGGCCGCTGCGCGGGAAATTTTTAGAAAATTATTCAGAAAACGTCTGAAAGACGTTAATAATCATAACCGTATGCAAGCGTAGCGCGGCTTACGGTAAATGTCGCCACTCGGCTCTCGCCTGAAAGGCGATACTTTCAGTTTAGTTCCGCCTTTCAGGCGGTTGTGTGGTGCTATTTGGTTCCGTAGGTTTCGCTTCGCTCAACCCACGGTTATTATTGTTGCCGCCTTTCAGGCGATTTTTGCATTTCCGCCCTAGGACGCGGTTTCAAAAAAAACGCGCCGTAGGTGCGTAAGATTGGTAGAATGTGGCATTAATTATTGAATGAGCGTGCCATAGGTACGCCACATTAAAACGCGTTGCGTACCTACGGCACGCCATTTTCTTTGTAACGCATTTCTACCAATCTGTTGTCCCTAACGGGACAAATCTCTATTGTTTGTTATAACGATATGATTTTGATTTTAAGAATTTTACAAAATTTTATTTCCAAATTTTCTTTCAATTTCCGTCCGACAGGGCGCGGCATAAAACACGTAGGGGCGAATGATTATTCGCCCCCTACAAATATGTTATAATAAATTACCTATCAATCGTTTATCATTACCCGTTTAGCCGCGGTGCCAACCTTGACAATGTAAACGCCTGCACCGTTGACCTGCAATTCTGCACGGACGCGGCACGCCACGTCCCTACCAACCAATGCGCCCATTGCGTTGTAAACGCGGATTTCATCGGTGGCGTTTTCAACAATTATGGTGTTGCGGTGGGCATAAACTTGCAGATTATCTGCGGCTAATTCGGCAACGGCGGTGCCAGGGTTGGTGTTTTCATTGCCTTGTTCACCCAATGCGGGGATAACCTCTTGCGCCACAATTACAGCACCACAGACCGAACAATGTGAGCCTTCAGTTAATCCCGTTTCAGTCACTGTTGCTGCTACGGCGGCATCCGTAACTATTGAGTGCTCAATCATTGGTATTTCGTTTTGTGCAACCAAAACTGCATTGCATACTGAGCAATGCGAGCCTTCGGTTAAGCCTATAGCCGAGCAAGTTGCGGCAACGGCGGAATCCACTACGGCAGTATGTGCCTCAAACAACGCAGTTACTGCGGTATCTTTCGCTTCTGTGAAAATACGCGGGTTTTCTTTATTCCCATCGCTCCAACCGGCAAAATGATAACCTTCATTTGGTGTTGCTGTAATTGTTAATGGATTGTTCCCCAATATAAGGCTGTCTCCTTGTACTACACCCAATGCTTCATTATTACTCTTTGCGGAAACTATGCCAAAAGGCAAAATAGTTCTTTTGTTCCATTCTGCAACGTCTTTATATGCATCAACACAATTGGGGTTGACATAAATTATAGGGTTCCAATTGTTTAAAAAATATACTTCATCCATTGCCGGTGGAATAACCGCATAACTTAACACTGACTTCATTTCTCGGTTTTCGGAAAACGCATTATACCCTATACTAATAATAGACTCGGGTATTGTTATTTCAGAAATGTTAGTGCAACCACTAAGCGCTTCATCATAAATAAAACGACATTTATTATTGATTTCACACGATTCGATTTCCTTGTTTTTTGCAGTAATAAGTATCAAATACGGGTTTTCCTCGTTACCTATATAGAAAGCATTGTCGAAGGCTGTATAAACCAATTTGTCGTAACCTTTGAATGCGTCTTTTGTGATGCTTACAACTTCATATTCTTTGCCATCAAGTGAGTCCTTTGATGATACATTTACAGAAACGCTGTCGCCAATGTACTTTATAATTCCAACTTGATAAGGTGCGACCGAGTCATTTATAACAGTATAAACAAAATCGTTTGTGATTTTAGCCATTTTAACATTCCAATAAACCAGACCAATGCCTGAATTCCAACTTGTACTATTATAATGACCCTTATACCAACTTGACGGGAGACTACCAACTTCACAACAAATAATCGTGTTGCTACTAATACGGTCTCCGCCTGATATACTATTAAAGGCCTGCCTTCCAATGTGAGTTACTGATTTAGGGATGGTTACAAACAACAAGTCTTCACAACCACGGAACGCATATGCACCGATGCTGGTTACAGAATTAGGAATGTTTACCGATGTCAAACCATTGCATCCTTCGAACGCATAATCGCCGATGCTAGTTACAGAATTAGGAATGGTTACTGATGTTAGACCATCGCAACCCGAGAACGCATTTGCACTAATTTCGCTTACGGTGAATGTATTACCTACCGTTACATTTTCAGGTATAACCACTTTGCCTGAATTAGAGTTAGAAACAACCACAACCGTATTTTTGTCTAACACCTTATAACTAATATTATCTTTCGTAAAACACAAGTTAGAATTAGAAATATTAGCATCACTTTCAATATTTATCGTTGTCAGGCTACAGCAACCTGAGAAAGCATCGTTGGCAATGCCGGTCACAGAATTAGGAATGGTTATCGAAGTAAGACTGCTACAATTATCGAATGCGTGAAGGCCAATACCAATCACAGAATTAGGAATGACTACAGATGTAAGAGCAATGCAACTAGAAAAAGCCGATTCGCCAATGCCGGCCACAGAATTAGAAATGGTTATCGATGTTAGACCAACACATTCAGAGAATGCCAATGGAGATATAATAAAACAATTATTGTTTATTTCGCACGATGTTATGTCGGCTGATTTAGCCTTAATCAGCACCCTATACTGATTTTCATCATTGCCCAAGTAACAGGCATTATTATATTCATTGAAATGAAGTTTGTTGCAATCGTAGAATGCAGATCTGCCAATACTGACTACTGAATTAGGAATTTTTACCGATGTCAAGCTTCTGCAACCATAAAATGCAAAAGAACTGATTTTCGATACAGAATTAGGAATGACTACTGATGTCAATTTGCTGCAACTATAGAACGCATTGTCGCTAATACCTGTAACCGCATATTCAACCTCATTATAAGTTACTTTTTCGGGAATTGTGGTGGATGTCAAGCCCAAATAGTTATTAGAACTATAATTCAATTGGTATGTCACAGCCACTGTACTATCACTTGTAATGTTATAATACAAATCACCACTTTGAAAATCATACGCCAATACCTGTCCCACAAGCATTGTGGCGAATAAAACTGTAAATAACTTTTTCATTGTCTAACAATTGTGTTTATTATTATTTATAAATGCATAATCTCATATATATCATATGTGGATATTTCTATCTCTTCACCGTTAGGCGATTTGTCGGGGTCGGGCAATTTGATTGCCTTAAAAGTACCATAGGTTAATTTGCCGTTTTGCCAATTATTCCAGTATTGTTCGCTTTCTTCGTCTGTAGAAACGAAACCTATGATAGTTACATTCGACCCGTATTTCTCATAAGATTTTGATGTAGGAATAAAGTTAATTCCGCAAGAATGCCTATCCCATTTCGTGATTTTGAAAAAATCCTCAACGCTAAAGATTTTATTGTTAATGATGTACGTTTTGAAATAATAGTTTAGTTTTTCGCTATTAGCCTTGTTTGCTTTGTAAGACTCCCACATTTGGATGAATGCCGATATGTCAGCCTTCTCATCAATCATTTTTTGAATTAAATTCTCCATAAAAACAACTTTTTAAAATTCCTTCCAAATTTACGCGCCACACCACTTGACAGCCGAAATCCATACTGCCCGTTTTGGGCGGTTGAACTGCCCATTTTGGGCACTATCGGTTATTGAAATTGTCGGAATAAATTTTAAAGAAGTCGTATTCTAATATCTCTGAAATACGCATAAGTTGATGGGTATCGATGGTTTGCTTATGAAAGATTTTGGTCACTGTGCGTATGTTGCACGATAGTTGCAGCGCCAGCCATTCGTTGTTATGCCCTTGCCTGTGCAACTGTGCTTTAATCAGTTCTCCTATGTGGGGTTGCTCTTTCATTTTGGGTTAATCAGCCTCGCTGCAACCCACAAAAAAAAGCGTTTGCCATTTCGTTTGATTGCTTATTTGCTGCTGCGGTATTCCCCAACACCTTGTACACCAATAAGCACGAAACAGCCCACGCCCAAAAGCGTGAACCTTCCATTATTGCCTATTCTTGTGTACATCAATTTGGGGAAACTTTCAGCAGCAAAGAATAAGATAAGGCTCTGTTTTTATGTTATTTCTCTATTTATCTTTAGTTATATCCGTATATATCAGTCAATTATTTTCAACTTATTAAGCTTTGCGGTGCAAAGCATACAAAAATACGGATGTTGGTTGGAAAAGGAAAATGTTTTTTTGCGGGAAAAGCACCGCTTTTTGAGCGTTTTCAATAGCCATTCTTGCAAAAAGTTACTACTTTATGGCTAAAAATATTGCAAAAAGTTACTGCAATAACAGATAAACAAGCGAATATCAGCAAGTTAATTAAAAACGAAGGAATAAACCACAAAAGTGGCATTTATGTAAAGGGCAACCGAAAGCCGTTTCGGCTAACGATTGCCCTTTTTTGATTTGCATTATCGACTTAAAGTGCTAACTGTCAACTAAAAATGCAGTCCTGCCGCAGCAATAAATCCTAACACCATCAGCACCCAGACAACTATGGCGAAGAGCACGGCCACACCGCCCAGACTCAAGCCAATAATGCCGCAAATGCGTCCTGCGTTGGCGTTCTTTACCGAAGTTTCGGTGTACCAGTCGGGATTCTCA
Organism: uncultured Bacteroidota bacterium; assembly: GCA_946404125.1. GTDB lineage: Bacteria > Bacteroidota > Bacteroidia > Bacteroidales > SZUA-534 > RUG13583. Next base: position 48,407 of record CAMJCK010000004.1, on the reverse strand, counting down.
TCGTAGAGCGCCTTGGCCTTTTTGGCATAGACAAGCGCCAAAATACCTAACACCAGCCCGACTAACAATCCGACACCGCAACAAATGCATACAATACTCAAAATGCCCATCACCAGCGTGCCACTCGAATTGGGCAGTTGCTCTCTGATACCGTTCACATTATCAATTGTTTCCATAACTCAAAATATTTTAATTAAGTAACTCACTGCTATAATGACGACGTTTAAAACAAAAAGTGACACCAAAATGCGACTTCCGTAACGAAATTTGAAAAATAAATGCAAGGCCAGAAAAACAAACATCAGAATGAGCGGAATCAAGGCGGGGAACATTGCAATGCTCTCACCTATCTTGCCTTCAATCAGCAGTTTGAATGCCCGCTGACTTCCGCAAAACGGACATTCAACGCCCAAATATTTCTTGTAGAGACAGGGAATGTCGAAATTGTACCCCACACGTAACATACTCTTTATCTGTGTTTTTCACTTCGATTCGGGAACATTCGCGTTCCTGTTCATAACTTCGCGCGCATCTTTGGCAAACTGACTCAAACGCCCCCAATTATCTGACTGAATGGGTTTTAGCAAACCATTCTCAACATCGGCCACCGCGACAATGTAGAACAGGCGCTTGTCGCCCACCTTCGGGTAGTGAACGTATGTGAGCAGATAATCGGCTTCGATTTTCGGTTTTTGGCCGCAACGCTTTGTCAGTCTGACGTTTACCATTGCCGCACCGTCGCGGGGGGCAGTGCGCTGAGCGCTCACAAAATTGCCCAACGAATAAACGAGCAACTGATTGGCGGCGGTGTCCATTTCCATTGGTTGCAGCACGTGCGGGTGCGAGCCGATAATCAGGTCAACGCCTTGTTTTTTAAGCATATCGGCCATTTGCATTTGGCTGCGGCTTGGTACCGTGTCATACTCAATGCCCCAGTGCATACAGGCCACAATCAAATCGGGGTTCAGCCTTTTCGCCGCCGCTATGTCGTTGATAATGTTATTTTTATCGATACGATTCACAACAGTGCCCTTTGGCGTTGGCAGTTCGTTGGTGCCATAGGTGTAATTCAAAATGGCCAACTTAATTCCCTTAACATCAACAATTAACGGATATTTCTGACGGAATTCGGCCGAATCGTGGAACGTGCCAGTATGCGGAATTTGCAGAGAGTCAAGCACATCGAGCGTGCGCACCACCCCTTTCCGACCGCCGTCGCAGGTGTGGTTGTTCGACGTGACCAAAGCATCGAAACCGCAATCTTTCACAGCCACAGCCAACGCGTCGGGCGATGAGAACTGCGGATAGCCCTTGAACGGCGGCCCCGCAAGCGTAACTTCAAAATTAGCAAGGGCGAAATCGGCTTTTTCCACATACGGCTTAATGTAGCGGAAGCAGTCGGTGTAATCGTAGTTTTTGGTGGAATCGTTGTAGGCTGCGGCAATCTGCGAGTCGTGGCCCATTATGTCGCCCGCAAATAGCAGAGTCACAACCGAATCGGCCGTTTGTGCGCTTGCAAAAGTGGCAACCGATAGCGCCCCAACGAGCAAGATATTTTTCAGTTTAGTCATCTTATTATTTATCAACGAATTAAACATATTCAAACAAAACTTTGTTCAGTTAACAAATATCCGCAAGGCGGATATTACAAATTAAACGAACCGATATATATTCCGTTTTTTGAGCAACATTCACAACCTAATAAATCTGTGTAAATCAATCAAATCTGCGTCATCTGCGTTCAAAAAGCGGATTTACTTTTTCCTGTAAATGTTCAGAAAGACAGGCAAATGGTCGCTGTAGCCGCCCAGATACTTGTAGCCCGCATAGGTGCGATAGGGCTTGAACCCGACGTTGGTGTCGTCGGCTTCGAGCAGGAACGGCGGATTGAACACGCGCGCTTCATCCTTGTCGGTGTAGAGCGCGCCTTGACCATCGAGCAGCGAGCCACTGATTATCATTTGGTCGAGAATGCCCCAAGTGCCATCGTATTTATGTGTACCCCAGCCTTTTACAAACTGCATATAGTATGCCAGATTGTATAGCCGCGACTGCTCAATGGTTGAGAAATCGGTCTGCGCCTGCAACTCGACGCAGACGCTGTTGTTGTCGGGATAGTCATTCAAGTCGCCCATTATCAGAATTGCAGCACGCTGATTATCAGCTTGAAGTGAATCAACTTTCGAGCGGACAATCTTTGCCACTTCGCGGCGCAGTTCGTCGGTTTCGGTCTGTCCGCCCCAGCGCGAAGGCCAGTGGTTGACAAAAACGTGCAGAGTGTCGCCGTGGATTGTAGTGCCCGACGCCATTATTATATCGCGTGTCCCGCGGCCGTTTTTGTTCACATACACAGGAATATACGTCACGCTGAATGGCTTGAAACGTTTGGGCTGATAGAGCATCACAACGTCAATTCCGCGGCTGTCGGGCGACTCTTTGTGCAAGAATTTATACTCAAAGCGCCGCAGATTCGAGCTATTTACCAGACTTTCAACGGCATAGCGCGACTCAACTTCACAAAGTCCGATAATGTCGGGCGGCGTCCAACCGCCAACGGCGGCTATCACCTTGGCAATCTGCGCCCTTTTAGTGTAGAAACGCTGTTTGGTCCAGTGTTTTTCGCCGTCGGGCGTGAACTCGTCGTCGTTTTTCTCGGGGTCGTCATCCACATCGAAATAGTTCTCGCAGTTGTAGAACATCACCCGCAGATAGCGCTCTTTTTCAACCACTTGACGCAAATCATCGGGCAGAGCGTCGCTTTGCGGAAAAGCCGCAAACCCAATCAGCGACAATAATAATATGGTCAGTGCACGTTTCATTGCTCAATCCTTTCGTATGCGCCCAAATCGGGCAGGCTGTCGCGCTCAACACCGTCCAAATCGAGCGGATAATCAATCAGATAGGCAGGATTGCCACGGTCTTTTGCCGCCGACAGCGTGTCGAGACGGAAATCACCTTCGGCGGGATTGACAAAGCGCGGCAAATCGGTTGGCGCCGACACAATGTTTTTAAACAGCGTGGTGTCGTCCATTGCAAAGCGCGGGTCAACCTTCAGCATACAGTTCTCGAACTGGAACTCGAAATGCGTTTTTTCGCCAAGTCTCTCATAGATAGATATTTCCGAAGCCAGTGAACCGTGAATTATGCTGTTTGCGAAATGCGCTTCAAAATCGTATAGGTGGTGAACCTCTTTCTCCGTTTCATTCGCTTTATTTTCAGTATAATAGTTGTTAATCACCAGCGACGGCCTCAAATGACGCCCCGCATAGTTGACCAGCGTTGTGTGGACAAATTTGTATTTTCCGCCCAATGAGAGCGCTGCCGCATAGTAATCACAATTGTAAATCAACGTGTTATAAACATCAAGATTGGCCGTTTGCGCGTAAATGCCCGAAATCGACATATTGGAAATCACAGTGTTCGAGAGTGTCAATGTTGTTTCGTCATCAACGTGATTGTCGATTTGAATACCTTTTGTACCATTTTTTATAATAGCGTAATTAATTGTGTTTCCGCTACTTCCGTTCATAAAATGAATATTGCCGAAATAATAGGTATTACCTTCGATTTTATAAGTCGCCCCCCACTGTCCCGACTTGTCGGCGTAATATTTCTCAAGCCTATCGCCCTGAAAAACAACCGGTTCATCTTTAGTACCATTCACGTGAAGCCTTCCGGCGACAATCATACTCGAATTATTGTGAAAATAGATTTGCACGCCTGGGTCGATTTCGAGCGTGCATAGACTGTCCACCATCACCGAATTATATATAAGGTATGGCTTGTCGGCAACCCAATGGGCATCGCCAATAAGCGAATCGTTGTAGAAATGCACATCCTGGCCAAAAGCCTGCAACTTGACATTCTGCACGTTACCATTAGTAGTGAATTGAATCGAATCGAGAACCACAAGTGGCAAATCGCTGTCTTGCGGGTCAATCGTCACTTCAACAAAAATGAAAGCACTGTCGTTGCCGCGGATTTCAAGATTTTCGAGATTGTTGCCAGCGATGCCATCAACATTAAGCCGATAGCAGCCCTCGCGCAACGAGACCGATGTGCGAACTGCATCTTTGTTCCGATTATAAATCCTGAACTGTTTTGTAACCGAACCGATTGTGGTGAAAATGGTATCGAACTTGACCGTATCTGTCGAGAATTCAAGGCGCGCCGATGGAGAATCAGTGAATTTTTCAGTATCCTGACACGATAGCAAAACCACGCCGCACAACAGCAGACCGCATAAGAATATCCTCATAACATCGCTTTTTCCGTCAAACGCAATCGGCTCAGCCGATATTGCGTCACGCTTCCTCGCCCAGATTTTGGATAAACGCCGTATAAGAGTACTCGTTTAGAATCTTTGCGCCAGCCAGCATAATAATCACAGGTTTCTCTGTGCCGTCCTTTGCCAGAATCTGTTCCTCTTTGCGAACGCCAACAACCTTGCGTTTGTCGGGGTGCAGCAGGTTCACCATAAACTCGTCCTCGTCTTGTGTGTAGTTGCGGAAAAGCATCTTGATGTTCTTGCCCAGCACCTCGGTGCGCGAATAGCCCCAAAGCGTTTCGGCCGCACGGTTGAAGAACTCCACATCGCCAGCCTGGTTGATGGTTACTATAGCGTCGTGCGCACCTTCGAGTGTCTTCTCGTTGCGCACTTTTACTCTCTCTATTTCCTGGAATTGAGCCTTCACCTCGCGACGGGCTTCGGCCAGTTTGGTCTGCAGCTCGTTCTCGTGAGCCTGGATTTCCTGCTCCTGCTTCTTTATCAGCTCGCTTTGCTCTTGCGAGAGTTGCTCCATATTCTTTTGCTCAGTGATTTCGTGGGCGATAGCCACCACTTTCGAAATCTCGTCTTGCATATTCTTGACCGGAGTGAACGTAACGCCAAGCCACTTGACATCGCCTTTGGCGGTATGCAGTTTTGCCTGACCGGTAAATGTCTGTCCGTTAACAATTTTGTTCCAAACCGATTCGAAATCGCTCTGCTCGTCCTCTCCCATAAAGGTGAACACGCTGTAATCTTTCAAATCATCGAGCGAGTAGCCCACAACGTCAAGGAATTTCTGGTTGCCATTGACCATACGTCCGCTCGGTGCATATTCAACCATCACGTCGGAGTTGTTGAGTGCCTTAATTTTGCTCTCAAAATCAAGGCTTTGCTCCTGTTGCGTTGTGGTATCGATGGCAAGCAGAAGAATCTTCACAACCATCTGCATACTATCGCGCACGCAGGTAAATGTTGACATTGTCCAAACATCGCGGCCATTCTTTGCCAACAACTTCATATAACCCTCATAGTGGTGGCCGCCTTTCACAAGCTCATCCCATATTTCATTGAACTGATGGCGGTTGCGCTCGCTGATGAACGATGAAATATGATGTCCGTCAACATCGGCGTTCGAAGAGTAGCCAAGTTTTTTCAAGAAACGCAAGTTGGCGTAAACCAAAATTCCATTGAGGTCGAATTCGGCACGTATCAGAGTGTGATTCACCGAGTTATTGAAACTGATAAACTCCTCGGCCTGCTTTGTGGCCTCTTCCTGAGTTGCCTGAAGCTCCTCCATATTCTGGCGCATCTCCTCCTCCTGTTGCGAGAGACGGTCGGCCTGCTCTTGCGAGTCGGCAAGGAGTTTGGTTGTGCGCATATTGATTTTCACCGTTGAAATGGTTGTGGCGATGCTCTCGGCAACCTTCTCAACAAAGCTTATAACATATTCTGCAAACGGATGGAACGACGAAAGCTCAAGCACTCCGTGAATCTCATCGTTAACCTTGAGCGGAACAATCAGAAGCACGCGCGGATTGGCCTCGCCCAAACCCGAAGTAACCTCAATGTATTCCTCCGGCACCTCGTCAAGATAAATGGTGTTCTTCTCGTAAGCGGCGCGGCCCACCAAACCTTCCGACAATTCAACACGTTTCTGGCTGAATTTCTTGCGCCCGTAGGCAAAATGCGCAATCAAGTCGAAGTGAGCGTCATCTTGAATCTCATCGTTCAAAATGAAGAAACCGCCCTGAACAGCACCTATATATTCACTCAACTGACTGATAACCTCGAAAGCCAACTGATTGATATCGTTATTGTTGTTACGCAGAATCTCGCCAAATTTGGCCAAACCGCCGGCAGTCCAGTTACGTTGCTCGTCCTCCTCTTTGCGTTTAAGCTCCTCCTGACGGTTGTGCTGCAGATTGTCGCGCAGTTCTATCATAATGTTTCCCAGTGCGTTACCCTTCTCAGGAACATACTCGCTGTTCAAATTCCCCTTCGACAGTTCTTCGGCAAAATTGAACAGGTTTTTCTGGCTGTTATCTTTGTAAGTTTCAAGGTCGTAGAGCTTCTCCGCCACGCGATAGGTGTATTTGCCGGCAATCCAGCCAGCCGCCAGGAACACAAGCGGAAGCAGCGTCACTATCAGCAGGTGCGGCTTGTCGGCGTGCAGTTTCACGATGTTGCTCAACGTAAAAATCAGCCCGTTTTCCTTCAGAGCCAATATGTAAACAACAACTGCAATGGCCAATCCCACACCAACAGCTATCAGCGAAAATTGAAATACCGTATTGGTTATATTCTTTTTAACTGAATTCTTTTTCATATCGATACGATGTTACTAATAGTTAAAATACAAACGTTCAAATTTAATAATTTATCGATTGGTGATACAGAAAAGTTGCAGATTGAGTGCCGCAAAACGCATTAAATTTTACACGGTCGAGCCGAATGTTTTTAAATCGATTGATTTGCAACCAAATAATCGAGCAGCCGCAAACGAAGGCAATTGCCGTTTCTCCACACAAAAAATCCCCGTCGGACATATGCCCGGCAGGGATTTCTGATTATCGAGCGCAATTTGAGCCTACTCCAGCACAACAAATTCTGTGCGGCGGTTCAATTCACGATGCTCCTTATCTATAGGTTCAGAGCTGCCGCGACCTTCTGTTTTGATGCGGTCTTGCTCAATGCCGGCCGAAATCAGATAGTCGGCTGCCACCTTTGCGCGCTCAACTGAGAGTTTTTGGTTAAACGCCTGCGTGCCGTCGGACGAAGCGTGACCGACAATCAGCAGTTTCACATTGGGATGTTTCTTGAGCATTTCGGCCAAATCGTCGAGCACTTTCTTCGATTCATCCGTCAGTTTTGTTTGGGCTGCGGCAAACTGCGCGGCGTTAAACTCTTTTTGGATTGCCTCAACGGTGTCGGCGGGCGCAACGGTATCAACGACTGCCGGAGCAACCGGTTCCGGCTCAACCACGGCGGGTTGCTCCTTGTTGCAGCCTCGCAGCAGCAATATTATCAATATAATAATGGCGATTATCAGCAACAGCCATAGCCACCAAAGGCATTTTTTCTCCTTCTTTTCCTCGGTTGGGGCTGGTTCCTCCTGTTTGGGAGCAGGTTGCGGCTCCGGTTTGGCGGCAGGCTCGGCTTCAGCAGATTGTGCGGCTGCGGCGATGGCTGCGGCATCGTACTCAAGCGAGAATCCGCCCTTTTGGAAGCCCTCTATCGGCTTGCACTCGACAACCTCAATGCCGTACTGCTTTACCCATTCAACCAACTTGTCGAAATCATCTTTCTGCCAAAGTTGCTGCATTGCAACCTTTTGGCCGTTTTTCAACGTCAAAACTTCGTCTTCTTTCTCGAAGAAGAACATCTCATAATTTGATTTGCCCTCGGAATTTGTGAACTTTTCCGCATCGTTGACATCTATAAAAATAGTGTCGCAACGGTTTGCTGAGTTCAAACTACCCGGAAACGCTGCGTTCAGTTCGTCGAGCGTAACATCGGGATTAATAATCAGATAGGCGTTGGCGATGCCCAAAGCTGTCCGGCTCTGAGCCTTTCCGTAAACTTTAACTTTATTAGGCATAACTGTGTGGTTTAGAGTATATTACATTAAAAAGTCATTTTCAAATAAAAGTCTGCGAAGCACCACACCATCATTTGTTCAACCTTTGCTCCGCGCACTAAAATCGAATGGTCGCCAACCATCTGACAATCACACAATAAACGTAGATTATTTTTTTGATAAATGCAAATACTCATTTAAATATAATGCGGCAGAAAATAATATGCCGAAATTGACTTTGCCCTATCCGAAAAGGCCTTCGCCCGCCCCTAAAATCTCAGTTATACATATATGTATGATTATCAATAAAATAACTAAAAATGGTATTTTTTTTGATTTTTTTCGCCGTTACTATTGCGCGAATCAAAAAATGCCGTACATTTGCATCGCTTTTGAGAAACAAAGCAACCACGTTCTAAAACGTATCGGGCGCTTAGCTCAGTTGGTTCAGAGCGTCTGCCTTACAAGCAGAGGGTCGGGGGTTCGAATCCCTCAGCGCCCACCAAGCCTTACAATGAAAATTGTGAGGCTTTTTTGTTTCCCAATCGCGCATTTGTAGTTACTTTGCCATCAATTTAAAAAACAACAAAAAATGAAACCTACATTACTGATACTGGCCGCCGGAATGGGCAGCCGCTACGGCGGGCTGAAGCAGCTCGACCACCTTGGAACATCGGGCGAGACAATTATGGACTACTCGGCCTTCGACGCAATGCGCGCCGGATTTGGCAAAGTGGTGTTCGTCATCCGCCGGAGTTTTGAAAAGGAGTTCCGCGAGATGTTTGTGGACAAGATGAAGGGCAAAATCGACATTGAGCTTGTCTTCCAAGACATTGAAAATATTCCGGCAGGCTTCAGTGTTCCGGCCGACCGCACAAAACCCTGGGGCACCGGCCACGCCATTCTGATGGCGAAAGATGTCATCAAAGAGCCGTTTGCGGTTATCAACGCCGACGATTTCTATGGCGCTGAGGCATTCAAAGTGATGGCCGACTACCTGACCAACGGCGTGAGCGACAGCGAGTACGCAATGTGCGGCTATCAGCTCTGCAAAACGCTATCTGACTTTGGTTCGGTGGCTCGCGGCATCTGCTCGGTTGACGCCAACGGCTTCCTGACCGACATTAAAGAACGCACCAGCATCGAACGCAAAAACGGCAAAATTGTCTTCACCGAGAACGACACGGAAACCGAACTCGACGAGAATGTTCCCGTGTCGATGAATTTCTGGGGCTTCGCTCCCAACCTCTTCAAGCATCTTGAGGAAAAATTCGTGACATTCCTGAAGGCAAACGCATCGAACCCGAAATCGGAGTTTTACATTCCGATGGTTGTTGGCGAGCTGATGAACGAAGGCAAGGTGAAAACCAAAGTGCTTCCGGCCAACGCCACCTGGTTTGGCGTAACCTACAAAGAGGACCGTCCCACAACAGTTGCCAAAATCGCCGACCTGGTGAAAAAAGGCCTGTACCCGGGAAAACTCTGGTAAAGATTGAAAAAAGAATGGTTGGGCAGATTCGAGTCCGCCGACACACCTATAATAAAAAAACTTCAGCCCGCACGGACTGAAGTTTTTTTGTGATTCCATAGGGAGTCGAACCCTAATCGTCAGAACCGGAATCTGATATTCTATCCATTGAACTATGGAACCGAATCGGGCGCAAATGTAATAAAGATTTAGGATTTAGGAATCAAGAGTTAGGATTTACAAAGAATGATGGTGTTTTGCGGGAACGCGAAACCGCACGCACCTGCTTCTACGCCTTTTTCTCACTGAAAACCACCTTTTTACGCACAAAAAAGTTGAAGAAGAAGACCGTTATTTGCGCTATTGTATTGCTTATCAGGAAATAAACGCCGCAGCGGTTGGTGAGCACGGTGGTGATGCCGATGTTGATGGCCAGTCCGGCTGCGCCAATGAGCGTGAAGACGGCAAACTGCACAAGGCTCTTGCCCGCGCCGCCGGCTTTCTTGTGAAACACCCAGATGGTGCAGAGCCCGTAGTTGAGCAATCCGGCCAGCAACGATGCCACAAAGGTTGAAACCGCCAGCCAGTCGGGGCCGAGCAACCGCTCGTTCAGGTACCAGAGAATGGCGATGTTGGTCAGATAGCGGATGCCTTCAACCACAGCGTTGCGCACGATTTGCACGGTTGTGCTGTCGGTTTTGCCGAAAAGTTTTGCCCTAAGGTTCCCCATCGCCTTAATTTCGTTTGTCGGCACCCCACATCAGTTTGTTGCGCAGAGTTGAGAAGAATCCGTGGCCGTCGAGCTTAATCACACTCACGCTCCGCTCCGATTTCCGAACGGTTATCTCGGTGGGATTGCTGAGCACCACCGATGTTGAATCGAGCGAAAGCATATAGTTCGGCTCGCGGCTTTCAACATTGATGCGAATTGTGCTGTTGTCGGGAATAACGAGCGGCCGCACCGTCAAGTTGTGCGAGGCAATGGGCGTGATGATGATGTTTGGAGCGTTGGGCGACAAAATCGGACCACCGGCGCTCATTGAGTAGGCCGTCGAACCTGTCGGAGTTGCAATTATCAGTCCGTCAGCCCAATAACTGGCAAGATAGTTGTCGTCGATATATGTGTGGATGACAATCATACTCGAGCTGTCGCACTTGTGCACCGTCACCTCGTTAAGTGCGAACGGGTGCTTAATCTCGGCAATGTCGGGTAGCAGCTCAAGCAGAGGACGCTGCTCAACAAGGAACTGATGGGCGGCCAGCGCATTGATGGCGTTCTCAACATCGTCGGGCTTAATGTCGGCCAAAAAGCCCAGGCGCCCGGTATTGATGCCGACAAACGGAACTTTCAGATGCTCCAACTCACTGATTGCCTTTAAGAAACTGCCATCGCCACCCAGCACAATAATATAATCGAGATTGCCGGGCAAGTTTCCCGACGCATCGACATTGGAATAGACAGAGTCTCCGTTCTGCTGCCAAAGGTTGAAAACCGGCGCAAACAACGGGTGCAGCCAAATATGGGCCTTGTGGCGCTGGAGTGCGTCGAACAGGACCTTGAGCAACGGCTGATGCTGAGACCCGAACAGCTGACTGTAGATGGCAATATTCATCGGACTGATTATTCGAGAGTTACAATGAAGCTGCCGCTAAAATCGGTCAGTTTCTTATTGAAATGTTCGGCCTTTTCGCGCGTCTCAAACGGACCAGCAATGATTCGGTAAACCTTCACGCCGTCCTTGTCACCGATTTGAATCATTATATCTTTGTTAATCAGCGATTTGATTTCAGCGCAACGCTTAACCAGATTGGCGGCCTCCTGGAACGATGCCAGCTGCACACCAAACCCTTTCGGATGAATGGGTGTAGATTCAATCTTAAAATACTCGTTGGCAGGAGCCTTCACCTCAGTAACCTGAGTCTGGCGAACCGGTGCCGATTCCGGCTCCGCGGCCGGCTTTTCGACAGCCGGTTCCGCTACTACCGACGGCTCTGCGGCAGGCTGCTGTTTACCGGGCCAGGCCGGCGACGAACTGCGTTTTGGTTCTGCAGCCGTCGCGGCATTCGATTCCGGCAGAGTCAAAACCTCAACCTTAACGCTGGCAGTGCCTTTTCCGATGAATTTCAGTTTTTCGGCGGCAGCCTTCGACAAGTCGATGATGCGTTTCTCGACAAACGGGCCGCGGTCGTTGATGGTGACATCGACCGACAGATTGTTATCAAGATTGGTGACTCGGACCACCGTGCCAAACGGCAGAGTGCGGTGGGCGGCGGTCATCTTCTTCTGGCTGAAAGTCTCGCCGCTGGCGGTCATCCGGCCGTCGAACTTATCGGCGTAGAACGATGCCAGTCCAACTTCAGTTATCTGAGCCGAAACGGAGCCTGCCAACGCAAGCAACAAAGTAGCCAATGCCAGTTTAACTCTTTTCATAATCTTCTGAATATCTTTTAAATAATTATTGTTTACGAATTAGCGGTTTGCGGCAGTGCAGCGCGATTATTCTCGTGCGCCGCCTGAATACTCAAGTTCAGTTCGAAGCCCAAAAGCAGAATATTGGAATTGATGTTGAGCCAGACGAGTATCGCGATAAGCGTGCCTATTGAACCATATAACGCATTGTAATTGCTAAAGTTAGCCAAATAATAACCGAAACCTGCCGAAGTGGCCAGCAAAAGCATCGTGGCCATCACCGAACCTGTCGAAATAAAGCCCATATGAGTGCGTTTGGCAGGTGCGAAATAATAAATCACCGACACGCTTACAATGCAGAGCGACAGTATTATAAGCCACTGAACCACATAGAACATCACGGTTGAGAAGGTGCCGAAAAGTATGCGTTTGGCGATGAGATAGGCCAAAATTGTGCGGCCGAAAATGAGCAACGCAATGGCGGTAGCCAAAAGCACGGTTATGAGCCCAACCATAATGAGCGACGACACCCGCAGATTGACAAACGAGCGCGTTTCGTGAACGTTGATTGATGAATTGAAGGCGCGGATGACGGCCGTCACACCATTCGACACGATGATGATGGTGGTGATGCAACCTATTGACAACAAGCCACTTCGCGGATACATCACAATGTCGGCAAGCGTTTCCTCTATGGTCTCGAACGTGTCGGACGGAATGAGCTGCTCAAGCAAATCCATCAGCTCGGTTTGGAAATTTGGAATCGGGATGTAAGGGATAAGCGTGGACAGGAACAGCAAGCCCGGGAACACCGCCAAGAAGAAATTGAAAGCAATGGAAGCCGCACGGATGCCCAATGTGCCGTTCGACATACCCTTGACGAAAAACGAGCCCACCTCGAAAATCGACAGACGGCCGAAACCAGGTACGGTATGGCGTTTGGTCCATTCGAGAACGACATTGAGCCGCGCCTTCCAATTATCAATTATCTTCTTAAACTTCATTACTTTACAGCTTTCAAACTCAAATCGAGACTACGAATTTGGTGAGTAAGCGCGCCAACCGAAATAAAATCGACTCCGGTTGCAGCATAATCGCGCAGATTGGCATCGGTGATGCCGCCCGAAGCCTCGGTTTCGTATTTGCCGCCAATCATCTCAACGGCCTTCTTGGTGTCGGCAATCGAGAAGTTGTCTATCATAATGCGGTCGATGCCGCCGATTTCCATAATCTGTTTTATCTCGTCGAACGAGCGGGCCTCAACCTCAATCTTCAGGTTCTTGCCCTTGGCTTTCAGGTAGTCTTTGGCCCGGTTGATGGCCTGCGGAATGCCGCCGGCATAGTCGATGTGGTTGTCTTTGATGAGAATCATATCGTAGAGACCGATGCGGTGGTTCTGTCCGCCGCCCATCACAACTGCCATTTTCTCGAAAACGCGCATTCCCGGTGTGGTCTTGCGGGTGTCGAGAATTTTGGTGTGAAGCCCCTTCACAAGCTCAACGTAATGGCTTGTCTGAGTGGCGATTCCGCTCATACGCTGCATAAAGTTGAGCACAAGACGCTCGGTTTGCAAGATTGAGAGCTCGCGCCCCTCAACCACAAAGGCCACATCACCCTTCTTAACAGGCGTGCCATCGGCGATGAAAGTGGTCATTTTCAAATCTTTGTCGAAGGTTTCGAAAACCATTCGCGCAACCTCAACGCCGGCCAGAATACCGTCTTGTTTTACAAGCAATTGCGCTTTTCCAATCTGCTCGGGCGGAATGCAACTGAGCGATGTGTGGTCGCCGTCGCCCACATCCTCACGAATGGCGCGGGCGATAAAGTCTTTTATGTACTCCTGATTGTCCATATTATTCTATAGTAAATTGATATACAACTTGTTGATTCGACTGCTCTTTGGTCAGAAAACTGACGCGGTAGCGCGTATCGCCACTGTTGAGCATTCCGCTAACAAAATAACCGTTCTGTCCCTCATTCTGCGCCAAAACATTGAATTCTGTCGGGGTGTTTTGGGCGAAAAACTGCCGCAGAATCATTCTTGCCTGATTGCGGCTGCTAACAAGCGAGTAGTCGGGCAGAGACAGCTCGACGCGCTGATTGAAAAAGGTGGCCAGCGAGTCGGCATTGCCCACGGCGATCATATTGGTGATGCCGCACACAACCGAATCGACCACAATCTCCTGCGCATAACTTTTTGTGCCGCAAAGCGATGTGGCAATCACAAACACTGCGGCAACAATTGCTTTTCGTGCCGAAACAAATCTCCGATTCATTTTTATTGACATTGGTGCAAATGTAATCATTAATTGAATGATTGAAACTGAATGCGCGAAGGCAATTTGAATTGTTTTGGTTTGCTTTTGAATGGCACAAAGTTTGCCTTAAATTTGGAACGGAAATATTCGTAACAATATGAAAACCATTCTCTACGCCATCGGCAAGACCGACGATGAATATCTGAACACCGGCATCAGCAAATATTGCCAGCGGATTGTGCGCTACACGCCGTTTGAGTTTACGGCTCTGCCCGACATCCGCAATTCGAAAAATATGAGCGAGGCTGTGCAGCGCGGCAAGGAAGGCGAGCTGATTCTGAAGCAGTTGGAACAAGGCGACTACGTGGTGCTGCTCGATGAGCGCGGTCGCGAGCTGACATCGGTTGGTATGGCCGAATGGATGGGCGGCGTGTTTGCGCAAGGCCACAAGCGGCTGGTTTTTGTGATTGGAGGCCCCTACGGATTCTCGGAAGATGTGTACTCTCGGGCAAACGCAAAAATTTCGCTCTCAAAACTCACTTTTCCGCACCAATTGGTTCGATTATTGTTTGTTGAACAATTGTACCGATGCCATACAATACTGAAAGGCGAACCGTACCACCATATTTAAACGATAACTATAAACAATAACTTACGCTGCAGAAAGAATAAAGAGTAATGATTAATGAGTAAAGTGTAAAGATTCAACTTGTTCAACCTGTTAAGCATTAAATTCCAAACACTTACCTCTAAACCTTTAACTTAAAACTTCGAAAACTTATAACTCCTAAACCTCAAGATGCACTTCCTTGCCCGCCACCGGTTACTCATCTACGCAATAATCTGCTTTGTGGTGGGTTTGAAGATTCTGAACACCGACCGCAGCGCAAAGATAATTGAGCCCGAGCGGCAGAAATTCATACAAAGTCTGCACGAGAAGGACCTTTTGGCCGAACAGCTTGCCGACACGCTTTTTGAATACGCGCAAAGCGACCGCCTGCCGGAATTCGCCAACAGCGCCGAGCACAAGCCCGACCGGCTATTCGACCGCTACGGTATTATATTATATGTGTACTCGGGGCGGAATCTCGTCTATTGGACCAACAACTCCATCGCCATTCCCGAGGGCACGCTCTGGTACAAAACGCCATTTGTGAACACCGGCAACGCCTGCGTGATTCCACACTACAAAACCAACAAACGGCAGACGGTGGTGAGCGCCATTGTGGTGAAAATGGACTTCACCTACGAGAACGAGTTCCTGAAAAACGAGCTGCACCCGTCGTTCGACATCACAAGCAGCCTGAGCCTCACAACCGACGACAAAACATCGGAGAACGCCATCTACAGTTCCGACGGCAACTATCTGTTCTCGTTCAACTTCGACAACGTTGACAACATTGAGCAACGGCGCAGCGTGGCATTCCCACTACTGATGCTGGCTCTGGTGCTGCTGATGCTCTACGCCCAGAAAGGCATCAGGAAGAACCGGCTGAGCAATCGCAAATTCTTCATAATCACCTTTGTGGCCATTACGGTACGCATCGGAATACAGATTTTTTTCCCGCAGGAGCTCTACACGCATTTATCCATATTCTCGCCGCAGCACTTTGCCGCATCGGTGGTTTTCCCGTCGCTTGGCGATATGCTGATAAGCGTTGTGATGCTGGTTTACCTGATTTTCGTCTATTCGTTCAAGGTGCACCTTCAACGGCTCGACCGCTTCAGCCCCTTCCGCCGCATTCTTCTGTCGGCCATTTGGGTGGTGGTGCTGATGGTCTATTACGCCTTCCTCACCTACACGCTCAACGTGCTGATTCACGACTCCAGCTTCCCATTCGGCATTTATGAGATTACCAACCTCGACATCTACGGATTGTTAGGCTATCTGATTTTGGTTCTGGCACTTGTGGGATTTCTGCTTTTGCTCGACAAGGCCATCATCCAGCTGCTGAAAACGTTCAGTTTCTGGTGGGCAACACTCATTATCGTGCCAATCACGGCAGCCGCATCGGCACTGCTGCTGTTCCACTTTCCCAGCGCGCCTTACGTGCAAATGTGCCTTTCTTTCTTGATACTCACCGAGTTATGGCTATTCCTGCGTTCAGTCAACCGCGTCAACTACGCATCAACTGTGGCTGTTATCGGCCTGATGGCGTGGTATATGACCATTTTCACACTCATTGAGACCGAAAGGCGCCAGACCGAGGAGAGCGAGATGATGTGCGTGAACCTCTCGCAAATGCAGGACCCGGCCGCCGAGGTGGTGATTGCCGACATTATTGATGACATAAAAGCCGACGGGCAGATAATCGATATTCTGTCGGGGGTGAGCTACGACTACGACTATTTGTGCCGATACATTCAGAATCAATATTTTAACGGTTACCTGAGCCGCTACAACTTCAGCCTCGACGTCTGCACATCGCACGACGAGCTGAGCTTCGGCTCCGACCCAAACCAGCAGAACTGCCATCAGTATTACAACCGATACCTGCGCCGCTACGGCTCGCAGACAAAGGTTGCCGGGCTTTTCAGCATCAAAAACGCGGCTGAGGAAACAAGCTACATTATCCGCCTCACCGTGCCAAAACGCTCCGGCGCCTCAACAACGCTGTTTTTCAGCCTCTCGCCCAAAACCAACTACGAGGTGCTGGGCTACCCCGAGCTGCTGCTCGAAAAACCGCTCCGCACCGACCGCTACAAACAGCACATCAACTACGCAAAATACCAGAACGGAAGGCTTACGGCTCACTCGGGCACCTTCCCCTACGCTTTCGATAATCAGGTGTACGGCCAGAACGACGGCGAGTTCAGCCACTTCAGAATGGAGCGCTACGACCACGTGATGTTCAACTCGGGCGACATCAGCGTCATTGTCAGCACGCCGGCAATCACCGCCTTCAACATTCTGATTTCGTTCACCTATATGTTCATTTTCTTCCTGATAATCACCACATTGCTTCTGGCGCTCGGCAACCCGTACACCAAAATGTTCGACATCAGGTTCACAATCCAGAACAAGGTGCTGTTTTCAATTCTGTCGATTCTGATTCTCTCGACCATCTCGGTGGCGGGCGGCGTGGTTTACTACACCATCGACCACTACAAACGGTCGCAGAACGAGATTATGTCGAGCAAGGTGCAGTCGGCGCTGATGGAGATTGAGCAACGCTACAGCAACATCAACGATATCAAGAAGATACCCGCCGACGAGCTGAACTCGCTTATGGCGTCGATATCGAACACTCTGCTCACCGACATCAACCTCTACGACCAGACGGGCAACCTGATTGCAACATCGCGCCGTGAGCTTTACTCGCGCAAGCTGACCAGCGAGAAGATGAACGCCACTGCCTTCCGCGAGCTGGAGATGAACAAAAAATCGCGATTCCTTCAAAAGGAGAACATCGGGCGAATGAGCTACTACTCGGCCTACGTGCCGTTCATCAACTCGCGCAACAAGCCGCTGGCCTACATCAACCTACCGTATTTTATCAAGCAAACACCTCTGCGACAAGAGCTTACGAGCGTCTCTGTGGCCGTAATCAACATCTATGTAGTGTTGGTGGTACTGAGTGTGATAATCGCCATCTTCCTGTCGAAGCGCATCACAAAACCAATTGTCGATGTTCAGGAGCGAATCCGCAGCATCGACCTTGGCAAGAGCAACCAACGCGTTGAGTATAAGGGCGATGACGAAATTGCCGAGCTTGTGAACGAGTACAACCTGATGCTTGAGGAGCTGAGCATCAGCGCCACGAGGATTGCCAAATCGGAACGCGAGAGCGCCTGGCGCGAGATGGCCCGGCAGGTGGCGCACGAAATCAAGAACCCGCTCACGCCGATGAAACTGAGCGTTCAGCTGCTGGAGCGGTCGCAGCGCAACGGTGACCCCGATTTCAACGAGCGGTTCGAGAACACGGCGCGCACGCTCATCGAACAAATCGACAGCCTGTCGTCGATAGCGTCGGAATTCTCGCAGTTTGCACGTATGCCCGAGGGCCGCATTGAGCTGGTGAACCTCAACGAGCGCATCAACCAGAGCGTGGAGTTGTTCCGCGACACAACAACCACAAAAATCAATTTCTCTGAGCCGGCCGGCCGCACCGTTACCATTATGGCCGACAACGAACGGATGCTGCAGGTGTTCAACAATCTGATTAAGAACGCCATACAAGCCATTCCAAAGAAACGCAAGGGCCACATCGACATATCGCTGCGCTGCTTCAAAGGCCGCGCCGTGGTTGAGGTATGCGACAACGGCACCGGCATCTCGCCCGAAACCGAGAAGAAGCTGTTCCAGCCCAACTTCACCACCAAAACAAGCGGAACCGGCCTGGGCCTGGCCATTGTAAAAAACATTGTGGAGGACGCCGGCGGCGCCATCTGGTTCTACTCGAAAGAGGGCAAAGGCACGTCGTTCTTTGTGTCGTTCCCGCTGCCGAACGAGGAATAAATCCGATTTTTCTTTATCTGATTATCACCAACCTCCCAACTCCATTGTTCAAAGCGGGTGCGCGGCCGCTGAAGTTGCGTATCGGCAGTTGCTCGCCTCGCAAGGCTACGCGCACCTTGTAGAAATAGATGCCAGCCGGCAGCAATGCGCCATTGGCGTAGGTTCCGTTCCACACCGACGACACGTTCAGACCGAAGTGCAGACCGCCAAAATCGGCCGCCGTCAGGGTTTTGACAATTGTGCCGGCCGGGTTGTAGATGTCGATGCGGAACTCGTCGGGCAGCTCGGAGCCGCCAAGCTCAAAGGCAAACCGCACCGACGAGCTGAACGGATTGGGGAACGCCACCATATCGGTGAAAATGTTTTCCTCAACAATGCGGAAAGCGATGGTATAGTCGCTGTCGCCCGACTCGTTGCCCGAGGCATCGTGCGCACGGACACGCAGCTGATAGTCGCCCTCGCCAAACGGCATCTGCAAAACAATGCTGGCGCGATTCCGGGCGAGCGTTCCGGGCGTAAAGGTCACATCTGGGTTGTCAACAAGCTCAACGCGGCTCTCGATGCCGGTGGCCAAATCGGTAATATAAACGGCTATTGAGTTGGTGTCGGTCACGGCCAGAAAACGGTTGGCGTCGGTCACGCTGATGGCAATGGACGGACGCGACGACACAATGTCGCCGTTGGCAATGTGGCGGCCGTCGAAGGTGACGTCGAGCAGAGGATTCACCACATCGCGCAGAACGTGGAACTGCTTGTTGGCGAAGTTGTTAAAGTGAGTCTGCTCCTGCTGGTCGTAGTTTTTCCCGCCCGGCGGAACGGGATTCAGCTCGGCACAGAAAACATTATCGGCGTCGAGTCCGAGGGTTTCAAACTGCACAGTACCAACCACATATCCGCCAGGCCGCAACGGAGCCAGACGCTGATAGCCAATATCGACAATGCGGTTGGTGGCAGTCTGAATCCAATAATGAACCAGCAGGCTGTCCGACGGCTGCTGCCCGATGTTCTCGTAGGCCAGCACCACCGTGCCGCGATCGCCCTCGCGCAGGGTGTCGGAGTTGAAAAGCCAGCCGTGGCTGGTGTTGATGGCCAAATCGGTATATGGCGAGTAGAGCACGCGCCACATTTTGAGTTGCGCCGGCACCCGGTTGATGTCGTTTTGGGTTTGCATCTGCAACTGGAGCTGCGGATACCGCTTGGCATCGATGCCCGAGAGCGAGGTGCGACGGGCTGTGAGTTTGTCGATTAGCACGTGCGAGCCGCCAAGAGTGTCGAGCCCGACAACTCTCACAAACGCCTCGGTGCCCGGTGCGCAGTCAGTTGTATCGCACTGCCACTCAAGTCGTTGCCACTGCCTCGACGGCCCGATTGGCGGGCTTGTAATGGTGCCGTGGTTGAAATTGTTGTATAGCGTGCGGTCGAAATCGATGATATCGGTTGCCGATTTGCCTATAACCTCATCAGCCTCTTCGGGATGGCCCTTGTGGGTAAAGAAAATGTAGGGCACCGAGCTGTTCACGGTGCGAATCTGCGTCGAGCCCCATCGCTCAAAAGCCTCGTAAGCCCGCTCGGGCCATTGCTGGAAGCGCCCCGAGATGAACGAGTAAATGAGTATGTAGTTGCCGTCGGGCACGTGGTTCTCAACCATCGAGATGAGCGAGTCGAGGCCGGTATCGACATTCCAAAGGTAGAAAATGAAGTAGTTCTCGAAGTCGGCGGACGAGCAGCGCGGGTAGTTCGACTGGCCGTAACTGCCGCGGTCAGACTGCCACGGAATGAGGCTGAACGAATCGACAACCACCATCAGAAGAGCGTTATACGCGCCGCACGACGACAGGCCGAAAAATCCGTCCATCTCGAACCCGATTTTCATAAAATTGCTCGAATTGGGCGACCCGAAATTGTGGCAGCGTATTGAGCGGGCGGCATTGGCAAATTCGAACTTGCAGCTGGCGTTGTCGGGCTTGATGTGCAGGAACTCGTTGTCGTCGAGCTGCTCAAAATGCGACTGCTCCCAGCCCGTCTGCCCCGAGCGGACCACAAACGACTGCGCCGAACTGTAGTCGTCGGACTCGCCTCCGCGGACCCGCCAATAGAAAGCCCGGCCGGTGTCGATGGCGGCCGTGGGGTTGCACTCCACCACCCCGCCACGGTTCTCCACAAACTGCGACGAGAGGCGGCGGCTGTTGAACCGTTCGGTTGTATCTATCTGAAACTCACAAGTCTGCAACTTCGGCTCGGCCTCAAAAACCGATGCCTTCAAAACCTTTGGCACAGCGTTGACAAGGCTGTAATTATGCGGCAGAACCGGCACCATATCGAGCGACTGCACAAAAGCCGTCACCTCAACCGAGTTGTTCTGCTCGTCGGTTTCGGCAATCTGTTCCATCGCGTCGAGCCTGATAATGAAACGGTTAAGGCCTGGACAGCTCACGCGGTCCATCGGCAGGCGGATACGCAGCGTGTCGCGATATTTGAGGCCAAGCACCTGGCGTGCAATCACTTCGCTGCCGCCATTGGCGAAAAAGTGCTGCAACTCAACCACAAAATCGGTGGTTACCGACCGCCCGGCGTTGCGCAGAGCCACATTCACCGTGAACGAATCGACGGCCGTGGTGAGCAGCGACGGCGAAAACCACACATTGGCGGCTTCAATCCGTAAATCGGGCTTTGGTGCGCTGTTGAGCACAATGCACGGGTCGCCGTGGAGCGACATCTGCTGCAAAGTGCCGATTATGAGCCGGTTGGAACTGCCGGCCATCAACACCTGCGACATCCGCAGCGCCTTGCCAATGGGCTCGCCATAGCAATAGTTGGCTATCTGGCTGTAGAACCGCGACGAGAATTTGTCAAGGTAGTAAGGCACGCCCTCGTTCACCATTGCAATCAGGCCGATGGCGCCGCGCTGTTTGGCCAGCACCCACTCCTCGCTCGCCGATGACTGGTAGGTGGCGTGGATGTTGCCTGTGTAGCACGAGTTTGACAGAATGAGCGGATATTTGCCCTGGTTTTTGTAGTTGGCCGGCACGTCAACATCGCGGTCGAAGCCGCTTGAGGTGGAGCCGTGGCCGAAGAATGTCATCAGGCTCACACCGCCGTTGATGAGCAGCTTCACGCTGTCGTTTTTCGATGTCGATATTGGGTCGGATGTCAGCTTGCGGAAAGTTGAGACGCTTCCGCCGAACAGAGTGTCCTCAATAATTCTTTCGTATTCAGCCATATAGCCGCCAATTTCGCGCTGCTCGCTGGCCTTGCTGCCGCCAACAAAATGTATCACGCGCTTCATCCAGTCGGCGGGCTTGTTGCTTTCAAACTCCTTAACCTTGGCAAAATAGTTTTCCACTTGCGTGACGCTCAACGCCGCCAGACGACCGGTAGCCAGCGACGGAGCGTCGCCCGAGCCGTTGGTGTAGGCCGATAGCAGGGCGTCGGAGGCCGGATAGCCCATTGATGGCACAAAGCACTGCGAATAGCCCGTGGCGTTGCGGCGCGAATCGACCGCGTTCACAGCCTTGCCCAAAATGAACAGATACTGCGGCTTCACGCTCCACTTGGCCGTGACGTACTCCACAAAACGGCGAATGGCCATCGGGTGCTTGCGGAGCCCGTAGCCAAACTGATTGTAAATCTCATCAATATCAACAAGATAGGCATCGCGATAAGCGGCATACTCACGAGCCTTGCCCATCAGCTGGCGGTTCGAAATCATCAACATCCGCTTGCCGGCAACAGCGTGGTTGGTCATTGGGGCGTGCGAAATCCACGGGCTTTTTCCAATCGCCTTCTGCGTGGCCACAACCAGTTTGATGGTGTCGCGGTGAGCCTCAATCAGAGCCGTGGCTGTGCCGCCCTCCACAATCATCTGCACGCGCAGGTTCCGGCTGACATCGTAAAGCACGGGGCTGCCCGAGAAATCCATTCCGCTTATCGCGATGCGTTGCGTCACATCGCTCGGCGGAAGCCTGAAAACCTGCTGGTTACGCCCTTTGAAATTGAATTCCGACGGGTATTCTATCTCGATGAACGACACGCGCGAATAGTCGGTTTTGGCGCTGATGTCGTCGATGCTTGAGAACGTGTATTTGTTGCTCTGCGACAATTGCGAGGCCGCCACCTTTGCCGTGCGCTTCACTGTGTGCAGGCCGTAGAAAATGGTGTCGACGCTGATGCCCGGCCCGCTGACGCGGATGTGGTGGCCGTTCGATGAATAGGTGGCCAGCGCAAGCGTAACGCGGGCTTTCAACCCGTCAATCCTGCTGACTGCGGGCGTCGGCACCGTTTTTGCCACCTCTTTGCCAAGCGCCAGAGCAGTACCGTCGAACCAGCCCTCGGCATCGGTGTAGCGGCAGTTCTCCTCGCCGCCCAGATAGGTGCCAACGTACTGAACCACAGTGTCGATGATGCAATAGGCGGCCTGACTGTAGCTCGACGCTCCCTGCGAGCCGTACTCCTGAAAACGCAGATTGGAGAAGCTGCTGTTCCAAGTCAGAAAAACTGCGGCGGTGTCAGTTATCAGGCTGTAATGCGGATTTGTCTGATTTTCAGGCTTGTCATACATATCCACATCGAACCATCCATCGTTTCCCTCGGCAAAAAACTCAATGTAATCGACCAAACCCTGACGTGAGCTGGCAATGTGGCAAGGCAGCGCCCGGCCGTTCTGGAACAGCTGAATGTTCTGCTGATTGAACTTACCAATGGGCACTCCGGCAGACTCAAGCTGCGTGCGCGTGACGCGATAAACGCCAGTGCGCGGAATCGACAGCCGGTAGTAGTCCTGGCTGAAATTCACCCAACTATTTGTAAACTGCTGGGCATCAGCTGTTAAGACTGACATCGCAGCAAGCAAGGTAAACAGTATGCCGAAAAATCGCCTCATCAAATCTAATCGCCATAAAAGCAAACAAATTTAAGCATTTGGCAATGTGGGCGCGATGTTTTTTGGCGAATTGACAAGGCCGTGGGGCGAATAACTGAAACGGCAGCCATAACGCAAACACAAACTGAAAACACAAACCTGATGTAAGGGTAAAATTGAAGGTTTATCATTAAGCCATCATTAAGCCATCATTAAGGAAAGATTAAGGGAAGATGGTAGCGATTTTGTGGGTCGAAAATGAAAAATAAAAACAGCAGGCACCCAAAAAGAAAGGCACCTGCCGATTAGAAAGCAACAATTATTCAGTTCCTACTCTGCCGGGACTGGCGGCATCGGATAATTCTCGTCTTTTGTGAAATCCTCAGTACAGGTCTCCTCCTGAAGAATGGTGAACTCCTTGACCATAGTCAGCGCTCCGTTTTCAAAAACCTCGAACTTGACCCGGTTGTTCACAAACTCTTTTATTACCCGTTTCTCGATTTTGTCGTAAATCGAACTTCTGTCCACTTTGTTCAGAGCAAAATGGATGTCAACATTGCACGAGCCACTATATTTGAAATGGCGCGAATGGTCGGCCTCGTTCCAAGTCGAATAATTAACACCTGGCAGACTCTCAAACTCCCAGCATCTCATCGGTGAGCTGACTTTAATATCGAGGTCAACACCGCTCGGAACTTTCACAGCCATCGAATACTCGCCATACATACAAGCCGTGTCGTTGATGGCTAAAAGGTTCTTGCCAAACTCGCCCTTGGCCGGGTATGTGAGCGACGATTGCAATTCAAATGACGTTTTAGCGATGAAGTTATTGACATACTCTCCAAAATCGGGCACATTGGCCTCTATACCAAGTTCATTGTAGCGTGCGGCAACATTAGCTTTCACCTCATCAACATCCAAAGCCATTGCGTTCCCTTTCAACTTTGCGCCTAATTTGGGGTTGTCGAGTTTGCCATCGGTGCGGATGTCGGAGCTGATGTCGGCAATGAGTTCAGATAACGCTCCAGCCGACAATTTGCCTTGCAGAATTGCCGACACTGCCAGAAGCTGTCTGTCACCAGGATTGTTGTTAGCAATGCTCATATTTTCGAAATTTGCAGTCCAGTTTAAATAGCTGTCGATATTGAATATGTTTAGCACCTCGGCCTGAGCCTGATTTTTAGCTTCATAAAACGATGAGCCACCCGATAAGAGATACTCAACGCGGGCACTCGCCAAGGTTGTGAGCACGTTGATGTTTGATGTGGTGTTGCTGAATTTGTCGGATAAGTCGGTGAGTGCGCGAAGCGTCAACTGCGATTCCGACACATCGCCCTCAACCTCGTTGAAGTAGTAGCCATTAGCCTGCAACTCAACGTATTGCGATAGCAATCCAAGATTTTTAAACTCAAAGGTTCCGCTGTTGTCAGCCACTTGCGTTTCAAAACTTTTGCCGGTTTGCTGCAAGTCGGAGTTCAGCTCGGCCACGCGGACCGATGTTCCGTTGATGAACGGTCCTTTTTGCACGCATCCACTGATAGCCGCGATGTCCATCACTTTTTCATCACCATTCAGTTCGTGAGTTTTTTCTTTGTCGTTGCACGCTCCAAATGCGAGAGCCGCAACACCGATTAAAAGAATGCTTTTTTTCATTTCTGTTATTTGTTTAGTTAGTTTAACAATTAGCTATCGTGTTCCGATTTTGCTGATGCAATATTATAACAATAATATCATCTTGCAAATATAACAACTCACTCATCTTAACAACCATATTACTAATAAACAATATTTTAACCTTATAGTTGTTTTTTTGTTGTGATGTGACGGAAAAACACGTGCCGTTAATAGCATTATTCGCTTACAATTGGTGTAAGATTTTTGCAACAAAAAAACATTTAAGCGAGTTGCGTCCACTTGTACCCTTTCCCAACACCCTCAACCAAAAATAATACTACATTTGCCGCACGTTTTAAAAACATCTTGGCAATGGCACAGAACAAAATAGTTTCCTTCATCCCGAACACCATCACATTGCTGAATGCCTTATCGGGATGTCTTTCCATAACATTCGCATTTACCGGAAATCTCACAGCCGCAGGATTCTTCATTCTGCTTGCCGCCGTTTTCGACTTTTTCGACGGTATGGCGGCCCGCCTTCTCAAAGTGAGCTCGGCCATTGGCAAGGAACTCGACTCGCTTGCCGACGACATCAGTTTTGGTGTGGCTCCATCTGCAATTGCATTCGTGCTTGTGAGCCAGGCGCTTAACCCCGATGGCACGGCTCTTTCGCAACTGCCGGTGCGCACTATGGTACTCTGCCTTCTGCCGTTTATTATGGCTGCCTTCTCAGCTCTGCGGCTGGCCAAATTCAACCTCGACGAGCGCCAGACCGACAAATTCATCGGCCTGCCAACACCGGCCAACGCAATGGTTTGGGCCTCAATGCCGTTCATTCTGAAATACAACGCCGACGGCTTGTTTGCCAACTACGTTATTGTGCCACAAGTACTTATTCCATTAGCATTGGTAATGTCGTTCCTGCTTGTCTGCGAGCTGCCGCTCTTCTCGCTCAAATTCAAGACGTGGGGGTTCCGTGGCAACCAAATCCGCTACATCTTTCTGGCAATCAGCCTTGTGCTGATTATACTGATGCAGTTTGCCGCCATTCCGGCCATCATTCTAATCTATGTGCTGATGTCGGTTTTCGCATTCAAAGCCGACAAATAAAGCGGGCGTAACTGGCCGTAAATAATTTGCTACAAATAAGTTACTCCATTCGGATACGATTGTCCGACAATCAACCGTTTCAGATACTCGTAGTCAGTTTTGTTATGCACAAAATCGAGTTTTGATGTGTCAATCACCACAATCGGAAATTTATCGGCGGTTTTGAAATATGCCAGGTAACTCTGCTGAATATCAGCCAGATAGTTAGCTGTGATATTTTGCTCATAATCGCGGCCGCGGGTGACGATGTTGCGCAGCAAACGCTCAACCGGCGAGTGCAGATAGACGTAGAGCGACGGCAACGGCAACCGCTGCATAATGATGTCGAACAACTGCCGGTATAGCGCAAACTCATCGCCGTGGAGCGTTATTCGCGCGAATATCAGTGACTTAACAAAATAATAGTCGGCAATTGTGACTGAGTTGAACAACTCGGGCTGATAGACATTGGTGTTGAGCTGGCGGTAGCGCTCGGCCAGAAATGCAAGTTCAAGCGGAAAGCTGTAGCGGTCGGGCTCGCTGTAGAATTTAGGCAGAAACGGATTGTCGGCAAACTGCTCAAGCACCAGCCGCGCGTTGCAATCGCTGGCCAGCATCCCGGCCAGTGTGGTTTTTCCGGCACCAATATTTCCCTCTATTACAATATATTGCATTGCAAAAGCCGTTTCAGTTTCCTACATTCTTAATACCATTGATTACCAACGTGATAATCTCATCTTTACGAAGTTTCAAAAAATGTTGTTTCTCATCGTCGGTGCAGCCAGAAACATCGCAATAAATTGGTAGAGCAATGAAATTGAACACCGTGAGCGACACCACATCGAGTATGAAATTCACCGTGTCGATGGGGCGGATTGTGTGTTTGCGCACCTCGGCCTGCACCACAGTGTCAATAATGCCGAAAACATTATTGCGCATAGTGTTGTTCATAAAATGCTCATACACAAGCGTCAAGCGGTCCTTATTGCCCAGCATCTCGTTGATGACAAAAAACGGCAGACGCGTGTAGTTGGCCAGAAAATCGTAATAGGCACCGATGACATTGCGCAACTTGTCGAAAAAATCGGCATCCTGATTGAGCAGAGGCTGCTGCAACGTTTTCAAAATCATATCGAGTT
Source organism: uncultured Bacteroidota bacterium (assembly GCA_946404125.1). GTDB lineage: Bacteria > Bacteroidota > Bacteroidia > Bacteroidales > SZUA-534 > RUG13583. Next base: position 21,262 of record CAMJCK010000004.1, on the reverse strand, counting down.
TGGCCATAAACACCTGAAGGAAAAGGTTTTCCTTGGTGCGGAAATAGTAGTGGACAAGCGCCTGGTTACACCCCACGCGTTTGGCGATGTCGGTTGTTGACGTACCGGCGAACCCGTTGTTCAAAAAGAGTTCCTCAGCCGCCTGAAGTATCTGAATCTCAAGATTTTGTTCTTTAGCCATTGTGTTTCATTTTTGCATTGTTACACATTGAATCACACTGCGGCAGCCGCCTTGTTCCTACTCTCCTCCTCCATCTGCGCCTTGCAGTTCTCAACCATAAAATGCAGACGGTTGAAGACGTTGGCCTCCGATGTGCTGCTGTCGAAATCGAGGAACAGAAGGCTCATCTGCGGATATACCTGCTTGATTTTCTTTTCGATACCTTTCGAAATGATGTGATTGGCGATGCACCCGAACGGCTGTAGGCTCACCACATTCTGCACACCGTGCTCGGCCAGATGGCAAATCTCGCCGGGCAGCATCCAGCCCTCGCCAAAGTCGGCGGCCGGATTTATCACTTTTTCCGACAAACGGCCAATCTCAAAAATGCTGGCAAACGGCCTGTAATATGGGAACGGGCGGCAGATGCGGTCGTATGTCCGCATACAGCTCAGCAACAGCGCGTGCAAGCCGTCGCTCATCAAAAGCGAGCCCGACTCGTGCTTGATGTTGTATTTGCGGTTGTAGTGGCTGTTCACAAACGATGTTGAGAAGAATGTTACGAGCGCCGGCGGCACCACCTCAACGCCGTGCTCAATCAGCCATTGAGTCACAAATTTGTTGCTGAAGCCGTTGTATTTCACGTAAATCTCTCCCACCAAACCGATGACCGGCACCTGTTTGTTCTTTTCAACGGCATTGCTGAAATCGGCCACAGCCTGCTTCAGAAGCCGCTTCAAGCCCTTGTGATCCTTCGCCTCGACGTATGGAAACGCCGCCTCAATGTAGTGGTTGCGCAGCTCGAAAGCCTTGCCTTTTATCTTCTCGCGCACCGCCGCCGAATGGTACATTTTAGCTATGCAATCGGCGTAGAGCATAGCGTGGACAAGCGTTTTAGCCACCTTCAGCCAGTTGATTTCAAAGCCGGGCTGACTGTTGCTCACGCCTGCGCCTGTCGCCAACGAGAGCACCGGCACTTTGGCAAAACCGCCGGCCACCATAGCGTTCTTAATCAGCGAATAGTAGTTGCTGGCGCGGCACTGACCACCCGTCTGCGTAATAATCACAGCGGTATTATCAAGGTCGTATTTACCACTCTGCAAGGCATTTATAATACTTCCGACAACAATCGTGGCCGGATAGCAGATGTCGTTGTTTGCATATCGCAGACCTGTTTCGGCGGCCTCCTGATTGCCTGTCGGGAGCACCACCAGATTGTAGCCCGCCAGCTTGAAAAGCGATGGCAGAAACTCCGAATATCCCTCGGCAAAATATGGTGCGATGATTGTCCGCCGGCGGTCCTCCTTCTCAAAGATTTTGGTTGTCTCAAACTTGCGGTCGATTTTCGACTCTGCCGCCAGCTCCGCCTTGCACGACTCCACCAGCGAGCGGATTCTCAACCTCAGCGAGCCGATGTTGTTCACATCATCTATCTTCAAGATTGTCAGGTTCTTGCCGAAACGTTTCAGAATGGCGTTCACCTCATCAAGAATGAACGCGTCAGGTCCGCAGCCAAACGATGTCAGCTCAACAAAATGCAGATTCTTGCGCGGATACTTGCCCGCGAAATACGCGGCCTTGAAAATGCGGTTCGGGTAGGCCCACTGGCTCACGGCGTTCACCTCCTCAAACACGCTAGAGCCAAGTTTTGTGGCCACGTGCTCCGTAATCACATCAATGCCCATATAGGCGATGGCCTGCGATATTTTGTGTTCAATCATCGGGTCGGTGTGATACGGACGGGCGGCCAGCAGAATCACCATCCGGTTTTCCTTGGTGGCCAATTCGAGCACCTCGTTGGCGCGGTCGGTAAGTTTTTGTATATAAGCCGTTTGCACATCTTTAGCCATTTGAATGGCACGCAGAGCCACATCGCGCTTCACGCCCAGAGTCTTCAGGTAGGCCCAGCACGAGTTCACCAGCAAATCGTCGCTGTTGAAGGTGATGACCGGAGCGTCGAACGGCACACCACGCTTGTGCGCGGGATCCATCGAGCTTTTAATCACATCGGAATAGGCCGACACAATCGGGCAGTTGAAACTGTTCTTCGACTTTTCGTCTTCCTTCCGCTCGTACACCACGTATGGATAGAAAATCCTGTCCACCTTCAAATCAATCAGATTGTTGATGTGGCCGTGCATCAGTTTTGCCGGGAAGCAGATGTTGTCGGCCATAATTGTGCGCAATCCCGACTCGTATATTTTGTTGTTCGAGTTGACCGACAGCACCACCTCGAAACCGCAGGCCGAAAACAGCGTGTACCAGAACGGGTAGTCCTCAAACATTCCCAAAGCACGCGGCAAGCCGATTTTCACGCCCATCGGCTTCCCTATGGGTTCCACTTTAGGCTGACGGAAAAGCAGCTTGTACTTCTCCACCATCATATTCACGCCCTTGCGCTCCGACTCCGAATGGTTTGAATAGACCTTCTCGCAGTTGTTGCCCGACGCAAATGTGTTACCATTCTGAAAATGAAACAGTTTCACCGTGCAATGGTTGTCGCAGCCCTGACAAGTCTGAAATTCCGACTCGTAGGTGTTGGCGTTTATCAATTCTGAAAGCGATTTATCTGACATATTAATTTCTTTAAAAGGTAAGAGGTAAGTGTTGAGAGGTGAGATTTATATCTTTATTAATCAGCATTTTAATATAGTTGTCTTTATATTCTAAACCCTAAACCCTAAACTTTAAACTTTAAACTCTAAACTTTACTCATCTCAATAGCGTGAAGCGCGGCGCCGTAGGCACCCATCAGCTCCGGAATGTCGGTAAACGACACCTCGCATCCCGACAGCAATTCGAGAGCCCGCACAATTGAGTGGTTGCGGAATGTTCCGCCCTGCACCACGATGCTATCGCCCAATTCTTTTATATTCTTAAGTTTCAATACTTTAAACAGACAGTTTTTCACCACCGAATAACTGAATCCGGCGGCAATATCCTCAACGGCCGAGCCCTCGCGCATCGCCTGCTTCACCTTCGAGTTCATAAACACGGTGCAGCGCGTGCCCAGGTCGCACGGGTGCTTGGCCATACACGACAGCCGCGCGAACTCATCAACCTGATAGCCGAGCATAGTGGCAAACGTCTCAATGAACGAACCGCACCCTGACGAGCACGCCTCGTTAATCTCAATCCGCCGAATCGAGCCGTTTTCAATGAAAATGGCCTTCATATCCTGTCCGCCGATGTCAAGCACAAACGACACCTCCGGATTGACGTGCCGTGCCGCCACAAAATGCGCCATTGTCTCAACAATGCCGTAATCGAGATTGAAGGCCGTGCGCAGCAGATTCTCACCGTACCCGGTTGCGCAGCTTCCGCCAATGACAATATTCTCGCGTTCCGGCACACTGTCGTACATACGTTTGAGCCCTTCGGCGAAGGTTTTGAAACTGTCGCCGCGATTGCGCTGATAATCAGTGTAAACTATCTCGCCAGCCTCGTTTGTGAGCACTATTTTTGTTGTGGTGCTGCCCGAGTCGATGCCCAGGAAATAACGTGTTTTCTGGTCGGGAACGAACTTTGCGCGCGGCACAAATTTGTTGGTTTTGTGTGCCAGCCACTCCTTGTACTCACCATCCGATGTGAACAATGGCTGAAGCCTGTGTGTCAGGTCGATAGGTGTGTCATCAGAAGCAAAACGCAGAATATAAATCAACTCCGACAATCGCACCGGACGTTTGCCAAGACTGTTGGCCAATAAGGCGCAGCCCAGAGCCGGCACCACTTGCGCGTTCTCTGGCAGAATGCAGTCCTTTTCGGTGATTCCGAGCACGTTGATGAAATGCTTTTTCAGCTCGGGCAAAAATGCGAACGGACCGCCGCAGAAAAACACATCCGGCTCAATGTCCATTCCGCGCGCCAGCGATGCAACCACCTGCATTGCCACAGCGTTGAACACCGAAGCTGCAATATCGTTACGACTGACGTTACGGCTTATAAGGTTTTGAATATCAGTCTTTGAAAACACTCCGCACCGCGATGCTATCGGATAGATTGTTTCAGCCTTTTCGGCAAGTGCGTTCAGCTCGTTTGTCTCAACGCCAAGCAGTGTGGCTGTCTGGTCGATGAAAGCGCCCGTGCCGCCAGCGCAGCTGCCGTTCATTCGGATGTCGGGCACCTTGCCGGCCTCAAAGAAAATCATCTTGCTGTCCTCGCCGCCCATATCCACAAACGTGCGGACGTTCGGATAGCGCCTTTTGATGGTTTCGGCGGCGGCCACCACCTCTTGAACAAAGGCCAGACCGAGCCTTTCGGCGTAACCCATTCCCACCGAGCCCGTCAGCACCACGTTCAGCCAGCAGTCGCCGTAGCGGTTGAATATGCGAGTTGCCACGTGGGTGGCCGTTTGCTTGATAGCCGCGTTATGCCGCTGATAGTCAGTATATACCAATTTACCATTTTCGTCGAGCAACGCCACTTTCAGCGTTGTGGAGCCAATGTCCACACCCAAACTATAATGTGTTCCTTCTTTCATTTAAATAATTGAGTTATTTAATTGTTTTATTTAATAGACTTATTAAAACAATGCAAATAAAAGCAAAATTCGGCAACAGCGGTGCTCCGCCCCGAAAAAAAACACAAAAAAAGGGGACACCGCGGCGTCCCCTATCATTTCGTAATGGCTAAAATTACTTTTTAACGTTGGCCTTTACGTTGTCAACAAACTCTGAAGTCGGCTTGAACGAAGGAATGTAGTGCTCCGGAACAACGATAGTTGTGTTCTTGGTGATGTTACGAGCGGTTTTCTTAGCTCTTTTCTTGATAGCGAAGGTACCAAAACCTCTCAGGTAAACATTGTCACCGTTAACCAACGATGTTTTTACACTGTCCATAAAAGCCTCAACGGCCTTCAACACTGTTACTTTCTCAATTCCTGTGTTCTTTGAGATTTCATTAACAAGTTCTGCTTTTGTCATAACAAAAATATTTTATAATCAGTAAATTAAAATTATTGTTTGGCAAATATAGGAAATAGATGATTGTAAGCAACAACTAAATCGTTTTTTTCAAAAAATATTTTTCGAGCCTACTTTTCAGCACTTTACACCTATTATATATAATAGTAGCCGGTTTTCGGAGAGTTTCCGCTCAAGGCGATGCCGATAATTACCAAAATTGTCAATTCACCGCCTTGAACCAACAGCCGACGCCCCCTTTTGCCACCGATTTATGTTAATAATCACACAAAAACGCCTCGCCCAGCAATCGTAAATTATTCTACTTTTACACCATAAAAAAATTGCTATGAAAAGATTCAAAATCGCAATACTCGCTCTTATGGTTTCCCCGGTGCTGGCTACGGCGCAAAATGTTGGCCAAGAGGGCGATACAAAGCTCAACTACACCGACATCAACGGAATGAAACAGGGCCACTGGATTACGAAGTTCAGCAACGGCAAAACAAAATACGAGGCCTATTTTGTTGATGACAAGCCTGTTGGCGAATTCAAGAAATATAACAGCTACGGCAACCTCTACGCAGTGCTCAATTACAGTGCCGATGGCTCGACGGCCAGTGCGAAATTCTATCACCGCAGTGGAAAAATCAGTGCCACAGGCAAATACTACGGTCACGAGAAAGACAGCGTCTGGCTTTATTATTCCGACAATGGTATTCTCTACCTGCAGGAATCATATAAGCGTGGTGTGAAAGACGGGCTTTTCGTTCAATACACATCGGAACGCGTTAAGATTGAGGAGGTTACGTGGAAAGACGGCGAAAAGCACGGCCCCTGGCGGAAATACTACACCTCCGGCCCGATGATGTTTGATGTGAACTACGACCACGGCAAGCTCAACGGCGAGGGCAAAGTGTACTACGCCAATGGCAAGCTGCACAAAAAAGGCAAATACGTGAACGACCTGATGGAAGGCTCGTGGCTCATCTTCGACGAGCGCGGCAACTATCAGAAACAATACGTTTACAAGCACGGTTACTGCAAAGAGCTTGCCGACGAGCAGAACAAAACCATCAACGAGCTTGAGGAAGATATGGGCAAAGGCATTTACGATGACCCCGCCGAGCACATCAACGACCCAACGTGGCTAATGCGCTGAAAATGAGCAAGCAGAAAGTATTAATGGCAATGAGCGGCGGCATCGACAGCACAATGGCCGCCATTCTGCTCACCGAGCAAGGCTACGAGCTCGAAGGTGTGACTTTCCGCTCGTGGGACAGCATTTCGAAAGCCTGTATGGAACGCGAAACCGGCTGCTGCACAGTCGATTCCATATTCGAGGCCAAGCGCATTGCCAACAACCTGGGATTCAACCACCAGATTCTCGACATCCGTGAACTGTTCCGCCAGACGGTGGTCAGCAATTTCATCAGCGAGTATCTGCACGGCCGCACGCCAAACCCGTGCGTTGTCTGCAACCGGCTCATCAAATGGGGCGCCCTGCTCGACCTTGCCGACAAACTCGGCTGCCAGCTGATTGCCACCGGCCACTATGCCCGCATCGGCTGCAGCAACGGCCGACACTTCATCAGCAAAGGCGCCGACCAAACAAAAGACCAGTCGTATTTTCTGTGGCAACTCACCCCAGAGAACCTCTGCCGCACGCTTTTTCCGCTTGGCGACCTCACAAAACTGCAGGTTCGCCAGATGGCAGCCGAACGCGGCTACACGAAACTGTCGCAGAAGCGCGAGTCGCAAGAAATTTGCTTCGTCACCGACAACGACTACCGCAATTTTCTGCGCGACAACTCGCCCGAATATTCCGCCATCGGGCCGGGCAACTTCATCAGCACCGACGGCCGCGTTCTGGGGCGGCACAAGGGCTACCCGAACTACACCATCGGCCAGCGGAAGGGGCTCGAAATAGCGCTGGGGCAGCCAATGTACGTGTCGCGCATCAATCCGGCCGACAACACCGTCACCCTCGGCACCCGCGACGACCTTTTGAGCCAGTCGCTCACCGCATCAGACTATAATTTCACCAAAATTGAAGCGCCCGCCACGCCGATTGAGGTTACGGCCCGCGTCCGCTACCGCAGCAAGGGCATTCCGGCCACCATCGCCGTGAGCGACAACAAGGTGAAAGTCGATTTCCAGGAGCCAGTTGAATCGGTTTCGCCCGGACAGTCGGTGGTCTTCTACCAAGGCGACAACCTGATTGGCGGCGCAATCATTGATTGAGGAATTAAAGGCTTGAAGGTCCGAAACTGGCACTATTTTTGTGCAAATCGCGGCAACGTAAAAATTGTCGATATTTTGGCGAACTCTTTAATAATGATTGTCAAATTCGTTTGTGTTTTTATATATTTGCAAACACACGGCAATATTATGTCTTTGGATATAAACAATTGGTATAAAACGGTAACAGCCGATGACGTCATCTACCTTTTCAAGGGTGAGGTCACCGACCAACTGATTGCGCAATCGCTTGATGTGATTGAGCGCCAGCTTGAAAACACGCCGACACCAATTAGAAAAAAGATTTATAATGTGTTAGTCGAGTGCCTGCAAAACCTCTATCACCACGCCACAACTGTTCCGTGCGAAAAGAACAATGAGTTTTGCGGCAAGGTGGGCGTCTGTCTGCTATCGAAACGGGGCGACCACTACCACGTTGTCACAGGCAACTATGTGGTGCCCGAGCAGCAATCGTTCCTCCAAGGCCACATTGAGCACATCAACTCTCTCGACAAAGATGGTCAGAAAGAGATGTACAAGGAGATTTTGGACAACCAAACATTCTCAGAGAAAGGCGGCGGCGGCCTCGGGCTGATTGATATGGCGAGGAAATCGGGAAATAAACTGAATTATAATTTCATAAAATGCTGTGATGATTATAATTTTTTTACCTTAGACGTGACTTTTAATTGATAAACCATAATTTTTATACAATGGAACCTATTTCTATTATCGGAACACCAAAAACACCAACCGTAACTTTTGAAGCTAACGGAAAGCTCGAAATTAAAGGTCGTTCAATTCCGGAGAACTCCGTTGAATTTTACAAGCCTTTGGTTGACTGGCTTGAGCAGTACCTGTCGTCGCCAGCTCCGCTGACCGAAGTTTCAATCAAACTTGAGTATTTCAACACAAGTAGCTCGAAGTGCATTCTCGATGTATTCAAGAAACTTGAGGCCATCTACAAAAGCGGTAGCGAAGTGGTGATTCTTTGGCACTATGAGGAGGACGACGAAGATATGCTTGAGGCTGGCGAAGACTACCAGTCTATCATAAAAGTGCCGTTCAAAATGGTTGAAATGTCGGAATAGACACACCACTTTTATTCACATAATAAAAGAATCCTTGCCGTGTGGTAGGGATTTTTTTGCTTTTGCCAGAAGCGTTTTAAATCAGACCAATTAATTGATTAAAGCCACTTTAGGCTTCTATCGCTTACATAAACACGCATTTGGTGTTACATTTTTGAACGCGAGAACCACTCTATCGCCTTTCGCAGCAAGCGGAATTTGAGCGTGATGTACATCACCAACGAGAAGAACCAAATAACCATCATATTCACCCAATATGTGGGGAACTGGCGCCCGAAAAGGTTCTTGCAAGGCGCGTAAAAGTGCGCTTTGATGAACGGATGCGTGGGTTCAAGATAGATGGGGTCGCTCTTTTGGTAGAGACGGCCTTCGAACTCGATGATGCGGTCAAGCGAGGTGGAATTACGGACAAACGACGTCAAGTTCTCGTTGCTGTAACGGAGTTTGCGCTCTACAAAACGCTCCCGCTCGTCGTCGGTGCGCTGCATTGAGTTTATAAGCAGGTCCTTCTGATTGTTGACGTGGTTGTACTGCTTGTAATAGTAGGTTTTCAGCTTGCCGAGGAACGCCTCCAGATTGTCGAAAATCTCAGGTGTGACGCGGTTCAGATAGAGGCGGTCAACCTTGTCGTACTGGAAATAGCCCATTGCGTCGAGCGGCAGCGAAAGCTCATTGCGCAGCAGCTCAAGTTCCTTCTTCACACGAATCTGACACGACGGATTGTTGTAGTTGCGCCGGCAGTAAGTCACCTTATTCTCGATGGTCTTCATCCAGTAATTCTTACGGAAATCGCACTGGCTCAACACTTTATTATACTCATAGAAATCGCGTTCAAATTCGTTCTCTTTGAACTGCTGCACGGCCAGCGCCTCGTATGCCCACCGCGCCGTAATAATCTCACCATAAACCGGTATCGACTCCGGATTTGAAATAACTGGATTCAGCTTGTCGAACGGCACAATTATACCGCTCATAATCAGCTGAGGAATCACCAGGAACGGTATCAATATATATATGGTGACAACGGTGTCGAAGCTGTCGGAAATGTTCAGACCTAGAAGGCACGAGAAGAACCACGAGCTGAAAAGTGCGAACCAATAATAGAAGAACATTCCGTGGATGCCTAAAACAAGGTTGCCCACGGCCACAAACATCAGCGCCTGAATGGCCGAAATGACGAACAGAATGGCCATTTTCGAGAACAGATAGCTTGTGCGGCTGAGGTTCAAGAACCGCTCGCGCTTCTGGATTTTCCGGTCTTTGACAATCTCTTCGGCACTGACCGACAACCCGATAAATATTGCCACAATGACCGCCATAAAAATGTAAACCGGGATATTCGCGTTGCCGAAGAACGTGTAGTTGCCGGTTGACTCGTTGAAATATCGGATGAGGAACGCCAGAAGGAACGCCAGCACAGGTGACTCCAAAATGTTTATCACCATATACTGCCGGTTGCTGATTTTCGAGAGCACGTCGCGCTCCACAAACACGCAGAACTGCTTGAATTTGCCCGGAATTTTCGAGGCGTTGGCGGGCAGCTCGTCGTACTTTGCGTCGGGCTCGGGCAACTCTTTGCGCGACTCCTGAAAGTGGCGGAACCAATCCTCGGGTTGCAAGCGGCGCACTGGTGTCAGGTTGCCGTACTCGTCGAGCATCTGCGACTCAACAATGTTGAAAATCTGCTCGGGATTGACGTTACCACAGGTGGGGCACTCGCTGTCGTTCCAGTTGGCCTGATGAACCTTGGTTTTGAAATAGATGATTGAATCGACCGGATTGCCATCGTAAATCAGATAGCCGCCTTTGTCGAGAATATACAGATTATCAAACATTTTGAAGATGTCGGACGACGGTTGGTGTATAACGGTGAACACCAGTTTGCCCTTCAGCGCCATCTCCTTCAAAATGTCCATAATGTTTTCCGAATCGCGCGACGACAAGCCCGAAGTCGGCTCGTCGAGAAAGAGAATGGCCGGCTCGCGAATCAGCTCCAGAGCGATGTTGAGGCGCTTGCGCTGTCCGCCGCTTATCTTTTTGTTGAGCGGACTGCCCACCACCATATCTTTTATATCGAAAAGGCCTAAGCTTTTGAGCACTTTCAGCACCTTGCACCGAATCTGAAAATCGCTCAAATCGTCGAAACAGAGACGAGCATTGAACAGAAGATTCTGATACACAGTCAGTTCCTCAACAAGCAAATCGTCCTGCGACACATAGCCAATCAGACCTTCAACCTTCTTTTTGTCATCGTAAATGTCGATGCCGTTGATGGTGACCGTTCCCGACGTCGGGCGGCAGCTGCCGTTGAGCACGTTGAGCAGAGTGGTCTTGCCCGAGCCGCTGGCTCCCATTATGCCGACAAGGCTGCCCGACTCCTGAACAATGTTAATGCTGTTTAGACCTTTGACACCGCCCTTGAAATAATACTCCACATCTTTGGCCACAAACTGAATTTTGTTGCCAATCTCGTCAGCAAAGAAATAGTTGACAATGTCGGAATAGTAGATGGGCTTCATCTTGGCATCGCGCAACGACGCGCCCAGGTTCAGCACATACACGTTACCCGGAATCACAATCTGGCCGTTCAGGTACAGCTCGTTGGTGCCGAACTTGCGAATCAGGTACATATTCGACATCTCAAAATAGAGAACCCAAAGCTTGTCGTTGAACGTTTCGTGATAGAAGTGCCTGATGTCGGGAATCGACGATGCTTTCTGCCCGTCGATTAGCAAGATGCGCGGCGAAACCGGGATGTTGTCGGCATCGGACAGCACAAAGTCCTTAAGCAAGTTGAAGTTATCAGCCGAGAAGAAAAAGCTCTCCGAAACCGTCTGCACAAATTCCAATTCCTGCTCCGACACCTCGGTACCCGATTTTATAAACTCGAGCAGCCGTATCATCACCACCATTTTCTGGCGGATGTCGAGGTCCTCGTTTATCTGGGTGCAGATTTTCAGAACCTTCACCGAGTTGAGCGCAAGTTTCTTCTCCTTTTTGTCTTCTTCCGATTGTTTTCGTTGATAATGAGCATAAAAGCCGTCGAAAAGCTCAAGATACTCTTCAACCGAGCTTTCGCGTAACTGTTGGTGGAGAAAAGTCTCAATAATCTGCCGTCCGTTCTTATTGTTGGTTCGCGGACCAATAATAATGGCGAACAACTGCATCAGTGCCTTTAGGACTTTCTCCCTCATTTTCAGCCTGTTTTATTGCTTAAAACCGATTAGCATCACGGCAATTCCCGATGTGATGTCCTTTGCATCAATTTCAGCCTCGATAATGCAGTCCATCGAGTTTTCGAACTTGAAATCCCAGTATGGTGTGTTCTCGAAATCGCGGTTAGTGAACAGCAGGTTGCGGTCCTGGTCGTAAACCGAGAAGGCGAGATTGCCAGCGTCGGTGCCGCAGTAGCCAACCAAACGATAAATGGTGCCACCGTAAAACGTGACATAGAACTCGGCAATGTCCTCCTTGTTGAGCAACACGGTGTAATACTGTCCGTCAGACACATACGAGTCGTTCATATGAGTCTGGCACATTTTAATCGACGACTCGACCTGGGCCGTCAACATTTTGGGTGTGGCTATCGCCAACACTGCCAATATCAGTAAATATCTCATCGACACTTTCATAATCTATTAACTTACAATTTGTTTTCTGATATTTTCAACCTTGCCGGTAACGTTTGTCAACACCTCCTGCGGAACCTCAACTGTGGTTCGCGATTTGATTATTGTCATATGGTTCTCGACATCGATTTCAGGAACAACATAAGTGTAGTGCTGCTCAACCGCATCGAAATCGGCCGAAAGCTCAATCAGAGCGTCAACCAAAACACCTATTTCGTCGAGCTCGGCATAGTAGGGCGACAAAATTTTTATCAGATTCTCAAGCGGTTGCTTGCTCTCGCCGATACGCTGAACAAGCATTTCGTTATTTGTACCCTTCACAAGCTGCGTCATAATATACATTGCCTCAATCCAGCCGCCGGCGAGCACCAAAGCCCCCTCCTTCTGACGCTGCGACTCTTTCAGGTAAACATCAACATCACGGTAAGTGCTTGACATTATGCGCAAAAGCGAATCGGTATTATCGACATTATTCTCAACCTGCTCAACCAGGCTTTTGTTGAACGCCGATGTGAGGTCCAAATCGTTTGCAATATTCTTGATGACCGAGAACTGATTGACAATCAGCGGCGATTGCTCGTAAATGTTCATATACGCCAAATCGGCTCCGTAAACGCCAAGGTTCACGCACTTCTTATATAAACTAGTGTAATTCTGATTGTTATCGACTGGATTGAGCAAATTCTCATTGAATTTTGTGCCGGCTTTTTTTATCATCATTGTTAAATGATATGGCGACGGCAGACTGAACAAAGTGTTGCCGAATTTAATTGTCTGCGATGTGGTGTCGAGCGTCAAATCAACCTCCAACATTTTGGACACGTCTTTTTTTGCCGAATTGTTGGCGCACGATGCGGTCAGCAACGCTGCCAACGCCAAAACCGGAATTTGTAATAATCTTACTTTCATATTTTTATACTTGTTTCAACAATTTATTTCTACATTTTTGCCACTTCTTCAAAAAAAATCCGGCGAAGGCGAACCCTCCACCTCTGCCTTTTGGCAATACTATATGCAAGTAACTAAAAAAATCAACTCGTTACTGCACTCGAAGCCACTTTTCTTTCGAGAAAAAGGCAAAAAACTTAATGTTTTCAGATAAAAAACGCCGATTAGAAGTGTCGGCTTAATCCAGATTTGAGAATGCATTGACCATTTCGCCATATTCGGCCGAGGTCATATCTTTAAGGTAAAAGCTGTCAGGATTTTTTTTGATGCCGGAAACAATCACCTCGTAATGGAGATGCGGTCCTGTTGATATGCCCGTGTTGCCAATCAAGCCTACAACAGCACCCCGGCAAACGGAGTCGCCAACGTGAACGAGGTATTTGCTAAGGTGAGCGTAACGTGTTTTGTAACCGTAACCGTGGTCGATAACCACTTGCTTGCCATAACCGCGCGGATCGTTCGACACGGAAACCACAACGCCCTTGCCGGTTGCATAAACTTTGTTACCCTCGCGGGCGGCAATGTCAATGCCATCGTGAGGGATGCGGCGGTTTTTGATTGGGTGCATTCGCCAGCCAAACGACGACGAAACACGATATATTGAGGGGTTCACCGGCAGAATGCCCGGCATACTGAGCAGACTGTCCTCAGAACGTTGCGCCGAGCGCAGCAACGATTCGTATGACTGCTCCTGCAAATTCAGTTTGCTTGTGAGAATATCCACCTTGCGGTTGTATTCAACAAACAAATCGGTATTGAAATAGCCCTCAAGATACTTATATTTATTGGTACCGCCGAAACTTGCCATACGCTTATCGGCCGAAATTGGCTCCAAATCGGAGAGCACGCGGTAGCAGCTGTCGTCGTTACTTTGAATCTCCGAAAGAAAATCCTCGATTGCCGAGAATCGAGAGTCTAATTGACGGATGTTGGCAATGCAAATCTCGCTCTCCGACTGCAAGCCAAACGATTTAAGTGACGGAATTCCATTGAAATACGAAAGCGTCCAAGTAATAACACCGATGCCAAAAGCCACAAGAACAAACTTACCGCTGCGCCTTGCAAATTGCGCAAACGTGCGTTTTTCTATCTCGTAAGTCAGTGTTTCTCTATTGAAAATATACTTGTCTTTCATCTCATGCGTTGGAAAGCGGGTGTAAAACTATGTATTTTTTGGAATATAAAAATGATTAAAGGCAGTTTTTTTTGAAAACGATGTGCTTTTAACAAGGGAATCGGCACAAATACCTATGTCGTTTTGGCTGAAATTTAACGATTTGTTATGACAAATTGTCAAAATGCAAAACTCGCTAATTTATAAGCAAAATCATAATAACCAGTCAGTTACACATTATTTAACGGATTTAAAAACAGATTAAAGAAACCGTGGCTTGCATTTTGAAGAATTACCGGTCAGAAAATCAAAAAAAATGAGCTATGAACACGAATAATTTCACAATCAAGATGCAGGAAGTCTTGGAAAAGGCTTTCAACATTGCGCAAGCCGAAGGCAACCAAGCTGTGGAAACCGGCCACTTGCTGAAAGGTCTGTTGACCGAAGAGCAGAGCATCAGCCGATATATTCTGCAAAAGCACAATGTATCGGAAAACTCTATGCTTCAGATAGTTGACAGCGTGATAAAATCGTATGCGCGGGTGTCGGGCGGCAGTTTGTACCTGTCGTCGGATTTGAACGCGCTGCTGAACAACGCACAACAAGCGGCAACCAAAAACGGCGACCAGTTTGTTTCGGTTGAGCACGTGTGGGTTGCGTTCTTCAGCATCAACGACCAGATTACCAAACTGTTGCAAGACCAGGGACTGAGCCGTAAATCGGTTGAGAACTGCATAAAGGAAATCACCAAAGGCGAGAAAGTTACGAGCCAATCGGCTGAAGAAAGTTATATGGCGCTGTCGAAATACGCCGTAAACCTGAACGAGCAGGCCGCAACCGGCAAACTCGACCCGGTGATTGGCCGTGACGACGAAATCCGCCGCATCTTGCAGATTTTGAGCCGAAGAACGAAGAACAACCCTATTCTGATTGGCGAGCCGGGCACCGGCAAAACAGCCATTGCCGAAGGCATTGCGCACCGAATTGTCAAGAACGACGTACCTGAAAACTTGAAAACCAAGAAGTTATACTCGCTTGATATGGGTGCATTGGTTGCAGGCGCAAAATACAAAGGCGAGTTTGAAGAGCGACTTAAAAGCGTTGTGAATGAAGTAATTAAATCGGACGGCGAGATAATCCTGTTCATCGACGAGATTCACACGCTGGTGGGTGCCGGAAAGAGCGAGGGCGCAATGGACGCGGCCAATATTCTGAAACCGGCGCTGGCACGTGGCGACCTGCGCGTGATTGGCGCCACAACGCTCGACGAGTATCAGAAATATTTTGAGAAAGACAAGGCGCTCGAACGTCGTTTCCAGATTGTAATGGTTGACGAACCCGACATAAACAGTTCAATATCAATACTTCGTGGTTTGAAAGAGCGGTACGAAATGCACCATAAGGTTCAGATTCTTGACGACGCGATAATTGCCGCCGTCGAACTGTCGAACCGTTACATCACCGACCGTTTCCTGCCCGACAAGGCCATCGACCTGATTGACGAAGCGGCGTCGAAACTGCGGCTGGAAATGAATTCGGTGCCGGAAGACATTGACGAACTGCAGCGCGACATTATGCAGTTGGAAATTGAGCGCGAGGCCATCAAACGCGAGGGCAACACGGCTAAAATCAATTCAATCAGCGAGGAACTGAACGCGAAGAACGCAGAACTGACATCGAAAATGGCAAAATGGAAGTCGGAAAAGGCGATTCTGGACGACATCCAAAGCAAGAAAAAACAGATTGAGGACCTGAAATACCAAGCCACGCAGGCCGAACGCAGCGGCGATTACGGCAAGGTGGCCGAAATCCGCTACGGCCGAATCAAAGAGTGCGAGGCGGCAATCGAGAAGCAAAAAGCGCTGCTCGAAGGCTCTGACACAATGATTCGCGAGGTGGTGACACCTGAAGATATTGCCGAAGTGGTGTCGAAATGGACACATATCCCGGTGACGAAAATGCTTCAGACAGAGCGAGATAAACTCATCAACCTTGAAGACGAACTGCACAAGCGCGTCATTGGGCAGGACCACGCCATCGAGGCCATCGCAAACGCTGTGCGCCGCAGCCGCGCCGGACTTCAGGACGCCAACAAGCCTATCGGGTCGTTCATCTTTCTGGGCACCACGGGCGTGGGCAAAACCGAACTGGCAAAGGCTCTGGCCGGATTCCTGTTCAACGACGAGAACCAAATGACAAGAATCGATATGTCGGAATACCAGGAACGGCACTCTGTGTCGAGGCTGATTGGCGCGCCCCCGGGATATGTGGGCTACGACGAGGGCGGACAACTGACAGAGGCCGTCAGGCGGAAACCCTACTCGGTTGTGCTGCTCGACGAGATTGAGAAGGCGCACCCCGACGTGTTCAACATCTTGCTGCAAGTGCTCGACGACGGCCGGCTGACCGACAACAAGGGCCGGACGGTGAACTTCAAGAACACCATTATAATAATGACATCGAATTTGGGTTCGGACATCATCCAACGCGAATTCTCGACAATGAACGACAGCAACCGCCGCGAGGTTATGGACAAGGCGCAAAGCGAAGTTATGGGGCTGCTGCGGGCGTCGATGAAGCCGGAATTCCTGAACCGAATTGACGAGATTATAATGTTCACACCGCTGTTCAAAGACGACGTGCGCAAGATTGTGAAACTGCAAATTGCCCGCCTGGCTGACCGTCTGGCCAAAAACGGCATCAGCATTGAGGCCAACGACAAGGCCATCGACCTGATTGCCAACGAAGGCTACGACGTAACCCTGGGCGCCCGACCGATAAAACGGCTGATTGAGCGCGCCGTGCTGAACCCACTGTCGTCGGCAATAATCAAAGGCGAGGTGGACAACACGAAGAAAATTGTGATTGACGGCAGCGGCGGAACTATCAGGCTGACAAACGGATAATGGTCTTCTTTTAAAGACAACAAAAAAACGCGTTCGGAAATGAGCGCGTTTTTTTGTGGTGGCAACTTAATATTGGCCAACTTACGGCCGCTTAACCGGACGAATAGATAATCCATTGCAGCGGTCGTTGTGGCTCGACGGGGACACGTTGTTGCTGTTAAATTCGATGCACTGGGCGCAGCTCGGTTTGTTCACGTAGAGCGAACTCGACCAATAGTAACCCGCGTCACCTGCAAAGTAGGGCCCCGAATTGAAGCGATAACCTGCCGCGGGAAGGAAAATATGGGCATCGGACAACGAATATGAATCTAACGCTGTGCCGTCAACATAAACCTTGACACCCTTATCGCCATCAGATTTTGCACGGTAAACTATGTGGCCGCTTACGTTCTGCTCATTGTATTTATTTGTCCACACCCAATAGCACTGGTTGCTTAGTTCGTCCCAATCGGCTTTGGTTGGCATTGAGTAATCTGCTCCAAACACGGCAGCAGCAACATCGTCGGCTGGTTCGAGAGTTGTCTTGTTGTCAATTGTGCCATTACTTGCGTTTTTATTATATTTTGTGAGCGAGTTACTTGTAGCATTACAATATTTGTAGGTGTCCCAATAGTATTTGGATTTAGTTTGGGTTTCGCCCCAAGCGTAATAATTACCATATTCCCAAGGATTGGCCGCACCCACATTGCAAATGGCCCAAAGGTTGCCACTTTCAAGACCCAAATCGACAACACTAGTATTGACGTTCACGTCGACGTTGCCATTGCCGCCACTATTATCATCATCACCTTTGTCACAGGCAACAAACGATGTTGCAATCATTGCGAGCATCGCCATTGAAAAAAACTTTTTAATCATAATTGAAAGATTTATATGGTTATAAAACGCATATCAAATGTAGGTGTTTTTTTTGAAAATGACAAGAAGAAAGCGGGAAGGAAATACGAAGTGTAAGCTAAAGCCAGCTGCGTAAGACGGGTTATCGGCGAATGGAAGCCAACGAAGGCTACGACGTACCCCTGGGCGCCCGACCGATAAAACGGCTGATTGAGCGCGCCGTGCTGAACCCGCTCTCGACGGCGATAATCAAAGGCGAGGTGGACAACACGAAGAAAATTGTAATTGATACCAATAATAATGAGATTGTACTGAGAAATCAATAAAAGCCACCAATCGCATTATTAGTTTGATACAGAGAGAGAGCCGCTAGCGCAAAAGCGTTCCGGCTCTCTTTTTTTTTTAATCAGTTCAAAATATTTTCATTTAAGGCCAAAAACAAAAACGCACGAACATTTTTTTTTGTAAGATTGTAAAACTAAAAATGTAGATAAATGGAAAACAAAGTTCAAGACCAATCAAAGAAAAGGAAAAGCTTAAAAATTGGCACACAACTCACCATAACAATAGCATTGCTTTGTACAATCGTCTGCATAATTCTGACAATAACAGCCCAGCGGTTAAGTCACAAAGCCATTAGTGATGAGATGTTTCTAACAATGTCGCGCGAGGCGGAATGCATCAGCAACGAGGTTTACGAAATCACAGTTGCTCGGCAGAAACAAGTTGCGGTTATGGCCAACGTGGACCAACTCAGGGTTCTGCCGGAAATTGACCGCGACGACGACGCCACCGTGGAAGTTGTGACAATGCTGAAGAACTCACTTAAAGGTGACGATGACATCAACCGCTTTGTGCTAATCAACACAACCGGCGAAGGCATAACCACCGAATACAATCCTGTAAATCTTGCCGAACGACTCTATTTCAAACAATACAAAGAAGGCCGTTCGCCAGAGCCCGACTGCATAATCAGCAAAACATCTGGCAAACAGACGGTTATGTACAGCGCCCCTATACGCAACGCCGACGGAATAAACATCGGCTTACTCTGCACCGGTGTTGACGCGCACGTTTTCTCCGATATTGTAAAAAGCATTAATGTTGGCACAGAACGCCCGGTAATCATAAAATACGATGGACAGTTCATTGCCCACCAGGATGCCGATTTGGTAATGTCGGGAGCCAACCTGTTTGAGACGAGTGCCTGCGGCGAGGAATTCAAAACAATGCTTGGCGACACCACAATGACTAAAGTCCTCAACGATAATGGCATTGAGAAAATCTACTCCTTCACTCCAATTAAAAACACACCCTGGTATGTCGGTATCAGCCTGCGCACCGACGAAGCCTTAATCGGGTACTCACAACTGTCGAAGCTGATTATCTTGATTTGCTTTGTCCTTATTTTAATAAGTATAACAATCGCCATATTCTTGGGCAGAATGATTAGCAACCCAATCACTGCGATTATAGACAGGCTGAAGGATATGTCGAAAGGTGTTTTGGAAAAAGTTAAACTGAAGAAGAACAATTTTAGCGAGATAGAAGAGATTTACAACACCACCAATAACGTTATTGACGGATTGATTAAAGCCGCCGATTTTGCCGATAACATTGGAAACGGAAATCTTAACACCCAGTTTGAACGACTCAGCGAAAACGACAGCTTGGGTACGAACCTTCTGGTTATGCGCAAGCGTCTGCAAGAGGCCGAAGCTGAAAGCGAGAAACGCAAGATTGAGGACGAAAAAGTGAACTGGGCCACACTCGGTCTGGCGAAATTCGCCGAGATTCTGCACACCAGCAGTCAGAATATCAACGACTTGTCGTACGAGATTCTGCGGAACCTCATCAAGTATATCGATGTTAACCAGGGCGCCATCTACGTGCTCGACGACACCGGCGAGGAAGCCGTTTATGAAATGACCGCCGCCATTGCCTACGACCGCCGCAAATTCCTGCAAAAGCGCTTTGCCGTGGGCGAAGACCTGGTTGGCCGCTGCGCATACGAGCGCAAAACCATCTATATGACCGACATCCCGAAGGATTACATCAAAATCACATCGGGAATGGGAAGTTCAACAGCCTCTACCCTACTGCTTGTTCCGCTGGTGCTGAACGATGAGATTTTCGGAATCATCGAGCTGGCATCGTTCCATACTCTCGAAGACTACAAAATCAATTTTGTTGAGAAAGTGGGCGAAAGCATCGCATCAACAATTTCGACAGTGAAAATCAACGAGCGCACCAACAACCTGCTGAACCAATCGAAGATTCAGGCCGAAGAACTGGCATCGAAGGAAGAGGAAATGCGGCAGAATATGGAAGAGCTGCAAGCCACACAGGAAGAGGCCGCCCGCCGCGAGAACGAGTCGAACGCCATTATGAAGGTCATCAACGACAAAATGATTGTTGTTGAATACGATATGAGCGGAACAATAACAAACGTTAACGAAACATACGCAATGTTGCTCGGCTCGACAACCGAACAGCTCATCGGCAAGAAATCGGACGATGGTGTTGAGATGACTGCCGAACAACACGCCGCTCACATTCAAATGTGGAACCAACTGCGCCGCGGACAGGTTGTTACCGAGACCAACCACATAACACTCAATAACAGAGATTTGTGGATTCAAGAGACATACACTCCGGTTCTCGACCAGAACGAAAACGCTCCTTACAAGGTGATGAAAGTGGGTATTGATGTTACCGACCGGATGAAAGCCGACAACACTATCAGCAAACTTGAAAAAGAGAACGCTGACAGCTCTGCAAAAATCATCGACCTTGAGAACCAACTGAAAGGACAACCTGCAGCCGCACCCGCGAAAAAAGCCGTCAAGCAAGCCAAAAGCGAACCAGCGGACACCGCCAACGAGTTCGACGCTGAGGTTGGCGAGCAGGAACTGATTGCCTGGGACAGCGCTAACGAAACCGGCATTATTGAGATTGACGAGCAACTGAAACAGCTCGCCGAACTGGCCAACACCGTCTACACGACATTCCGCGCCAACAAGCCCAAGAAAGAAATGAAAGACACGTTGCGCAGCTTGAGCGATTTCGCCGCTTACCATTTTGGAACTATCGAAGGCTATGCCGACGAATCGGGATTCAGCGATGCAAAACAGATGAAACAGTCGTTCAAGGACTTCAGTGCGAAAATCAACGAATTCGCAAAACTCTACGCCGACGGCAAGGTGAAATCAGCCGATGCCCTGATGCTGTTTATGAACAACTGGATGAAAGCCGATTTTGCACAAATGAAACTACTGGCAGAAAGCTTGAAGAAATAATCGGCAACCGCATAAAACAAAGAAGGCCGCCCCACTCGGGAACGGCCTTTTTTGTGTATCAGGCACAAGTTCTACAACGCGCACAACTCGCTTTCCGTCAGGCAATTCAAAGAGTTGCGACGGATAACTTCGTGAG
>CAMJCK010000003.1:0-111226 GCA_946404125.1 uncultured Bacteroidota bacterium | reverse complement strand
CATCATTCCGGAATAATCCTCACCGCGCCTTTGTCGGCCGAACTAACCATCGACGCGTAAGCCTTCAGCGATTTGGGAACCACGCGTTTGCGCGTCATCGGGCGCTGCGGACGGGCTTCGAGTTCGGCATCGCTTAACTTCACGCTGATTGAGCGCGACGGAATGTCGATTGTGATAATGTCGCCGTCTTTGATTTTGCCAATGGCGCCGCCGGCAGCCGCTTCGGGCGATATGTGGCCGATTGACAGACCCGACGTTCCGCCCGAGAATCGTCCGTCGGTAATGAGCGCACACTCTTTGCCAAGGTGCATCGATTTAATGTACGACGTCGGGTAGAGCATCTCCTGCATTCCCGGGCCGCCTTTGGGGCCTTCGTGCGTAATCACCACGCAGTCGCCGCTCTTGACTTTGCCGCCAAGAATTCCCTCGCAGGCATCTTCCTGTGAATCAAACACAACGGCGGGACCTTCAAAGTGCCAGAGCGACTCATCAACGCCCGCCGTCTTCACAATGCAGCCGTCTTTGGCAATGTTGCCGAACAGCACGGCCAGGCCGCCGTCTTTCGAGTAGGCGTGCTCAATGTCGCGAATGCAGCCGTTGGTGCGGTCGGTGTCAAACGAAGGCCAAGTGGCTGACTGTGAGCCCATCTTGGTGCTGAACTTGCCAGCGGGCGCACTGCTGTAAATGCGTTTGGCCTCAGGGTCAATGGTGCTTCCGCAGATATAATATTTCTTCAGGTCGTCGGCCAAAGTTGAGCCGTTGACGCGCTTGAGCGAAGTGTCGAGCAGGCCGGCTTTGTTCAGTTCGTTCAGAATGCCCAGAATGCCGCCGGCGCGGTTGCACTCCTGAATCGAGAATTTCTGCGTGTTGGGCGCCAACTTGCACAGGAACGGCACGCGGCGGCTCAACTCGTCGATATCCTTCATTTTGAAATCGACACCAGCCTCGTGAGCCACGGCCAGAAGGTGCAGCACGGTGTTGCTCGAGCCGCCCATTGCAATGTCCAAAGTCATTGCGTTCAGGAAAGCCGCGCGAGTGGCAATGCTCTTTGGCAGCACGCTCTCGTCGCCTTCCTCGTAATATTTATATGCGTTCTTAACTATCAGTGCGGCAGCGTCTTTGAAGAGTTGAATACGGTTGGTGTGAGTGGCCAGAATGGTTCCGTTGCCGGGAAGGCTCAAGCCGATAGCCTCGGTGAGAGAGTTCATCGAGTTGGCGGTGAACATACCCGAGCACGAGCCGCAGCCGGGGCAGGCGCAACTCTCAATCTCCTTCATCTGTTGGTCGGTAACCGACGGGTCGGCGCCTTTCACCATTGCGGTGATAAGGTCGGCATTCTCGCCGTTCCATTTGCCGGCTTCCATCGGGCCGCCCGAAACAAACACCGTCGGGATATTCAGGCGCATCGAAGCCATCAGCATACCCGGCGTGATTTTGTCGCAGTTGCTAATGCAGATGAGTGCGTCGGCCTTGTGGGCGTTGCACATATACTCAACCGAGTCGGCGATAATGTCGCGCGAAGGCAGCGAGTAGAGCATTCCGTCGTGGCCCATTGCAATGCCGTCATCAATGGCAATGGTGTTGAACTCGGCGGCATAGCAGCCAAGTCGCTCAATTTCAGCCTTTACCAGTTGTCCAATCTCGTGCAGGTGAGTGTGCCCGGGCACAAATTGTGTGAACGAGTTGGCAATGGCGATAATCGGCTTGCCCATCTGCTCGTGCTTCATTCCGTTTGCGACCCAAAGGGCGCGTGCACCGGCCATCCGTCGGCCTTCGGTTGTTTGTGCGCTTCTGAGTGTGTGTTTCATATCCTATGGTGTTTTTCGTTTAAAAATGTTCAAAATAAAAAAGCCCGTCCGTAATGGAAGGGCTCGTAATTCGTTTTCTTATAATAAATTGCACAGCCCTTCCTTATCCGCAGACCACCACGACCACGACCAAAGAAATGACTATGTTGACTAAATTCTTCATCCGAAAAATCTTAACGGCGGCAAATGTATAAAATTTTATTGTTGTTGCACACAAATGTATTTTTTATCAAAAAAACTATTTGGATGGTTCTCATCGGGCCACCGGAATTAAAAAACATATGCCGCGCTTTGTGTCTGTCAATCAGATTCTTATGCCAATAACCAAAATATCATCAATTTGCTCATACGGACCCTTAAACTCAAGGTGGATACGGTCGAGCTCCTCGCGCTGCTTTTCCATCGGCAGAGTCCAGAGTTCGAGCAGATGGCGTTTGAACCGCGCCTTCATAAACTTCTTCTGCCCGTCCTCGCCGCCAAACTGGTCGCAGTAGCCGTCGGAGAAGAAATAGTAGCAGTCGCCCTTCTCAACATCGATGGTGCTGGTGTGGAACATAACGCCCTCCTTGTACTGGTCGGACAGGGCGCAGGGGAACTTATCGACCTTGAACTCGTTGAGCTCGCCGTTGCGGATTTGCAGCAGCGAGTTGTAGGCACCGGCGTAGTACAGCTTGCCCTGCTCCTTGTCGATGGTGAGCATACAGATGTCCATACCGTCTTTGGCCGCGTTCTCGCCCTTGTCGGCAAATGAGCGGACAATGCTTGCGCGAAGGTCGTTGAGGATGGAGCCCGGGTCGGTGGTGCCGCGCACCTTGACAATGGTGTTCAGCGAGTTCATTCCAAGCATACTCATCATTGCGCCCGGAACGCCGTGGCCGGTGCAGTCGGCGGCCGTAATCACCAGTTTGCCATCAACCTCGGCGCACCAGTAGAAATCGCCGCTTACAATGTCGCGCGGCTTGAACAGAATGAACGACTCGCTCACGTGGTTGTTCACAAACGACGTGTTGGGCAGCGACAGCCGCTGAATCCGCGCCGCATAGTTGATGCTGTCGGTGAGCGAATGGTTCTGCTCCTCAATCTTTTCCAGCTGGGCCTCAATCTGCTTGGTCTGGCGCTTCACCTCAAGGTCGAGCAGGCGGTTGCGCTCTTTGAGCTGGTAGGTGTAGTATTTGATGATGCCGTAAACCGCAGCCACAAGCAACAGTATATAAGCAATATAGGCCAGAATTGTGCGGTACCACGGCGGTGCGATGGTGAACGAATACTCGGCCGTGCTGCTCTCGTCGCCAAAAGCGTTGCGGGCCCTCACCATAAACGTGTAGGAGCCCTCGGGCAGATGGTTGAACTTGGCCGAATCGGCATCGGTAATCTGCCACGTATCGAGGTATCCTTTAAGGAAATAGGAGAATTTAACCGACTCGGGGTAACGGAACCACGGCGCCGAAAAATGGAACGTCAGGGTGTTGTTGCGGAAGCGGATTTTCGGTTTTTTGGCCCTTACGGAGATGGCCGGCCCCGGACTTCGGATGTCGCGGTTGAAGCTGAAGTAAGGCACGCGGTCGTCGGCCGAGGAGTTGTCGCAAAGCACCAGACCGTCGGAGGTGCCCACCCACACCGAGCGGTTGTCGGTGGTGTAGATGGTGTTCACCTTGTCAACATCGAGGCCGCTGAATTTCTTCTCGTTGAGCGTTGTGTCGCGGCCAAGGTAGAAGGCGATGTCGGACCCGCGCGAAATCCACGTGATGGTGTCGTACTGCTTCAGGAAATAGATGTTGCGGGCAAGTCCCAGCTCGGCGTCGTCGAACATTGCAATGGCCATATACTTGAGCGAGTCGGCCATTCTTCCGGCCATCTCCTCCTTGCTGGTGTAACGGTAGAGGTGGTCTTTGTTCAGCAGATAAACAGTGTCCTGATATTTCACCGGGAAGGTCATTCCCTCAACAATGCCGTTGCTCTGGTTGAAAACCTCGGCCCGGGTGTCGATGCCGTCGAAAACCACACGCACGTAGCCCTGGTTGCTGGTGCCGAGCCAAACCACGAGGTTGCCTGCGGCGTCGGTTTCGGTCTCCATACGGAAAAAGTTGTAGTTGTCGGCCACGGTGAACATACAAATCCACATATCAACATCGGCAATATACTCGTACTGCGACAGCCCGTGCGAGCCGCCGGCAAGCAGCATTCCCGTTTCGGCGCTGTACGCGATGCAGCGGACGTTCTGCTCCGAAATCTTCTCGGCCTTCCGGTTGGCGCCCGTTCGGTAAAGGCCGTCCTCGGTGCCGATGAACAGCGACCCCTCGCCCTCGGCAAAGCACCATACGGCGGTCTGCGGGAATCCGGGCACGCGCACAAAAAGCGGCTCGGTGAAATCGCCAATGCTGGGGTTCCGCTGCAGCAAGCCCTCCGACGTGCCCAGATAGAGCGTGCCGTTGTACTCGTAAATGGCGTTCACACTGCCTGTTACGCCGTTCTCGTCGGAGAAGACGGAAATGAAATTGTTGTTGGGCAGCAGCGTTATTCCTTTGCGCGAAGTGAACCAGAGATTATGCTCGCGGTCGCAGAAGAGGTTGTTTATCTCGTTCGATACCAGTCCGTTGCGGGTGTTTTTGTGAAGCACCACACGGCCGTCGGTTTTCACAACCAGAATGCCGTTGTCGTAGGAGCCGAGTGCCAGTGTGCCGGCATCAATCATCGCGCACTTGGTCACCTTGAAGCCCAATTTCCGCAGCGTGCTGTTCAGCCGCGACGGGTTGGGCTTGACGGTGTTGTCCTCCAGAATCCACGTGCCCTCGTCGTGGCTGACAATAAGCGATTTGCCGCCGTCTAAAGGCAAAATGCCGAAAACACCCACGTTGGACAGAACATCGCCGCCAGCGACCGGCACAATCCGGGTTGAGTCGATTCGGGCCAGACCCAGCTCGCGCTGCCTGACGTAGAGCGTGTTGTTTACGCAAAAAGCGTTATGGAACGATGTTTCGGGCTCAACAGCGGCTATCTCGCTACCGTTGTAAACAAAAATGTACTCCTGGCTCTGGAAATAAACGTTCTGGCCGATTTTGAAGATGTTCCAGACGTAGGTGAACGGGAAAATGTACTCGCGGATGCTGTCGGATAGCGAAACGTAGTTGTAGTGCGAGCCGGTGGCGTCGGCCAGCAGATAGCCGAACTCGTTCTCGGCGCCGACAAAAATGGTGTCGGTTGATTCGGTTGGCAGAATCGACATCACCCAAACGCCCAGCTTCACCTCAAGGCGGTTCCACACCTTGCCGTCGAACTCCCAGATGGCGTTGGCCGAGCCGAAGTACATCATTCCCAGGCGGTTCTGGGCAATGGCGTAATTCTCAACGTCGAAGTTTTTGCCGTAGTCCTTCGGTCCGTAGTTGACGGGCGAGTAGTTTTTTATCTGCGCCTGCGTTCCGGCCACCGAGAAAATGGCCGCTGCCAGAAGTATCGATTTGAGCACTCTCATTGTCTGAATTTTGTAATGCGTTCAGTAAATTGATGAAATTTCCCTTGTTCCCAATTTTTTAACAAAAGGGTGAGCAAGATATAAAAGATTCTGGTTTTTTGTACAGGCACGCGCTGTGATGTGAGGAACGGTTTTTGGGTTCAAATTCCGGGGAAAAAACGATAGGGGATCATTAAGGGATCATTAAGGGAAGATAAAGAAAACATATAGGGAATTTGGAGAAGGAAAAAACATATAGGAGACGGAGGTTAAAATTGGGCGGTTTTTCTGATTGGAAGGGGGTTTTTCGCGAGGGCGAGAGGCGCGACGGGGGCGGTGCGGGTTTTTGGCGCGACGTGAACGTCGCTAGCTGGACGGACATTTTTTGATGAGGGTTTTACTAAGCGAGGTTTTCTTGCGGGCGAGAGGCGCGACGTGTACGTCGCTTGCCGGACAGGGGGGACTGGGATTTTGAAAGGGGCACAAAAAAAAGCCCGGGGCTCATCGCCCCGGACCCACCTATGAGAAAAATCACGTCAAACAATTCTTCTGACGTTTTTCTTTAAAACGGGGAGCACCACGGGGGACTCCTCGTTCTGTTTCAGTTTAATAAACAACCACGCGCTCTGCCTTGTCGCCTATGCGGACGATGTAGAGACCCTGACGGGTCATCGCAATCTCGGTGCGGTTGCTGGTTGCAAGCTCCTTGGCCACCAGACGGCCGTTGGCGTCGAATACGTGAATGAACTCGTCGCTCGGCTCGGCTGTCTCAACCACAATTGTGCGGTTGATGGCGTAGATGCTGACTTCGGCAACAGCCTCATCGTCAACGGCGGTGTTTTTCTCAACCTTAACTGTGTAGGTTGTTGTGAGCGTTACTCCATCGACGGTGTAGGTGACGGTGAGTTTCTGCTCGCCAACTTTCTTGGCATCGAAACCGCTGACCATTGCGGCCGACAGGGCAACCTCCTTGGTTGTTCCGTTGCTGAACGTTACCACAACAACAGCGCCGCTGACATCGAGCTTCTCGCCCGCAACGTACTCAACCTTCGGCATCGACTTCAGCTCAATCTTCTGTGCTGCAGCAATGAGCATCGGCACCTCAATAGTGGTGCGGCTCAGCTCAACGTGGCAAACCGAGCAGTAAACAACCGAGTCGTAAGAGCCTGCTGTGGTGTAGGTTGGAGCCACATAGTTCTCGATGGCAATCGAGTCAGGAGTATGACCGAGAGCCGGAATGCTGTCGCCGTGCTCGTAAATCTCACCGCAGAGCTTGCAGCAATGGTTGCCAGAGTAGCCGGCGTGTGTGCAGGTCGGTTCAAGAACATAGAGTACGCTGTCGCCACCGTTGTGCAAGCAAGCCAAACGGTTGATGGAGATTATTGCACGCTCGGTGAGGTAGTTGCCGGCATCGGCACCTACATAGATTGCAGTGTCTTTGTTGGTACCAACAGTGAGATTTCTGTACTTAATCCATTGCCAATCGGCAGGCAACTCAACAAGCTGAGTGTTGGCAAAGCTTGTCTCCATTGCAGAAGCAGGCTTGTTCGGAGCCACAGATGCCTTGGCAATGGTGAGCGAACCGTTGACAATCACAAACTCAACCTCGGCATAGTTCGGGTCGGTGTTGCTGAAGAGCGAGTCGGCCAGCTGCATTTCGTAAGTGCCGGCGTAGGTTGCTCTAACAGTATCGTTGCCGCTGAAGGCCACGCTTGCAGTTGTGTAAGAAGCATTATTGCTAGAAACCGTATAACCGGCTGCAAAATGCTCCTCTCCGTTGTAGATGACAGTTCTCTTCTTACCTGTGATGGTAACAACCACGCCTGTTGCCGGAACAATGTCGGCCACAGCCGAATCGACTGTCGAAACCAAAGAGTAATTTCTTGCATCAGTTCCGCTAACGGTGAAGTTGTAGGTAACCTTCTTGCCGGTTCCAACGGCTGCATCGGCGAAGGCGGCAGAGTAGCTGACAGTAACGTCGTCGCCGTCAATCTTGTTGCTGCTTATTACGCCTGTTGCCACTTTCGTGCCATCGTAACCCTTGTTGAAGGTGCTGTCGATGGTGACGGTGAGCTGACGCTGAACAATTTCGAACTGCTTGGTGACAGTTGTGTTGTTGAAGTTTTTCCAAACAACAGAGGCGGTGCCCACATTGCGGTTAGCGCTGTAAGAAACAGTAGCCTCCGAATCGTCGAACGAGAACTCCTTGCCACAGATTGTGTGTGTAGCAATTTCGGCCGAAACTCCGTTGTCAAGCGTGAACGCCTCACCATTGTAGGTGACAACAGTGTCAACCAAAGCAACATCGTCGCCTGTGAGAGTGCGATATACAAAGCTGCCCGAGCCTGCAAGATTGTTGCCGGCGAGTGTGCCATCAACCTTCAATGTGCCATTGTTGGTTATGATGGCCGAATCGGCAGTGGTGAGCGATGCTCCGGCCGGAACATACAATGTTGTGCCGCTTGCAACGGTGTAGTTGGTTGCAATAACCAGATTGCCGATAACAGTTGTAAGACTATCGTTGGCTGCCACGGCATAACCTGTTACAACGTTGCTGGTGGTGTCCCAAACAGGCATTGCATCGGCAAACAGAGTCTGACGCCAAGTTGTTGCATCGAAGTTGCTGCCGTTGAGCAGATAAGCAGCCTTGCCGCTTGCAAACTCCTCGGTTGTAACAGCAGTTGTTCTTCCCGAGTAATCGGTGTTTGCATAGCCTTGTGAGCTGTAACCAATGCCTCGTTGCTCACAATTGCTACCGTCAAAAGCACTACCCGGCAGATAGCAGCAATAGCTGACAGTGCCATTGTAATAACCAACAATGGCGCCTACGTAATACGTACCTCTTACGGCTCCGGTATTGTAGTTGCTTGAGAATGTACCATACTGGTTGTAACCGCAGATTCCACCAACATTGTAGCTGTTGCTGCTGACATTTCCTGTGTTGTAGCAATAGCTTAAGTTGCCATAATACTTGTAACCGCTGATGCCACCAACGTTGTAATAGCTGCTGCTGACATTTCCTGTGTTGTAGCAGTAGGTTATTTCACCATAGTAGCTGTAACCACTGATACCGCCAACATAATAGCCATAGCCATTAACGTTTCCTGTGTTGTGGCAGTTGGTAACTGTTCCATAATTCAGGTAGCCGCAAATGCCGCCTATATAGCTGTTGTTTCCTGAAATAGTAGAATAAACATCAGCTGAGTTGTAGCAATTGGTTATAGAGCCATAGTAGCTGCGACCGCAAATACCGCCTACATAATAATAACCCTTGATATAGGAATCGACAAGTCCCACATTGGCAATGCTTGCCCCGGTAGAGATATAGCCGAACAATCCTACATAAGAGCCACCGCTAGGATAATTGTTGCTGTTTGTATTGTTGAAATACAAACCGCTGATGGTGTGGCCTTGGCCATCGAACTTGCCTACAAAGGCGGCCACTGATGTACCAATTGGTGTCCACGTTTGAGCCGGCGTGCCATTTAGTCCACCGTCCTCAGTCAGAACGTTCTCGTTCACCACAATGTCAGCTGTCAGCTTGCCGTTGATGGCGCCGTTGCCCGAGTTAACCCTGTTGGCAAACCAGTAGAGTTTGTAATTGTTATCAATCAGGTACCAACCATCGACAAGAGCCGGAACCTCGTCAATTGCACCGCAAACCGAGCAAACACCATCTACAAAGTGGTGGGTGATTGCCGCCGAGTCGTTGGTGAGAGTTGAGTCGCAGTTGCGCCATACAAGAGCGTGGCTGTTGTCGAGAACCGGATAGGTATCGGTGCCGAGAGTCTGATACCAGTCGTAACCCACAGTTGCCGAGCCGTTGAGCAGGTAGGCAATCTGGCCGCTTGCAAACTCGGTGCTGGCAGCGAATGTGCCGCCATTCTCGTATGTGGCGCTGCCGGTCAGAACATAGTTGTTGGTTACAACGGCGCTGCTATTGTTGCGGTAGCCGTAAATGCCACCAACATTGCCGCTTGCTTTTACACTACCAGTGTTATAACAATTGGTTACTTTGTTAGTGCCACTGTAGATATAACCAACAATACCGCCCGAATAGTAGCTGTATGCCTCAACAGCTCCTGTGTTGTAACAGTTGGAAATTGAAGCCGAGTTGGACATACGACCAGTGATACCTCCAGCATACTGGTCGTTTGCATAAACCTTACCAGTGTTGTAGCAGTTAGTTATTATGCCTCGATACTGATAGCCGCAAATGCCACCCGCATAACGGTTATAAGCATAAACATAACCAGTGTTGTAGCAGTTGTCAATCGAAACGTTGTCGTTATCTAACACTCCGCCGCAAATACCACCAGCATAGCTGTCGCCATTGTAATTAGCGTAAACAGTTGCCGCATTATAGCAGTTCGATATTTTGGCTGCTCCGCCAGAATATCCGATGATACCGCCCACATATTGATTGCCCTTTATATAGGAGTCAACCAAACCAACGTTCTTTATTGTCGGGTTGTTGATATAGCCGAACAAACCAACATACGAAGTGTTGGTATTCTCGTAGTACAAACCGCTGATGGTGTGACCTTGACCGTCGAAGGTGCCGCTATACGAGCGCCCGCTTGTGCCAATCGGTGTCCAAACGTGAGCCGGAGTTCCGTTGAGCGAACCATCGACATTCAGAACACTGTCGTTGAAGACAATATCGGCAGTCAAGACGGCTTTGGCGCTGTTGCTGCCATTGTTAACCTTTTCGGCAAACCAGTAGAGCTGAGCTGCGTTGCCAATGGCGTAGTAACCAACATAGTCGCTGCTCAGGCCAAGAGTGTCGGCCATAGTTGCGTTGGCAATGTAGGTTGCCTCCATATAGTCACCGCAGAGGGTGCACTGGCCAAAGGCGTCGAATACGTGTTGAACATCGTCAACCGCGCTGTTGCCAAATGCCGAGTGGCAAGGACTCGAAGCGTAAACCTTGCCGTGGGTGTTGTCAAATACAGGCTGCGGGTCGGCAATCGAATCGATATTCTGATACCAGTAGAGAGTACCAGTGCTTGTGTTGCCGTTAAGACCGAAGGCCACCTTGCCGCTTGCAAAATCGGCCGCTGTGGCAGCTATGCCTCCGCCAGCGTTTGCTGAGCTGCCGGCAAGATAGTAGCAGTAAGTTTGTGTGCCTTGATAACCGCTGAGGCTGCCCACATTGCTGCCCGAAGTGGCAGTGATTGTTCCCATATTGAAGCATCTTGTTTGACTACCTTGGTAACCACTGATGCCACCAATATCGTTGGTGCCTGTTACAGTTCCAATGTTGTAGCTATAGTTTTGGTTGCCATATTCACCAACGATGCCGCCAATATAGTAGTTGCCCGAAACGGCTCCAGTGTTGTAGCAGTAGTTTTGGGTGCCATTTTCACCGGTGATGCCGCCAACATAATAGCCGCCTGAAACCTCACCTGTGTTGTAGCAGTAGTTTTGTGTTCCGCCAATTCCGCTGATACCGCCGGTGTAGTTGTTGCCACCAACCACTTTTCCCTCGTTGTAGCAGTAGTTCTGCGTACCGTTGCTACCGCAGATGCCGCCAACATATTGGCTTTTGCCTTTAACGGTACCGGCGTTGTAGCAGTTGGTAAAGGTGCCATGGTAACCGCTGATGCCGCCAACATATTGGTAACCATAGATGTAAGAGTCAACAATGCCAAGGTTCTTGACATAGCCGCCACTGATATAGCCAAACAGACCAACATATTGAGCACCGGCGTTGTCGATATACAAGCCGCTGATGGTGTGGTTGTTGCCATCGAATGTGCCAGTGTAGTAACTGCTCGACGAGCCCATTGGTGTCCAAGCAAATTCAGGCGTGCCGTTGAGCGAGCCATCCTCGGTCAGAACGCTGTCGTTAACAACAATGTCGGCAACCAAAACGCCTTTGGCCGATGTGAAGCCGGCGTTCACGGTGTCGGCAAACCAGTAGAGCTGTGCCGCGTTGCTGATGGCGTAGTAGCCTACAAAGCTGCTGCTCAAGCCAAGGCTGTCGGCCTGTGCGGCGGTTTCAATCAGCACTGCGTAACCCATAGCCTGTCCGCAGTCGGGGCAATGGCCAACGGCGTCGCACTCGGCGTGCTGCTTAACAACACCCGGAGTGTTGCTGAATTGCGACGGGCAGGGAGCCGAAGTGTAAACCAATGCGCTGGCTGTATCCCAAACAGGCATCAGGTCGGTGCCAATGGTCTGGCGCCATACAACAGTGCTGTCGCTCTTGCCTCCGTTGAGGCCGAAGGTTACGCGGCCGCTTGCAAAGTCGGCTGCTGTGGCTGCCGTGGTGGCGCCAGGAGCGTCCATTGTCGAAATGCCCTTTGTGCTGGCACCAACACCGAATTGTGTGAAATTGTTGCCGTCAACAGCGCAGCTGTCGGCATAGTAGCAGTTGATAATTTTAGAGGAGTTGCCGTAATAACCGCTGATACCACCAACATAATAGCCATAGCTGCCAACCTTACCAATGCTGTAGCAGCCGGTTATACGGATGCTGCTGTAAGAGTCTATTCCTCCGGCAATGCCGCCTGCATAGCCATAATCAGAACGTGTTGTAAATATGGTAGCATTGCTATAGCAGTTTGTAATGGTTGTGGCGCTGCCAACCCAGCCGACAATACCACCTGCGCAGTAGTAGGCGTTGAAATAAGTGTCGGTAACGCCCACATTGCTGATTTTGGCGTTATAGGTGCGACCGAACAAAGCAATATAGTTTCCTCCGCTCGGATAGTTGCTGTTGGTTGTATTGTTGAAATACAAACCGCTGATGGTGTGATTCTGTCCGTCGAAGGTTCCTTGATAGCTGTAAGAATTGGTTCCGATTGGTGTCCACGAGCGGAAGAGTGTTCCGGTGGGGTTGCCGTCGGCGTCAAGAACGCTGTCGTTAACCACAATGTCGGCCACAAGGCGTGCCTTGGCAGATGTGTAGCCGTGGTTGTTGACGGTGTCGGCCAACCAGTAGAGGTGAGCCGGCTTCGAAATCTCGTACCAGCCATCGACGAGTGCTGGAGCTGAACCCGCACCGCAGTGTGTGCAGAAGCCGCTCTCCTCATCAAACTCGTGCTCGAGAATGCCATCAGAGTTGTTAGAGAACGGACACGGAGCCGAGGTGTAAACAACCAAGCTGGCTGTGTCGAGTGTCGGGTAGGCGTCGGTGCCAAGAGTCTGGCGCCAAACGGTGCCACCGCTTACCGATCCGTTGAGCAAGTAAGCAATCTTGCCCGAGGCAAAATCGGTAGCCGGGTAGAATGTGCCGCCCCAGTTGTACATAGCACTTCCACTCAAAGCATAGTTGTTTGAGTAGTTGGCGCTCCAGTTGTAACCATAAATGGCGCCAGCATAGCTGCTTGCCGTAACCATTCCAACATTGAAGCAGTTGGTTATTGTGCCGTATATACGACCGGTAATACCGCCTGTATAAGTACCCTTGCCCTCAACAGCACCTGTGTTGTAGCAGTAGCTGATAATGGCATACGAGTAGTCGCTCATATAACCGCAGATGCCGCCGGCATACGAGTTGTTGTCTGTGTTGTTTCCTGCGTCAGAGTAGATTCTGCCGCTGTTGTGACAGTAGGTTATTAAGCCTCTGTACTGATAACCGCAGATGCCACCAACACTTCGGCGGTACACACTGATGTATCCGTCGTTGGTGCAACCGCTGATGGTTGCCGTTGAGTAGCCCATATAACCGCAGATGCCACCGGCACCAGCATCGCCGTCGTAACTTGCATAAACAGTAGCCGAGTTGTGGCAGTTGCTAATCTGAGCCGCTCCGCTGATATATCCGCAGATGCCGCCAACGTAGTTGTAACCGGCGATGTATGAGTCGACAAGCGATACATTCTTGACTTTTCCGGCATCGATATAGCCGAACAAGCCAACATACGAGTTGCTGCCGTTGATGTAAACACCGCTGATGGTGTGGCCCTGGCCGTCGAACTCGCCGTTAAACTTATAGCTTGAGTTGCCTATTGGCTCCCAGATGCGAGCCGGAGTGCCACGAAGGGTGCCGTCGGCGTTCAAGACACTGTCGTTCAGCACAATGTCGGCAACCAAACGTGCCTTGATGCTGATGTTGTTCGAGTTAACAGTGTCGGCAAACCAGAGCAGCTGGCCAACCGATGCAATCTCGTACCAACCATCGGTGAGCTCGGGAAGAATAATGTGACCGCAGTTGGTGCAGACGTCGTCAACATAGTTGTGCTCCTTCACGCCCGTAGTGTCGTTTGTGTAAGGGCACGGAACCGATTTATATACAATGGCGTGGGTGGTGTCGCGAACCGGAATGGCATCCTCGCCAATGGTTTGGAACCACTTCGGATTCACGCTCGAATTGCCGTTGAGCTTGTAGGTAACCATACCGCCCGCAAACTGCTCAGCCGATGCTAATGTGTCGCCCGGCAGAATGCTGGTTGCAGAGCCTTTCAGGACAAAGTTGTTATCGTTGGTGCCTCTATTTTTATAACCAATTACGCCACGCGCATTGCTGTAAGCCGAAATTGTTCCAGTGCTGAAGTTGTTGGTTACGGTACCGTTACCCATATAACCTACAATGCCGCCTACACTTTGACCTTTTGATTCAATATTGCCGGTATTGTAGCAGTTGTCGATGGTTGCCGATGAGTAATACATATATCCTGTTATACCGCCGGCATA
Organism: uncultured Bacteroidota bacterium; assembly: GCA_946404125.1. Lineage (GTDB taxonomy): Bacteria > Bacteroidota > Bacteroidia > Bacteroidales > SZUA-534 > RUG13583. The sequence continues at coordinate 97,327 of CAMJCK010000003.1, read as the reverse complement.
CGCACCATTGCCAGTGCTGTTAACCGAGTAGGCATAAACCTTACCCGTGTTGTAGCAGTTCGATATGGTGCCGTAATACTGAGATCCGCAAATGCCACCTACAATACGATAGTAGCAGCTGATGTACCCGGCATTAGAACAGTTATCGATTGCTGCAGTGCTGCCTATCTCTCCGCAGATGCCACCAACTATGCTCTCGCCATTGTGGCTGGCATAAACCGTGGCCGCATTGTGGCAGTTGGTTATTTGGGCGCTGCTACCAATATATCCGCAGAAGCCACCTACACATTGACGACCAGCAATATACGAATCAACCAAGCTTGTGTTCTTGATTGTCGGGTTGTTGACATAGCCGAACAAGCCAACATACAAGGCAGTCTCATCGTTGAAATAGATGCCGCTGATGGTGTGGCCCTGGCCGTCGAATGTGCCGTAATATGATTTTTGTTGTGTGCCTATCGGTGTCCAGGCGGCGAAGTTGCTGCCGTCGCCGTTGAGTTCTGCGCCGTTCAGAACGCTGTCGTTCACGGTGATATCGGCAAGCAGAACTGCCTTGGCATTTGTAGAACCGCTATTCACCAACTTGGCAAAGCCGTAGAGGTGTGCGGCATTCTCAATAGCATAGTAGCCAACATAGTCGACGCTCAGACCAAGCGAGTCGGCAATATCAGCCGTTGCAACATAGAGCGGGCTGACAAGATATTCGCCGCAATCGGGGCATTGGCCCAAAACGTTGCACTCGGCGTGCTCTTTCTCAACGCCCTCGGTGTTGCTGAATTGTCCGGCGCAAGGGGTTGAGGCATATACCACGCTGTGAGTGTTGTCCCAAACCGGAAGCTCATCGTCGCCCAAAGTCTGGTACCAGTTGAGAGTGCCGGTGCTTGTTTTGCCGTTAAGTCCGTAGGCTACTTTGCCACCTGCAAACTCGTCGGCAGTAGCAAATTGGCCGCCACCAGCGCTTGCAGTTGTGCCCTCGAGGCAGTAGCTGCGGGTTACTGAGTTAACCAAGCCGCTGATGCCGCCAACATAGTTGCGACCCGAAACCTCGCCAATGTTGAAGCAACCTGTTTGGGTGCCTTGGTAGCCACTGATGCCGCCAACATAATCGTAGGTGGCCGAAACCTCGCCTGCGTTGTAGCAGTAGTTCTGTGTGCCACTATAGCCGCTGATGCCGCCAGCGTTTGATTGTGTTGCCGACACCGTCCCAATGTTGTAGCATTTAGTTTGAGTACCACTATAGCCGCTGATGCCGCCAATATAATTACTACCCGAAACTGTTCCTGCATTGTAGCAGTTGGTTTGAGTACCGTCGTATCCACAGATGCCACCTGCTTGATAGCCCGAAACCACACCAGTGTTGTAGCAGTTGGTTTGTGTGCCATACTGTCCGCAGATGCCGCCGGCATAGCAGTTGCGGCATTTCACTGTGCCCGCGTTGTGGCAGTTGGTTTGGTAGCCACTGTATCCGCTGATGGCACCTACACATTGGTAGCCATAGAAATAAGAATCGGCAATGCCAAGATTCTTGATTTGTGCGCTGTTAGAGTAGCCAATCAAACCTACATAGTAGGCGTTCTCATCGTTGAAATACAAACCGCTGATGGTGTGTGAGTTGCCATCGAATGTGCCAGTGTATTGTTGAGCTTGTGAACCTATCGGGGCCCAAACAGCAAAGTTGCTGCCGTCGCCGTTGAGTGAGCCGTCGGCGCTCAGAACGCTATCGTTAACAGTGATGTCGGCCGTCAGCACGGCTTTTGCCGCACGGTTGGTGCCGCTGTTCACCAAATTGGCGAACCAGTAGAGTTGCGATGCGTTCTCAATTGCATAGTAGCCAACAAAGCTGTCGGTCAATCCAAGCGAGTCGGCAATGCCGGCTGTCTCAACATAAACCGGAACGTTGGTATACTCGCCGCAAACCGGGCAGAGACCAAAGAGGTCGCAGTCGGCGTGTTCGCACACAAGGCCATCGGTGTTGCTGAAGAGCGATGCGCAGGGTGCCGAAGCGTAAACCACACTGTGGCTGGTGTCCATAACCGGGAGCTCGTCTTCGCCAATGGTCTGGCGCCATACAACAGTGTTGTCGCTCTTACCACCATTGAGGCCGAAGGTTACACGTCCGCTTGCAAAGTCGGCTGCCGTGGCTGCTGTAGTGATGCCTTTTGTATCGGGTGTAGATATGCCTCTTGAGCTGGCACCAAAGCCGAATTGTTCGAAATTGTTGCCATCAAAAGCGCAGCTGTCGGCATAGAAGTTGTTGGTGAATACGGCAGAAGCTCCCTTATATCCGCAGATGCCGCCAACATAGTAGCCCTTGCCGGTAATCTTACCAATGCTGTAGCAGCTGGTTACCTTGTTGTTGGTGTAACTGTCGATTCCACCGACAATGCCGCCTAAATAATTATCGCTTGTATTTGTTGCAGATAAAGTGGCCTCACTGTAGCAGTTTGTTATGGTTGTATTGTAGTAAACCCAACCAACAATGCCGCCTATATAGCGATAGCCATTGAAATAAGTGTCGGTAACGCCCACATTGCTGATTTTGGCGTTATAAGTGTAGCCGAACAGACCGATGAATTGTCCGCCACTCGGATAATTGTTGCTGCTTGTATTGTTGAAATACAATCCGCTTATGGTGTGATTCTGTCCGTCGAAGGTTCCTTGATAGTAGTATGATGTTGTACCAATCGGTGTCCACGAGGTGTAGATGCTGTCGGGGCCGTTGAGTGTGCCGTCGGCGCTAAGAACGCTGTCGTTAACCACAATGTCGACCATCAGCACGGCTTTTGCCGCACGGTTGGTGCCGCTGTTCACCAAATTGGCGAACCAGTAAAGCTCGCCGGCGTTTGTAATCTCGTACCAGCCATCGACAAGCATAGGCTCGTTTTGGTCTTTTCCGCAACCGGTGCAGAATCCGTCAACATAGTTGTGCTCAACCTCGCCCAAATCAGTATTTGAATAAATCGGGCAGGGTGCCGCGCAGTAAACCAGGCCGTGAGTCTTGTCGAGAACCGGTGTTGAGTCGGTGCCGATGGTCTGGTGCCATACAACAGTGCTGTCGGTAATTTTGTTGTTCATTATATAGGCTAACTTGCCGCTTGCAATTTCTGCGGCTGCGACAAATGTGCCGCCATTGGCGTTCGATGTAGTGCCACTCAGAACATAGTTGTTGGTGCAAGTGCCGGCCCAATTACCGGTAATTCCGTATCCATTGCTAAGTGCTGTAATGGTTCCGGTGCTGAAGCAGCTGGTTATTTTGGTGCTTCCACTACCCATATAACCTATAATACCAGCAGCATAGTAGCCTCCGGCTTTAATGTCGCCAGTGTTGTAGCAAACGTTAACTGAAGCAGAGCCGTATGCATAACCGATGATACCACCCGCACATCTGCCGTACGATTCAACGGCACCAGTGTTGTAGCAGTTTTCGATTACCGAGTTGTTGCCAGCATATCCGGCAATACCGGCTGTGTATGAATCATTGTTTGAGTTAGCCGAGGCGTACGAATAAACCTTACCCGCATTGTGGCAGTTGTTTATTCTGCCGTAGCTCTGGCAGCCAACAATGCCGCCCACGTATCGGTAGTAGCAACTTACATAACCGGTGTTGTAACAGTTGCTGATTTCAGAAAGCGAACCGGCCATATAACCGCAGATGCCGCCAACATTGTTGTATCCGTAGAAGTAAGAGTCGATTACTCCAACATTCTTTATTGTCGAGTTGCTGATATAGCCGAACAAACCTATGTAATTACCGCCGTTGGGATAATTACTGTTGGTTGTGTTGTTGAAATACAAACCGCTGATGGTGTGTCCTTGGCCGTCGAATGTGCCAGCATAATAGTAGCTGCTGGTACCAATCGGTTTCCAAACAGTGAGCAATGTGTCGGCGCCGCCAATAAGCGAGCCTTCGGCATTCAAGACGCTGTCGTTCAGAACAATGTCGGCCGTGAGTTTAGCATTGATGCTTGTTCTGCCCGAGTTAACCTGCTCGGCGAACCAGATGAGTTGATATTGGTTCTCAATCTCGTACCAGCCATCAACAAGCATCGGGTATTCCTTCTCGCCGCAGACCGAGCAAACGCCGTTGACAAATGTGTGCGGTGCGTCGGCCAAGTCGTTCACAAATACCGAGTCGCAACCCATATAAACTACGCTGTGGTTTTTGTCCAAAACCGGCAACGAGTCGATGGTGCCGCTCAGGTTCTGATACCAGGTGGCTGCGCCGCCTACCGAGTTGTTGAGCTGGTAGGCTATCTTGCCGCTTGCAAACTCGTCGGCTGTGGCAAATGTGCCGCCGTTGGCGTTGATTGTGCTGTCGGCAAGAACGAAGTTGTTGGAAGCAACGGCGCTGCTATAATTCTTAAGACCATAAATGCCGCCAAAATAGTTGCTTGCTGATATGCTACCAGCGTTGAAGCTATTGGTTACTGTGCCATAACGCTGATAGCCGATAATACCGCCCGCATATTGGTTGGCATTAACGCCTCCCAAGTTGTAGCAGTTAGTTACTTGATTAGAGCTGCTATACGTATAACCAACAATACCGCCGGCATAGTAGCCGTATGCCTCAACATCGCCTGTGTTGTAACAGTTGGCTATCGAAGCAGTGTTTGTCATATAACCAACAATACCACCTGCAGTAGCAGAATTAGTTGTGCTGTTAACCCCGTTGGCATAAACCTTACCGGCATTGTAGCTGTTGGTTATTTTGCCGTATGACTGATAGCCGCAGATACCACCAACAACAGTGTAATAGCCGCTGACATATCCAATGTTGTAGCAGCTGTCAATCAATGCCGACGAGCTGTTCATATATCCGCAGATACCGCCAACATAGTCATCGCCGTTGTAATTCGAGTAAACCGTAGCCGCGTTGTAGCAGTTGGTGATCTGAGCCGAGCCGTTAACGTATCCGGCAATACCTGCCACATATTGGTACCCCTTAAAATATGAATCAACCAAACCAACATTCTTTATTGTCGGATTGTTGATATAGCCGAACAAACCAACATAATTAGTTGTAACGTTGGTGTACAAACCGCTGATGGTGTGGCCGTTGCCGTCGAAAGTGCCGTAGTAGGCATAGCTGCTGGTGCCAATCGGTGTCCAAGTACGGAGTGTACTATCGGCGCCAATAAGCAAGCCGTCGGCTCTCAAGACGCTGTCGTTAATGGTGATGTTGTTCAGCAGAACGCCCTTGATTGATGTTGAGCCGCCGTTAACCTGCTCGGCAAACCAGTAGAGCTGTCCGGGTTTTGCAATGGCATAGTAGCCCACATATTTCTCATCCAAGCCAAGGCTGTCGGCTGCTGCCGCGTCGGCAACAAGAGTTGCTTCCATATACTCGCCGCAGACAGTGCACTGGCCAAAGGTGTCGTATGTGTGAGGATTGGCTTCAAGCGCGCTGTTGCCAAATGCCGAGTGGCAAGGCTCTGCGGCATAAACAATGCTGTGAGTGTTGTCAAAGACAGGCAGCGAGTCGGTACCAATGGTCTGGCGCCAAACAACAGTGCTGTCGCTCTTGCTGCCATTCATAACGTATGCCACCTTGCCGCTTGCAAACTCGTCGGCAGTGGCAAATTGGCCACCATCGCAGCTGGCTGCGGTGCCGCTCAAAGCAAAGTTGTTGGTGTAAGTACCTGTATATAACATATATCCTACAATTCCTCTGGATGTGGAATTGCATGACAAAATATTTCCCGTGTTGTAGCAGTTGGTAACTTTGGTTGAACTGCTATTCATATAACCAACAATGCCGCCAGCATATTGAGCCGGTGTTTCAATTGTTCCTGTGTTGTAGCAGTTGACTATCGAAGCCGAATTATTAATAAATCCGGTAATACCACCAACTTCGGAATAATAACTGGTGTTGTTTTGAGAGTAGGCATAAATCTTAGCGGTGTTGTAGCAATTGATTATTTTACCATTATTCTGATAACCGCAAATGCCACCGACAATATAGCCTCTGCCATCAACATATCCGGCATTATGGCAGTTTTCAATTACTGCCGAAGAGTTGTTCATATATCCGCAGATACCGCCGGCATCGCTCTCGCTACTGTAGTTGGCATAAATCGTAGCCTCGTTGTAGCAGTTGGTTATATGAGTCGAACCGACAACATATCCGGCTATACCGCCCATATAATAGGAACCTTTTATATAGGAGTCAACCAAACCAACATTCTTAATTGTTGTGCTGCTGACATAGCCGAACAAACCAACGTGATTTCCGCCAACAGGATAGCTGCTGTTGGTTGTATTATTGAAATACAAACCGCTAACGGTATGGCCGTTGCCGTCGAATGTACCAACATAATTGTAACTGCTTGTTCCAATCGGTGTCCAAGCAAACAGAGCTGAGTCGGCACCGCCAATCAGCGAACCATCGGCTCTCAAGACGCTGTCGTTAATGGTGATGTTGTTCAGCAGTACACCCTTTATTGAGGTAGAGCCGCTGTTAACCATATCGGCAAAGCCGTAGAGATGTGCTGCGTTACTGATAGCATAGTAGCCAACATATTTCTCGTCAAGGCCAAGCGAATCGGCAATGGCTGCAGTTTCAACATACAGCGGAGCGGTGAGATATTTGCCGCAATCGGGGCACTGGCCCAAAACGTTGCAAGTGCCGTGCTCCTTCTCGGTTGTGTTGCTGTAAACTGCGCACGGAGCCGCCAGATATACAATGCTGTGAGTGCTGTCGTAAACCGGCAGCGAGTCGGTGCCAATGGTCTGACGCCAAACCACTGTGCTGTCGCTTTTGCTTGCGTTGAGCAGATAAGCAACACGGCCGTTGGCAAACTCCTCGGCTGTGGCAAAAGTGCCGCCCCAGTTGTTCATAGCGCTTCCGCTCAAAGCGTAGTTGTTTGAGCAGTTGGCGCTATTGTTGTAACCATAAATGGCGCCCGCATTGCTGCTTGCCGTAACTGCTCCAACATTGTAGCAGTAGGTTATTTTTCCAGAAATGCGACCGGTAATACCGCCTACATAATAGCCTTTGCCCTCAACAGCGCCTGTGTTGTAACAGTGGCTGATATTGGCATACGAGTAGTTTTCCATATAACCGCTAATGCCGCCGGCATACGAGTTGTTACCAGTGCTGTTTCCTGCGTTGGCATAGATTCTACCGTTGTTGTGGCAGTTGGTTATTGTGCCACTGCTCTGATAACCGCAGATGCCGCCAACACAACGGCGGTACACACTGATGTATCCGTCGTTGGTGCAACCGCTAATGGTTGCCGATGAGTTGCCCATATAACCGCAGATGCCACCGGCACAAGCATCGCCATTGTAGCTTGCATAAACAGTTGCCGAGTTATGGCAATTGCTAATTTGAGCCGCACCGCTGATATATCCGCAGATGCCGCCAACATAACTGTAGCCTTTAATATAAGAGTCGGCAATCACCACTTTCTTGACTGTTCCGGCACCAATGTTGCCGAACAAACCAACATAAGATGTGCTTGTGTTGTTGAAATACAAACCACTGATGGTGTGACTATTACCATCGAATGTGCCTGTATAGGCTATCGACGATGTGCCAATCGGAGTCCAAGTTTGAGCCGGAGTGCCCTTGAGCGAGCCGTCCTCAGTTAAAACGCTGTCGTTAACAACAATGCTGTTCTGCAGAACACCTTTAGCGTCGGTAGTACCACCATTCACCAAATCGGCAAACCAGTAAAGTTGTACGGGTTTTGCAATGGCATAGTAGCCCACATATTTCTCGTCCAAGCCAAGGCTGTCGGCTATGGCCGCATCGGCAACAAACGTTGCGGGCATTTTGGCGCCGCAGAGGGTGCAAATGCCAGACTCGTCGAATGTGTGAGGCTTGATGCCGCCTTCGCTGTTAGCAAATGCCGTGTGGCAAGGCTCAGAGGCGTAAACTGTGCTGTGAGTTTTGTCAAAAACAGGCAGCGAATCGGTGTCAATGGTTTGGAACCATACAATAGAGCTGTCGCTCTTGCTGTTATTCAAAGCGAATGTCACCTTGCCGCTTGCAAACTCGTCGGCTGTGGCCGCAGTGCCCACACCAGCAATAGACGAAGTTCCTTCAAGATAATAACTGTTGGTAATGGTTCCGGCACTGCTCCACCTTGGTGCAATACTTGCAAGATATGATGTGGTGCTTGATGTTACGCTTCCTACATTAAAACAGTTACTTAATGAAGCTGAACTTTCAAGAATACCACAGATACCTCCGGTATACTGCCCTATAGTACTAATTTTTCCTTTATTATAGCAATTAGTTATTGTAGAGGTACTACCAAAGGCGTGTCCGCAAACACCGCCGGCAAAAGAACTGCCGTTATTCGCAGAAACAGTAGCTTCATTGAAGCAATTAGTAATAATGGAAGTACCATTATAGAGTCTGCCTGCTATTCCTCCAACATACGAGTTTCCTTTGAAGTAAGAATCAACAACGCCTACACTACGGATTGTTCCACCTGTAATAAAGCCGAACAAACCTACATACGATGAGCTTGTGTTGTTGAAATACAAGCCGCTAATTGTGTGACCGTTACCATCGAAAGTGCCAGCATAGGCATAGCTGCTTGTACCAATCGGTGTCCAAGTGATGGCTGGAGTGCCTTTGAGTGCGCCTTCCTCGGTCAGAACGCTGTCGTTAACAACAATATCGGTAGTCAAAACGCCCTTGATTGAGGTTGAGCCGCTGTTAACCTTAGCGGCAAACCAGTAGAGGTCCGAAGCGCGTTGAATGGCGTAGAATCCTACATAATCATCGCTAAAGCCAAGGCTGTCGGCCATTGCCGCATCGGCAATAAGTGTTACCGGCAGATATTCGTGGCAAGCGGTACACTGACCAAAGTCGTCGTACTGGTGTGGGTTGTCGAGAACCGTGTTGCCATACAACGAGTGGCACGGATCCGATATGTAAACCACCCCGTGAGCGGTATCCATAACCGGAAGCGAGTCGGTGCCAATGGTCTGGAACCAAGTGAGCGTGCCGCTGCTTGTTTTGCCGTTGAGAGCGTAAGCAATCTTGCCGCTTGCAAACTCGTCGGCGGTTGAGAACGATGTACCATTGTTGAGCTCAGGCGCGCTGCCGCTCAAAACATAGCAATTGGTTATGCTGCCACTATTCCAATAACCGCTTATTCCTTTTGCATAACTGTTTGCAGTAACCGCTCCTGCATTGAAGTTGCTGGTTACTGTACCATAAGCCTGATAACCGTTGATACCACCCGCATATTGGTTGGCACTAACACTACCCAAGTTGTAGCAGTTGGTTACTTTGTTGTTGGAGTTAGCCATATAACCGGAAATACCACCAACAAATTTACCCTTTGCCTCAACATCGCCTATGTTGTAGCAATTGACAATAGAAGCCGCGTATTCCATATAACCGGAAATACCACCAATGTAACCGTTATTACCCGTGTTGTTGCCAGTTTCTGAGTAAATCTTACCAGTATTGTAGCTGTTGGATATTTTGCCGTCAACCTGATAACCGCAGATTCCGCCAACACGAGAATAATAACCATAGATATTTCCAGTGTTGTAGCAGCTGTCAATCAATGACCCCGGAGCTCTCATATATCCGCAAATACCACCCATATAGTCATCACCGGGGTGGTTGTGGAAAGCACACAGCGTAGCCGCGCTGTAGCAGTTGATTATTTGTGGAGCATAGGCTTTTCCGACGATACCTCCCACAAGTTGATTTCCCTTGATATAAGAGTCAACCAAACCAACATTTTTTATAATTGGATTGCCGGTATTTCCAAACAAGCCAACATTGACTCCACCAACAGGATAGTTGGTGCCAGTTGTATTATTGAAGTACAAGCCGCTGATGGTGTGGCCATTGCCATCGAAGGTACCGTTATATGTGTAATCGTAATCGTAATTGTAGGTTCCAATCGGTGTCCAAGCGCGGAGCGTACTTTCGGCGCCAATGAGTGAGCCGTCGGCTCTCAAAACACTGTCGTTTACAACAATATTGTTCAGCAGAACGCCATTAATTGATGGTGAGCCACTATTAACCTGCTCGGCAAACCAGTAGAGTTGTCCGGGTTTTGCAATAGCATAGTAGCCTACATATTTCTTATCCAATTCAAGGCTGTCGGCTGCTGCCGCATCAGCAACAAGTGTTGCAGGCATATAGGCGCCGCAGACGGTGCACTGGCCAAACTCGTCGAATGTGTGTGACTTACCGCCAACCGCGCTGTTAGCGAATGCCGAGTGGCAAAGCTCAGCGGCGTAAACAATGCTGTGAGTGTTGTCCCAAACAGGCAGCGAGTCGGTACCAATGGTCTGGTACCATACAACAGAGCTGTCGCTCTTGCTGTTGTTCAGGTTGAATGTTACAAAACCGCTTGCAAACTCATCGGCTGTGGCAAACTGACCACCATCGCAGCTGGTTGCGGTGCCGCTCAAAGCAAAGTTGTTGATTGCGGTACCATCCAAATGGGCTGTAATGCCGCTTGCATAATTGCGTGCAGTAACGTTTCCGGTGTTGAAGTTGCTGACAATACTGTTATTATTGCCCATAAAACCAGTAATACCACCAGCATAGTATCCGTATGACTCAACATCGCCTGTGTTGTAGCAGTTGGCCATCTTAGCCGTATTGGCCATACGACCGGTAATACCACCAGCGTAGTTGGGATCACTCGTGACGTTGCCTACGTTTAAGTAAACCTTGCCAGTATTATAGCTGTTGGTTATTGTACCATATGCCAGATAACCACAGATTCCACCAACAGACTGGTAAGTTGCATAAACCGAAGCCGCGTTGTAACAGTTGGTTATCTTAGCCGAACTGCTAACATAACCGACAATACCGCCCACATATTGGTAACCTTTCAGATAGGAGTCAACCAAACCAACATTCTTTATTGTCGGGTTGCTCACATAGCCGAACAAACCAACATATTTTCCACCGGCAGGATAGTTGGAATTTGTTGTATTACTGAAATACAAACCGCTGATGGTATGGCCATTGCCGTCGAAAGTGCCAGCATAGGCATAGCTGCTTGTACCAATCGGTGTCCAAGTGATGGCTGGAGTGCCTTTGAGTGCGCCTTCCTCGGTCAGAACGCTGTCGTTAACAACAATATCGGCTGTCAACACGCCCTTGATTGAGGTTGAGCCGCTGTTAACCCGTTCGGCAAACCAGTAGAGATTACCAATATTCTCAATAGCATAGTAGCCCACATATTTCTCGTCAAGACCAAGCGAGTCGGCAATGGCTGCTGTTTCAACATACAGCGGAGCGGTGAGATACTTGCCGCAATCGGGGCACTGGCCCAAAACGTTGCAAGTGCCGTGCTCCTTCTCGGTTGTGTTGCTGTAAACTGGGCACGGAGCCGCCAGATATACAATGGCGTGTGTGGTGTCGTAAATCGGCAGTGCGTCAACAGTACCGCTCAGGTTCTGACGCCAAACCACTGTGCTGTCGCTCTTGCTGCCGTTGAGCAGGTAAGTAACACGGCCGCTTGCAAACTCCTCGGCCGTGGCCGATGTGCCATTACCTGCAACAGCACAAGTGCCTGCTAAATAATAGCTGTTGGTAACAACTCCAGCATTGCTCCACCTTGGTGCAATACTTGCAAGATATGATGTGGTGCTTGATGTTACGCTTCCTACATTAAAACAGTTACTTAATGAAGCTGAACTTTCAAGAATACCACAGATGCCACCGGTGTACTCGCCCGAACCGGTGATTTTACCTTTGTTATAGCAATTGGTTATTGTTGAAGAACTACCATAGGCGTGTCCTGCTATACCTCCGGCAAAAGCATAACTATTATGTGTTGTGTAAATAGATGCCTCGTTGAAACAATTATTAATAGTGGAAGTACCATTGTAGAGTTCGCCCACTACAGCACCAACATATTGATTTGCTCTGATGTAGGAATCAACAACTCCCACATTTCTGATTGTTCCACCGGTAACATAGCCGAACAAACCAACATACCATGCGTCTGTGTTGTTAAAGTACAAACCACTGACAGTGTGACCGTTGCCGTCGAATGTGCCGGCATACTTAGAGCTGCTTGTGCCTATCGGCGTCCAAGCAGTGAAGTTGCTGCCGTCGCCTTTTAGCGAGCCGTCGGCGTTCAAAACGCTGTCGTTCACCACAATATCGGCTGTCAGCACTCCATTGATGGAAGTTGAGCCGCTGTTAACCTTTGCGGCAAAGCCGTAAAGTTCCTCGGCATTGCGAATGCCGTAGTAGCCTACAAAGGCAGAGTAATTATCGGCGGTGAAGCCGTAATCGGTGTAATTCTCCGCCGTAATCTGACTGGGCTCAGTGGATGAACCGCTGTAACCCGCCAACGCCTGCAATGTGCAACAAAGACACATTAGCGTTAGAAAAATCAAATGTTTAAGCTGTCTCATAAGATAATTAATTAAAAATTTATAAAATATTAAAGCGTTTATTTTCAATGTTTTGTCGCACCATTATGTTGGCGGCCGCCCCTCGGAAACGGGGTCGCGCACGCGGGGCCACAGCGCCGTGCCCGAGAAACGGCAAAACCACAAGCCCAAATGCCGGGTTGTGGTGGAAACTTGACGATATGTTCGTGTTTCGTACATTTCTCTTTCTGCCTTAAAAACAGGCTTTGCCTTGTCTTACAGAATTCTTGTGTTTTTCATTGGTGGTTGGTTTTTGTTAGTTTGCTATTAAAATGTTGTTCGCTTCGTGTTCTGGCAATGCCGTTTGCCGCTTTAAAACCCTCCTATGCACCTTGAGACAATCTCATAGAGCACAATAACAAGGGCTAACCCTGTTGAAACCAGTAACGCATCCTTTCCAAAATGTTTTTTCTCTTTCTTCATCTTTTAGTAAATTATTGTTAATAAAAAATTTAAACTTCCAATTCGTAAACACCGTCCGGGCTCAAAACTCTTGCTCTACCATCCTATCACAATCACAAAGCAGACGATAATCAGCAAGGCAAACGCACCGATAATTATTCCTGAAAACCCTTTCATACAGTCTGTTTTTTAAGAAAAACCCCCAACTGCACCTTCGGCAGCCAACGGTTGCGGCCCTCTCTGGCGGGCTCGTCGGCGTGGCGGCGTGTCAGCAGGTTGTAGATGATTATTATTGTTGTTGCGATAAGCATAATTCGTCAGCAATTAGGGTTTCAAGGTTTCAGAAACAAAAATCTCCGCCGGTCCACCACATTCGGATGCGGAAAACGGCCCTCTGCCAAAAAATTCTGGCCACTTGAATCCAGATTTTCTGTTGGTTGCCGCAGTGTCCCGGTATTGCGTTTTTGTTTTCCATCGCCATATTTTTTTTTCGCGCACACCAAAGTTGGGAAGGTGATTCCGTTAAAAAAAACGCCAAAGTGCATATGGTGGGTTTGAACTATTGAACGGCGGGTTTGAACTATTGAACGGCGGGAATTCCATGATTATCGGCGGAGAAAAAATGCGATTTACGTGCGAAAAACGGCCGTTTTTGCATAAATATACAGTCCAAAATGCGGGTTTTTGGAAAAATTGGTGGGGAAGTGTGTTTTGTTGGCGGGGTTTTGCGCGGGGTTTTTGGCGGGTTTTGGGCGACGTGAACGTCGCGGGCTGGACGGACAATTTTTTGATGGGGGGTTGATAATTGGGTTTTAGCGCGGGCGAGAGGCGCGACGGGTGCGTTGCGGACCGGACAAGGGGGAATTTGGAAATTTGTGACGGGGGCGGCGCGGGCCGGACAGGAGGAGTTTATTTGGATATTTTTGGGTTGGTTTGGTTAGCGCTAAAGAACGGGCTGTAAGCGCAAATCATTCTATTTTGGGTTTTTATGAATTGCCCCTTCGGGGCGCAAGGCTTTGATGTGCAATTTCCGCCTTTCCGGCGAAAAATTTGCTGTTTGGCTACTTGTTATTTTTCAGGCGTTTTTTTCCACCGACCATTTTTGTATGTTTGCGCATCGGTTACAGATTTCTCACTGAGTGGAATGAAATTGATTAGCAAACAATTGGTTTTCAGCTTGGCGGCCGCTATGGTGTTCGGTTGCGCCAAGATTTCGTCGCCTACGGGCGGCCCCAAAGATACCGAGCCGCCAGTTCCGCTGCGTAGCTCACCGGTCAACTATTCCACCAATTTCAAGGGCAAGAAGTTTGTTGTTGAGTTCGATGAGTTTGTCGATTTGAAGGACGTGAGCCGGGAACTGCTGGTGTCGCCGCCCGTGCCCAACCGCCCCAAAGTGGTGATGCGCGGCAAGAAGATGGTGGTGCGCATCAACAACGAGCTGGCCGACAGCACAACCTATAACTTCAACTTCTTCAACTCGGTGACCGACCTCAACGAGGGCAACATTCTGCCAAACTTCCAGTTTGAGTTCTCAACGAGCGACAGCTTCGACTCCACCTACTGCGGCGGCCAGATAACCGACGCCTTCACCTGCCAGCCGCTGAAGGATGTGAAAATTCTGCTCTACCGACAGTTTGCCGACTCCACGCCGCGCACACAGAAACCCGAGTGCATTGGCCGCACCAACGCCGACGGATTCTTCATTGTGCCAAATATGAAGGCCGAACCCTATCATGTTTTCGCCTTGCGCGACCTGAACAACAACAACCTTTTTGATATGCCCAACGAGGCTATCGCCTTCTGCGACAGCACCATACAGCCTTCGTTCAGACCAGTGACAATGTACGACACCATAACGCTGATTGAGCGCATCTCGCGCGACCGCAAAGACACCGTCTTCCGCGACTCCATCCACGCCTACACCCAGATGGTGACCACGCTCGACGATATGCAGCTGCATCTTTTCACCGAGGAGTTCCACATTCAGTATCTGCACGATGTGTACCGCCCCGGCAAGCGCACCCTGGCTGTGGCCTTCAACGATTTGGTTGACAGCACGTTCAGCATCAAGCCGGTGACCGATTCGGCCTACGCCGACAACTGGTGCCTCATTGAGAGCCCACTGCCTACCGACTCGGTGGTGCTGTGGATTACCGACTCGACGCTCTACAAGCGCGACACGCTGGTGATGCGGGTCTGCTACACAATGAAAGACTCTAACAATGCTGATTATCTGCAAGTTGACACGCTCGAATTTATATCGAAAACCAACAAGGCCGTAGCAAAAAAGGAGAAAAAGGGCGGCCGTCTGGCATCGATTTTCAAGAAAGACGAGGAGCCGGAGGAGAAGAAAGAGGAGAAAAAAGTGTCGGAACTGAAAGCTGACCTGAGCATTAGCAAGCAGGTTGATATTGTGGGGCCCATCGCGCTGAAAACCAACTATCCGGTTACTGATTTCAAACCTGAGAACATCACCGTTACGCGGATTGAGGAGGACAAGGAAACGGCCGTGAAATTCACAATGGAGCGCCAACCCGACAGCTGGCGCCGGTTCAACATCGATTTCAAACGCGACGAGTCGATGCAGTACCGGATACTCATTCCGGCCGGCACGCTCACCGACGTTTACGGCAACATCAACGACACTGTCAGACAGGAATTTAAGACACAGAGTCAGGACTATTACAGCAGCGTTCTGCTCAACATTTCGGGCACACCCTGCGCACACTCCATTGTGCAGCTGCTCGACGGCAAAGAGAACGTGCTAAAAGAATACACCATCGACGGCGACACAAAGCTGACCATCGACTATCTGGCGCCCGGAAAATACGGCTTCAAACTCATCTGCGACGAGAACCAGAACGGCCGCTGGGACACCGGCAACTTCAGCGAGCGCCGCCAGCCCGAGCGCGTCTTCTACTTCAACCAGACGGTTGAAACCAAGTCGGGCTGGGACATTGAGTACACCTGGATTGTTGAGTGATGCGCCGCCTTACAGCCATATTGCTTTTGCTGATTGGCGGCACGGCTCTGGGGCAGACGCTCCCGCGCACCTACGGCAAATTCAGCTCCGGCGAGCGTTTCAAACTCGACATCTACTACAACTGGCAGTTCATCTGGCTCAACGCCGGATGGGTGACGTTCGAAATCCGCGACACCACCTGGAACAGCCAGCCGGCCTATCACCTCTACAGCCGCGGCGAGACCAACCCCGGATACGATTGGTTCTATCGCGTGCGCGACACCTACGAATCGGTTGTGGAGCCGCGCACCTATCTGCCCCACTGGTTCCACTGCAACACCTCGGAGGGCAGTTTCTGGGACCGCGAGGAGGTGCGCTTCAGCTACGCCGATAGCCTTGCCGTGGTGGCCACCGAGAACGCCAAACGCCCTTTCGGCATCGACACCTTGAAAATAAACCCCGCTATAACCGATTTGATTTCAGCTATTTACATCTGCCGCTCAATTGATTTTGAAAAGATTGAGGTGGGGCGGAAAATGCCCGTGCCGGTGATTGTGGGCAACAAAATATACAACCTGCACTTCCGCTATCTGGGCAACGAGCCCGTCGCCACGCGCACCGGCGACCGCTACCTCTGCCGCAAGTTTGCCGTGATGATGGTTGACGGCACCATCTTCAGCGGCGGCGAGGACCTGACCGCCTGGATAACCGCCGACCGCAACTGCGCCCCCATTCTGATTGAGGCCAAAATCGCCGTGGGCTCGGTCAAGGCGTTCCTTTCGGAGATGAAGGGGAACCGCTGGCCGCTGATAAAGATGAAGGACAAACAAGAATGATGTGCTAATCTTTTTAAATGATTGTTATACCTTCGAACATTGTTTCATCTATTTCAATATTAAAAGTTATGATTTGTAAATTTTTATTAATAATTCTGTTGGCATTTGGGGGTTATACAAATAAAGTTAAGTATAACAATGTAAAGGCTCAGATTAAAGAAGTAATTGTGTACCTGGATTTTCAAGAAAGAGGATATACAACAGCTGGCGCATATACTCATTTTGATGATTTGGATCGTGAAAGAGTTGATACTGTAGTTCTATCAGCCGATGATTTAAATAATTTCGAATTAGCGTTGGCAAATGCAGCACAGGAAAAGCATAAGCAGACAAAATTCGGAGGCCATCTTGTTTTTTGTAAAGTAAGATACGCTGATAGGGAGAAAGTATATTCTAGAGTTGTCATTGGTGAAGGACTAAATAGTATCCTCGTGTTTGATTTAACAAGAAGGATAAATTTTGAGATTGTAGAAACAAATCATCGGCAATTAATCATAGATATATTTAATAGACTAAAACAGGATTAAATGCTATGTAAATCGCACATAATTATGAATTTAGAATTACTAAAAAAAACCTCACTCGCATTATTTGTGGCAGCCGCCTTTGTCTGCTGCGATGACAATTCGGACCCCGTTCCCGAGCCAACGCCGGCTCCCCAACCCGACACTGCCAAGGTTGAAGAGACGTACAACGGTGTTTACGTTGACGGCCGCTATTTGAAAAGCCCCGACGGCAAGATTCTCACTCTGCACGGCTTTGCGCAGACCTACAGCCCGTGGTTCAACGAGCAGGGAACACGTTGGAGCAACTACGATGTTGAGGCCTGCCTCGACTACAACCAGGGCCTGATTGACGACATTCAGCGCGCCGGCTGGGCAATGGATTTCGTGCGCCTGCATATGGACCCCTATTGGAGCAACACGCCCGGCGTGCAGACCACAGGCGAGAATGACATCTCAGCTTTCGACGAGGAGCGGTTCAAACAGTATCTCGATGATGTTTTTGTGCCGATGGCCGAATATATCACACGGCACGGAATGTACGTTGTTATGCGTCCTCCGGGCGTCTGTCCGCACGTTATCAAGGTGGGCGACAAGTACCAGAAATACCTGCTGAAGGTTTGGAACATCGTCTCGAAACATAAGAAACTGAAAAACAACCCGAAGGTGATGTTCGAATTGGCCAACGAGCCTGTTGACATTGTTGGCACCACCGGCACCACCGGCAGCGGGTCGCAGAGCCAGTTCGACGCCTGCAAGGAATATTTCCAAGCCATTGTCAACCGTATGCGCGAGAACGGCTGCAAAAACGTTCTGTGGATTCCCGGCCCGGCCTATCAGGGCAACTACTCGGGCTTTGCCAAAAATCCCGTTGAGGGCGAGAACATCGGCTATGCCGTGCACGTTTATCCAGGCTGGATGGGCAGCGACGGCGAGAATCCCGACCACGGCGACATTGAGGACAACGGCGGCTACGAGTCGTTTCAGAAAGGCTGGGATGAGAAGGTTAAGCCCGTGGCCGATTTTGCGCCTGTGATGGTGACCGAAATGGACTGGGCTCCGGCCAAATACGACAAATCGTGGGGCAAGGCCTACACAGGCGTGGCCGGCGGCAGCGGCTTTGGCGCCAACTTCAAGCTGATTGCCGACAAAGAGGGCAATGTGAGCTGGCTGCTCTTCACCTCGCCAGACCTTCTGGCAAAGTTCACCGACAAGCCCGGAACCGAAGGCCACTACACCTTCCTCAACGACCCCGAGGCCTGTCCGTGGCCGTGCTACCACTGGTTCCGCGACTATGCCAGCGGTGTTGAGAATCACGGAAGTGTAACGGGCATCGGCACCAAACTGCCAAGCGTGATAACCAAGGGCGGCCAATTCAAAGTGGAGCCCATTCTGAACTATGAGGACGGCTACCGCGCCGTTGCCACCGAGGGCGATTTCAGCTTTGAGCTGACATCGGGCGACAGCATTGTCAGCCATTTGGACAACGGCGTGTTTGCCGCTGTGGGCTGCGGCCCGGCATCGGTGCGCGTAACGGTAACCGACGGCGATAAAACCTACACCTCAACGGCCGATTTTGTGGTTATCAACCCGTTCGATTTCTCGGCCTCAGTTTTCGACCCCAGCATCTGGGAAACAGGCACTTACGACGAAACAACACGCACCTTCAGCACCGGCCAGTATGGTTTTGCAGGCTGGCGCTACCCGTCGGGGGCCGATTTTTCGGGCGCGCGCTATTTGGTCATCGAGCTTGAGAGCAACGAGAGCGGCTCGGGCCTGTCGTTCCGCCTGTTCGACAAGAACAACTACTGGTCGGACCCGGCAATGTTCGATTTCGGTTCAAACCTTGAACTCAAAATCGACCTCACGGCTATGAAGGACAAGAATAAAAACACCATCGACCCGGCTCACATCTACATTGCCGGATTCTGGACGGTTGGCGGCAAAAAGGTGACCATCAAGGATATACGGTTCGAGGATTGAGCCTTCGGCAACGCAGTTTGAAAACGCATTAAATAGAAACAGCCCCGTCGGTCAGATGCCAGCGGGGCTGTTCATTTGTTTATAGTCGCTTAATATTTTCGCTCAAGGATTGTGGAATAAATCACTGCCTCGCGTGCGTCGAACACGGGTTTTTCCGGCTCTGTTTCAATGATTTCGGCCTCTTCAGGAACCTCGGTTACAATGGCCCGCTCGCCCTCCTCCGGCACTTGTGAAGCGGTTTTTTTCTTTTTCTTCTTTCGCAAATCGGACTTTGGAATGACGTCGGCCGCCGAGCGATATTTGTATTCCGGCTCCTCACGAACCACTTTCTTCTCGGGCTCCTTGTCGGCTTTTTTAAAAATCGACACTCCGATAGCAATAGCCAACGGAACAATATATTTCAGTAAATCAGCAAAATCATCCATTTTTCTGTTTCTTTTTCACTGTGGTCATTCTGCATTTGTTCTGCCTGAGGCGGATTGGAATAGCATCGCCGTGGCGCAAAAACATATGCAGCGGCTCGCACCAGAAGTGATGGTCGCCATTGAACTTGGCCGCCTCGCACCGCGACGCCATCATACGCCGGCGCACCTTGCGCGTCTGGATTTTGTAGGTGTGGCTCATTGTCATTCGCGAAACCTTGCGGTCCTCCTTGGCCTGCTTCCTCAACAGCTTGTACTCCTCAACGTTCTGCTTCATCTCGTCGATGTCGCTCTTGACGCTGTGGCGCTTCTTGAGCGGATGTTTGTCTATCATATACTGATATTGGGCCGAAGCCGTCAACGGTGCTGCGGCCAGCAATAAAAACAATATATTTGCAACAAATTTCGTCATCGCAATGTTCTACAAATCACTTTCAAAAGTACTCATTTTTTGCGTTTTAGCAACATCGGCGGTATTTGTTTCGTGCGCCAACCCCGACGACAATGTTGTGCCCTGGGTTGAAGTGAGGGTCAGAATAAACACGCTTGACGCGAAATATATTGATTTACAGAGCGATGGCGGCCGCATTGTTATCAAAAACGAAGGCTACGGCAACAACGGAATCATTGTTTACAGGCTGTCGGAATCGATTTTCAACGCCTACGACTGCACCTGCACCTACGAGGTGAGCGACACTTGCGCCGTCACACTCGACGAAGGCAACATTGCGGGCGCCGTCTGCCCGGTCTGCGGCTCAAAGTTTGAACTCATCAACTGCGGAATGCCCACCAGCGGCAAGGCGCGCCACTCACTCAAGAGCTACCGCGTGAGCTACAACGAACCTTATTTGCGCATTTTCAACTGATTATGGAAAAGGTTTACTTGTGCCTGGGCGGTAATATTGGCGATACGCGGAATTATTTGCAAAACGCTGTCGCGATGATAGGCCGCCGCATTGGGCGCGTTGTGAGCCAATCGGCTGTCTATCAGTCGGAGCCGTGGGGTTTCAATGCCGAGCAGATGTTTATGAATCAAGTTGTTGTGGCCGAAACCGAGCTTGAGCCGCACGCCGTGCTTGAGCATTGCCTGCAATTTGAAGCCGAGCTTGGCCGCACGCGCAGCGGCAACGGTTACGAGCCCCGCACCATCGACATTGACATTGTGTTTTTCGGCCAGCAAATCATCAGCCAGCCCGACCTACAAGTGCCGCACCCACTTATGCACCGACGCAATTTTGTGCTGCGGCCGCTGTGCGATGTGGCGGCTGATTTTGTGCATCCCATCTTCGGCTTGACCGTGAGACAACTGGCTGATATTTGTGATGATAAAGCGGTGGTGAAAGATGAACTTTAACTGACATAAGGACAGTTACTAAGATTGATACAAATATCAGATCTTGGTAGTGCTTCACAACTCAAAAAAACTGATTGAGTATGAAATAAAAAAACCGCTTTCGAGCGGTTTTATTGAGTGAGTCGCGGGCGATGTCGATTTCTCTGTCTCACCTATCACTACCACAAAAAACAAAAAAAATGATTGAAAAATGCTCATTCATATTTTTTGTAAGTTTTTTTGAATTAGCGTTTCAAATCAGGCATCTTCTTCATCCATAAAATCAGACAGATAGCGTTTTGTAAACAACCTGATTGGGTACCACGAGGCCAGCAGCCCAATGCCCACCACGGTTACAAGCACCAGCACAAAATCGGTCCACATCATTTTCACGGGGTAGTCGCTGATGACGAACGAGCCCATTGAGTCGAGTTTCAGGAAACCGTACGTTTGCTGGAGCCAGCACACCACAAAGCCCAAAAGCAGTCCGGCCAACGCGCCGCCGATGCTTATCAGCCGGCCCTCAGTTGCAAAAATCCGCCGGATGCCCTGCTTGCTTAACCCAATGTGACTCAGGGTTTTAATATCATCTTTCTTATCGATAATCAGCATCGCCAGCGAACCAATCATATTGAAGCTACCTATCAGAAGTATGAATGTGAGTATCAGGTAGATGGCAAATTTTTCCGATTTCATCACCTTGTAAAGCAACTCGTGCTGCTGGTACTGCGTGCGCACAACATACTCGGGGCCAAGCATTTGGGCCATCTCGGCGCGGATTTTGTCAGCATCGGTGCCGGATTTTAGCTTGATTTCAATTGCGCTGGCTTGTGTGGAATATTCAAGCACTTTTCGTGCAAAATCAATTGGCACAAGCATATATCGTGTGTCAATTTCCTGCTGAACGGCAAAAACTCCCGACGGATAGATGTACGACTTGCTGAATGCCCGCTCGGGGTTCATTGATATTCGGCCGTTGCGCTTGGGCACGTAGATGAAAATCGGGCTGACAAAATTAACGTTCACCGACAGATAATAGGCCAAACCTGAGCCCACAACAGCCATCGGGCGGTGAGTGTCGGCGAGCGTGAATGTGCCGTTAATCACCAATGTGTCGATGCCGGTGAGTTGGCGGTACTGCTCCGGCACGCCTTTAATGATGCCGGGGTTCATATGCTTGTCGTACTCAAGCAGCACGTTCTCCTCAAGCGTCTCGCAAGAAACATCGATGCAGCTGAGCTGAAGAACTGACTTTATCTTATCACTCTGTGGCTCAAGCACTTTGCCTTGCGCCGGAGTGATTTTAATGTCGGGGTCGAAATTGCTGAACATCGACTTGATGAGGCTGTCGAACCCGTTGAAAACCGACAGCACAATAACCAGCGCCATTGTGCACACCGCCACGCCAACCAGCGAAATCGCCGAAATGACATTAATGATATTGTGCGATTTCTTCGAGAACAGGTAGCGGCGAGCCACAAAAGCCGACAGATTCATTGTCGTAAACAGTTATTGTTTAAGCAGTTTCTCGATGTTTTCAAGATAGTCGAGCGAGTCGTCGATGAAGAAATTCAGTTCGGGAATGATGCGCACCTGATTGTGGATGCGGTTTCCCAATTGAAAGCGGATTTCCTTGCTGTGCGCTGATATTGAGTTCATTATCTCGTCGCGACGATTGTCGGGAAAGATGCTCAAATAGACTTTCGCCACCGAGAGGTCTGGACTGATGCGCACTACCGACACGGTGATTATTGAGCCCTTGAACCAGCTGCGGGCATAGTTTTGGAACATCTCGGCCAAATCTTTCTGAATCAGCCGCGAAACTTTATTCTGGCGTGGTGTCAACTCTTCCATATTCAATTATTTTTTTGCGGCAAAGTTAAGTATGTTCTTCAAAAACAAATAATAAAAAGCCTTAACAAATCTATCTGCCCACACTGCTGAACACCTCTTCGCAGTTGAAAGTGAACCTCATATAAGCGCCTTTCACCGGCTCGGGTTCGTCCTCATTGCTCTCGGCTGCCTTGCGGGGCTCGCTGTCGAGTGCCGAAACAACCTCGAAAGTGGTGTTGTCGCATTTCGAAATCCACATTGGGTAGATAGTCCGGTTGGCCTCGTAGTTGTTGCCGTTCAGCCAGTTACCGCTGTTATCGATTGAATAGACAAACAATCCAGAGCTGCCGTTAAGGTCGATGTCCTCATCGTCAAGGCTGTGCATCTTGCTGAACGCCCCGAAAATGTAATAAACATCGTCGGTTTTAATCATATTGCAAGTGTATCCGTCGAAATGCAGCTGCTTGTCCCACAAGGTTTTAAACTTCGAATCGAGGCAGCAGACGTGCATCTCGCAAGTCTCCTTGACAAACGTCTGCGGGTTGGTGCCGCAAAAGAGCAAAATGTATTTGTTGTCGATGTCGTCAACCATCAGCTTGCGCGGAATTGCTTTCACCTTCACCTCAACCGACTGCTTCTGGTTGCCGGCCTTGTCCATCAGAACCATAAAATTACGGATGGCTCCCGTTTTTGAGGTTGATGTTACAATGGTGACCACCTCATCGTTGACCGCCGACACAAACAGGCACGACCGTTTGCCCTCTCCCTGTTTGAAAGTCTTGAGCCAGTTGATGTTACGCAGCGTGTCGATGCTGGCCACAAAACCCGATTGGTCTCCTTTTTTGTCGAGATACGAGCCGGAAACCAAAATTAAGTTTTTGTCAACAATCTGATCATTATGAATAAAATAACCAATTTTCGGCAGTTTTTCGGGCGTGATGATTTGCGCGTAAACGGTGTCACCGTTGTAAAGCATTGTATGCGTGTTGGTTGTGTCAAACTGCCGCATTGTGAGCAGCCGGTTGGCATAATCGTCAATCGAGTTGATAAAGAACTCACTGTTAAATGTTTGCTGCTCCTGAATGTACTTCCGCAAGTTCTTTTCGCCCTTGTATTTCTTCTCAAAAAGTGCGCTGTATTTTTTTATGCCCTCCTTGCTGATACTCTTGCTGAACTGTACCAGCAGCGAATCGGCTGTGCGGCGCTTGCTGATGGCACTCATAAAATAATCGCTTGCCGGATAGTTCAAACCCATTGCAATGAAGTTTGTATCGGACTGATATGAAGCCAGTTGGTATGCATATCTGATTTGCGCCTCCTGGAAAATCAGCAGCGAGTTGGCCAGCGACTCGTAGTCGTATTTATAGATTTTGTTAATCAGATAAACCGGCACCTGATAGTCGGCCGGAATGCCTTCGATGTTCCGTTTGCTGAGTTGCGCAAGATATTTTTTGTTCTTCGTGTCGGCATCGTCGATGTTCGAATACAGAAAGTCTATCTCCTTCTTATACACATCGTTAAATGTTTCAATCCATTGTTTGTAATCCCAAAGTTCGATGGTCGGAGCCAGAAAATTCGCCGGTGTCAGGCCGTGCATTCTGTACACCAGAATCGGATTCAAATGGTACTCGAACTTGTAGCCGAGCAGCGGATGCTTCTGCAATGATTTCTGCAATTTGCCCAGAAAATAGAGCGTTGAATCGAAGTTGGTTTTCAGCTCGTTGAGCTGGCTCTTGAACTTGTCGTCAACCATAAAGTACAGGTCTTTCAACTTGCTGTTTTTCTGGTTGATTTCGTTGTAGATTCTGATGCACTCGTTGTATTTTGTAGCGGCGTTATACAGATTGTCGTGATTTTCCAGGAAAAGCTCCTTGAACGCCTTTATCTTTTTCTGATGCTCGTCAATGGCATCGGCAATCTCCTGAAACGTAGGGTCTTTCTTCGGGTTGGCCGACTTCACGCCATCGAAAAAGCGACTGTCCTGCTTGGCGTTTTTCTCGTTCAGGTTCAGCCGCGCCAACTGCATAAAAAGCTCGGCGTCATAAAGACTTTGCCGCACCAGTTCCGACTGCAAAAACGGGTCGTAGGCGTCGAATCTGCGTTCAAGAATCAGCGCCATTTTGTAGAGCGACGCCGGGTGCGCGTTGTTCCTCTGCCGCGAATACTCCTGAAGCACCTGATAGGCCTCGTTGTCCGAAAGATTCTTAATGCTCTCGTACACTTCCTTGTATTTCTGCGCTGATGCGGAAATACTTAACAGTAAACCAATTACAAGTATTATATAACGTTTCATTGCTGTCTGGTTTTTAGTTCTCACTCAATAATTTTTATCTCAACCCGACGGTTTTGCGCGCGGTTTTCGTCCGATGTGTTCGGTACCACGGGGGTTGTTTCGCCGTAACCTTTCGCAACAAGTTGGTCTTCTTTTATTCCTTTGTCAATCAAGTATTTTGCGGCCGCTTGCGCACGTTTTTCCGACAAGCGGAGATTGTACCAATCGGAACCCAAATCGTCGGTGTGGGCCGACAGCTCGATTTTCACATTGTTGTTCAGCGTCAGGAATTCGATGATGCGGTTCAGCTCGGTGTACGATTCGGTGTTCAGCTCGGCCGAGTTCACCTCAAAGGTTATGTTGTTGAAAGTCATTTTCGTATCCTTAGTCAGCAAGTCGAGCTTGATGTTGAGTTTTTGCGTTTTTTTCGATTTTCCAACATCAACTTTCGTGCTGCTGAAAGTGTAACCCTTTTTTGCCACATCAATCTCGTAGCTGTCGCCCTCGCGCAACTCCACAATCAGGTTGCCGTCCTTATCGCGCTTGGCCACCACGGTGCGCGTCTCGTTGCGGCTCAGGTTCTTCACTTTAACAAGCACCGAATCGCTCTCCTCGCCCGCGTCAATGTCAAGAATCATAGTGGTTTTGGCAGGCGTCAGCTCCACGTCCTCCTCAAATTCGTTATAGAAAATGTCGGCAATGGTGTTCAAGTAGATGTCTTGCGGGTTATAGTGCTGACAATCAATGTGTACTTTGTAGGCCTTGCCAATGTTGAGCTGACTTTTGTATTTGCCCTTCTCAATTGGTAACAAGCTGTCGATCAGCAACTCATTGGTGGTTGAGTCGAAAACTGAAATTTTCGGCGACAGTGAGTAGTAGCTCTCCACGTCGAACACATTCAAATCGAACTGCACCTTTGAGAAGATGGTTGTATCGAATTGTTTCTTAATGTTTTGAGTGAAAAAATCTGTCTTCTCGTAGTGATATGAGTGCGAGTATCCGTCTTTGAAATAATCGATTTTGTAGTTGCTGTTTTCGTTCAGGTAGATTGAATAGCGGCCATTTTCGTTGGTTGTGTATTCGCCCAAAACGGCCGATGTAATCAGGTCAGACACAATGATTTGCGCCTTGACCGGCTCACCGCTGTCCAAATCTTTGATGGTGCCCACAAGCTGCATTGTCGGTTTGGGTTTCAAGCTGGTCGGCACCGCGTAAGAATAAGTCTTGTTCGGCTGCTTTTTAGTCGCTTTCCGCGGACTAGTGTTCTTGATAAAAACCGACCCGTCAGTGGTTGTCTGCGGCGAAAAATCGTTGTATTCGGTGCTCAACTCCGGAATGTATTTCGGCAGCGTCCAGCCCTCATCGAAAATGTTTTGCGTGTAGTAGATGTTGAAAATGTCGTCGGGCAGTTTCTTGCCTTGGGGCGTGGTGTCAATGCGTTTCGAGGCAAAAAACAGCGTCTTCTTGTCGGAGCAGAAGAACGGCGTTTCCTGGCAACCATCGTTCAAAATGCGAGGCATATAACTTGGTCCGTTCCATTTGCCATCGTTTCCACGTGTGTATTTCAAAATCTGCTTGCACTCCTCTTCGTTCTTTGAGTTCTGCATCTGCTTGTGTCTCAAGAAGAAAATGGTATTGTTATCTACCGACAGCGACGGTGAAAACTCGTCTTCGCTGGAGTTGACAGGCTTGTCGAATTTGGTGATTTCACCCCAATTTCCACCTTCAAATTTGGCAATCATTATATCGTACGATGTGTCGATTTTGGCGTGAAACAAGAGCTTGGTTCCATCGTGGTTGAACGAGAATCCACCCATCTGGTTGTTCGATTTTGAGAGCATTACCGTCAAATCAGGAATTGTTTTCGGCTCGCTCCACTCGGCGCCATTTTTCTCCGACTCAAAAACGGCTCTCCCCTCGCCCTTTTCACCTATGAAAACAACTTTGTCGCCCGCGTGGGTTATGGCAACATTTGTTACCGAGCCTGTGAAATTCGGAAACATATCGGTTTGCGCATAGCCGCCGGCCGCACCAAAAAAAACGGCTAACGTGCACAGTATGTGCTTTTTAAATATCATATTCCACTCTGTTTTTAATCACCAATCAAAATAAACGGCGCCCAATAATAAGGCCGCGAATAATCTTTGCCCAATATGAGCATCAGTTTTGCTTTTTGCAATATCTCGGCATAATTAAGTTCGGTTTTTTCTTTCGAAAGCAGCTGCTTGTAGAATTCCACCATCATCTGCGATGTTGAATTGTCAGAAACTTTCCAGAGCGAAACCAGCAGATTCTTGCTTCCGGCATAGATGAACGCCCGCGACAAACCAACAATTCCCTCGCCTTTCATAATCTTTCCAAGTCCTGTCTCACAAGCAGATAGCACCAAAAGGTCGCAGTTGAGTTTCAGGCCGTAAACATCGTTCGAATAAAGAACACCCTCCTGGCTATCGCCTTGCAGATGGCTCAGTTGCACACCCGAGAGCTCGGGTTTTTCTGAATTAACAAAACCGTGCGTGGCAAGGTGGATGTAGCGGTATTTTGCAATTGAATCGCTGCTGAAATTCAGGCGGTTAGCCGCACCCCACATACACGCTTTGGCCGGTTGTCCCGCTTTTGCAAACATTCCGAAAATGTTCCGAACCTCGGCTTCCGACGATGCCAGCGGCTCCAACTTTGTGTTGATAACGACATTCAGATTTGAGATTGACCGTTCCTGTTTTTTCAGGCGCGTGTCGAGTTCCACTCCTGGAAATTTGCCTTGCGTGAAAATCGGCGCAAGACCGAACCAGCCATCGGTTCCGTTTTCCTTATTACGCGTGATGTCGCGGTAGTAGAGCGTTGCCGAATAGGCGTAGCTCACAGGATATTTCTTAATCAGAAAAGCATAGTCGGTGTAGTTGTAAATTGAGCCTTTGATGTCCTCTGTCAGCAGACTCTCGTACGGAATCTGGTTGAGCGCGCCGTCGGGCACAATCACCAGACGCTTAACGTCGTCGGGAATGGCGTCGCTAAACAGGATGTTGAAGAACCGCCGCGACAGTTTTCCAAATTCCACCACCGCGTTTTGCGATGTGTTAATCATTGAGTTACGATACATTTTCACCGAGTCGGCTAGGTTTTTCGACACTTTCTTGACAGAAACTCCAAACTTGTTGTCAGTCAAACAAATAGTGAAAACGGCATCGTCGCCTAAAACATACAACCTCAACTGCGTTCCCGCTGCCATTTTCTGTTGCAACTCTCGCAAACCAACAGTGTTATCGGCATATTTAAGTTGATGATACTCAGGAAATTCGGTTTCTAATTTCTTGATGAACGCGCTATGTTTCTTGTTAGCCGCAAGCAGACTGTCGCGCACTTGAGTGGCGTTTTTCGGTTTTTCGGCAAGCATTTTTTCATAATAGAGAACATCAGCCGAAAGCTGGTTTTCCTTCTGTTTCAACTCTTCGGGAATGTTGGCAAGCTCCATTGCGTCCTGCCCGGCCATCGACTCAAGCAACGAGTTCGATTTACCTTTCTCAACAAACGCAAATGCCTGTTCTTCATAATATTGGCGCTGTTTTTCTTTCAAGTCGAAAGCCAATATCTGCGTGCAGAGTTCCAATGCTCCCTCGTAGCATTTCGATGCAATTTTGCCAAGCTCAAGCTTATCGGTTTTGGTCAGAGCCGAACGACGCATATCAACAATTATTCCGTCGCAATAAATGTAGTGTTTGAAGGAAAATTCCAAATCGTTGAAATTCTGCGATTTGTTATACAATCCGGCTAATGCGGCCGCCCTTGACAAGATTGAATTCACAAATATGTTTTGGTCGTAATAGTCTGATTTATTGGGCAATGAATCGGTTTTAGAATTGAAACTCTCGTGGTTCGACTCAATCGCCAAATTAAAATGCCGCATTGCGTCCTCGAAATTTTCAAGTTTAACCTCGATGTTGCCGATGTTGTTGTAAATCAATGCCAAATAAGGGTGCTTGCCTCCGAACACCTTTTGGTACAAATCGGCCGACTGCTGATAGTATATCAAAGCTGAATCGAGCTGATTCTCCTGCTGATAGACGGTTGCAATGTTGTTGTTTGTGTTACCAATCAGCACTTGGTTTATGCCGGGTATGCTTTTATATATTCCGCTCGCTTTCAGATAGTTGCTGATTGCTTCGCGTTTTTTGCCCGTCTTCAGCATCACGTTTCCAAGGTTATTGTACGACTCGGCAGCCTCTTGCGAATTTTCGCCCAAATACTTTTTGGTTAAATCGAGCGATTTTTTGAAAAAATATTGTGCAAGTCGGTAATCCTCAACGTTTTGATACACCGTTCCGACATTATTATATATGGATGCCAACTTTTTGTCTTCAGGATTGTGCTTTTCTTTAATCTCAAGCGCCTTGTTGTAGTAAGTCAGTGCCAACTCATTTTGTCCCAGACGGTTATAGAGATTTCCCTTGTTAATGTAAACATCGCTCATCGCCACCGACGTTTCCGATTCAACTGCTCGGACAATCTGCTCGGCTTTCTCATAACATTCGGCTGATTTACTGAAGTTTCCAAGCCTGTCGTAAATGGTGCCTAAGTTGTTGAGTGTGTTGGCATATTTAATGTTTTGCTCGCCGTATTTTTGGCGTTTTGCGTTGAGTGAATATTCAGTGGATTTAAGCGCAACCTTATAGTCACCGCTTGCTTTGCAGAACAGTCCGTAATTGTTATAGAAAACATCAAGTTCAGTGTCTTTTATGCTCTCTTTTTCAATTATTTGTAAGCAGCGGTCATAGATTTTTCCGGCCTCATCGTACTTGTTCAGATTGTAGAGAGCGTTTGCATAATTGCTATATAAATCAATAAGTTGTAGATTGTTTTCACCTTTTGTTTTTGCTTTCTCCGTCAAGCTGTGTTGATAAATCTCGGCCGCCTTGTCGAACTGCTCGGCACTCATATAAACATTAGCCAGATTCTCTTCCGCCGACAACGCTTTAAGACTCTCATTTCCAAATTGTTTCGACAAAATACTAAACGCCTGGCGGTAATTTATGATGGCTTTATCGTTGTTTCCCAACTTAAAATATTCGTTTCCAATTTGTTCGTAGATGTTTGCCTCAAACTCCTTGTCCTGCCCGTTCAGAATTCGCTGCGCCCTCAACAATTCTTTCACCGCCTTTTCGCCGTTTCCTTCAGTCGAGCTGATGGCCGCCATTCCGCAAACTGCCTGCGCGAAAATGATTGCCTGCTTCACGCTGTCGGCAGTGCTAAGTATGTGACTATAATAGATTTTCGCTTGCGGAGCATCTGTCTGCTCATACATTTTTCCAATCTCAATGCGGGCCAAATTTTCAAGCTCGGTGTTCTTTGACTCTCTGACCACCTCATCGAGTTTTTTGAACGCTTTTTGCTGATTATCAGTTTTTTCAATATGTCCGTAAGCCAGCAAAATGTTGTAATACACATCGTTTTTCTCTGTTTGGTTTTCAAGTGCTTTAACAAGCAGTGTTTCAGCTTTTTTGGTGTTTTCATCAGCTTCGTTTATCAAAGCCAGATAAAGGCACGAACTTGTGTAAATCTCTTTCTTCAAACCCGATACCTCACAAATGTTCTTGACCTCCTCAAAAAGCGGTTCCGCAGCCTTGGTGTCTTTTTCTTCATAATATTTCTGCGCCTCCTTAAACTTGATGTAAGCTAGTGATTCTGAATTGCTTATATCGATGAACTTTCCGGCCGCCTTAAAATAATAATCCGATGAGTCTTGCCGGCCGATTGTCTGGTAAATCTCGCCAAGAGCGGAATAAGCCTGATAATAATCACTACTGTCGGCAATTTCAAGTCGCTCTTTCATTTCAATTGATTTTCGATGGCTCGCAACTGCCTCATTATGAAGTGCAAGCATCTCATACGAATTTCCAATGTTGAACAGGCACACAGCCAGCTCTTCCGAATCATCGTTGCCGAGAATGTTGATGGCTTTTTTGTAGTAATTCACAGCGTTGCCCGGTTCGCCAATGCTATAATATGCTTCGCCAAGAGCGTGATATATAAGCATATAAACTTCTGAAGTTGAGTCGGTTATGCCGTAAGTGTCGGAAATGCTTTGCTCAAGAATGAACTTTGCTTTCGAAAAATTATCGATATTGAAATAAGCAACTCCGGCCTGATAAGCTGAAATAAGATAATTCTCATACTGCTTGCTGCATTTAAATCCTTGTGCGGCTTTTTCAAACAACGCTGCCGACTCTTCCTCTCCGGCCTCTTGCGCCGCAGTGAAATTTTTAATTGCCTCATTCACATTACAATCCTGGCCAAGCGCAACAACTGTTATGGCAGAAAATAGCAGAGTAGAAATTATCTTTTTCATTATAGGTGTTTTTAAAAAAAATGCCCGGCTGCATCAAACAATCGGGCATCTTAAAAGTTAAAATTCAATTAGTTCTCCATATTTTTCTTAATCCAGGCGTCAACGGCTTCCTGGCTGGTTTTGCCGTAAAAATCGTTGATGAATGTGGCAGAAGCGGTTACTTTCTCATCGCGGTTTCCGGTTAACGTTGAAAAAATAACATCAAGCTCGCCTTTAAGCACATTCACATCGGCGTAAACCGGAGTGAATTCGGTTTTGCCGTTTTCACCAAACTCGTCATTGTAACTCAAAACAACCTTTTCTGGTTTGTTTTCGATGAGTTTTGATGGCAAAACAAGTTTATCGTTCTTATAATCAAGTTTTTCAGACACCTCGTTACCATCAACCGAATAACTTACAGTAAAGTAGCTGTCGTTATTAATCAGCAGTTTGCTGCCGTCAATTTTAAGGCTGTCGTAACCTGAAATGAAAATTTCACCGTTGTAGTATTCAATCACTTCCGACGGTTGGGTTGGCAGTGCGGCTCTCACACTCATATTGTTAGGCGAGGGCAGAAATTGCGAACCTTCGTTATCGTTCTTTGCGCTCAAAATCACGCAGCCCTTTTCTTTGTTTACAACCACCGCGCGCGAGTAGTTGGTTTTAAAATCGAAGTTTTCGTTGCTGACAACATCCTCTCCTATCGAAAGCATATTGCCGGTTTTGATTCGCTGTATCTCTCCCTGCACTTTAACCACCTTATAATTAATGTCGTTCTGAGCATTGGAGATGAGAGGCAACAACATTAATGATGCTGCCATAAATTTAGTTCCAAAATTTTTTGTTTTCATAGTCGTAACAATTTAAATCAATATAAATCAAATATTTACTATATTACATTAATTTACATTTCTCACAAAATTAAAACATTTTACATTACACTTATTAAAAATAATGGTGTTTTTGACTAACGGAATGGTTTTCAGAGAATTCATATTTTTGTTGCACAACAGATTATGAATAAATATACGCCTATTTGCAGATGTTAATAACCATTTAATATGGATATGCGTATAATAATGGATTGTCCGTCAGTTTTTTCAGTTTTTCAATCTAATCTGATACTTTAAAATCTTTTTTTGATTTACAGCACTTTAATTTTATGTTAAATTGTTAATAAGATTTTTGGCTCAGTGTTTATAAAAATCAATCATTTTTTCTTGCATTTTTTTTTCGGGGTCGGCTTATAAAATGAATTGAAATTTCAAACCGGATTTTTTCAATTCTCAATTTTTAAAATCAACAGCTGTATTCGCTTTTCAACTGTTCATACTAATGGCGGTTTTAGTAACTGTTGAGTTTTAAACAAAATGTTGATAAAGGTGCTTAACCAACTGATTTTTAAAACTTCGTTTTTTTAATCTTATGTTAAATAAACACTCTTAAAATACTTTTTCCGTAACAACCAAATTTTTCATTGCATTGTTTTAAACGTTTTCACCGCCATAATAACATCAACAACAAAAAAATAAAAAAAGAAAAATATATAAATTATATGACAGCTCTTGAGTGGGTTCAAAATTCGAAATTTTAATCAGCCGCCTCTTTATATGGTATGTTCTTTTTTTACTTTTGTCCAAAAATATCGGTTTGAGCTATTCAGCGAAAATCTTTCGGCCGAAAGTTCTTCACTTGTTTTAATTCACAACCGTTAAATAGTAATGCTTGATTTGTAAGATGGGTTTCTTCAGCAATTTTTTCAAAGGTCTGGCCGGACAGACGATGATTTACGGCTTGGGCACCATTGTGCCGCGGCTGATGAATTACTTGCTGCTTACGCCTTTCTACACCCGCATTTTCACCAAGGCGCAGTACGGAACTGTTTCCGAGCTTTACGCCTATTCGTCGCTGCTGCTGGTGCTGCTAATTCACGGAATGGAAACAACCTATTTCCGCTACAGCGTCGATAAAAAGGAAGAGCCGAACACTTTCAACCACGCCGTTTTCAGTACGTCGGTTTTTGCAACTGTTTTTCTGCTTGTTGCTTTGATTTTCAAGCAAGATATTGCCCAACTTATTAGGTATGAGCAAAATGTGAATTACATTGTTTGCTTTGCATTCATTATTTTCTTCGATGTTATAACGTCGATTCCGTTTGCAAGAATGCGTAATCAAAACCGTGCGCTGAAGTTTTCTATTATCAAACTGATTAATGTCTCGGTCAACATTCTGCTAAATATTTTCTTCTTTGTGGTTTGCCGCGACTCTGAAAATGAGTTGCTTGCGTCATTCTATAATCCTGATATAAATATTGGTTACGCCTTCATTAGCAATATGGTGGCGTCCTCGGTAACGTTCCTGCTTGTTCTGCCTGAATACCGCTCTTTCAGGTTCAATATTTCGCTGCGCAAATATCTTACAATGCTCAATTACACCTGGCCGTTGATTGTGATTGGCATTGCTGGCGTTATCAACGAAGTGTCTGACAAGATTTTCTTGAAGTATCTGTCTGATGGCAGCCTGGTTGCCGAAGAACAAGTTGGAATTTATGCGGCCAACTACAAAATTGCCGTTTTGATGACTATTTTCATTCAGATGTTCAACTATGCGGCCGAACCGTTTTTCTTCAAAAAATCGCTCGCAAAGGACGCCAAAGAGTCGTACAGCATTGTGATGGACTATTTCGTCATTTTCTGCCTGCTGATTTTCCTAATGGTCACAATGTATATCGATATATTTAAATACTTCATTGGCAGCGAGTTCCACGAAGGACTCGATATTGTTCCTGTTGTTCTTCTGGCCAATATGTTCCTTGGAATTTACTACAACCTTTCGGTTTGGTACAAAATCAATAATAAAACCTACTGCGGAGCCGTGATTTCGGTCATTGGAATGATTATAACGCTTGTTATGAACGTTTTACTCATTCCAAGAATCGGCTATTGGGGTGCTGCCTGGGCAACCATTGCCTGCTATTTTGCGATGGTTGTGGTGTCGTACATTTGGGGCCACAAGGTTTATCCTGTTCGCTATAGCGTTGGCAAGATTCTTTGCTACATTGCGCTTGCCATTTTAGTTCTTTGCGGCCGAAATTGTTTCAGTTTGAGCAATACTGTGGCGTCACTTTCAGTTAGTACATTGTTTATGCTGTCATATATTGGCATTTTATATTACTTTGAGCGGGAAAACATAAAGAAACTTTTATGCGTGTAAAAATTATAAATAAATCGAATAACGCGCTGCCTGCCTACGAGACAGCAAGCTCTGCCGGTATGGATTTGCGGGCTTTTGTCGATGCTGATGTAGTGCTGAAACCTTTTGAGCGCAAGCTCATTCCGACAGGTCTTTACATTGAGTTGCCCGATGGCTACGAAGCGCAGATTCGTCCGCGCAGTGGTTTGGCAATCAAAAGCGGAATAACTGTTCTCAATTCGCCTGGCACTATTGATGCCGATTACCGTGGTGAGATAAAGGTCATTTTAATTAACTTGAGTCAGGATGATTTCACTATAAAATCGGGTGACCGCATTTGCCAAATGGTGATAACTAAGCACGAAAAAGCTGAATTTGTTGAAGTTAACGAGATAAGCGAGACCGAGCGCGGCGCCGGCGGATTTGGCCACACAGGAAAATAGATGAGTTTGAATTTTTATAAATCGGGAATTTTAGGATTAGCTCTGACTATTTGCAGTTTTGCTTATGGTCAGGAACTCGACCCCGATGTTGCCGTTTTCGACGAAGACATCAATTATACTTACAATTTTTTCGAAGCCGATAAAAACTTTACCGAGGAAAACTTCGAACTGTCGGAAAGTTATTACCAGCTGTGCCTTAATGCCAAGCCCGACAATCCGTTTCTTTACTATCGGTTGGCGTCAATCGCTCTGCAGCGTCACGATTTGAATCTTGCTGAAAATTACATTGATAAGTGCCTCGAATTTGATGATAAGAACGAATGGTATCTCTATATGGCTGGAAACATCTATATGTATGCCAGCAAATTCGATAAAGCCGAGAAAATCTTCACTAAACTAATTGAAAGAAAGCCAAATGAGTTTGATTTTTATGCTTGTCTTTCCGATGTTTATCTTCGAGCTGATAATTTTAAAAAGGCGCTTTTGGTTTATAATCAGATTGAAAAAAAATTTGGTCTCGACGAGTCAATTTCTATTCAAAAGAAAAATATCTATCTCAAACTCAAGAAGAAAAAGAATGCTGAGGCCGAGCTTCTAAAGTTAGTCAACGCTAATCCCGAAGAGGAGCATTTCAAGTTGATTTTGGCTGATTTTTATGTTCAGATAAATG
The DNA here is from genome assembly GCA_946404125.1 of uncultured Bacteroidota bacterium. Classification (GTDB taxonomy): domain Bacteria; phylum Bacteroidota; class Bacteroidia; order Bacteroidales; family SZUA-534; genus RUG13583. The sequence continues at coordinate 61,773 of CAMJCK010000003.1, read as the reverse complement.
AAGTTGAAAAGGCTATTTCTATCTATAAAGCGATTTTGAAGTCTAATCCGAATGACGGTTTTTCCCATCTCGGACTTGCAGGTTGTTATCAGTATTTGAAGGATTTAGATAATTTCTTTGCTGAACTAAATGCTGGTTTTGCATCAACTAGAGTTCCTTGTTCGGCTAAAGTTGGAATCTTGGTTGATATGACCAGGGACCAAAATCTTATTAAAGAGCACTTTGAGCAGATTTTCAATCTTGCCGAAATTCTTATTCAATACCATCCTGAGGACCCTGATGCAAATACCATATATGCTGACTTTCAGATGAATAAAGGAAACATTTATATTGCCAAGCTGGCGTTGCAGAAGGTTATTGAATCACGAAAAGACAAGTACGGGATTTGGGAGCAGCTCCTTCAAATTGATTATCAGCTTGCTGATTGGAATTCAATGATTAAGCACAGTAATGAAGCCATTGAGAATTTTCCTAATATTCCTGTTTTATATTTTTTCAATGGAATCAGCAGTTTTCAGCTTTCTCGTTATGAGCAGGCTAAAAAATCGCTCGATTTCGGCTATAAAATTTTACCCAAAAACGATATGTTGGAGCGCGATTATCTGACATTTCTTGGTGAGGTTTACTATAAACTTGATGATAAGCCAACTGCATACTCTTATTTTGATAAACTACTCGTAGTGGACCCTGACAATTTGATGGTAATGAATAACTACAGTTACTATCTGTCGTTGGACCGCACCGATTTGCCTAAAGCAAAATCGATGTCTTTTAAAACTATCCAAAAAGAACCTGAAAACGCCACTTATCTTGATACCTACGCTTGGATTTTGTTTGAAATGCATCAATACTCCGAAGCTCTGAAATATATTCAAAAAGCTGTTGATTTTGATTCTACCCGCAGCGGAGTGATTATTGAGCATTATGGTGATATTCTTTATTTTAACGACGATACAGAAGGAGCCATTGAGCAATGGAAACGTGTGAAAACAATTGGTAACGGCAGTGATAAATTAGATGAAAAAATTGCGGCTGGAAAATACATTGAGTAAGGCGGCACTTTTATCGTTGCTAGTCTTTTGTTCGTGTTCTAAATCAATTGTCAACACTCGTCAGGTTAACGACTTTTCAGGACTGCAGTCTAGAACCATTAAACGTCAGAATTTCCTAGCTTCAAACAATCTTAAAATCAAATTCAAGACTTCTGTCGAAATAGATGGCAAGGAAAATAAACTGTCAGGAAAAATCTATGCTTTGTCTGACACCTGCTTGTTTCTTAATGTTATGTCTTCTTCATTAGGAATTGAAATTGGTCAATTGCGGATGAACAAAGATTCGGTTTTTATGATTAATAAGATTGATAAAACTTATTTTTCAGGAACTTATGCTGATTTCAAAGGCAAATTTGATACTAATTTTGACCAGTTTTACTCTTTTATAACAGCTTCTTATTTCAAGAGGGATTCAATCTTTTTTAATTCATCTAATGCTAGTTATATTGCAGATTTACAAAGATTTATAGTCAATGATAATTGTTCGAATTCTCAAACTAAATCGTTTTTAACAACCATATTCGACCGATACGGTAATATTTGGCGTATTGAATATAAATCGTTTGACGGTAATCTTTTTAGGGCTAATTATTCTAATTTTGTGCTCGATTATGGCTTTCCTTCCGAGTTGGTATTAAGCGCCAAAGTTAAGGGAGCCAAATATGAGTTTACTGTTTATTTTGAAAATGTAAGTGTTATAAAAGAGTCGGCTTTTCCTGAAATGAAAAAATCGCTCGGAAAATATAAACGAGTAACTTTTTAAATGCTCAGATTCTGTTTGTCATCGGTTTTAGTTTTTCTTTTTGTTTCGTCGTTTGCTCAGACTCGTGCCGACCTTGAGCGACGTAAAAAGGAAAATGAAAAAGAAATCAGCTACACAAATGAGCTAATTGCTAAAACTGAAAAAAACAAAACTGCAACTTATAATAAGTTGCTGCTGATTAATAGCAAGATAAAGAGTCGCGAAAAAGTAATCAACGATATTAATAGTGAAATCAAGCTTATTGATGGGAATATTCATACTCAGCAGGAATTAATTAATGAACTGAACCGAGATTATGAAAAGTTGAAAACTGAGTATGCTAAAGTCATTTCGTTTTATTATAAAAATCGCAGTCATTATGACCGTATAATGTTCATTTTGGCATCGGAAAGTGTTAATACCGCATTCAATCGCATCAAGCATCTTCAGCAATATAATGAGTATCGAACCCGGCAGGCCCAACAGATAGTTGAAACTAAAATTGAAATTGAAAAGCAACTTGCACAACTCGACAGTTTAAAAAATCAGAAAAAATCTCTTTTGAATGAGCATCTGTCTGAAACTAACGAGCTAAAAAAGGAAAAATCTGACCAGAATGTGGTGATAAAAAAGCTTGAGCAGCAAAAAGTTGAACTTAAAAAGAAACTAGACAAGCAAATTAAGCTTGCAAGTGAACTGCAGCGCGAGATTGAAAAAGTTATTGCTGAAGAATTGGCAAAAGCAAACAAAAAGAAGGGACCAAATGTTTTCCAGTTGACGCCTGAAGAAAAGAAACTTGCTGACAATTTTGCCAATAACAAAAGAAAACTTCCTTGGCCGACAGAGCGGGGAGTCATAACCGGTTTCTTTGGCGAAAACCCACATCCAGTTCTTAAAGGAGTTTTCGTGCGTAACGATGGAATAGATATTTCCACCACCGAAGGTTCTTATATCCGTTCAATTTTTGATGGAACAGTGACTCGTGTTTTTGTTATCCCTGGAGCGCACACAACAGTAATCATTCGTCACGGAAATTATTTGTCGGTTTATTCAAACCTTGTTGAAGTATTTGTAAAACAAGGAGATAAAGTTAATACTAAGCAATCAATTGGTAAAATTTATACTGATAAGGACGAAGAAGGAAAATCCGTTCTTCAGTTCCAAATCTGGAAGGAAAATCAAAAACTCAATCCTCAAGATTGGTTAGCAAGTTCAAAGAATGAATGATAGCGTTGAAAACTTCATATCAAGAATTGAAAAAGTCTCCGACAAGTATTATAAAAGCTTGTTGCTGAGAGGTTTTTCACTGTTTGTCTTAGTATTTGTTTCCTTGCTTGTTATAGTTTCTTTTTTCGAATACTTAATTCAATTTTCTCAGCATCTTAGGTTTTTTCTTCTCCTTCTATTTTTCCTTGTTAATGCTGGTGTCTTTGCTGTCAAAGTCTGCAAACCTTTTTTGCAGTTATTCAACATTCTTCCTCATCTTTCTTATTCCGATGTTTGCCGACTTATACAATTAAAATATCCTGAATTACAAGACATTCCGCTTAACATCATTGAACTTTCTCAACAAAAGAAATCAGAACTCATCGATGCGAGCATTCAACAGAAAATTTCTAAGACGTTAAACTACGATTTTTCTCAAGCTGTTTCTTATAATTTCAAAAGTGTTCTTTCTTATTTCTTATTTCCATTAACACTTTTGTCCTTCTTGATTCTTCTCTGTCCATCTTTGTTTTCTGATTTTTTTTTCAGAATAATACATTTTCATAAGCACACTGAGAATATTAATGTTTTAATATCAGTTGATGAATCTAAATTGTTAGTTGAACAAGGTTCAGATTTAAGAGTAAAATCAATTATTCACAGAAATATCAGTACATCAGAAATTTATATTAATTTTCAATCAAATAAACTCATAATGGAACAACTTGATGACACTACATTCGAGTATTTGTTCAAAAATGTCAATAATGAGTTTAATTTTTCTATTCTGGCTGGTGATTTTGAATCAAGTGTATATCGTGTTAAAGTTCTTAAAGTTCCAACCATAAATAGCTATAATACAGAATTATACTTTCCTAAATATGTTAACAAACGTGATACAATTGTTGATAACCAGAACATTTTAATTGTTCCACAAGGAACATTCATAAAGCAAAATTTTATTGGTGTTAACTTTGATACTTTGCGTTTGTTTTCTTCGACGGATTCAACCGAAATGTTGTGCCTTACCGGTAATGATTTTGTTTACAAAGACCGTATCTTAAATAATCAAGACTACTTTGTTGTTTTATCTAATGCTGATGTTATCAGAAAGTTTATTGATTTTAAAATCGTTTGTGTTCCCGATTTGCACCCTGAGCTCTTAATATCGAAATCTGTTGATCAGTCCACTCAAGGCAGAATCGTTTTTAGTGGTTCAATAAAGGACGATTATGGTTTTAGCCAGATGTTGATGTTTATGACTGGTAATGGTGTTTCTGATACTTTGCAGGTTCCGATTTATCAGAATGTCACTTCTCAACAAGTTTATTATGATTATTCTTTTCCTACAGTTTCTGACATTACCGACCAAACTCTTTCATTTAGTTTTGAGCTGTATGATAATGATTCCGTTAACGGACCTAAAAAAATTCGCTCTGATTTGTTCGAACATATTGTTAAATCAATTTCTAGTCAAACTATTGACAAAGAACACCAGTATGCCGATTTATTCAAGCGGCTTGAGCTTTCTAAACAACTTTCGTCTGAAATTGAATTTGAGATAGCTGAACTCCGCAAAGAATTGCTAAATGATAATTTAACGGAGTGGGAGAAAACTAATATGCTTCAGCAAATTAATAGCAAAACAAATCAACTTCAGGATTTGCTGAATGAAATATCCAAAGCACATAATTCGATAGAAAACACTTTTAGTAAGAGCCAACAAATTATTGAGAAACAAAATCTTATTTCTGAAATGCTAAATAATTTGGTTGACGATGAGTTGAAGCAGATTCTCAATGAAATATCGCAACTTGCCAATGAACAGCATCAGTACAACACTTTATCGGAGGATTTGAAACGTGATTTCAGCAATTTTGAAAAGTCGATTGACAAAGATTTGGAATTGCTTAAGAAAATTAAAATGGAAGAGAATATGCAGCAGTTGGCTGACAATCTGAATGTTCTTTCAGATAAGCAACGTCAACTTTCATTTTCCGAATCTGACTCTTTAACCCTTGATGTTGATAACCAGCAATCATTCTTCAATGATTTGCAGAATCAGTATAATCAGATGAATGAAGAAAATCAGTTGCTTGAGCGTCCTTTTGATATCGGTGATTTTCAGAATCAGTTTGAGCAGATAAATAATAACTTTAATCTTGAAAAACAACAACTTAACAATGGCGAAAAGCAAAATTTTCAAAATATATCACAAGAAAATTCCAACCAAATCAAGAAACTCTCTAAGAATATTGAGAATTTGTTAAAGAAGAATATTGCTGATTCTCACGCTGAAGATGCTGATGATTTACGCCAAATTCTGGACAACCTTTTTGAAATATCTTTCAATCAGGAACACATTATTACCGACTTTGATAATGTGAATTATACGAATCCGTTATATCAGGACAGAATTCTTGAACAATCACAACTTGTTGAAAATTTCAAAATTGTTCGTGATAGTCTTTATAATCTTTCTCGCAGGTCAGAATTCATCGGAAACCATATTTCAAAAGCAGCATTTATGATTGAAGACGGAATGACTAAGGCTTGTCTCCAGCTTCAGGAGCGCAATACTAGTTTGGCCGGTCGCAGTCAGCGCGAATCGCTAAAAAACGCTAACGATTTGATTTTGATTCTTTCTGAGTCATTAAAAAACATTGATAATGCCTCAGCTAGTTCTGGTGGAAAGTCATCTAAACGAAAGAAAAAACCGTCTGACCAGAAACAATCATTGTCAGATATGCGAGGGGCGCAAGAATCGTTGAAAAACCAAATGCGTGACCTTCTTAACCAAATGAAGAACGGAAACACCAACAAAACCAATCGTGAGTTGATGAAGGCGCTTATGCAGAATGAAATTTATCAGCAGATGCTTGAGCAAATGATGTATAATGCCGATATTGACAGTCAAACTGCAAAACTTTTGCAGGAAGTAAAGCAGCTGATGGAAAAAACTCACACTGAATTATCGAATAAAAAGCTCTCAATTCAGACAGTTATGCGTCAGCAAAATATTGTTACTAAGCTACTTGAGGCCGAAAATGCCGAGACTGAGCGCGATAAGGATGATAGGCGTGAATCAACTTTAGGAAAAAATATTACACGAAAGACACCCGAAAATTGGACAGAAGACATTACATTTGAGAAAAATATTGAATTTTTGAAACAGACAGATTTGAGGCTTAATTCGTTTTACAAGAATAAATTTGAAGAGTACCTTAATGTTGTAAACAAAAAGAACAATGAATAAAGAACTTGTCATAAAGTCGAAACTGGAGAATATGTCGCTTGTCGAGAATTTCATCGACGAAGTGTCAATAAGTCTTTCAGTTGTTTCCGACCTGTATGGAAACCTTTTGATTTCAACAATCGAAGCTGTTACTAACGCGATTGTTCACGGAAATGAGAGTAATCCCGAAAAACTCGTGCATATTAATGTCGATAGTGACGACCACTCTATTAATATTCGAGTGGCCGATGAGGGCAAAGGTTTCAATTTTGACGTGGTTCCAGACCCAACCAAACCAGATCTTATTGAAAAACCAGATGGCCGGGGAATATTTCTTATGAAAAACCTTGCTGATAAGGTTGTCTTTGACAAAAACGGTTCAATTGTTACATTAACATTCAATATTTAAAGTGATTAACATTTTTTTTGAAGAGATTGACGAGTTCAAACTCGATAATTTGCACGTTGAGGAAAACATCGAAAAACTGATAGAAAACGAAAACCGGACACTTGGCGAGGTAAATTATATTCTGTGTTCTGACCCTTATCTGCTCGAAATCAACCGCCAATATCTCAAACACGATTATTATACTGATGTTATCTCGTTCGATTATTGCGAGGATAATGTTATTTCAGGCGATATTTTCATAAGCGTCGATACTGTTGCCTCCAATGCAAAGGAGTATGGAGTAAGTTTTGAAAAGGAACTTGAGCGTGTGATGATTCACGGAGTTTTGCATTTTGTTGGTTACAACGACAAAGCCGAAGATGAAATTCCGATTATGCGCGCAAAAGAAAACCAGTACCTCAAATTATTTGAATAGCGATGCTCCCAGAGTATGATGTGATTGTTGTTGGTGGCGGTCACGCTGGTTGTGAGGCTGCTGCCGCTGCCGCGAATATGGGTTCGCGAACACTTCTAATAACGATGGATATGACCAAGTTTGGTTGTATGTCGTGCAATCCGGCTATCGGTGGTATTGCAAAAGGTCAGATTGTCAAGGAAATTGACGCTATTGGCGGATACACTGGTATTGTAACTGACCGCTCGGCTATTCAATATCGTATGCTCAACCGCTCGAAGGGTCCGGCAATGTGGAGTCCGCGTGCCCAATGCGACCGTGCTTTGTTTTCATTGGCTTGGCGCGAAGTTTTGGAAAACATCGATAATCTCGATTTGTTTCAAGACAGTGTTGTTGCACTTTTAACTGAGAGCGACCACGTTACAGGAGTAAAAACACAGCTTGGATTTGAGTTTAAATCGCAGACAGTCGTTCTTACCAATGGTACTTTTTTGAATGGTGTTATGCACGTCGGCCGCACACAGTTTGTTGGCGGTCGCTATTCGGAATTGCCATCAACAGGTCTTACTGAAAATCTTGTCAAACTTGGTTTTGAAACAGGCCGAATGAAAACAGGAACTCCTGCACGCATCGACGGGCGCACTATCGATTTCAGCAAATGTGCCATTCAAAACGGCGATGAAGACCCGTATTTCTTCAGCTATTCGACTTTGAAACCATACCACGACCATCAGATTCCGTGTTATATAACACGCACAAACTCTGCTGTTCACGATGAATTACGTAAAGGTTTTGTTGATTCTCCGATTTTCAATCACACCATAATTGGCATAGGGCCGCGTTATTGTCCAAGCATCGAGAGCAAACTGGTAACTTTTGCTGATAAGGACTCGCACCAGTTGTTTTTGGAGCCAGAGGGTTTCAATACTCACGAGTATTACATCAACGGTTTTTCATCATCATTGCCGTGGAATGTGCAATTCAATGCCATTCACAAAATACCTGGACTTGAAAATGCAAAAATTTACCGTCCTGGTTATGCCATTGAATATGATTACTTCCAGCCAACCCAACTGAAAGCAACACTTGAAACAAAAATCATCAAAGGACTTTTCTTTGCCGGACAGATTAATGGAACAACTGGTTATGAGGAAGCTGCGGCGCAAGGGTTGATGGCAGGCATCAATGCTCATTTGCAGTGTGCCGGCGCTGAACCTTTCGTGTTGGCCCGCAACGAGGCTTATATTGGCGTTTTGATTGACGACCTTATCTGCAAAGGTGTTGACGAACCATACCGTATGTTCACCAGCCGTGCCGAGTACCGTATGTTGTTGCGTCAAGATAATGCTGACGAACGCCTGACTGAAAAATCATATAATATCGGTCTTGCCTGTCGTGAGCAGCTTGACCGTTATTATGAAAAGCGCGACCAGATAAACAGTTTGGTTGAACATCTTTCAACAACCAACATCCGCGCTGAACAAGCCAATAAGTTCCTTGTGGAACGAGAAAGTTCGCCTATAACTGAAAGCGTCAAATTTGCACAGATTCTTTCCCGTCCCGACATCAAACTCGATGATATGATTGAAAACATTGCCGCTTTGGAGTCTTATAAAGAAACAAGCCGTGAGGTTAGAGAAGGAGCCGAGTTCACAATCAAGTACGCCGGATACATTGAGCGCGAGAAAAACAATGCCGACAAACTGAAAAAGCTTGAGAACCTTTGCATCCCCGAAGGGTTTGATTATTCGAAGCTTCAATCCATCACTATGGAGGCGCGCAGCAAATTAACCAAATACGCTCCGACTACAATCGGCCAGGCTGCCCGCATTTCCGGTGTGAGTCCGAATGACATCAACGTGCTCCTGGTTTACTTCGGCAGGTAATGTTTCACGTGGAACATTTATTTTAGGTAACAGCGCGTAAAATAAAGAGTATCAGATAATTAAATTCAACCAACAAGGTCTATTTCCTGAATAATTTCATTGTCAAAAGTGTCTAATGAGTTGAAAACGAAATACATACGCACTGTTTAATTGTAGTAAAACATCACGTTCCACAAACAACCAATAAAAATCTTATGCGTTCTTGCCACATTAAGCAACGCGCCTTATATTTGAACAACATTTCATCAGCATTGCAAGTGAACAGAGAACAACAAATTTATAAGGTAACGCTAATTGGATTTTTTGCCAATATGCTTTTGTCTGCCGGAAAACTGGCTGCGGGTATTATTGGCCGAAGCGGAGCAATGATTGCTGACGGTGTGCACTCCATTTCCGATTTTGCCACCGACCTTGTGGTGATGATTTTCGTCAAGGTGTCGGCAATGCCGAAGGATGAGGACCACGACTACGGCCACGGAAAATTCGAGACTTTGGCTACCATCCTTATAGGAATGGCGTTGTTTGGCGTTGCTGCCGGAATTTTGTGGAACAGCTTGAACAAAGTGGCTGCCGTTATAGGCGGACAAACGATTGAACCGCCCGAGGCCATTGCTTTTGTGGCTGCGGCAGTTTCGATTGTCGTAAAAGAGTCGTTGTACCGTTACACCAAGCACATTGGAGAAAAGGTGAACTCGACGGTGGTGGTGGCCAATGCTTGGCATCATCGCTCCGATGCGCTCTCGTCAATCGGAACACTTTTCGGCATTGGCGGAGCATATTTTCTCGGTCAGAAGTGGGCAGTTCTCGATCCAGCTGCCGCCATCATTGTCAGTATTTTGATTTTCAAAGTTGCTTATGATTTGGTGAAGCCGGGCATTGGCGAAATGCTTGAGCGCTCACTTCCTCGTGAGCAGGAAGAGGAGATTGAGTCTATTGTTCTCAGCAACAAACATTTCAGCGATGTTCATAACCTTAAAACCCGTCGCATAGGTTCGGGCATTGCCATTGAGTTGCACGTGCGAGTTCCTGGCAATATGACGGTGAGCGAGTCGCACGCCGCCACGGTTGAAGTAGAGAAACGCTTGCGCGAACATTACGGACAGCATACACAGGTGATACTTCACGTTGAGCCGGAAAAAGCTCCAAGATTATAAATCAAATAGAAAACTACACATATATGCAAAAATACTTTAAGGCGATTGCCGCTGCGTTGGGAATAAAGTTGAATCAAGTTGAGGCGGTGGCTCAATTGCTCGATGGTGGCGCCACAGTGCCTTTCATCAGCCGTTACCGTAAAGAAGCCACTGGCGGCCTTGACGAGGTTGCTGTTTTCGATATTGAAACGCAATATCACAAGTTTGTGGAACTGGATAAGCGTAAGCAGACGGTGATTGAAACTATTGCCGAGCAGGGCAAACTAACTGAAGATTTGAAACGGCAGATTGACGAAACCCTTGACAGCACTACGCTTGAGGACATCTATCTGCCTTATAAACCTAAAAAACGCACCCGCGCCACTGTGGCAAAAGAACAAGGTCTCGAACCTTTGGCTGCCTGGCTTATGCGCCAACAGTCGGGCGACCCGGACGAAACTGCAATCAAATATGTGAAGGGCGATATTGATAGCGAGGAGATGGCTCTTGCCGGTGCCCGCGACATTATTGCAGAGTGGGTGAGCGAGAACGCCGTTGCCCGACAGCGTGTGCGTAACTGCTTCAATCATAAGGCAATAGTATCGTCGCACGTGATTAAAGGAAAGGAGTCGGATGCTGTCAAATATGAAGACTATTATGATTTTTCGGAGCCTCTGCGCCGTTGTCCGTCGCACCGGATGCTGGCTATGCGCCGCGGCGAGGCAGATGGTTTTCTGCGCGTCAATATTGAGCCTGAAGGAACCGATGTGGCTGATATGCTCCATCGTCAGTTTCTGAAAGCTGATAATGCCGCTTCACGTCAAGTGAAAATGGCTATCGATGACAGCTATAAACGCTTGATACAGCCGTCAATAGAAAACGAGTTTAAGAAACTATCGAAAGAAAAGGCCGACAAAGAGGCCATCGATGTTTTTTCGGTCAACTTGCGGCAACTGCTGCTGGCGGCGCCACTCGGGCAGAAACGCATTATTGCACTCGACCCGGGTTTCCGCACAGGCTGCAAATTGGTTTGCCTCGACGAAACGGGCAATCTGCTTTATAATCAAGCAATTTACCCCCATCCGCCACAAAACGAATGGGCCGAGTCGCAAGAGACGCTACGGCAACTGGCAAAAAAATACCACTGCGAGGCTATCGCCATTGGCAATGGTACTGCGAGCCGCGAAACAGAAGCTCTTGTGAGGTCGGTGAAGTTCGACAATCCGGTGCAGATATTCGTGGTGAGCGAGAACGGCGCATCGGTTTACAGCGCTTCGCAGGCCGCTCGCGATGAGTTTCCCGACTATGATGTGACAGTGCGCGGAGCCGTTTCAATAGGCCGCCGTCTGATGGACCCGCTGGCCGAACTTGTTAAAATCGACCCGAAATCGATTGGCGTGGGACAGTATCAGCACGATGTTGACCAGACAGCCTTAAAGGAAAGTCTCGATTTTGTGGTGGAAAGTTGTGTGAATCAGGTTGGTGTGAATCTGAACACCGCTAGTATGCACCTGCTCTCGTATGTGAGTGGTCTGGGACCAAAGCTGGCTCAAAACATTGTTGACTATCGGAAGGAGAACGGCAGCTTTTCATCGCGCCAGCAACTGAAAAAAGTTCCGCGCTTGGGCGATAAGGCTTTTGAGCAGAGTGCGGCTTTCCTGCGCATTCCCGGAGCTAAAAATCCGCTCGACAACAGCGCCGTGCATCCCGAGAGCTACGCTGTGGTTGACCGTATGGCCGCCGATTTGGGCTGCACTGTTTCGGACCTGATTGCCGATGCAACGCTGCGTAGCCGCCTCGACCTGAAACGCTACCTTTCGGCCACGACCGGAATGCCTACACTCCTCGACATCAAAGCTGAGCTAGAAAAACCCGGCCGCGACCCGCGCTCGGCAATTCAGGAGTTTGCTTTCGCCGAAGGAATCCACACCATCGACGACCTTGAAGAGGGTATGGTTGTGCCGGGCATAGTGACCAACGTTACCAACTTCGGTGCCTTTGTCGATATTGGCGTGCATCAGGACGGTTTAGTGCACATATCGCAGCTTGCCGACAAATACGTGAGCAATCCAAACGATGTGGTGTCGCTGCACCAGCACGTGATGGTGAAGGTTTCTGGCGTCGATTATGTCAGAGGAAGAATCAGTCTGTCGATGAAAGGAGTGAAGCAGTAGTCTTGAGCCGGCTGGTTGCAAAACACTTTACATTCAATTTTTCCACAAAACAGTTGTTTTTCTGCTCATTATGGTGTAATATTGGTTTGCGTTAATCCAACCATATTACAATGAAATGAGTATCAGCGGTTTTCTCGATAAAAACCCGTTTGTCAGGATTATTCTGCCGTTTGCGCTGGGAATTGTTTTCCATTGCTATTGGAGTGTGCCGGCAATGGTGAGTATCAGCGCTTTAGCAATTTTTGCCGCATTAGCCGTTTTTCTTTTTCGCCAAAACGGTTACAAAAGCCGATGGGCGTGCGGAGCGGCACTTTTTCTAAGTATTTCCGCGCTTGGCAGTGCAATGGCCGCGCTCAACACGCCGCCAAATGTTGTGTCCGACGCCGGCAGCCGCAAATGCGAATATCGCGCCAGCGTAACAGGCACACCGTCGGTTGGCGAAAAGGCTTGCAAGGTGGATATGCGCGTGGAGGCTGTCAATTTGCTTGGCGAGTGGCACGATTTCGATGCGCGCATTGTTGCCACTATTATGAAAGATTCGGCGGCCGCGGCACTGAAAGCCGGGCAGACTATCAAATTCTCGTCACGAATCGACACGCTCGATATGCCTAAAAATCCGTTCGGCTTCAACTATTCGCAATATCTGCAACTAAACGGCGTGCAGGGCTCCATCTTTCTCAATCCGGGCGAGTGGGAGCTGGCCGACGGCAGTGTGCACGGTCTGCGGCAGCACGCTCTTAATGTGCGCCAAATGCTTGTCGGCTTGCTCGAAAAGGCCGGACTTGAGGGCAACGAACTCGGGTTGGCTTCCACCCTGGTTTTGGGTTACAAAAACAACATCGATGCCGAGGTGAAGCAGGCTTATATGAACGCTGGCGCGATGCACGTTCTGGCCGTGTCCGGAATGCACGTGGGCATTGTCTGTTCGGTGCTCGAAATGCTGATGTTTGTTCTCGGTGGCCGTCTGGCCTCAAACCTCAAGCGTCTGGTTATTGTGCTGCTGCTTTGGGTGTACGCTTTCATTACAGGCTTGTCGCCATCGGTGTTGCGTGCCACAGTGATGTTCTCGTTTTTGGAGTTGGGCCGGCTGATGCGGCGCGATATGTCGATTTACAACACTCTCGCGGCGTCGGCTTTTCTGCTGCTTGTCATCAATCCCGATATGCTTTTCAAAGCAGGATTTCAGCTGTCATACGCGGCCGTGATTGGCATTGTGAGCTTGCAGCCGCGTATTGTAAGGCTGTTGCCGGTTAATCGCCGAAACAAGCCTCTGCGCTGGTTCTGGGAGCTCACGGCGGTATCGATAGCCGCGCAGATTTCAACATTTCCTTTCTGCCTCTACTATTTCGAGCGCACGCCGGTCTATTTCTGGCTGTCGAACGTGGTGGTGTCGCCAGGTGCCGTGTTAATGATTGGACTTACTATGCTGTTGCTGGCCGTATCACCTGTGCCGGTGCTTACCAAGATAATTGGCGTAGCAACCACGTATGCCGCCCGGGCAATGAACTGGGCCGTTATGTCGATTTCCAATTTGCCGTTTTCCACCATCGAGAACACTTATATATCGGTGTTTCAAGCTGTTGCCATTGGAGCAACAATTCTAGCGGTGCTAATCTGGCTCCGAACACGCAATTGCAACTGGCTGATGGGTTCGCTGGCCTCGTTTTTGGTTTTTATAGCGCCGTTCAGCGCGAGTGCCGTCCGCAACAGTTCCACGCAGGCTCTGTGTGTCTATTATTCGCCCCGTAACGCTCTGGCGCAGTTTGTCGATGGCAACAGCTCATATTGGGTTCAGGGTGCCATAGGCGATGCCCGTCAGGCCGCGCTGATGGTGAAAGGCGGAAACATTTTTTGGAATTCGAGCCGTTCGGCTGATGTTGATATGCGTGAATCCGAATCCGGCCGTATGCTTGCCCGCGATGGTTTCTTTGTTTACGACAGTGTCAGCGGATTGATGATTAGCGACAGCACTCCGCGTTTCAAAATGAAGCAGCCCGCAACGCTCGATTTTCTGATTATATCGGGCAAACCGGCAATCAAACCGCGCCAAATGCCCAAAAATCTCACGTTCAGCAATGTGATTATCGACGGCTCTGTTCCTCCGTGGTTAGCCCGCGACTGGGAGAGGCGATATGCGAACAGTAATGTGCATAACGTCAGACAGAAAGGAGCGTTCATCTGCCAATTGGCTTCAGCTCAAAACAAATAACCAGACGATTTTTTAACAGGTAGGAAACAAATGAAATAAAAAACCGCAAACTTTAATTTGGCTTGCGGTTTAAGTTTTTCAGGCTGTTCGTGTGCTTTTGGCGGCTGCCAGTTTAACAACTGTCTGGCGGGCTTTACGACTCATTGCTGAAACTTTGCTGCATACATTGCAGGCGAAATCGAAAACTGTTAGGAAAACCAAAGCGAAACGAACAATCATAATTCAAAAATCTTTACATCGCAAATGTACGCAACTGAGGGCGATTGGTTTGTTTTATTTGACAAAACGGCCGATATGGTTGGTGAATAGTGCGTAGGTGTAAAAGAGCGGAAGCCGATAAAGGCTGAAAGAACCGTCTTCATTACCAAGCTGCCGCCAAAGGTATATGAAAACAAGAAGGCGACATCTCACGACGTCGCCTTCTCCACAAAATCATTATGAAAAAAACTATTTAATTAATCCTTACACCCATAAGTACAACGTCATCGGTTTGGTGGTCGGCCGGACCGCGCCAATCCTCGTAAATCTTGTTCAGAATCTCTTTCTGCTCGGCCATCGGTTTCTGGTGGATTTCGAGCAGAACCTCACGCAAGTGCTTGCTCATAAACTTCTTACCCGACTCGAATCCGAATTGGTCTTGGAAACCATCGGAGAAAGTGTAGAGGCAGTCGCCTTTCTTCAGCTCCATATCCACACGCTCGAACGGGTCGAGTTTCGCATAAATGCCGACCGGCATCTTGCTGGCCTTTATCACTTGCACCTCGCCGTCGCGGATGAGCACCAGCGGGTTGTTGGCGCCGGCAAACGACAGGGTCATCTCTTTCTCGTTAATGACGTACATTGCCACGTCCATACCGTCCTGGCTGCGGTCTTTCTTCTCAACCGACATTGCAAAGGCGGCGCGGCGGTCGGCTTTCTCGTCACCGGTTGGAGCCGGAGCGTCGTCTTTCTGCCGCAGACTGGTGATGATGGCGTTGCGCAGCTTGTTCAGAATCTCATCCGGACGAAGCTCCTGGCCGACAATGTAGTTCAGGTTGGTCATACCAAGCATACTCATAAAGCCGCCCGGAACGCCGTGGCCAGTGCAGTCGGCCACAATGCTGACTTTGTTGTCGCCAAACTGACCGAACCAGTAGTAGTCGCCGCTCACCACATTACGCGGTTTGTAGAGCAGGAAGTGGTCAGGGAAAATCTTGTCGATGGTTTCGTCGGGAGTAAGCAGGGCGCGCTGGATGCGGCGGGCGTAGTTGATACTTGCCTGAATCTCGTCTTTCTGCTTCTCAATCTCGTCTTTCTGTTGTTCTAGCTGAACGTTCTGTCCACGAATCTCTTCGGTTGCCTCGGCAATCTTCTGTTCCAGTTTTTTCTTCTCCTCAATCAGTCGGCGTGTGTTCCATTTCACAATGCCATACACAAGCACAACAAGCAGAACAACATACAGAAGATAGGCTACAAACGTACGGTAGAAAGGCGGTTTGATAACAAACGTGAATTCAGCCACCGAGCTTTCAACGCCGTAAATGTTGCGTGCCTTCACCTTCAGCGTGTATTTGCCTTCCGAAAGGTGCATACGGCTGTACTCTGTGCTTTTTCTCCATCTCGACCACGTTTTGTCCTCACCGACAAGCATTGTTGAATATTCGGTAAGCTCCTCACTCTCGTAGAAGTTCGAGCTGAAATTGAAAGTCAGTGAGTTTTTCGAGTAAGGAAGCTCCACAATTTGTTTTTCAGTTTGTATTGTCGAAATGCCGAAACCGTTTTCTTTTTCGTATGCGCCGCCAAACAGCAGAATGGTATCGTTAGCCATCACTTGTCTAATCAGAGCGTCGAAAGGAGCTGTGTAGTAGCAGTTTGTGGTGTCAATATGGTTTGTGTTGTAGCAGAGCAAATCTTCGTCAAGACTCAGCCAAAGATTGTTTTCATCGTCGATGAACGAGAAGTACAGACTGCCTTTCTGCTTTGAAGCGGGTTTCGAAAGAGTTTTTTCATTCACAATTTCAAACTCGCCCTGGTTGTTTTTCTTGATGAATGTCAACCAGTATTTAACCTGCTCCAAATTGTAGCACGAAGCCATATACATACCATTGTAAGGCTTTATGTCAAGAGTTCCGAAAGTGGTGTCGGAGCTGAATTCTCCAAAATATGTGCTCACATCAAATTGCTCCAGACTTTCGTCGAATTCGTACATACCGTCAGGAGTGAGGAAAAGCAAATTGCCGTCCATATTCTTTATCGTAAGCATATAATACGAGGGAATACCGCTCTCCTCATCGTATGTTGTAATGTTTTTGCCGTCGGGCGACATTTTGACAACACCTTTGCTTGTCGCGCACCAGATGTTACCTTTTGAGTCCTCTTCTATCGATGTAACCTCAATTCCTTCCAGAATGTGGTCTATATGCTGCCAGTTTTTACCATTTGCCGGTTTATATTTTTCCCAAACCAAACCTTCTCTGGTGCCAATGAACAAATATTCGGGATGTAGCCGCGATTGGAAAAGCACACTGCAGTCGATATGCTCTATCTCGTCGCGAGCCGAACCGTCTTCTTTCAATTTTACATCACCGTTTTTCAGTTCGATAACATTTAAAGCCGTACCTGCCAGCAGTATTTTTTTGTCGCTGTTAGGCACCTTAAAAGTTGTTATTTTTTGAGTTGCGTAGGTGTAGATTCTTTCAAAGCTCGGAAGTCCGTTTTCGTCGAAACTTTCGCGGAAGAGACCGTTGCCCGTACCCACATACATTTTTCCATCGAATTTGTAAATGTCATTTATTGCTCCGGCCAGGCCCGATTCCTTGCCAAAATGATAGAAAGCGTTGCCAATTTCAATTTTCGAAATGCAGTTGTCCAAACCAACCCACAGCAAATGTCCTGAAGTGTAGGCGGAAAAGGCATTTGTTGAAGACAACCCAGTGGTGTTGTTAAATGCTTGTTTTAGTACAAGATTTTCATCGAAAACAGCAACCGTGTATTTGTCGTCGAAAACAGTAGGCATCACCACGCCGTTGCGGTATGTGGTCAGTTGGTAAGGCATATGTTTCTTGTAAAGATAATCAACAGCCTTGTTGGTTTTGTTAATGTCCTTTACAGGAGTTTTGCCGTCGAGCGATATTTCGAACAGCTTGTTGCCTGTTGAGGCCAGGTAATTTCCGTTTTTCCATGGAATAAGACCATAAACACCTTGAATTGAGATGTTTGTATAGTGAATTTGGTTATCGTAATACAGAAAAGCCTCTTCTTCTTTATCCGTATTTCCGATAAACAGAGTGTCGCCATTTGCCCGGTATGTCCAGAAGCAGTTTTTCGGCAAATCAACAATTTTCACCAGGCTGTCCTGTTCTGCTATGAAAATGTTGTATTGCGAGCAGTAGTATGTGTAATCGCCAATGCAGTATGTTTTATAAATCGGGTCGACTGGAACAGAGTCGGGAACTTGCGATGTCATTGATACATATTCCAGAACACCGTTTTCGTTTGGGTAGAGATAGCCGAAACTTTCGCTTGAGCCCACGCGCACAACATTGTTATTGTCAACTGCCAGTGAGAGCGCATAAAGCATCGGGGTAAGAGTCATATTTATGCCGTCATACTCAAAAACGCCATCATCGTTGGCAAAATACATAATGCCGCGCTGGTCCTGAATAATGTCAAGAGTTTGCGATGCGTTGGGTTTGTAAGTGGTGGTGTAAGGCACACCCGAAGTGTTCAGATTCGGGATTTGTGCTTGTCCAACCGAGCAAATCGCCGTCGAGGCAAGTAATAGTAACGCTATTTTTCTCATTTTTTCTGAATATGTTATTATTATTTTCTTTAATCAATCCTGAGATGCCAGAGAAAACAACCCGCACAACATCTTGTTGATGTATAACAAGATGCAATCTCCTTGTATAACCTTGTGCTTTCTTTCGGCATCACAAAAAACTTTTAAGTTTCAAGCATATAAAACGCTTTAGTTTAAAACTTTTCCAATCTGCAAATCTAACATTTTTGTGTAAACGTGAACTTAAAAAACAATTACGCCCAGTCTATTTGTCAACCGCAAAGTGTTAGAATCCGAAATGACGCTTTTTCGTAAAATAATTGAAAAAACAGGCAAAATTTATGGACGTTTGTTAAGATTTTATAGAACACATCGTATATTTGCCCGTTTTACAATTATTACAAGGCTAACTGATGACACAACCTGCTTACGTAGAGTATCCGAAAATCCACGTCGCTGTGGACTGTGTGATTTTCACTTATGACGACGAACAACTGAAAGTACTTTTATATCCGCGTAACATTGAGCCGCGCAAGGGCGACTGGTCGCTGATGGGCGGTTTTGTGGGCGACCGAGAGTCGCTTGAGGACGCTGCCCGCCGCGTGTTGCAGCAGACCGTCGGGCTGAGCAACATTTTTATGGAGCAGGTGCACGGATTCTCGAAACCCAACCGCGAACCCGATGAGAGGGTTATCAGTGTGGCTTTCTACGCTCTGATTTGCAACGACAAGCACAACCGTGAGCTGGTTGAGGAACACAAGGGCGAATGGTATTCCATAACCAATCTGCCAACGCTCATTTTCGACCATCACGAGATGATAACCGCCGCCCTTCAGCGGCTTCAACACAAGGCCAGCTGCGAGCTTATCGGTCGCGATTTGCTGCCCGAGAAGTTCACCCTCACACAGATGAACAATCTTTACAACGCCATTTTCCAACGCACTTTCGACCAGGGAAATTTCCGCAAGAAGATAGCCTCGCTCAAGGTGCTGATTCAAACTCCCTACAAAGACACATCCACATCGAAAAAGGGCGCCTATTTATATGTGTTTCCGCATAACTACGTGGCTCCCGACTGCCGGATAGTTAAAATATAGAAAGGCGCCCCCAAGGCGCTTTTATTTGGGTGTTTTTTGTGTGCGATGGTCTGATATTCGCATTGTATCGCGTCAAGGGTTTTGGCCTCGGCTGATGGCTCAGTCATCCTTTTTCACTTTCCGGCCGCAAAACCAATCCAAAAAAACCGTACCTTTCACAATCAAAAACCTACAGTTATGGGAAAACCGAAATTGGTGGCACTCACAGGTGCCGGAATCAGTGTTGAGAGCGGGCTGAGCACCTTCCGCGATGCCGGCGGATATTGGGACAACTATCGGGTTGAAGACGTGGCAACCCCCGAGGGCCTTGCTCGAAATCCGGAAATGGTCTTGAACTTCTACAACGGTCTGCGCGCCAAGTTGGCCGACATCAAACCCAACGACGGTCACAAAGCGCTTGTCCGCCTTGAGCAGTGGTTCGATGTTTATGTGGTGACGCAAAACGTTGACAATCTGCACGAACAGGCCGGCAGCCGGAATGTGGTTCACCTTCACGGCGAGCTGACCAAAGTGCGCAGCATCGCCAACGAGAATCTCATCTACGACATCGGCTACAAGCCAATCAAAATTGGTGACAAGGCTGAAGACGGACAGCAGCTGAGGCCGCACATTGTCTTTTTTGGCGAGGGTGTGCCCGAAATGGAGCGCGCCATTCCGCTTGCCGAGCAGGCCGATGTGTTTGTTGTCATCGGCACATCGCTCAATGTATATCCGGCAGCCGGACTGTTGAGGTACACGCGCCGCGAGATCCCGAAATTCATAATCGACCCCAAAATGGTGCCTTATCCGACAGACGAGAACTACACTTTTATTCAGAAATCGGCAGGCGAGGGCGGACGTATTCTTGAGCAAAAGCTGAAGGAGCTTTATAAACTTGGCGATTAGATTCAAACCGTTTGCACCGATGCGCCGCTTGCTGACGTTGCTAGTTTTGTTTGTGCCGATGCTGGCTGCGGCTCAGCAATTTGGCGCAAGCGTGGGTGCGGGTCTGGTGGCCTCGCAACTCGACGGCGACCATTATGCCGGCTATCACAAACTCGGCTTCAGTTTTGGTGCCGATGTAAACCGTTTGCTGGTTGCCGACCGACTCGGGGCCCGGCTCGGACTGCGCTATGTGCGCAAAGGGAGTCATCAGGAGGCGACCGAAGACACGCCTTTTTACAAATCGGAGCTGCATTATGCCGAAATGCCACTGACGGCTTTCTACCGTTGGCGCAAGTTCGATTTTGAGGCCGGCTTGGCTTTCGGCTATCTTATTAAAGCCAAAGAAGATACCGATGGTTATGGTCTGCGCGAGCCGAATATAGATTTTAACAGATACGAACTGAGCGCCATTGCCGGCGTGCGTTACCAGCTGGCTGGTCCGCTTTGGGCGCACGCTAGTCTTAATTATTCGGCTTTGCCGGTCAGGCGCCACCACGTTGCCCAGGATGGGCACAAAATTTCGGGGCAGCACAACAACGCGGTTATTATAGGTGTGAACGTGGTTCTGAAGTGAGCCGATACGGATTGTTGCCTGACATTTGTGCCGGCGGTTAAAAAATTTGCCGCCAACTCTTGCCATTTTGCCTTTTTTTCTACCTTTAGCCAATCCGAAAACAAACATAAAATTCATATAAAATGGCTAAAGAACAAGCAAATACAAGCGCCAACAGCGAGAAGCTGAAAGCCTTGCAGCTCACAATCGACAAAATCGAGAAAAATTTTGGTAAGGGTTCGATAATGCGTATGG
Source organism: uncultured Bacteroidota bacterium (assembly GCA_946404125.1). Classification (GTDB taxonomy): domain Bacteria; phylum Bacteroidota; class Bacteroidia; order Bacteroidales; family SZUA-534; genus RUG13583. The sequence continues at coordinate 40,744 of CAMJCK010000003.1, read as the reverse complement.
GCGACCACGCAATCGAGAATGTGCCGGTCATTTCGTCGGGCTCCATCAGCCTCGATTTGGCGCTGGGCATCGGCGGTTATCCGCGCGGCCGCGTCATCGAGATTTACGGTCCCGAGTCGTCTGGTAAGACAACGCTGGCCATCCACGCCATCGCGGAAGCGCAAAAGAACGGCGGCATTGCAGCCTTCATCGATGCTGAGCACGCCTTCGACCGCTTCTATGCTGAAAAACTTGGCGTGAACATCAACGAACTGCTTATCTCTCAGCCCGATAACGGCGAGCAGGCTCTCGAAATCGCCGACCATCTTATCCGCTCGGGCGCCATCGACATCATTGTCATCGACTCTGTTGCCGCTCTGACACCGAAAGCCGAGATTGAGGGCGAGATGGGCGACTCAAAGATGGGCCTTCAAGCCCGACTGATGTCGCAGGCCTTGCGCAAACTCACCGCAAACATCAATAAGACAAATACTTGCTGCATCTTCATCAACCAGTTGCGCGAGAAGATTGGCGTGATGTTCGGCAACCCCGAGACAACCACCGGCGGTAACGCGCTGAAGTTCTACGCATCAATCCGTATCGACATCCGCCGCACATCAACCCTGAAAGACGGCGAGGAGTCAATCGGTAACCACGTGAAGGTGAAGATTGTGAAGAACAAGCTTGCAGCTCCGTTCCGCAAGGCCGAGTTCGACATTATGTACGGCGAGGGCATCTGCAAGTCGGGCGAGCTGATTGATATGGCTGTTGAGCTCAACATTATAAAGAAATCGGGTTCGTGGTTCAGCTACGGCGACACCAAGCTCGGCCAGGGCCGCGATTATGTGCGCCAGATGCTTGTTGACAATAAGGAGCTTGCCAACGAAATCGAGGCCAAAATTATGGAGATAATGAGCAAGTCAGACGCTCCGTCGCTCGAAACATCGGCAGACAGCGAGGCGGAAGAGGATTGATTTTTCAATTCATATAACTGACACTAAAATTGTGAAAAAGAGCCTGCTAAGCATTTTACTATGCTTATTTTCGTTGGCATCATTATGCCAACAGAGCGATTCAATTGTTATTGTCAAAGCATTTGATGCCTTGACGTACTCGGGAGCCGGTGGGGTTCACAAATTGAATGATTTGCCCCAAATGGTCGCGGCAAACCCAGAAGCCGTGAAGTACGCGGATAAGGCTTGCACTAACAATACTTTTGCGTTAGTTTTTATATATGCCGGAGGATTTCTGATAGGTTGGCCTCTTGGCACATACGTGAGTGGAGGTGATGCGGAATGGGAACTTTTGGCGGTTGGTGCAGGTTCTTTTACTGCAGGTCTGATTTTCAAAAAGGTTGCAGATAAAAATGCTCGTCGTGCTGTAGATATTTACAATAGTGGAGCGAGGATTCCAGAGAGCACAAGTTTCAATTCGGAGCTAGGTATCGGCTTGACCGGCAACGGCGTAGGACTGACGCTTCGGTTCTGAGTATAAAACGCAAAACAATAAAGTCGGGGTAGTGGCAATGTGCTGCTGCCCCGATTTTTATTTTTCCGATATGCGCCGATTCAATACTTTTGCCGCCTGATTTTGCAAGGCAATATGGGCAAGTTGAAGAGTTTTGTCAAAGATTGGTCGCTTCCGATTGTTATGGGAGTTGGCGTGCTGGCCTATTTTCTGTTTTCGGCCGCGGGTTTCAGTGCCGATGTGCGCCAGGCGGCCGCGCGGACCGTTGGCGTGGTGCAGCCGTTGCTGCTTTTCGCAATGCTCTACATATCGTTTTGCAAGATAGAACCCTCCAAAGTGCGTCCGCGGCGTTGGCACCTTTGGCTTGCGCTGATTCAGGCGGGCTCGTTTCTGGCAATGGCCGCCGTGGCAATGCTGGTGCCCGCCGACAACGCTTCAGTGCTGGCCCAATGCGCTATGGTCTGCCTTATCTGCCCAACGGCAACAGCCGCCGTGGTGGTTACTGACAAGCTTGGCGGCAACACGCTATCGCTGGTGGGCTACACCATTGTGAGCAATTTGGTGGCGGCGGTGGCGGTTCCGGCTGTGGTGCCGCTTGTCAATCCGAGCATCGGGATGAATTTCGCCCACTCGTTTTTCATCATCATCAAGCAGGTTTTTCCGCTGTTGGTTTTTCCGTTTCTGCTGGCTTGGCTCACGCGGCTGTTTCTGCCGCGTTTTCTGCGGATGGTGCTGGCCGTCAAAGATTTGGCTTTCTATCTTTGGATGTTCGCCTTGGCGCTTGCAATGTCTGTCACTACGCGGGCCATTGTCCATAGCGGGCTGTCGGCAGGATGCTTTGCCGGAATGTTGGCCGTCACGCTGGTTTGCTGCGCCTTGCAGTTCGGTCTGGGCAAGCTCATTGGCGGCCGCTATGCCGACCGCATCAGTGGCGGGCAGGCAATGGGGCAGAAGAACACGGTGTTCATCATTTGGGTGGCCTATACGTTTATGAACCCGGTGGTGGCTGTGGCCGGCGGTCTTTACAGCATCTGGCACAACAGTGTCAACTCATATCAGCTCTATCGGACGAGGCACAAGGCTAAATAGTGCCGGAATAAAAAATCAAAAAAATCGGTTTTTTTCAGAACCTCTGCCGTAATCTCGCACAGGTAGCCCTTATCATTGTGCCGAAAATGGTTTTAAAAAGAGTGAGATTATGCAAAACAAAAACATTCCCGGCAATCATCCGGAAAGCAACTTAAAGTTGATAATCAAACGATTGATGAATTTCCATTGTAATTCAATCGGTTTTTCTTTGGTCGGCGAATCGTTATGTTTCTCCGCCAAAACTTATCAACATTGGTATTTTCCAACCGTCAAACACCTATCTTTATAAACTCAAAAAACAGCTGAAATGTTCCTGATTTTCGACACTGAGACAACTGGTTTGCCTGCCAATTACAAGGCGCCACTGACCGATTTCGCCAACTGGCCGCGCCTTGTGCAGCTGGCCTGGCAATGCCACGACTTGAACGGAAAGTTCCTTTTTGCCAAAAACTACGTCATCAAACCCGACGGGTTTATCATTCCTTTCCACGTTGCCAAAGAGGTGCACCACATCACAACCGAAAAGGCGCTCGAAATTGGTCGCGACCTTGACTTTGTGCTGCGCGAGTTCTCCGCCGACTTGCAAAAGGCCACAGTGGTTGTGGGTCACAACATCGAGTTCGATATGAACATTGTCGGCTGCGAGTACCTGCGACTCGGAATGGAAAACACTTTGAGCAGCGTCCGTACGCTCTGCACCAAAGAGAGCTCGACAAATTTCTGCGCCATTATGAAGAATGGCAAGCCCAAATGGCCGAACTTGACCGAGCTGCATCAGAAACTTTTCGGCACGCCTTTCGAGGACGCGCACAATGCCGCCGGCGATGTGGTTGCCACAACCCGCTGTTTTCTTGAGCTGGTGCGCCTTGGCGTGATTGGCGCAAAGCAACTGGGCATTTCCGACGATGAGCTTCAGTCGTTCAAGGACCAAAATCCGACGCCTTTCGAGCCGGAACCAGTTGAGTTCGAGTCGTTTAAACTCCCGGAGGAGAATGCTGAAACGCCATCGCAGCCGGCAGCAGAACTATCGCAGCCCGAAGCGACAAAACCCGCTGCCGAACCTGCCGACGCAAAACCACAACCAGCTGACAACAAGCCATTTGGATTTGTTCACTTGCACGTCCACTCTCACTACTCAATACTCGACGGAATGTCGAAAGTGCCGGACCTGATTAACAAGTGTATGGCCAATAATATGCACGCAATGGCCTTGACCGACCACGGTAATATGTTCGGAATCAAAGATTTGATTGATACATCGAACAAGGTGAACGGCGCGCCCAAAAAGAAGGTCAAAGAGTGTCAGGAAAATATTGAAAAAGAGACAGATGAGGCCAAAAAAGCCGAGCTGGAGAAGGAGCTTGTCGAACTGAAAGCCAAGGCCGAGGCGTTTGTTCCTTTCAAACCGATTATCGGCATTGAGGCCTACTGCGCCCACAAGTCGAGGTTTGAGAAAGACACCCGCGGTTGGCACCTTATCTTGCTGGCTAAGAACAAGGAAGGCTACAAAAACCTCTGCGTTTTGAGCTCGCGCGCTTTCACTGAGGGCTATTACTACAATGCTCGAATCGACCACGAGTTGCTCGAAAAACACCACGAGGGCATCATCTGCTGCTCGGCTTGCCTTGGCGGCGAAGTTCCGCAAAAGATTATGAACGGCGACATTCAAGGTGCCGAACAGTCGGTGCTGTGGTTCAAAAACCTGTTTGGCGACGACTATTACCTTGAAATGCAGCGCCATAAAACCGACAAGCCCAACGCCGACCAATCGACATTCGAGCGCCAGCAAGAGGTGAACAAAGTGCTGATTGAGTTTGCCAAAAAACATAATATCAAGCTGATAGCCACTAACGACGTGCACTTTGTTGAGGAGAAGCACGGCGAGGCTCACGACCGGCTCATCTGTCTCAGCACCGGCAAGGATTTCAACGACCCCGACCGTATGCACTATACCAAGCAGGAGTGGCTGAAAACGCCAGATGAGATGGCCGCCATTTTTGCCGATATGCCCGAGGTGCTTGCCAACACTCTGGAGATTGCCGATAAGGTTGAGGTTTATGGTATTGATTCTGATCCTATTATGCCAAAATTTCCGATTCCGGCCGACTTTGGAACCGAGGAGGAATACCGCAAGAAAATCTCTGAAAAAGAACTGTTCGACGAATTCACGCAGAACGAGAAGCACGAAGTGGTTTTAAGTCAGGAGGATGCCGAGAAAAAAATCAAGAAATTAGGTGGTTACGACAAGTTATATAGAATAAAACTTGAAGCCGATTATCTGGCAAAACTCACCTGGGAAGGCGCCACTAAACGTTATGGCGACCAGCTGACCAACGAGCAGAAAGACCGCATCATTTTTGAGTTGCACATTATGAAGACGATGGGTTTCCCCGGCTACTTCCTCATTGTGCAGGACTACATTCGTGCTGCCCGCGAGGAACTTGGTGTGAGCGTTGGTCCGGGCCGTGGTTCGGCAGCCGGCTCGGTGGTGGCCTACTGTCTGGGTATCACCGACCTCGACCCGCTCAAGTATGACCTTCTGTTCGAGCGTTTCCTTAACCCCGACCGTATCTCACTTCCCGATATCGACGTTGACTTTGACGATGAGGGCCGCGGCAAGGTTCTGGAGTGGGTTACGCAGAAATACGGCGCCGAAAAGGTGGCGCACATCATCACCTACGGAACAATGGCCACCAAATCGTCGCTGGCCGATGTGTGTCGTGTGCAGGGCATTCCCGTTTCTATGTCGAACGCCATTAAGAAACTGGTTCCCGACCGCGATTTTTCCGAGGGTCAGGTGAAAGCCGTCGACGGCACTCTGCCAAAGAAGATGCCGAAGGTCAATCTGAAGAACTGCTATAAATATATTCCTGAGTTTCATAAACTTATGGAACAGCAGGACACTGAGGAGATTCAACTTGGCGATTATGCCGCAACCATCCCCGACGTGCTCACCTACGCCGAGGAGCTTGAAGACACCAACCGCCAGATAGGTATCCACGCTTGCGGTGTCATTATCGGTGCCGACGACCTTACCAAATTTGCTCCGGTTTGTACCGTCAAAGACCGCAAAACCAACCAAGATGTTGTTGTGACTCAATACGATGGACACGTTGTTGAAAGCGTTGGTTTAATCAAGATGGACTTTCTGGGACTGAGCACGCTGTCGCTCATCAAGGAGGCCATCAAGAATGTGAAGAAAACCCGCGGCATCGATGTCGATATCGACCATATTCCCATCGATGACAAGCTGACTTACAAGCTTTACAGCGAGGGCCGCACCATTGGAACATTCCAGTTCGAAAGTCCCGGTATGCAGAAGTACCTGCGCGAGCTGCAGCCGACGCAAATCTCCGACCTGATTGCGATGAACGCCCTCTATCGTCCGGGCCCGATGGACTACATTCCGCAGTTTATCGCGCGAAAGCAAGGCCGCGAGCCGATAACTTATGACATCCCTGTAATGGAGAAGTATCTGAAAGATACATACGGAGTTACCGTTTATCAGGAGCAAGTTATGCTTCTGAGCCGATTGCTGGCCAACTTCACTCGCGGTGAGGCCGACACGCTTCGTAAGGCGATGGGTAAGAAGATTGCCGCAATGCTGGCGATGCTCAAGCCGAAATTCATTGAGGGCGGCAAAAAGAACGGCCACGATGAGCAAATCCTGCTGAAAATCTGGGCCGATTGGGAGAAATTCGCATCGTACGCGTTCAACAAGTCGCACGCCGCCTGCTACGCGTGGGTGGCCTACCAGACAGGCTACCTGAAGGCGCACTATCCGGCCGAGTATATGGCTGCCAACCTCACCCAGAGCAAAGACACCATCACCGATGTGCAGAAGTTTATGGAGGAGTGCAAGGCGATGAAGATTCCGGTGAAGGGCCCCGACATCAACGAGTCGGAACTGAACTTCACGGCCAACAAAAAGGGTGAAATCCGATTCGGACTGGGCGGCATCAAAGGCGTTGGCGCCGGCGCAGTTGAGGCGATTGTGGCTGAACGCGAGGCCAACGGCAAGTTCAAGGATATTTTCGATTTCGTGGAGCGCGTCAATCTTCAGTCGTGCAACTCGAAAACCATACAGAGCCTTGCCATCGCCGGAGCGTTCGACGCTCTTGGCATCAAGCGTGAGCCGTTCATTTTGGAGATGCCCGATGGCTCGAAGTTCGTCGATGCGCTTATCCGCTACGGCAACAACTTCCAGAACGACCGCAACCAGAATACCAACACGCTGTTCGGCTCCATTGGCGAGACAATCGACATTCCTCACCCTTCGGTTCCGAATTTCGACGATATGCCGCTGCTCGAAAAGCTGAATATGGAGAAGGATTTGGTGGGAATTTTCCTGTCGGCGCATCCGCTCGACCCGTTCAAGTTTGAGCTGGAGAATTTCTGCACCGTCTCGCCCGTTGACCTTGCCGGTTCGCTTGAGCCGTACCAGAACCGCGAGGTGGCGTTCGGTGGTCTTGTAACCGAGGTTTTCGACGGCCTGACGCGCAACAACAAGCCGTTTATGAACTTCACTATCGAGGACTACATTGGCGGCCACAAGTTCGCGCTGTTTGGCAAGGACTATGAGGCTCACGCCAAGCTGATTAAGAAAAACAGCCTGCTCTTTATCCGTGCCCGGATTGAGGAGCGTATGTATCCCGACAAGGACGGCAACAAACCGCTCGAAGTGAAGGTGCAGAGCGTAAAGCTGTTGAGCAACATCCGTGGCGATATGGTGAAAAAACTCACCATCAATATTAAACTAAAGGATTTGAACAACGGCAGTATCGAGCTGATTAAAAACGTGTTAAATTCAAAGGGAAATGTGGCGCTCTATTTTATGGTTCACGATGAGGAGACAGGCCTGTCGCTCAATCTGCTGTCGCATTCACTGTCGATTGAGATAACCAACGACCTTGTCGATTTCCTTGACAAGAACGACACGCTGTTCACTTACTCGCTGAACAACAATCAACAGCGGAAGCGCCGCCCGATTGCCGAGTCGGCCCCGGAAACCGATAGTGAAAAAAGCGATACGGACACACCGTCGCCCGATCCGACTGACGATGACGATGATTAAAATCGTTGCGAGCCGCATTTTGGCCGTCGTAAAATAAAAGAATTGCTATATTGCGCAGCCGTTTAGAGGTAACGGCGCGCAAATACGTAATAGGAAACTAAAAATGGAAAACATTGAGCAGAACGAGCTGGAGGAAAAGAAAATCGACTCGCAAAATCCAAAGCTTCAAGTAGTTAAAAGCAAAAACCAGATAGATTTCTTTATGCGAAACTATGCCGTTTACAAAAAGAGCGGCGTGGTTGTGATGGAGGTAATCTTTCAAACTGCTAACGGCGACGAGTCGCACTACTACGAGCTGACCAAGGAGGAGATTGAAGATGACGAGTTCCGCGCCGTAGCCAACGCCATCCGCAAGGAGCCGCAAAAGTTCGCCGACCGCGAGCTTGTCTGACCCGCCCAAGCAATAAATTAAATCTTAACATCAAATCGTGTTCAGCACCGGTTTGATTCATAATTTGTTATCGGCTCACAACTATGGACTCAACGCTCACTGCTCTGTTCCACCCGTTTGCTGAAATTCCAGCCGATACCATTCTGCCGAAACTATTCAACTGTCCGTTTTGTTACACTCCGCATCCGTTGGCTGTTGAGGCCGCCAACCGCGTGCAGCGCTATTTGGAAACCCGAACCGATTGGGCCGACGAGATTGCTCAAGGCAAGATGTTCGGAGTGCTTGTGGTTCAGGACCGCAACGGGCAGCTCGGGTTTCTTGCCGCCTTTTCGGGCAACATCGGCGGCCGCGCCTGCCACCGCTGGTTTGTTCCGCCAATTTTCGACATCACCGCGCCCGACGGCCGGTTCAAAACCGAGGAACGCTCCATTTCCGACATTAACAGGCAGATTGAATCCATAGCCAAAAGCGAGAGAAACTTATTGGCAATCAAGAAACTGAATGAAGTGAAACAGCAGGCCGAGGAGGAAATCGGCCAGGCAAAAGCCACCGCCCGGCTGCACAAGGCCGACCGCGCCGCCCGTCGCCGTCAGGAGCTTACGCCGGAGCAATCGGACGAGCTAATCAGGAAGAGCCAGTTTGAAAAGGCCGAGCTGAAACGCCTTGAACGGCAATGGGCGGCAAAAATCGCTGACGCTGAGGCGGAAGCGTCTGCTTTGCAAACCGAGATTGCGCGGCTGAAAGAGCAACGGCGGCAGAAATCGGAGGAACTTCAGGCGTGGCTTTTCGACCAGTATGTTGTGCTGAACGCAAGAGGCGAGCGGAAAACCGTCAGCCGCATTTTCGCCGACGAGCGCGGTTGTGAACCACCTGCCGCTGCCGGAGAGTGTGCCGCGCCCAAACTGCTGCAGTTTGCTTTCAGTCAGGGATTAAAGCCTCTGACGATGGCCGAGTTCTGGTGGGGAGCGGCACCGGCGGGTGAGGTGCGCCGTCACGGACAGTTCTATCCGGCTTGCCACAGCAAATGCGAGCCTATTCTGAATTTTATGCTGCAGGGGCTCAATGTGGAGCCGAATCCACTGCGCCGTCAACCGGCCGCCCAGCTCAAAATCCTCTACAACGACGAATGGATTGCCGCCATCGACAAGCCAGCCGGGCTGCCGTCGGTGCCGGGCAAGGAGCATTCGGCTTCTGTCGGCTCAATGTTGCGCGGGCTTTTTCCCGACGCCAGGGAGCCGATGGTGGTTCACCGGCTCGATATGGCCACGTCGGGTATCTTGCTGATAGCCAAAACAAAAGATGTTTATGTCACTCTTCAGCGGCAATTCTCGACCCGGGACGTCAAAAAACGCTATGTGGCTCTGCTTGACGGAGTTTTGAATGACGACAGCGGCGTCATCACTCTTCCGCTCCGCCTGAATCCCGACGACCGGCCGCGCCAGATGGTTGATTTTGAGCACGGAAAGCCTGCCGTAACTCGTTATTCAGTCATCGGCAAAACAGAAAACTGCACACTAGTCAACTTTTTTCCCGAGACTGGCCGCACTCATCAGTTGCGCGTTCACGCCGCTCACAGCCAGGGTTTGGGTTGCCCGATTGTCGGCGATAACCTTTATGGCGCGCCCGACAGCCGCCTTTATCTGCACGCCGCCGAAATCGAATTCACGCATCCCGTAACGGGGAAAAAAGTGAGGATTGTGTCGGAGGCACGGTTTTGAATCCGCGCAAGCGAAAAATAACCCCTCATATTTATAACGCCTTTTTCATTTTTGATTATGTTTGTAAATTATTGATGCATTTTTGAAAATGAAGCGTTTTTACGTAATACTGTCCGCTGTGGCGCTGACGTTGTCGGCTTCGGCGCAAGACATTAATATTTCTGGCAAACCTTGTGTTGGAACCGACCAGACTTTTGAGTACACCTTGGCCAACCGCTACGATACTTTGAAGTGGAATTTTGGAGATGGTTCAGAACCCGTGATTGTTAAAAGGACAGATGGAAAAATTGCAAGTAGTATCAAATACACATATAAGAGTGCGGGCGATTACACCGTCAAGATTGAGGCAGTAAGCAGTAATGAAACTGTTAGTAGAACAATCAACCGGACTATTAACGATTTGCCTAACGTTGATTTTAGTTACGACACCACCAACCAATACAAAGTATTTATTTTCAAGGCGGAGTCGGGAGCCCAAAACTACAAATGGAGTTTTGGAGACAACCGACCCGATACTATCGGAATAGAAGTTTCTCACACATTCAGTGCTCCTGGAAACTATATAGTGAAACTGACATCAAGTGATGAAAACGGATGCGTGAGCAGTATAAGCCACGAGGTCAGTGTTAAGCCGAGCAAAGATTTACCCAACGTGTTCACTCCGAATGGTGATGGGCACAATGACTATTTTATGATTTCGTGCAGCGAAGGGTCGCGGCTCAAACTTGAGATTTTCAACCGCTGGGGTTACAAAATGTTCAGCCGCTCCGGCACCGAGAACATTGTGTGGGACGGCTACAATCCGCAAGGCACGCTGGTGTCGCCCGGAACCTATTTCTATGTGATTACCGTTGAGGAGGGCACCACCAACTACGACCCTCTAAACGGCTATATCACAGTTTATTACTAAGCCAAATCCACTATGTGGAAGTCGCTTTACACGCGCGTTTTCACCATCCGGAACACCGAGTGGCTCATTCTTTTTGTGCTGGCGGTGACGGTCATTGGAATGCCGCTGTCGCGATTTATGATGAGCTTTGGCACCGTGGGCATTCCCATTGCCTGGATAATCAGCGGCAACTATGGTTACAAATGGAACAATCTGAAACAGAATAAGTTTCTGTGGCCGATAATGGGCATTTTTGTCCTGCATCTGCTATGGATTTGGCGCACACCCAATTCCGGCCACGCCGTGACTGAAGTTGTTGATATGCTGCCGTTGCTGTTTTTTCCGTTCGTCATCGGGTCGTTGAGGCTGTCGCATAGGCAGATAAAAGGCATATTCAACATTTTTGTGCTGGCAGTGATTATCAGCACGTTGATAAGCCTTTGCGTTTATTTAGGCATCTACGTGCCACGGAAAAAAACGGTGGCCAACTACCGCGACATCTCCATTTTCGTGTCGCACATCCGTTTGGGAGTGATGTGTGTGATGTCGGTTTTCTACATCATCTACACCTGGTACGATAGCCGTAAGGAATTGAAAATGTGGCAAAAAATTGCGCTTGCCGCGATAATTGCCTGGCTGCTCTATTTCACCACCCTCATTCAGGCCGCCACAAGCTGGGTTGCGGCCATTGTTGCCGTGGGTGTGCTGATTCTGGCCAAGCGCAACAGTTTCAAGCGCTGGCAGTTCTATGGGCTTCTGACTGTGATGGTGGGTTTTGCCGTTGTGGCGGCGCTTTACGTCAGGAGCGTTTACACCGATATGCACCAGATTCGTGACACCGCTACCGAGCTTCCCAAACTTACGCAGCAGGGGAATCCCTACACCCACTATCTGAAAAGTGAGACCACAGAGAACGGCTATTATGTCTACCGGTACATCTGCAACAAGGAGCTTAAGAGTGAGTGGAACAAGCGCAGCCGTATATGCATTGATAGTGTAGACCGTATGGGACAGCCCATTAGGAACACTCTTATGCGCTATCTGACTTCAAAAGGGTTGCCAAAAGACAGTTGCGGGGTGTGGCAGCTGACCGACGAGGAGATTGCTGGTATTGAGAAAGGATATGCCAGTTGCATAAACATCGAGAAATCAGGAATATACAGGCGCATATATGAAGTTATTTGGGAGATTGAGAACTATCTGCGCTATAACGACGCCAACGGCAAGTCGGTTAGTATGCGCATTGAGTTTTTCAAGACCGGGCTGCATATTGTGAAGAAACATCTGTGGCTCGGTTCGGGACCGGGCAGTGCCAAGGAGGCGTTTGCCCAGGCCTACGAGGAAACCAACTCGAATCTTGAGCTCGAAAACCGCTTTATGGCACACAATCAATATCTTACCTTTGTCATCAGCCTTGGGCTAATAGGTTTTGTGCTGGTGCTGATTTGTATGTTCGCGCCGCTGTTTATGGTGAAATCGTCGAATTTCCTACTGGTCACATTCTGCACCATTATGTTTGTGTCGATGCTCGACGAGGACACGCTCACCCGCCAGCTGGGCTGCATAATGTTCGGATTGTTTTATGCAATGACGTTGTTGTTGGCTAAAAACAGCACTGCGCGGCAACCCGAGAAATAAAATTTTGAAAATCAGCGATAAAAGCATAAATTTGTAAAACATCAAAACCATTATTAAGATGAAACTTGTATCAATAACCGTTAGTTTGCTGGTCTTGCTGACTTGCTGCACAGAAAAAAACACAAAAATCGATTCATCGAAACTTGAGCGCGAACCGATTGATTATGAGCTGATAACCGATAGTATCTACACATCGATGCCAGGAGATTTCATTTATACTGGCCGGTATGTGGTGTGGGCCGATGTAGTGCAACCTTTCAGCGTTTTTGAAGGAAACTTCATCCACGTAGTTGACCCCGAACTGAAAAAAGAGGTGGTCTCTATGGGACGCAAAGGCAACGGCCCCAACGAATTTAACACCCCGACTGTGATTAGATACAACGGCGACACCGTCTATGTTCGCGATTTGAATACGCCAAAGCAGGTTTTGATTTCGCTGACCGATGCCGTTGAGGGAAAGAAACCTATCATTCCGCTGGCTCCGTCGCAAGATACGTGGATGGGCGGAAAATTGTTCATCACAAAGGAGTCGCAGGTTCGTTGCAACCCCGACTACAAGGACACGCCTTTCCGATACATCAACGGCACTGATACCATTCCGTTCGGCCAATATGTTATCAACCTTGATGTTGACGATATGGTCAGAATGAATTTTTTGCAAATGTCGATTGAATACGATGCCGATTTGGAAATGCTGGTTTGCAATGCGTTTTATTTTCCTTACGTTGCACTGTACAAGAAAGCTGGCAACAGTTTCGAACTTATGACGGAAGTCAAAGGTGATATTGATTATAAAATGTCAGACGGATGTGTAGAATTTTCGCGCGATGGCTTTTCTAGTTGCAAGCTCACCAAAAACTATCTGGTAACGCTTGATTACGATTATGACAAAGGCGAACAACCCACCAGCGGCCACGGTACTGGCAACGTGCCGCACACATTGTTCATCAGAGACCATAACGGAAACCTTCTGCGGATATTCCAACTTGACGAGCCTACGCTCCGTCTGACGGGTTGCGGAAAAGACAATATTCTTTATGCGATAATCGCCCCGCAAGACCCCGACCGAGACGAATCAGAGTCGGAATACGAGCTTGTCAGGATTGATTTGGGCGAGGCGATGGGTAAGTAATCAGCAGAGTTTCAGTCTTTTGTCATTCTGACTTTTGCCGCATTGCCGGTACTGCGCTCCACCAGAAGTTTCACCGGAATTCGCTCGCTCAAGGCCTCCACGTGGCTGATAATGCCCACCTTGCGGTTGCCGCTTTCGCGAAGGCGCTCCAAGGTGTTCATCACCACTTCGAGCGTGCTGCTGTCGAGCGTGCCAAAACCCTCGTCGATGAACAGAATGTCGGTGGTAAAGCCGTTGCTGTTGAGGGTTGAGAGGCCTAGCGCAAGCGCCAGCGACACCACAAAACTCTCGCCGCCCGAAACCAGGTTCACGGGGCGCACATTGCCGCCGAAGTACATATCGTGGACAAGAATAACAAATGAATTGCTCTGACAATCAAGCTCATAACGCGACGACAGCTGGTTCAGGAAATAGTTGGCCTTGCTGAGCAGCTCTTTCAGAATGTAGCTTTGCGCAATGTAGCGGAAACGGTGGCCGTCGGCACTGCCGAAAAGCTTGTTCAGGCAGCTCCAGCGGTCGTGCTCAATGCGCAGCGTCTCCACCTCGCGTTCTTTTGCCTGCCGCGCCTTGATGTTTGCGGCATTCTGGCGGAATTGCCCGTCGATGTCGCCAATGCGCTTGTTGCAGCTGTCGATTTTTTCTGTCAAGCTGGTTTCCAATGCGTTAGCATCGTCCAAGGAGAGAGGTTCGTTGGTTTGCGGCTTTTGCTCCAAGTGTTGCGCCAGCGTTTTTTCGGCTTGCTCCAACGCGCCTTTCGCCTTGCTGACAGCCTTTTCCAGGTCGTCGGTCTCTTTTTTGAGAGCATCGATTTTTTCCTCCGGCACCTTTGCAAGCTCCTCTAATTGTTGGCGATTTATGGTGTTGGTTTTCAAATAGTTGGTAATTTTCAACTCTTCCGTTTGTTCATCTTCGGTGTTGTGTTTCAGCTCGTTCTGCAGATTCGACACGTGGTTATAGTATTTAACCCACGTGTTATCGATGTCTTCCACTTTTTTCGGAGCGTTGCCCGCCTGCCATTCGGGGTAAAGTTTCTCAATCTGCTGCCGCAGATGCTGCGAGTTGTTCCGCGCCACTTTGCGGCGCTCAATGTCGGCAGTCAGTTCGGTCTGCAACTGCGATTTGACAAGATAATCCTTTGCCTCGTCCTCAAGTTTTGTGATAGTGGCGTTCAGGTCGGCCTGCCAGTCGCTATAAACAATTTTCTGACCGACATTCAGCAAGATGTTCTCGGCTTTCTTTTGGTTTGCCTCGGCGTTGTTTCGCAGATTGGCAATTTCCGACTTGCATTTGTTCAATGCTTCGTTTTGTTTGTTTATTTTGCTGTTTATATCGTCAATAGCAGTTGTTATTTTTTCTTTTTCTTCAAGTAAATTGTTGATTTCTGCCTGAACCGCGTTTGCCGATTTTATCTTTTCAGAAAGGTCGTTTACGGTCTGTTCGCATTTTTCTGTCAACTGCGCAAGTTTTTCTTTCAATTGGCCGTCAACACTGATATTCAAAGCATTGCACGCAAGTTCCAAACGCTTTGCGGCTTTTGCGTGGTCTTCTTTTTTTGCGGCTATATCTGTCTGTGTTTCTGCCAACTGCAAGGTTTGCGCCTTGATGGTGGCCTGAAGTTCTTTTAGCTTTGTGTCGGTTTTGTCGGCAAGCTCTTTTTTGTTTTGGAAGTTGTCGGCCAGCGGTTTCAGGGCTGCTTCAAAATCAGCGTCTTCGGCAACCGATTCAACCCGTTGACCGCACACCGGGCACTTGTCGCCGGCGCGAAGCCCCATACGCAGCGTTCTAGCATAGTCGCCCACACTCGCCTTTGCGGCTTCAAACAGTTTCTCTGCCTCGTCTTTCGCCTTTTGAGCCTCGGTGGCTGCCGCCTCTAATTTTGCGGCTTCGTCTTTGTTTGCGGCAATGTTTTTTTCAAGATTGGCGCCCGTCGCCGAAACCTGTTGCAGACTTTTTTCGGCATTTTCAGTATTCGTCAGCTCCGTTTGCGCGGCGTTCAACTGCCCTTTGAGGTTGATATTCTTCTCGTATTCAGCTTGCAGGTTCTGCACATTTGCCTCGGCAAGTTGTTTTTGGCGTTTTACCAGTTCGCCTTGAACGCGCTCTTTTTCAACGTTTTGAGTTTTTAGCGACGCGTTCAGCGAGTTAAGTTCGTCCGTTATTTTCGGCAGCTCGTCGCGCTCCTTTGTTTCAGCTTTGCCGATGTTGGTGGCGGCCTCGTTGCGTTCCGTCAAGCTTTGCCGTAGGCCGGCCACAATCGTCTGACTGTCGCTGTACATTGTGGCGCAGTCGGCGTGGTCTGCCAAAAACTTGGCAACATCGCCCAACTGTTTTTCCTGTTGTGCTATTTCGCTGTCGCGGAAAAGCTCGCCGTTTGTCATAACAGCAAAACCGTTTCTGTAACGTGATTCTTCGGCGTTCAAATCGTTCCGCTTTGCTTTGATTTCCGCTAGTCTCGACACCGATTGGCGTACTCCGGCTGTGTTGTTGTATGCCGATATAAGATTCAGTTTTTCAACAAAATCAGTACTTTCCTTCAAGTTTTTGTTCCGCTCAAAATCCTGTCGCGCTGTGGCGATGTTTTTTTCACACTCGTCTTTCCGCAAAAGCCAGTTTTTTTGGTTGGTGCAAGATGTTTTTTGCGTAGTCAGCTCAGCATAATCTTTTTCGAGTTGTTTGCGCTCGGCGGTCAGGTTCTCAATGTCGGTTTGCGAGAGTGGCGAAATGCTGTTCAGCAGGTTTTCGGCCGCTTTCAACTCGTCGGCTTTTGCCCTCTCGCGGTTGAAAATTTCCACACCGATGGTCGAGTAAATGTCCGTTCCCGTGATTTTTTCCAGAATGTCGGATTTCTCGCTCTCGTTGCTTTTCAGGAATTTGGTGAACTCGCCCTGCGCCAGCATCGTTGTGCGGCAGAACTGGTCGAAGTTCAAACCGACAACTCTCAGCACCTCATTATCAATGTCTTTCTCCAGCCGGAACTCGGTGTTTCCGCACGTCAGCCGCCACACGGGCGCCTGAATGCTGCCTGTGCGCTCCGAAACGCGCAACTCAACGGTGGCGCAATATTCTGCGGCATCATTACCTTCAAAAATCAGTTCCACATAGCCTTTTAGGCAGCCTTTCCTCAAGTATTGGTTTATGCTGGCAAGGTTAACTTCCGATTGTTCTGTTTTTTTTGAACCAGTGAAATTGTTGTCCCAGTACTTTTCCTTGTTCGATGCGTTTTTCAGTCGCGGCGTTGTTTTGTATAGCGCCAGGCAGATGGCATCAAGAATTGTGGTTTTTCCGGCGCCCGTCTCGCCGTAAATCAGGAACAGCGATTCGCGGTCGAGCATCGGGACGCCAAAATCGATTACGGCATCCTCAATCGAGGCTATATTCTTTATAGTCAGTTTTTTAAATTTCATTACTCCTCCGTTTTACTGCCGGTTTTCACCGATTCCACAATTCCCGAAAGAAGGTTGGCGAGCGTTGCGTCCATCTCTTGTCCGTAAATCTCGCTGTAGTAGGTTTTCGCCAATTCTATCGGGTTCAAATTCTTCATTTCCTGAACATTAAACTGCTGCCGCGCTGTTTGTGCCTCAGTTTTTTGCCGCTCAAGGCGGATGCCGCAGAACCGCAGATTAGGTTTTTCGGCAATGGTTTTCAGTGCCTCGGTCTCGGCATACGTCGGCGCATAGTCTTTTACGAGCAGGTTAAGCCGCACGAATCCGGGCTGCGAAGGATTGAAACCGCGCAGTTCGGCAATGGCCTCGTCAAAAGGTTTCGGCTCTTTGGGCACGGTGTAAAAGCGCATCATCGAATCAATCTTAACTTCCTTAATTACAGGCTGTTCGCCGTGCCGCGCAATCTCAACAACGCTCACTGAGTGCGGATAGTTCTCATCGAAATTGATTTGAATGGGGCTGCCGCTGTAACGCGCCCGGCTGCCTTTAAGCGTCTGCGGGCAGTGGATATGGCCAAGCGCAAGATAGTCATAATCAGCGCCAAACGCCTCAATCGGTTCGCTTTCGATGCCTCCAATCAGCCGCACATCGTGGCCAGTGAGGTCGGAGCCGACAATGGTGAGGTGCGCCGTCATCACCACTGGCAGACAGCCGGTGTTGCGTTTAGCCACCTCCTCTTGCAACTGACTGAAAATCGGCAGGTTATTGTTCTGAATAAACGGCACGGCTAAAATGTAGCCCTTGCCCGGCACTTCAATAATGTGCCTTTCGGCGATGAAAAGGCCCGTCTCTGCATCGCGCTGGACGCCGCCCACAACGTGCACATTTGCCAGCCGCCACACCTCGCTTGTCGATTCGAGCCGTGTGCAGCTGTCGTGGTTTCCGGCTGTGACCACAATCACCATCTCGGGCAGTGTGTTGTGTAGCCTCACCATATTTTCAGTGAACTGCTTCATTGTGGCGTTCGACGGCGTGGCGGTGTTATAAACGTCGCCGCTAACCACCAGCGCGTCGGGGCGTTCGTCGGTCACAATCCGGCGCAGGCATTCAAAAAAATGCTCGTGCTCGGCGCGGCGGTCGTACTGGAAAAACTCCTGCCCCAAGTGCCAGTCGGCGGTGTGGATAATCTTCATTGCTGTTGTTTTTTGGCACTAAACTAATGGAAAAATGACAAAATGAGCTCAAAGGCGGTGTCGCTGGCGTTGTTTTTTTATCAACCGCGGATGGGGATGATTTTTGTGGTGAGCGAGTTTCGCTTGCGCGGAAGAGCTCCAGGAAAAATGAGTTTTTCAGATGCGCGCAACAACAAATTCCCCGTCGGGGATAAATATCGGTAGAAACGTTTGCCAATCATCGGTTTCTACGCCGTAGGCGTAGCATAATTGTGAGCGTGTAGCGTTTGATATGCAACCCCTGACGGGCTTGTTTCGAAGGTTGAAATCACATTTTCTACCGATATGGATGTCATACGGACATTTATATCGGGTTATTTTCGAATCAAACTAATCAAGACTGAAAGGGATTTTTGAGCAAGGCAGAAACAAAAAATCCTTTGCAAATGCCCATTTACAAAGGATTTAAACGTGTACCCGGAGCCGGTCTCGAACCGGCACGTCCATTACTGGACACAGGATTTTAAGTCCGGCGCGTCTACCAATTCCGCCATCTGGGCAACCTTAGGATAGAACAAAAAAAAAGAGCGAGAAACGGGACTCGAACCCGCGACCCCGACCTTGGCAAGGTCGTGCTCTACCAACTGAGCTATTCTCGCGTTTGCGGTTGCAAATGTATGGCAAAATACGTTTTGTGCAACACATTGGGGCAAATTTTTTAGCATTTTTTATTTTTGTGCAGATAATCAATGGCTTATGTGGCTTTTGAGCACTGGTATCGGCACCTAAAAGCACATTTTGCGGTCAATTTTGCAAACAATCTTTGCCACAATAATTCCGAAATGTCAACTATTGACTATATTTACCCGATTTTTTGGTATCGGCGGCGCCCGCTTTTGAAGGCAACGCCGCGTATGTTTGACACGAAGAACATTATATATATGAGTAACGATATAACACGGGGCTGCCCCATTGAGAATATTGATTCGGAAACAACTTGCTGCAAATTGACATATTCGGGCAAGCTGAACGTTTTCGACTGGCTGAAAGATATTCCGGAGGGAATTGACAAGAACGAGATTTACGAGGTGCGTTTCAAGAACACGCGCAAGGGGTTCTACTACAACTCGAACAACCTGCGCCTTGTGCCGGGCGACATTGTGGCCGTTGAGGCTTCACCCGGACACGACATCGGCATCATCTCGCTCAAGGGCCCGCTGGTGCTCTGCCAGCTGCGCAAGCACAACATCAATCCGCAGGGCGAGTTCAAGACCATCTACCGCAAGGTGAAACCCACCGACATTGAAAAATGGAAGGAGGCCATTGCGCTCGAAACCGACACAATGATTGAATCGCGCAAGATTGCCGCCGACTTGAGGCTCGATATGAAAATAGGCGACGTTGAGTATCAGGGCGATAAGACCAAAGCCATCTTCTATTATATTGCCGACGACCGTGTCGATTTCCGCCAGCTTATCAAGGTGCTGGCCGAGCGTTTTCACATTCGTGTGGAGATGCGGCAGATTGGCGCGCGGCAGGAGGCGGGGCGCATTGGCGGCATCGGGTCGTGCGGACGCGAGCTGTGCTGCGCCACCTGGATGAGCAATTTTGTATCGGTGACAACCACTGCGGCGCGCTACCAGGAGCTGTCGCTTAACCCGCAGAAGCTGGCCGGTCAGTGCTGCAAACTCAAGTGCTGCCTCAATTACGAGGTCGATTCTTACATCGATGAGCGTAAGGATTTTCCGTCGTCTGATACCTCAATTATGACCACCAACGGCAAAGCTTACCACGTTAAAACCGATGTTTTCCGCCGCCTGATGTGGTACTCGGTGGGCGATGCCAACAGCCTCGACCTGATACCGGTTTCGGTTGAGAAGGTGAAGGAGTATCTTGAGATGAACAAACGCGGCGTTAAGGTGCAGCTTGAGGCTCAAACCGATTCGGACAACGACAACGCTCCGGAGGAAATCGATTTCACGCAAGTGGTTGGACAAGACAGTCTTACAAGGTTCGACTCGTCGCGGCGGAAGAAGAAGAAACACCGCAACAAGCAAAACCGCGGCAACAACAATCAGCAGAATTTCAACCGAGGCGGTAACAATAGAGACAACAATGAAACAAACGCTTAAAATAATAACCGCTATTGCATTGGCGGCCTGCGTGTTTTCGTGCGGCAACTCTGTAATGTACGACCGTGTTGTTGATATGCCCGACGAGCAGTGGAACCGCGACAGCATACTTATGTTCGAGGTGCCGGTGACCGACACCATAGGCGCCTATAACATTCTGTTCTGCAACCGCATAACCGGACAATATCCGTTCAGCAATATGTTCCTTTTCATAACCATCACGGCGCCCGACCGCACTCACCAGACCGATACGCTTGAGTGTCTGCTGGCCGACAAGCGCGGAAAATGGCTCGGCAAGGGTTTTGGCAGCGTATGGACCAATGACATTGTGTATAAGCGCAATATTGTGTTCCCGAAGAAAGGCAATTACACCTTCTACATTGAGCAGGCTATGCGCATCGAGAATCTTGAGCACGTGCTCGACGCCGGGCTGAGAATTGAAAAGGTCAGCAAGTGAATAATTGAAGGACTGAATAATTGAATGAATTATAGGAATTTCAATCTTGTTAATTGAATTAATTCTTTAGCCTCTAAACCTCTAAATTTTAAACTTATAACTTCTAAAACTTAAAACTTCTACCGCCGTGGGAAAAGGTAAACTTGCAAAATTCAAAGAGAACGAGACGTTTGCTAACGTGTTTCAACCCGAAATAACTGATTTTGTGAACTTTGAACACGAGCTGAAAGGAACGTGGAACAGCCGAGTCTTTAAAAACAACAATCCAATTGTGCTTGAGCTTGGATGCGGCAAAGGCGAGTACACAGTGGGTATGGCCCGTATGTTTCCCGATAAGAATTTCATCGGTGTTGACATCAAGGGCGCGCGCATTTGGACGGGAGCCAAATCGTCGAATCTTGAGCAGATGCGGAATGTGGCTTTCCTGCGGACGCGCATCGAGGTTATCAGGGCCTTTTTTGCGCCGGGCGAGGTGAGCGAGATATGGATAACCTTCCCCGACCCGCAGATGAAGAAACGCCGCGCCAAGAAACGCCTCACGTCGAGCCTGTTTCTGACAATGTACCAGCAGCTTCTGGCCGACAACGGTTTTGTGAACCTGAAAACCGACAGCCGGTTCCTATACAAATACACCTGCAAGGTGGCTGAGTTGAACGGGCTTGAGATTGTTCACCAGTCGGCCGATCTTTACAATGAGCCGTGGCTCGACGATGTGCTGAGCATAAAAACCTATTACGAGCGGCTCCACATCGACGACGGCAACACCATCCACTATCTGAAATTCCGTCTTCCGAAAGACAAAAAGCTGATTGAGCCGGCCGAAGACGAAGGAGAAGAGTAGAAACAAAAAACAGGGAACGGAAAAACCGCTCCCTGTTTCTTTATATTTTATTGTGTCTCAACGCGTTCTCTGCTCTGCTTTCAGCGGTTCGCCAAGCGATGAGTCTTCAGCGTCTTGCTCGTTCAGTTTGAAGCGCATAAACTGCTGATTGTCTTTTGTATAAGGTTTCCAGTCGCCGCCGTTGGCACCGTTGGGGTCAGAGTATTTTGCAAAGTTCGACCACGCGGTGAGCATTTTTTCCGACAGGTCCCAGTCGCCCTGTGTCCACGGGCGCCAGCAGTGCTTGAGCGACTTGAACACAAACCACAAATCCGACGAGTGGAACGCACCCTTCAGGTAATCCTGCGGATGGCTGCCGTCGTCGGGCAGGGGACGGGCAAACTGATAGGCCCACGCCTTGTTGCCGACTTCTTCGCGGTTAAGGCAGAAATCAGTAATCTGCCCAGCCATATTGCCCGCGTCGTTGAGCGTGAAGCCAATCATATAAGGCACGTCGGCCAGCGAGCCGTCAAGGCAGGCGTCGTCGAACGATTTTGGCAGCACATATCCGTCGATGTACGGTGTGATTGGGCCTGCGGTCAGGCAACTGCGTTTGCCGGTAACCCGCGCGTACAAGGCGCCCAGGGCGTAGATTTCTTCGGTCGATGCCGAACGCAACTGTTTCAGAGTCTTCAGGTTGGCCCAGTCGCAGACTTCTTTAATCTGTTCTTCGGCCTGTGCAAGTGTGAGTTGGCTTTGACGGAAGAAGGCGGGGATTCGGGCCAGTTCTTCTTCGGTGAGCGGCTTCTGCAGTCCGCTTGCGCTCATTATCACAGCCTTGTTGAACAGTCCTTTGGTGAGTGGCGATGCGCTCAGGAACTTGGTGCTGCGGCCGCCTGCGCTCTGCCCGAAAATCATTACGTTGTCGGGGTCGCCGCCAAACTGCGCGATGTTCTTCTTAACCCATTTCATAACTTCAATTTGGTCCAGAGTGCCCCAGTTGCCAGTGGCGTGCTCGGGGTCTTCGGCCGATATTTCGGGGTGGGCGAAGAATCCGAACGGTCCCACGCGGTAGTTGAACGTAACCAGAACCACGTCTTTAGCAGCCCATTCCTGACCGTCGAATTCAGGTTCCGAGCCCCAGCCTTCGCGCAGTCCGCCGCCGAAAATCCAAATGGCCACGGGCAGTTTCTTTTCAGGCTGCGCCGATGCTTTGGTGTAGACGTTCAGATAAAGGCAGTCTTCGCTGTAGGCCTTCTCTTCGCCGTAGCCCCACTCGGTGGTGTAGCCACCGTCGTAGTGAGCGGCTTGGAAAGCGGGATGGCCGAATTGGTCGCAAATCTTGATGCCCTGCCACGGCACAACAGGCTGCGGTGCGCGCCAGCGGTTCTCGCCAGTCGGTGGTGCGGCGTAGGGGATTCCCTTGTAAACCACAACACCCTTAATATCGGTGTTAACACCCTGAACCTGACCGCCTTCAATAGTCAGCACAGGGTTTGTGTTGGTGCTGTTCTGTGTTGAGCACGATGCCAGCATTGCAACACAGCAAGCAAGTGTGAAAATCTTTCTCATATCAAAAATTTATTAGTTCAATGCACCGAAGGTAATTGAATTTTGTTGTTATTCCCATCGGAGATGAATATATTTGTAATTGTTGGACAATCAACACACAACTAATTATACGCTAACAATGAAAAACTCGAAATTCAAAAGATGGACGTTTGCAGTCCTTGTCGTGGTGATTTTACTTGTGCTATTCTTCTATAGAGGCTGCTCGGGAAATCAAAGTCAAAACAAATTAGAGACTAAAGAAGAATTTGCGAACATTGATACCGTCAGTCTTGAAGAAGCGACTGAAACTGTTGAATCTGAGGTGATTGACGATAAACCTTTTGCAGAAGAACCAACCGCCAACTCCCCAAAAAGCGCCAACAAGAAAAAGAAACCGATACAAGGCGAATGGTTTATTAAAAACGATGTTACAAAAGTCAAGGACATTGCCATTGAGGACATAGCCGACGATATTGTTGTTAAGCCAATTGTGTCCGATGAACCGATAGGTAGTATTTGGGAAATTGATGGGGAAAGCAACGATTTCATCGCTGGCGATGACCATCGTTCAACGTTCTATCACATTAAGGACGGAAGGCTTGTGGAAAAACTCTACGCCGTCGGACGCGGCCCTGGCGAGTACTCTTTACAACTTGCACAGTTTTCGTACCTGCCTGCCGATAGTCTTTTCTGTGGCTACGATAATATAGGCCAGATAATGTGCTACAAAACATCGCCGTTCAAGTTCGATTCGAAATATGATATAGAAAGATTTGCTGAAAATAAAAAATTGGATGGTATGATTGTGCTTGGGCGTGACCGTATTTTGCTTACTTTCAAACATCTGAAAACTGACCACTCTTATGTTTACGGCAAATGTGCTGTTTACGAATTTGATGGACATTCAATAAAAAAAATTATTGAACTTGGACAAGATATAGGATGGAATGTGTTTATGCGTTCTGGCAACGATGCGCTGATTCCAGTGCTTGAAGAAAAAAGTATGCTCTACCGATATGCCAACGGCAAAAAAACAAAGGAGGCGACAATTGATTACGGTGATATGGAAATGGGCGAATCCAAAGTTGACGTGAAAGTTAGTGTCGGTGATGATAATGCGGTGCGTACATTCGTATCATATAAAGATTACGCCACAGGTTGTTACTTTGTGCATCTGACTGATTCGGTTATGACCTATTGGATATGTCCAAATTTTGATGGTAATAATTACCGATACTTGACCATTGCCACACGTGACAATGTGCAGAACTACAAAGTCCATATTGGCGGATTGAATTTCGATGTCCTCCCCAATATGGTTGACAACGGCGTTTACACAATGCTGATACAAGGCGACTGGGAGGATAAAATTAATCCCGACGAGGAACTATCGCCTGTGGGCAAACGCATCATTGAGGCAATGAAAGGCAACGGTTACGACCCTGTCATTTTGCAGTTTAGGGTGAAACTATAGCTTAAAACTCAAAAACTTAAAACTTCCCAACTTATAACTTTAGGAAAGAGCTAAATCACCTCCTCAATTATCGATGTTCCTTCCTCGCCGCCGGTCCATTTCCACGATTCGTGGAAGCGCAGCTTTCCACTCTCTATTTTTGGCACGGAACGGCACTCGCCCGATTTCAGAACGCCTTCATTATTAATATGTTGGTAGGTGAAGTGCAAATGGTGAGCCGAGTCAATTGTCCCGACAAGAAAACCTTTTACAATGCTTCCGCCGGAATATTCAGCCCAGATGGTGTCGCCTTTTTGGTGATAGCAGAAGACGGTCTGCGCCGAAACCTCGCCCGAATCGGAGTTCTCAACGGCCACAAACGTCCGTCCGTCGAGCGAGAAAGGCTCAGCAGCTTCGGCAAACAAGTTGAGGCCCATCGCATAAGCGGCGTCAAGGTTTTTCTGCCAGTCGGTTTTGCGCGACTCCTTCTCCCGCGACATCCCGTCGAACACCACAAAATCGCATCGCTTTGCGCGATTGTGGAAGCGGTCGCCAATCATCACGCGTTTCATACTTTCCAACAGCCCGAACTGCTCCAGTCGCTCCAGCGGATTGCCGGCAGTTGCCAGAAAAAGCGCGCGGTCGAGCGTTTTCATCGTTTTTTGTCCGTAAGCAAAGCCGTAT
The DNA here is from genome assembly GCA_946404125.1 of uncultured Bacteroidota bacterium. Taxonomy (GTDB): domain Bacteria; phylum Bacteroidota; class Bacteroidia; order Bacteroidales; family SZUA-534; genus RUG13583. The sequence goes on along the minus strand of CAMJCK010000003.1, from coordinate 15,715 downwards.
GACCACACGCGGTCGAACCAGCCGACCAGTTTTGCGGGCGCCTCAGTCCAGAAAACGGGATAGATGAAGACGATGGCGTCGGCCGAGTTGATTTTCAGCTGCTCCGCCAGCACGTCGCTTTCGGGCTCGGGCGTTGTGCGATAGTTGGCATCCCTAACATATTCTTTTTCAGACATATCGGTTTTGAACTCCATTTTATACAAGTCTGAAATCTCAAACTCGTGGCCAGCATCGGAAAGGCCTTTCACAAAAGCGTCGCGGACATTGCGTGTGAACGAATCGTCGGACGGATGGCAATAAACAATAAATGCTTTCATTTTTTAAGTTTTAAGTGGATTGGTTGCCTGCAACAGCGCTAACATTTTTTTGCGTTTGGCCCGCAAGTTCCGAAACAGCCAGCAGCCGGCAATCATCTTGTTAATTTTCAGGTGATTTGTTGTTCGTTTTATAAATCGATGTCAAAGTGTTGTAAAAAAATTTTTGAGCTGCTAATATAAAGAAAAACGCGATGTGGAATTTTTGCTAAAAGATACGCAAGAAGATGAGTGTAAAGCGAACATTTAAACATATTTTATAATTTTGCCGCGATTTTGTCTCACTGATGGATTTTTCGCAAGTCAACGGTATTCAGGCCGATTCAACGGCCGTTCAGGTTGCGCCCGCCAGCTCGGTGCTGATGTCGCGCCCGACGCTCGATTTTGGCGGAGCCGACGCTTTCCGTGTCGATTCGAGCCGGCTTGCACCGCAAAAACCCGTGGTGCCGGTGGTTAAAACCGTCCCCTACGTTCCGGTTGGCGACACCATCAGCCATCCGGCCTACGACGTGCTGACAGGCGATTTCGTCATCAGCCGCGACGGCTCCATAACCACACAGCTGGGCATTAACGCAATCGAGCCCATCAGCGACAGCGCACGCCACACACAGACCATTGTGGCCGAAGAACCCAAGCAGCAAGTCGAGCAAAAAACCGAGCAGCAGTATGTGCTTGTGCAGCGCACGGCTCCTGTTCTGATTGAGGCCGACAGCCGCCCGGATACCATTGCGGAGAATGAGGTTGACACAGTTGCGGTCAGCGCCGATACTGTGGCCGTCAGCCCTGACACGGTGGCTCTGGCAGTTGCCGACACCACTGCGGCTGACAGCGTGACCATCGCGCCGGCACCGAAAGTGTTTGTTGAAAGGGAGGGAAAGCCTATCAACCGGAAAATTGACCGGATACTGCTTAACAAATCGATAGCCAACACCGACTGGATGATTGGAGTGGTGATTGTGTCGTTCGTCATTTTTGCGTGGACGCGGATGATTTACGGCAAATATATTGGTATGCTGATGCAGTCGGCGGTTAACTTTTTCACCGCCCGCCGCGTGTACCAGGAGTCGAACGTGGTGCTGGGCCGCGTGTTCCTGATTCTCAACATTCTGTTTTTCATCAATATTGGTTTGTTCACCGCACAGTGCGTAAACCTCTACGGAATCACAACAGGCGATTTGTCGGGCTTTATGCAGTTTGGGGTGTTCACACTTGCGTTTATGGCCATATATCTGAGCCGGACCATCATCCTGAAAATTCTTGACTTTATTTTTGACACGCACGCGTTCGGAGCCTACAATTTCAACATCTATCTGTTTGCCAAGGTGTACGGACTGCTGTTGCTGCCGTTGGTGGCCGTCATTCCGTTTGTGCCCGACTCGCTGTCGGAAAAACTGATGTGGGTGGGCATTGGGCTGTATGTGTTCTTCTATGTTATGACCCTGTTCCGAGGACTCAGAATATGCTTTAAAAATAGGATTTCGATATTTTATTTGTTTTTCTATCTTTGCGCCCTTGAAATTTTACCACTCCTAACCATATATAAGTGTTTAATAAACTATGGGTGGTAGAGTATGGAAAAGAAGTTTAACTAAATGCTACTCAATTGAAAATAAAGAAAATTTTGGTTTCTCAACCACAACCAACGACTGAAAAGTCGCCGTATTTTGATTTGGCGGAAAAGTACAATCTGAAAATCGATTTCAGGCCTTTCATCACTGTCAAGCCGGTCGAGGCCAAAGATTTCCGCAAGGAGAGAATCAATATTCTCGACCATACAGCCGTCATTTTCACCAGCAAAAACGCCATCGACCACCTGTTCCGCATCTGCGAGGAGGTTCGCGTAACGCTTCCCGACACTATGAAGTATTTCTGCATCACCGAGGCGGTGGCGCTCTATCTTCAGAAGTACATAACCTATCGCAAGCGCAAGATTTTCTTCGCCGCCAACGGTAAGTTCGACGAGCTGCTGACTTTGATTGACAAGCACCGCGAGGACAAATTCCTGCTGCCGTCGTCGGATAAGTACAAACCGGAGGTTCTTGAAAAACTGAAGGCTCACAACATCGACCACACGCTGGCCATTTTGTACCAGACCGTGGCAACTGATATGTCGGACATTGCCGACCAGAACTACGATGTGATGTGCTTCTTCAGCCCGGAGGGAATCAAATCGCTGAAAACCAACTTCCCCGATTTTGAGCAGAACGACATCAAGATTGCGGCTTTCGGTCCAACCACGGCAAAAGCTGTTGAGGAGGCAAATCTCAGACTCGACATCAAAGCCCCGATACCTGAGGCCCCGTCGATGCCGGCCGCTCTCGACTTGTTCATCAAAGAGTTGAACAAGGCTTGCAAGAAGAACTAAAAGCTGATTGAAAGCTATAGCATACAAGGCGGAGCTGATTTGGTTCCGCCTTTTTTGTGCCCAATTGTGCCATAGAGTGTCGAATTTTGCAAACTCGCTTTAACTTTGCCGCCGTTTATGAATACAACTGCAATCATTCTGCTGATAGTTTTCTGCACCGGTGCCAGCTTTGTGCAGCGGGTGAGCGGGTTCGGGTTCGGCATTTTCATAATGACAATGCTGCCGCACCTGATGCCTTCGTACGGCGAGGCCACGGCGCTCTCGGGTATGCTGTCGGCGGCGCAGTCGCTATATGTCCTTGTGGGCATCTACCGGCTCATCGACTGGAGGCGCGTCCTGCCCATTATGCTCACATTTCTGGTTGTGTCGTTTTTCGCTGTCCAATACGTATCGGCAAGTACCGACACTCATCTGAAACATTTGCTTGGAGTAATACTTCTGGTGATGAGCGTTTACTTCCTGATAATAAGCGAGAGAATACGATTGCGCCCGACGCTGCCAATGCAACTGTCGATGGGAACGCTGAGCGGCCTGATGGGCGGTTTGTTTGCTATGCAGGGGCCGCCGGCTGTGCTTTACTTTGTGGCCACCGAGGCCGACAAGGAGCGCTATCTGGCAATGACGCAGGCCTATTTTTTCATCGGGAATGTGTTTATGACCGTTTATCGCGCCCAATGCGGCTTCTGCACGCCGATTGTAGGCCGTTGCTGGCTCTATGCGCTTGTGGGCGTTGTGATTGGCTCGTGGCTTGGCAGAAAGGTGTTCGACAGGATTCCGTCGCCCACGCTGCGGAAAGTCATCTATGCATATATGGCCGTTAGTGGTGTTCTGGCACTGATGGCTTAGTTGTCGCCCCGCAACATCAAGAGCACCAGCTGCGAGTCGAAAATCAGAAAGAAAAGATACGCCACGCCAAAATTGACGGCCACCGCGCCACCCTTGCCGGTGAACGGAACCACAACAACAAACAGCAGGACGATGCTCAGCAGCATCTTTAGCATATTCATCGCCATAACAATCATTGCCGACTGCTGCTGATGGCGGCGCACCACACGGCTCACCACAAACAGGTGAACAACCGTCAGGCCGCACAAAATGCCGTACATAAGGAGCAGATGCGGCAGTGCGATGCGCACAAAATCAGGAATAAACAGCGCCGCGGCAATGTGCAGGAATGGTATCAGCAGTATCCACGAAAGTGATTTCAGAAGGCTTTTCATAGTTGAGAAACAATTTTATGCCGGCATCCGCAGACATCGCGCCAGCGTGATGATGGTGTCGAGAAAAACAATTTTTGCGCTCGCGTTGCGCGATATGTGGTAGCTGGCCTTGTCGAGCGCCTCGGCAATCAGACCGGAGTTTTGCGGGTGGATGAACCGCGAGAATTTCTGCGCAAAGTTGCCTTCGTCGTCGGTGAAGCGGGCCATCGAAGTCAGCTGGCGGTTCATTATCAAGTTCTCGCGCACCATTCGCTCGCTGTAGGCCAGCAGCGCCTTCTGCTTTTCGCGCCCCAGCGATGCCAACTCGTCGGCCAGGGCAATCATATCGGGGGCTTTGTACGAGTAGCTCACGCGCATCAGTTTGATGAAAAGGTCAAGATTCTGCGCCAGGTCGGCCGTTTGGCTGCAATATTCGAGCGCCTTGCAGAAGTCGCCCTCGCTGATTCGGGCAATCTTCTCGGCCTTGGCGGCATCGGTTCCAGCCACACGCTGAAGACCGGTGCAAAGGTCGGCATCGGCAATGCGCGGCACTTTCACAATCTGCGTGCGCGATATGATGGTGCTGATGATGTTTTCCGAGTTTTCGGCCACCAGCAGAAAGAGCGTCATCGGGTAAGGCTCCTCAATGAGTTTCAGCAGCTTGTTCGACGCGTCGGAGTTCATCTTCTCGGGCAGCCAGATGACCATTATTTTGTATCCCGAGTTGAAGCTTTTCATTGTCAGCTTTCGAATGATTTCGCTGCTCTCGTCAACACGGATGAGCCCCTGCGAGTTGCCGGCCTCGGCGTAGTCGAGCCATTGCTGATAACTGCCGTAAGGGTTCTGCTTGATGAACTCTGACCATTTGCGGAAGAAGGTGTCGCTCACGGGCTTCTCTTTGGTGGAGCCGGTTGCGGGTACCGGGAAAACAAAATGAAGGTCGGGATAGGCAAGCTGCGATATTTGCCGGCAGCTTGGGCACTCGCCGCACGAGTCGCTGTCGGTGCGGTGCTGGCAGTTGATGTACTGCGCATACGCGATGGCCAGCGGTAGCGTGCCGTAACCTTCGCGCCCGAGCAGCATCTGCGCGTGGCTGATGCGGTTCTCTTTGACGGTGCCAATCAGGTGCCGTTTGATGTCGTCTTGTCCTATGATGTCAGCGAATCTCATACCTAACAAAGAAACAATTGAATTTCGAATCCGCAAAATGTTTCTTGCGCCAATGTCGATTTATTGAGCAAGCAACCCGGAGTGCCCAATCATTGAATCTTTACTTTCGATAATAGCAAGTAAAGGCAGTTCAAACAATTATTTATCAATCACGATGCCTGTTCCAATCCTTCCGAGAGTCTGGTTGCGGCGGTGCGAGAAGAATTGCAGCGGTCCGCATTTGGTGCACTCATCGGCCGCCTCAATGTTTTGCGGCAAAACGCCCGATTGCTCCAGTTGCAGGCGGTTGGCCATCACAAGGTCGATGTGCGGTTTCGTCCAGCCATTGCGGCGGATGACTGTTTCTGGCCAGCGGCTGAAGTGTTCGGCCACATCGTCGCCAACCTCAAAGCAGCACGCACCAATGCATGGTCCGATGGCGGCCACAACATCTTGCGGCTTTGTGCCGAATTCGCGGCTCATTTTCTCAACGGTCAGGCCCACAATGCCGTTGGCGGTGCCTCGCCAGCCGGCGTGGATGGCCGCCGCCGAACGGGTGGCCGCATCAAAGAGCAGCACCGGCACGCAATCGGCGGTGAGCACCATCAGCGGAATGCCCGGGCGGTTGGTTATCAGCGCGTCGGTGCAGGGAATGCGGCTGTCGATGTTGAGGCTGCCGCGTCCGGCGTCAGCTTCCGTTACCACTGCAATGTTGAGGCTGTGAGTCTGCTCGCCGGTTACCAGTCGGTCAATGTCGAACCCAACCGATTGCGCCAGCCGCCGCCGACATTCGGCTCCATTGGCCGAGCGCAGGTTCACATCGACATTCGGCCCGCACGATGTAACAAAATGCCTCACACCGCATTTGTTGAGGTTTGCGAAGGTGTAAAACGGGAAATCGGCTTGCTGAAGTTGCATAACGTAGTATTGTTTAAAGTTTAACGGGTTTAAAAGCTGTGCTGTTTAATCATTCTAATTTGCATATTTTCAATAACTAACCCCGTTTACCCTGTTCAACAACATCAACCACTGTCAGCACCGTGCCCTCGACGCGGAACCGCACATCGTGTCCGGCAAACGACATTCCGAAAATCTTGTCGGCATCGGCTTGCACGCGCGGACGCGGGTCGTTTTCAAGCACTTGCGTGAGAGTGTCGGCTTGTTCGGGACTGAAATTCCGGCGCAATTCTTCGGAGAACGCCACTCTGAGGCGGCTGAACTCCACCTCATCCACAAACCCCGATTTGGCCTGCGGAATGCTGTCGGCGTAAGTCACATATGGCTTGATGTCGAAGATGGGCGTGCCGTCCATCAAATCGGCGCCAAGCACGTGGATGACGGGGCCTTGCGGCGTGTTCCACTCAACTTTTTCCACCTCAACCGCCGACAGTCCCAGTGAGTTTGGGCGAAACGGCGAGCGCGACGCAAAAACGCCTACCTGACGGTTGCCGCCAAGTCTCGGCGGACGCACCATCGGCTGCCAGCCGGTGTTGGCCGAGAATTGCCAGATGAGCCACAGGTGCGTGAATCCCTCGATGCCGCGCAGTGCGTCGGGGTTGCGGAATTTGGGGCAGAAGACTATCCGGCCGCGCAAAGTCGGCACCACACCGCTCTGCCGCGGAATGCCGAACTTCTCCGGAAAATCGGTGCAAATGTGCGCAATGGGCTCTATTTCAAACTTTTCAGTCATCTGTCAGCTTTCTTTTTGATTGTTTCCTCGTCGAATCCGTAAAATGTGATTACCCAAAGCACAATTGCCGCAATTTCTGGTTGTGTGAATTGCGCAAGCGTCTGTTTTTCAACTGTCATTCCGAGCACCTCGGCCCACGGAGCAGTGGTTATGCCGCACTCTTCGCCGTTGGTCACGCTTGTCACATCAACGTCGTTTCCCTTGATGCGCTTCAGCTTGAGTGTGCCGCAATCGGGCTGCGACTCAATGATTTGCAGCGACAGAAACGCACGTTTGAATCCCGAAAGGCTCGACTGATACTTCGGAAAATAGTGCATCAGCATCGCCTCAACCGATGGCCAGCTTTGCGTTTTTATCAGCTCAGAAAACAACATTTCTTGAGATTATAGTCAAGTGGAAACCAGCCGGTTTCACTGCTTTATTTTAACAATCATTTGATATATGGCCAAAGCTACACCGCCAAGCGACAGTAGCACCGTGAACAGCGGTTTGGTGTTAAAACGCGCGTCGAGTTTTATTCCTCCCCACACGCATAAAATAATAATGCCAAGCATTTCGAACGCAAGGCCCGAATACTTGGCATAATTGTTAACGTTTTTCAGATTATCATTTTTGCTCGACATTGGCCTGCGGTGCTTTGCTGCCGTCCATCTTGCAGTTGCCCGTGAAGGTAGCACCCGGCTCAATGGCCAGCTTCGTTGTCGAAATGTCGCCCAGAATGGCCGCCGTGCTCTTCAGCACCAGCAGTTCGGCCACGTAGATTTTGCCGTCAACCTTGCCCTCGATTTCCGAGTTCTTGCAGGTAATCTGGCCGTTGATGTCGCCAGTTGGGCCAATCACAATCTTGCCCGATATTTTAAGGTTGCCCGTCACCTTGCCGTCGATACGCATATCGCCGGTGCAGTCAATGTCTCCTTTGATGGTTGTTCCGCTACCGATGATGTTAATCTGGTCGCGAAGTGATTCTGTCTCTTTAGCCATAGTTATGTTTGAGTTTTTAGTTTAACCTTTTGATAAATAATCTTTTATGGTTGTTCCCGATGTTTGCCGCGAAGTGGCTTCGCATCAGAAAGTCCAAAGTTAATCTTTTATGTGGAAATCCGCCCTAAAAGGCAAAAAAAACGCACCGCTCAAAGCTGAACGGTGCGCTGTGGTATGTGATTTCCGGCGGATTATTTACCGTCGTAAGCCCATTTCAGATAGATGGCGCCCCACGTGAAGCCTGCGCCGAACGATGACAGAATCAGGTTGTCGCCCTTGTGCAGACGGCTCTCCCACTCGTGCAGGCACAATGGAATGGTTGCCGATGTTGTGTTGCCGTATTTTTGGATGTTTATCATTACCTTTTCGGGCGAAAGGTCCATCTGGCGCGCCACAGCGTCGATGATGCGCAGGTTGGCCTGATGCGGCACCAGCCAAGCCAGAGTGTCGGCGGTGATGCCGTTGCGCTTCATAACCTCAACCGAGACGTTGGCCATATTCGTCACGGCGTATTTGAACACCGTGCGGCCTTCCTGGTAAACAAAATGCTCGCGGTTGGCAACAGTTTCGGCCGATGCCGGACGGCACGAGCCTCCAGCCTTCATATACAAGTAGTTGCGGCCAATGCCATCGCTTTGCGCGATGAAATCGACAACTCCCGTCCCGTCGTCCGATGGCTCGATGAGCATTGCAGCAGCGCCGTCGCCAAAGAGCGGACAGGTTGAGCGGTCGGTGTAATCAACAATTGACGACATTTTTTCGGCCGTCACCAGCAGCACCTTCTTGAACTGCCCCGACTCAGCGTACATTTTGGCTGTGATGAGCGTGTAGATGAAGCCCGAGCATCCCGCGTTGATGTCGAAATGCATAGCGTTTTTGATGCCCACCTTGTCGGCGATGATGCTTGCCGTTGCCGGGAAAGGCATATCGGGTGTAACCGTCGCGCAAAGCACCAAATCAATCTCGTCGGGATTGGTGCCTGTTTTTTCAAACAGCTGGCGCACAGCACGTTCGCCCATATACGACGAGCCTTCGCCCTCAATTTTGAGAATATGCCGTTCCTTGATGCCCACGCGGGTGGTTATCCACTCGTCGTTGGTATCAACCATTCGGCTCAATTCGTCATTGGTGAGCACATAATCAGGTACATACGCGCCAATGCCGGTGATTTTTGCCCGAATCTTTTCTGTCATTACTTATACAATTCGCAGATTTTTTCTGAAACCTTGGCTTCAATCATTTTCTTGGTTTGCAGAATCATTGTCTTAATAGCCTTGTCGTTCGAGATGCCGTGGCCGATGAGCACAATGCCGTTGACTCCCAGCACCGGAACAGCACCGGTGTTCTCGAAGTTGAACTTCTCGAAGAAGTCGTCGGTAAGGCCTTTCTTGCGGATAATCTTGTAAAGACCTTCGGCCTCTTTCAGAACAATATTGCCTGTGAATCCGTCGGTTACGACCACGTTGGCCGGACAGTTGCCCAGCAGCTGGTTGCCCTCGATGTTGCCTATGAAGTTGAAGTCCTTGGTGTCGGCCATCGCCTCGTAGGTGCTCTTGGTGACAAGGTTGCCCTTTGCCGGCTCGGCGCCGATGTTGAGCAGAGCCACCTTTGGGTTGGCAATGCCGTACATCTGCTTTGCATAAACAGAGCCGATTTGAGCGTACTGGTAGAGCACGTCGGGGCGGCAATCGGCGTTCAGGCCCACATCGAGCAGCAGTGTCGGTGTGCCCTCAAACTGCGGCATCTCGCTTGAGATGCACGGTCTGATGACTCCCGGAATGGCCTTGATGGTGTACATAGCACCAACAAGCATTGCTCCGGTACTTCCGGCGCTTGCGAATCCGTCTATCAGCTTTTTCTGCAGATAGCCGAAACCAACGGTGATGCTTGAGTTCGGTTTGGCAGTGAATGCCTTTGCCGGATGGTCGCCCATCTCGATAACCTCCTGTGCGTCAACAATTTCAAACTGACTTGCGTCGAAATTCTCACGCTGGCAGATGGCCTCGATTTTCTCTTTCGGACCGAACAGCACCAACTTAACATCAGCGGGAAGCTCTTTTTGCGCCAAAATCGAACCTAAAACGGTTGCTTCGGGCGCAAAGTCTCCTCCCATTATGTCAACTCCGATTCTCATTTTTTGAGCAATTTTTGTTAATCAAGGTTCATTCTCGCTGTCAAGGCAGCTTGTTAGGCAACGGTTTTCTCGATTGCCAGTTTGCCACGGTAGTAGCCGCACTCTGGGCATACGTGGTGGTACTCAACAGGTGCGCCGCAGTTTGAGCATACAGCTACGGTTGGTGCAACTGCTTTGTAGTGAGTTCTTCTCTTGCGACCTCTCTCTTTAGAGTGTCTGTGTTTTGGATGTGCCATTTTTAGAAATATTAATTAGTTAATCAAATCCTTCAATTTATTCCACCGAGGGTCAGTCTCCTGGTCATCGGTTTTTGTCGCTCTGATTTCGTTCAGCCGTTTAATCATCTCCGGGTCACACGCCGAGTTGCCGTTCTCGTCCTCAGGATGGTACTTTTGGCAGGGGACGGCAAGGTTGATGAACTCGTAGATGTATTGCCGCAAATCGAGGTGTGTGTTGTTGCGCGAAATGATGACCAGCTCGTCCGACACTTCCTCCGGCTCGTCGCCAAGCTGGAAGCTGATGTGCGAGTTGTACTCAAGCGGCATCTCGAACTCGTCGAGGCAGCGGTCACACGTTACGGTGGCCTTGCCCGCCAGACTGAAGTCGGCGTCAACGCCCGTGCTGCGCTTTGTCAAATCGACAACAACGTGTATCGAGCACTTTTTCACCTCCGATTCCGGATACGGTTCAAAGAACTTGTCGGCAACATCGAACTCATATCGGTGCTTGCCTTCTTTCAAATCGTTGATTGGAATTATATAGTCCATATCAAGCCTAAAAAATTCGTGCAAAAGTAAAACTAAATATCGAATTCGGAAAAAAGGGCGCAAAATATTGTTTTGGCTCATAATCTCCGAACAGACAATCAGTTAGCGCAAAGCGATGAAACCCCACCCGCGCCATTTTGCTTTATTTCGTCAATAATGAGAGCAAATTTTATGCCAAAAATCGGCGGATATTAACAGGATGTGTGAATAAACTATCGATGTCCGACGGTCATATTTATTGGTGCGGTTTGCCGAAAAAAAAAGAGGCGACATCATCGCCTCTCACATTATTTGAATAGAATCTTATTCGCAGACGTACTTCTCAATGAGCGCCTTGAGCTCGGCAAGGTTGCGGGCAACGGGGAACTGAGGATAGTCACGCACCACATTGTCGGGCGGGCAGTAGAGGATGCCCACATCGGCTGATTCAACCATCGGAATGTCGTTGTACGAGTCGCCGAAGGCAAGCACCTTATATTTAAGGCTCTGAAACGCCTCCACGGTGCGGCGCTTGGGGTCGGGCTGGCGGAGTTTGTAATCCACTACGCGGCCGGTCTCGTCAATATCGAGTGAGTGGCAGAGCAGGAACGGATTCTCGAGCTGCTCCATCAGCGGTTTGGCAAACTCCACGAAAGTGTCGGACACAATGGCAAAGCGTGTCACCTTGCGCAGCCAGCGGGTGAACTCAAGCGCACCATCGAGCGGTTTCATTGTGGCGATAACTTCTTGAATATCTTGTATCTTAAGGTTATGCTCGTCGAGAATCTTCAGGCGGTAGCGCATCAGCTCGTCGTAGTCCTTAATGTCGCGGGTTGTGAGTTTCAGCGCGTCGATGCCGGTCTTTTTTGCGAAATTTATCCAGACCTCTGGCACGAAAACGCCCTCCAAATCAGCACATACAATCCACATAATCAATAATTTATAGTTATATTTGCAATATATTGCCCGAACGCAAATTTATTGTGTCAAAATTGTATTGGCAAAGATATGTGATAGTTTTCTTTAAAAAATCAATTGCTCATCACAATTCTATAATTACCTTTGGTTGTTTTTTTGAAAAAATAGAGTTATGGAAAACATTGATTGGGCCAACATAGGATTTGGCTACAGAAAGACCGACTACAATGTCCGCTGCTACTATCGCGACGGCAAATGGGGCGAAATTGAAGTTTGCTCCGAAGAGACAATCCCGATGCATATGGCTGCCACCTGCCTGCACTACGGACAGGAAGCCTTTGAAGGCTTGAAGGCATACCGCTGCCCCGACGGCAAAGTGCGAGTGTTCCGCTCTGACGAGAACGCAGCCCGCCTGCAATCGACCTGCCGCGGCATTCTGATGCCCGAGCTGCCAACCGAAACTTTCAATAAGATGATTGATATGGTAGTGCGCCTCAACGAGAAATATATTCCGCCCTACGAGACCGGCGCAACTCTCTATCTGCGTCCGCTGCTCATTGGCACAAGCGCACAAGTGGGTGTTCATCCGGCATCGGAATATCTGTTCCTGATTTTTGCAACACCGGTGGGTCCGTACTTCAAGGGCGGATTTGCCTGCAACCCATACGTCATCATCCGCGAGTTCGACCGTTCGGCTCCGCTCGGCACGGGCATCTACAAGGTGGGCGGAAACTACGCCGCCAGCCTGTGCGCCAACAAAATGGCTCACGACCTTGGCTATGCCTGCGAGTTCTATCTCGATGCCAAAGAGAAGAAATATATGGATGAGTGCGGTGCGGCTAACTTCTTCGGTATCAAGAACAACACTTACGTGACACCGAAATCGACATCGATTCTGCCGTCAATCACCAACAAGAGTCTGATGCAGCTTGCCGAAGACCTTGGAATGACGGTCGAGCGCCGCCAGATTCCGGAAGAAGAGCTGGCAACATTCGAAGAAGCCGGCGCTTGCGGAACAGCTGCCGTCATTTCGCCAATCTCGAAGATTGACGACCTTGAGCAGAAAAAGACCTTCGTCTTCTCGAAGGACGGCAAGCCCGGTCCGGTTTCGACGAAGCTCTACAACCTGCTACGCGGCATCCAGTACGGCACCGAGCCCGACAAACACGGCTGGACGAGAGTGGTTATTGGATAAATTAGATTTTAAATGATTATAAATGGAAACGCTCCTTGCCTTTGGGCTTGGGGCGTTTTTTGTTTGCGAATGAATAGTTAATAAGCTAATTTTGATGCTTTTAAAACTTATTGGATATGTTTTTGTCAACCAACACCAAAACGTTCAAAAGTATCTGTTTGATACTTTCGTGCTCAATACTGTTAATGTCGTGTTACACAACACAATATGTTTCTTTGCAGGATGAATATAATACACTATTTAAGGGGAAAACATACGTGGAAATAGTCGAGGAAGTTGGACCTCCTGATAGGGTTGTTCCCGATGGGCAAGGTGGCGAAATAATGGTTTATGAGAATAAATCTTTAAGCGGGATATATGGAGGAAGTGCGACGGGCGGTTCAATAAGTCTTTCAGAATCAAAGAAACAAACAAGTTTTTTTGTTGATGAAAATAAAGTATGTTATAAGATTAAAACAGATGATGTAAGAGTAGTAGGAGATAATTATAAACCAAGTCCATTCACATTTTTAGATTTTTGTGCCATAATTTTGGTCGGATTAATCGTCGCTGTTCCCGTAGTGTATATGTTATCTGCGGAGTCGGATTGATAAAAGGATGCGAGTTTTGTTTTTTTGTCCCCCCAAAATTGTTGTTTGGCGCCAATAATGTGATTTTTTCCACATTTTTGGTATGAAAAATGTGATTTTTCTCACGTTTTTGGCACCAAAATCAGAAGCAACAGTTTTGTTGAGTTTGAAAAAGCTACAACCGGTTAAACAGCTCTTCGTCAATCTCGGTGAGTGAATGAAGAACGGCATCGGCGACACCGTACTCACGGCGGCCGGCTAGTTCCTTGTCGGGCACGGCAATCACCTTCATACTGGCGGCTTTACCGGCAATCACGCCAAAAATCGAGTCTTCGAGCACCAAGCACTCTTCGGGTTTGACACCAAGGCTGGCGGCCGTGGTCAGGAAAATCTCGGGGTGCGGCTTGCCATACTTTACATTCTCAGCCGACTGAATGACATTGAAATACTGGCGCACGCAGAGTTTGTCGAGCACGGCATTGATGAGCGACATTGCCGAAGCTGAAGCCAAAGCCATTGTGCAGCCACGCTTTGCAAACAGCTGTGCGGCCTGGTGGACACCCGGCATTGGCTCGGCGTAGGTGGTGACCAAGCGCGTCACTTCGGCAAGAATCTCGCTGGCTGTCTGACGCTTGTCGGTTATGTGACCGGGATAAATGGCGTTCCAATGGGCAACCACATTGTCGAGCCGCATACCCGTTGTTGAGCGGCACTGCTCTTCGGTGAGCTCGATGCCCCTGCTGCCAAAAACGGTGCGCTCGGCCATACGCCAAAACGGCTCTGAGTCAACAATCAGGCCGTCCATATCGAAAATGACTGATTTTATCATTGCTGTCGGTTTTGCGGGCAAAAATAGAGATATTATTCAGATTGACGGATGGTTTTGGCATCGGTGGGCGCCAACGGCAAAAAATTACGTAACTTGCGGCCCTAAAAAATCAGGAAATGAAACATCTGTTTGCAATTCTGGCATTGGTTGCCGCAGCCCACACGGCGCTGGCGCAGACACGCCCCGTAGCCGATATGGCAAAGTTTGAGAACCAACTGAAAACCACCGCCGAGAAACTGAAATCAATTGAGAGCGACTTCACGCAGGTGAAGCACCTTGATATGTTCGACGAAGATGTGACTTCGAAAGGTCGATTCTACTATCTGAAAGACAACAAGATAAGCCTGGATTACTCGAAGCCGTTGAGCTACCTGATTGTGATTAACGGTGGCCGGCTGAAGATTGTGGCCGACGGCAAAAAGAGCGTTATGCAGCTGAACACCAACAAGATGATGAATGAAATGCAGGATATGATAACCGCCTGTATGGTTGGCGACCTGAGCCGTATGAACAACAACTACGAACTTAAGTATCAGGAAGATGACCACCAATATATTGTCAGCATCACGCCGCGAAGCAAGACGGTGAAAGAGTATGTTTCAGCCATCGAAATCAGGCTGAGCAAGGCCGATATGTCGGTTGACCAACTGCGGATGTACGAGAACGAAGCCGACTACACCGACTACCGCTTCACCAACAAGCGCTTCAACCAAATTACCGACGAGAGCCGGTTCAAAATCGACTGATGGCTCGCCGATTGCCGAAAATATTGATGGTCAGCATTTTCTGCCTTGCGGCGAATGCGGTTTTTTCGCAGCCGATAATCGTGCCCGGAAAGACAGCACGGCACAATCTGCAAATCGACACCCGCGGCAACCATCTGAGCGGAATGATGATTGCCCGCCCCACAGCCGCCGGTCCGCGCGTGCTGGCCACATCGTACTTCGGCCCAACAATCTTCGACTTCACCCTTGCACCCGACTCGCTGAAAGTGAACAGTTGCGTTGAGCCGATGCGCCGCCCGAAAGTGCTGCAACTGCTCGAGCGCGACCTGCGAGTGATTTTGGTGGACCGTAATCGCGCCAAGCTGAAAAAACAAATACCCGGCCTGGAACTGCGGAAAAGCGGAACAGAATTCGGCAAATCGGTCTACACAATAATTTATAACGCCGAAGGAAACGTTGAGCAGGTGCTGATTAAACACCCGTGGATAAGGCTGCGAATGACGCTCGAAGAGTTGAAAAATGACTCAAAGGATTGAGTGAGCAAATCCAACTTGGCAAAAATCCTAACTTCTAATTCCTAAATCCTGAATATATTTGCCCGCTATGAATCAGAACGGAACCGATACCGATTGGCGCGCGGCGCTCGACAGACTCAATATTGTGGTTGTGATACCGACGTACAACAACTGCAAGACCATTGCGCAAGTGGTGGCCGATGTGAAGCAGTACGCCAACCACGTTATCGTTGTCAACGATGGCTCGACTGACGATACAGCGCAGATTTTGAGTAAGATAGACGGTATCGAGATTCTGACTCACGAGCGCAACCGCGGCAAGGGAACGGCTCTGAAAAACGGTTTGTGCAAGGCCAAAGCCGACGGTTTCCGCTACGCCATCACCA
>CAMJCK010000002.1:0-112063 GCA_946404125.1 uncultured Bacteroidota bacterium | reverse complement strand
CCGCCCACAATCAGGCGTTTAAGGTAGAGTTCGGTGGCAATTCGCATATACATATCGATGTCGAGCGCATTGAAGTGCGTGATGAACGGACGAGCCGATGCGCCGCCCGCAATTGCTTGAAGGGTAGGCGTTTCCACTTCGGTGTAGCCGGCCTCGTCGAGTATCGAGCGTAGCGTGCGGATGATTGTGGCGCGTTTCAGGAATGTATCCTTAACGCCGTCGTTCACAACCAAATCAACGTAACGTTGGCGGTAGCGCAACTCGGGGTCGTCGAAGGCGTCGTAAGCCACGCCGTCTTTATATTTGACGATTGGCAGCGGGCGCAGGCTCTTGCTCAGCACTGTCAGTTCGCTTGCGTGAACCGAAATCTCACCCATCTGTGTGCGGAAAACATATCCTTTGATGCCGATAAAGTCGCCAATATCAAGCAGTTTCTTGAACACCACGTTGTACATATCGGCGTTGTCTTCGGGGCAGATGCCGTCGCGGGCAATGTAAACCTGAATGCGGCCCTTGCTGTCCTGCAGTTCGATGAACGACGCCTTGCCCATAATGCGGCGGCTCATAATGCGGCCGGCAATGGTCACGTCGCGCTGCGGTGCGTCGTCGCTGAACTCGTTTTTAATGTCGGTTGAGTAGGCCGAAACCACGTATTCGGCTGCGGGATAGGGGTCGATGCCCAAATTGCGAAGTTCTGCAAGGCTCTGACGGCGTTGCAGTTCCTGCTCGCTAAGTTCGATGTTGCTCATTTTCTTGCTATGTAAAATTTTGGGTGCAAAGATATGATTTATTTAGGATTTAGCAGTTAGGAAATGGATGATATGAATCGGGGCTGTCGCTTTGCGAGAAATCATTAGAAAATTTGATTTTAAAATTTTGCAAGAACCATATTTGACTGATTTTGAAAATTTTCGTTTTAATTTTTTAAAAAAATCCGCCGCAAGGCGCACCGTATACAAAACAAAAAAGTGCAGCCGGAAACCCGACTGCACTTCACGTTCAAATTATTATCACCTATATATTAATTCTGATTCTCGTACAGGAAGCGTTTGATGCTCTGCTTCGGCGTTTTCTCAAACTCTTTCTCCTGCAGTTGGATGCGCGACACCTGCATAAATTTCGGCAGAGTGTCGTTCAACTCGCGGCGGTTGTTCTCCATAATCTCCTCCAAATCAGCCATCTGAAGGCCTTTGTTCTTCATCAAATCGACATCAGGATAAACCAAAGCCACAAGTTTGTTCTGCTCCGAGATCACCAACTGCTCCTGAACATAAGGCAGAGCGTTCAATTTGGCCTCAATCTCCTCGGGATAGATGTTCTCACCCGATGGGCCAAGAATCATACTCTTGCTGCGGCCTTTCAGGTGGATGAATCCATCTTTGTCGAGTACGCCAAGGTCGCCAGTGTGCAGCCAGCCATCTTTGTCGATGGTCTTTTCGGTCGCTGCCGGATTCTTGTAGTAGCCGAGCATTGCGCCCTCGCCGCGAACCATAATCTCGCCGGCCTGTTTCTCCGGGTCCGGTGAATCGATGGTCATCTCAAGAGCGTCAACCAGTTTGCCACACGAGCCCATACGGGCGCTGCGCCAGCCAGCGTAACTTACCAGCGGACCGCATTCGGTCATTCCGTAGCCAACCGAATAGTGGAATTTTATTTTATGCAGGAACGCCTCAACTTCAGGATTAAGGGCTGCGCCGCCAATCACAACCTCGCGGAAACTGTCGCCGAACGATGCGGCCAGCGATTCGCGTATCTTCTTGCAGATGATGCCGCTGAGTATTGGTGTGTGCAGAGCGATTTTCATACCAGTGGTGCTGATTTTCGGCAGCACTTGTTTCTTGTAAATCTTCTCGATGAGCAGCGGAACCAGCAGCAAAAGGTGCGGTTTCACAACCTTGAATGCCTCGAGCAGCACCGACGGACCAGCCGAGCGGCCCAGGAAGGTGATGTGTGTGCCCACGCAGAGCGGCCACAAAAGTTCGAAAGCGCAGCCGTAGGCGTGTGCCAGCGGCAGAATGCTCAACATACGGTCGCCCGCGTCGAGTTGCATATTGCGGATGGCATACTCAATGTTGGCCATCAGGCTGCGGTGCGGCAGCATAACGCCCTTCGAGAAGCCCGTTGTGCCCGATGTGTAACTGATTACGGCCAGTGCCTCGCCATCAACTGCAGGATAATTCACATCGTTGGCGGTGAAGCCGTTGGGGTATTTCTTTGCAAAAAGTTCGTCGATGTTGTCCATCACGGCTTTCACGTTGTACTCGTCGCGCTCAAAAGCCACTGTGAAGTTGGTCATATTAATAATGGCGCGCAGCAACGGCATTTTTTCGGCTGAAAGCGATGGCAGAACCATATCGCCGCAGAAAAGCATCACCGCATCAGAGTGAGTGATAAGGTTTTGCACGTCGTTCGGATGGAAATCGACCAGAATAGGCACGATTGTGCAACCGTAAGTTATGGTTGCCACGTACGATACCGCCCAATGCGGGTGGCTTTTGCCGATAAGAGCGATTTTGTCGCCAGGCTTCACACCGCACTGTCCGAACATAATGTGGATTTTCTCAATCAGCACGGCCATATCGCCGTAGGTAAGGGTTTCGCCTTTGTAAATTGACAGGGCGGCCAAATCCCAGTGTTTCTTGAAGGTCGACTCGAAAGCCTTGACCAAATTACCTTGTACAACCATAGTTTTGCGTTTTTCTAATAATGAGTTGATTTACAAGCAAAAAATGTGCCAAGCGTTGCTGCTGTGCGGTTTTATTGACGAACGGCCGCCATTTTCTATAGGTGAATAGGTGTGCGTTTCCTGTTTAATTTCGGGTTTGCTATTTACGCAAATTACTTAACACCCGCGTTTCACTTTGAAACACAACAAGAAAGCCGCGCCGCCGACCGCTAAAGGGAACGCAACGTCGGCTTTTGCGCCGCTCAAATCGAATTTGTTTAATACATTTGCCCACTTTTTGTGTAATAAGCAACGCCGTTTATCGGCAAATTGATGATAATCAATAAAAAGCATTTTTAAGTGAACAAGATTGTTGCAAAAGAGTACTTCTCTGAAAATGTAGTAAGGCTCGAAATTGAGGCCCCCCTGATTGCCAAATCGCGCAAGGCGGGCAATTTTGTGATAGTTAAAATTGGCGACAAAGGCGAGCGTATCCCGCTTACTATCAGCGACGCCAATATCGAAAAAGGCACTATCGATTTGGTTGTGCAGCGCATTGGCGTATCGTCGCGCAAACTCACCGACCTGAACGTCGGCGACTACGTGACCGACCTTGTCGGACCGCTCGGCCGCGCCACCGAAATCGAGAACTTCGGCACCGTGCTTGCTTGCGGCGGTGGCGTTGGTGTGGCACCGCTTCTGCCTATTGTTGAGGCAATGAAGAAGGCAGGAAACCGCGTGATTTCCATTCTTGCCGCCCGTTCGAAAGACCTTATCATTCTTGAGGACCAGATGCGTAAATGGTCTGACGAAGTGATAATTATGACCGACGACGGCTCGTACGGCGAGAAGGGCAACGTCACCGTTGGTATGGAAAAAGCAATCGCTAAAGAAAAGATTGATAAGGCGATAGTCATTGGCCCGACCATTATGATGAAATTCGCTTCGCTGACAACCAAGAAGTACGAGATTCCGACCGTTGCCAGCCTGAACACCATTATGGTTGACGGCACGGGAATGTGCGGCGCGTGCCGCGTGACGGTCGATGGCAAGACACGGTTTGTCTGCGTCGATGGTCCCGAGTTCGATGCCCACAAGATTGATTTCGACGAGGTTATGACACGTATGCGCGCCTACAAGGCCGAAGAGACCGCAGCGCTTGCAGAATTCACTAAATAATTACGACTATGACAAAAGAAGAAATATTGGCTCTGCGCAACGAGCCGTGGCGTGATGAGTTGCGCAAGAAGATGAGCCCCAAAGACCGCGGCGCTCTCGAACGCGTGAAAATGCCCGAACTGACACCCGAATACCGTGTGACAACCTTCACCGAAGAGGTTCAGCAGGGTCTGACAAAAGAGATGGCTGTGGCCGAAGCGCGACGCTGCCTTGACTGCGCCGACCCGTCGTGTATGAAGGGCTGCCCAGTTGGAATCAATATCCCGACTTTCGTCAAACAGATTGAAAACGAGGATTTTGAGGGCGCCATTGCCACAATCAAACTGACGTCGAGTCTGCCTGCCGTCTGCGGACGTGTCTGCCCGCAGGAAAAACAGTGCGAAGGCAACTGTATAAAACTGAAAATGAAGCAGAAACCAGTGGCCATTGGCTATTTGGAACGCTTCGCCGCCGACTACGAGCGCGAGTCGGGCAAGATGAAAGCCCCGAAATGCGCCCCGAAAAACGGCAAGAAGGTCTGCACCGTTGGTTCAGGCCCCTCGGCTTTGGCTTTTGCCGCCGATATGATTAAGTTGGGCTACGATGTGACTGTGTTTGAGGCACTTCACGAGATTGGCGGCGTGCTGAAATACGGCATTCCCGAGTTCCGTCTGCCAAACAGCGTGGTTGATGCCGAAATCAACACTCTGCGCGAGATGGGCGTTGATTTCCAACCGAACACAATCGTCGGAAAGACAATCAGTTACGAGCAACTGCACGAGATGGGCTTCGACGGCATTTTCGTCGGCTCGGGTGCAGGTCTGCCGCGCTTTATGAATATTCCAGGCGAGAACCTTATCGGCGTGATGTCGTCGAACGAGTATCTGACCCGTATCAACCTTATGGGCGCAGGCCGCGGACAAGGCTTCGACACCCCCGTGCTGAAAGGCAAGAACGTGGTTGTGTGCGGCGGCGGCAACACCGCAATGGACTCTGCCCGCACCGCAAAACGTATGGGCGCCGAGACCGTCACTTTGGTTTACCGTCGTGGATTGGACGAACTGCCAGCCCGTGCCGAGGAAGTTCACCACGCAATGGAGGAGGGTATCGACTTCCACGTGCTGCACAATCCGCTTGAGTATCACGGCGACGAGAACGGCCGCGTGAAAGAAGCCGTTCTGCAGGTGATGGAGTTGGGTGAGCCCGATGCTTCGGGACGCCGTTCGCCAGTGCCAGTTGATGGCAAAACCGAAACCATTCCCGCCGACCTTGTTATTGTGGCCATTGGCGTATCGCCCAACCCGATTATCCCGACCAACTTCAAAGGTTTGGAAATCTCGAAGAAGGGCACAATCGTCGTCGGTGAGGAGACAATGCAGTCGGCTGTGAAGGACGTGTTTGCAGGCGGTGACATTGTTCGCGGCGGTGCAACCGTAATCCTTGCAATGGGCGACGGCCGCAAGGCTGCAGCCAATATGGATGAGTACCTTAAAAAGTAGGAGTTATGATTTAGGAGTTGAGAGCCTAAATTGACTGATTATGATAAAGCGGAATTCCCAGAAATGGGATTCCGCTTTTTTATTGACTCAACCACACAATCGAACAAATGCTGTTCGGTTATTTATAGTCGAATTGCAACAAAAACTCTTCCGCCGTTACGATTGGCAATTCGCTAAAAGCGTGAAAATCCCGTTTGTTGTTTGTTACAATAACATCGCATCCTGCGGCTTTCGCGCATTGATATTGCAACATATCCTCAAAATCGCTTGCTTCTGATTTCAATCCCGTGTCAAGTTGATTGGCATCACAAGGTAGTACACCGACTGGTTCCCGCATCATTCTAATCAAGGTGTAAATTTCATACGCGGGATGGTGGCGCAAGATGTAGCCCATATTGGCAAATGACAAGTATGAAGCAAAAACTTCTATATATCCGCTAATTCCTAATTCAAGAATACTTTCTGCATAGTCGGCAAATTCACGGTCGAGACCATAATCAAGCAGAATATTGGTATCGAGGAATACACGCTTCATCGGTTCAGAAGGTATTGGGTGCGTTCGTCCTTCAAGTCTTCGTCGGTGAGATTTATGCAGCCGCGCAGCCGTTTTAGTTTGGGTGACACCTTGAGATTTTTGTATTTCTCACGGATAATTGCATCGTTGCTCTTTACTTCAGGCTCATCCATAGTGTCGGTTAGGAAGGCCACTACCACTTGTTTCTGCTCACGAGTCAAACTCCGAAGCAGTGCCGTGAATGGTGCCATTGGGGTTTCTACTATTCTCTGCGCTAATGCTGTCATCACTAAAAAAATTTCAGTTTCAATCGATAAAAGTACGAATTGTTTGCGAATAAACAATAATAGGCTGAATTTATGAGACCGTGCCACACTTATTTGGTCGGCAGCAATTTGATATTGTCGAGAAAATCCTTTTCCATCTGGTTTAATGTTCGTTGCTAGTATTTTTTGCTGTCAGCGGCAGTTATCGAGAAAAACTCGATAACTGAATCTTGTTCATAATCACATTCTTATTCCGTCTGCTCATAATAATAAGAATAGTCAATCCCCTTCATAAACAATTCACGGTCAGCGATTTGGTCGGTAAGGGCTTGTTTTAGTAGAGATTTGATTGGCTTTGAGTCGGTTGTGCTGGCGTGCATAGCGTTCAGGTAGGCTTTCTTGTCGATTTTGCTCCAGTCAACGCATTGTTTCAGAGATTGTTTGAAGATAATGTCAAGCCAGATTCGTGTGCTGCGGCCGTTGCCTTCCATAAAAGGGTGGGCCATATTCATTTCCACATACTTGTCCACAATCTCGTCGAAAGTGGTTTGCGGCATTTGCTCAATAATTTCCAGATTCTGTGGCAGATACTCGGCGCGGCAGAACAAGGTTCCGCCTTTCGAGATTGTCTTTGTGCGTATTTTGCCAGCAAAATCGTACAAACCGCCAAACAAAAAGGCGTGGATTTTTTGCAGTGCTTTTACTGTACCGACTTCGTTTTCTGCAATCAGATTGCTCTCCCATAGCGAATAGGCTTTCTTGCGGCTCTGACCGTCGATTGAGTTGTCGCTATAGGTAAACCAATCGAGAAACTCGTTTGCACGGCTGTTCGGATAATGCTTCGCCAATAACTGAACACCTTCGGCATCCAAGACATCTGCTTTTCGTTGTTTGCCATCGGGGGCTTGGAATTTGAAGTCGTGAGTGTCGCTCACGAGTTGAATGCCATCGGCATTGAGTTTCTTTTTCAGCCAACGCCAATAGTTACCTGCTTTCACGTAATCGGGCTCGTTATTGATTGCGCGCACGACATCCGTGGCCGAAAAATACCATTTGCTTTCGGTGTCACTCCAAACGGCACGCACTTCGCGGTCTTTAAAAAAACGTATGGATTTTTTGTTTGCCATTTTAATTTAGAATCCCTGCTATCTAAACTATTAGGTATCAAAAATACTAATTATAATTCACTTTCCCAATCCTTCGGGCGGCCAATCGGGGAAATCTTCGCCATTCCACATCGTGATAAACAGAAATCTTAAAGAGATAAAAGAAAGATTGGTCTATTTATTTTAATAAGCATACCAATTTAATGGGGAAAAGAATATTTTTGAAACTCGTTAATAATTAAATCACTACAACTATGAAGAAGATTCTTCTTTCAATCGCATCGGTGGCAGCCGTGGCAGTGACTAACGCACAGGACATCAATCTGCCAGCCCCCGATTTCTCGCAACCATCAACTTCGACCATCGAAGCCTTGAAAACACGTCACTCGGTTCGCAGTTTCACCAACAAAGAACTCACCAACCAGCAGTTGAGCAACTTGTGCTGGGCTGCTTGCGGCCAGTCGCGCGACGCTCAGCACATCACCGCCCCGACGGCGATGAACAAGCAGGAAATTCGACTTTTCGTCTTCACCAAAAACGGCGCCTTTGAGTACGTTGCAAAGGACAACAAACTTGTGAAGAAGGCCGATGGCGACCACCGCTCACTGATTGCAGGCGGCAAGCAGTTCAAGCAGGATTTTGTGATGGACTGCCCCGTTTCGCTGCTGATGGTTATCGATTTTGAGAAATTCGGCAGCCAGGACAGCCACGCCCAGATGATGGGCTGCGTTGATGCAGGCATTGTCAGCGAGAACATCAATCTCTACTGCCAGTCGGTGGGGCTTGCCACCGTGCCGCGCGCAACACACAACACTGAAGGTCTCAAGGCCTTACTGGGACTCGGCGACAAGCAACTTCCGATACTGAACAACCCTGTGGGATTCGAGAAGAAGTAAGGCTCTGGCGGGTTCGCTAGTAAACAATCAAAAAGGGAATCTTCGGTTTTCCTTTTTGCTGATAATTGGCGTTCTAGAGTTGCTTTCGGCTGATGACGATAGCGGAAAAACATCTGGAATTAAATTTGGCCGTCAAGCGGGAAATGATGCACCGGTTATTTTGCAGTGTGCCCCGATTGCGTGCGATTATCCAATTACCTGTTTAGTCATTTTCATTTATTTATGTACCTTAGCGCCGCAAATTTCGAAGTATGAAAAAGGCTCTGATAGTAGTTATCGTCCTGAATGTGTTGCGGTTAGCGTTTATGCCGTTTATCGGCTTGACGCCGCAGGAATCGTACTTCGCCTACTACGCCGACCATCTCTCGCTTTCGTATTTCGACCATCCGCCATTGGTGGGCTACACTATCTGGTTGTTTATGAAGGCGTTTGGACATAATATGTTCGCCGTCAAATTCGCGGCGTTTCTGATAACATTGTTGACGCAGCTGGCCTTTTTCGCGCTGGCGTCGAGGGTGTTGCGCAGCGGCCGCAAGTATCTGGCCTGGATAATGTTCTGCACATCGATGATGGTGACATCGCTCTCGCTGCAGAACTGCCCCGATGTGGTTTTGGCGCTCTTCTGGACTCTCTCGGTCTGGGCGCTCTACCGCGCCATTTTTGAGGGCGAAAACCGTTTTTGGATTTATGCCGGACTTTTTATGGGATTGGCTTTCGACAGCAAATATCCGGCTGCCGGTCTGCCCGCGGGTCTGCTTATTTTCCTTCTTTTCTCGGGCCGTTACCGCCATCTGCTTGCAAAGCCGTGGCCCTACATATCGATACTGACAATGCTTCTGCTGGCCCTGCCGGTGCTCATCTGGAACGCGCAGAACGATTTCGTCTCGTTCCGCCTCGACTCGGTGCTCCGGTCCGAGCCGTTCGACAGCGACACACCGCAGAATCTTTTTCAATTCATTCTTTCACAGATAATTATACTGATGCCGGTGCTGTTTGTCGGGCTTTGGTGGCTGTTCGGGAAATATATGTGGCGCATTGTTACAAAGCCCAACCAAACCAACCCCGAAATGTGGTTTCTGCTGAGCTTCTTCCTGCCCACGTTCATCGGTGTTTATTTGGTGTCGATATTTGGTGAAGTGAAATATAACTGGCTGATACCTACATATATAACTGGTATTATTATGGTGGCGCGGTTTCTTAATCTGCGCTGGCAGAAGTGGCACTGGATATTGACATCGGCACTCTACGCCGTGTGCATCTATTTTATAGTGCTGGCGCCGCAATCGGCCTATGTGCGCTACGATTTGGGGCTTGACTCGGAACAGCTTGCCCACGAGGTTGATTCGGTCCACGCCGCCAATCCGGGTACGTTTGTTTTTGCCACCGACGGTTACAAAACAGCATCGAAACTCAGTTTCTACAGCAACGACACCATTTACGGTCCGCAGGTGATTAACCAACCGCCGTATCATTTTGGTTATGTGGGGATTGACTCCAAGCAACTGACTGGCAAAAACGGCATTTTGGTTAAGCCTCGGCTAAACAGCAGCACGCCTTTCCACCTGATTGTGCCTTATTTCGACGATGTTAAGAAAATCCATAGTGTGAAGATTGCCGGCGTTGAGGCTTATGGTGTTTTCTATTGCACGGGTTACAAAGGTCAAGGTGTTGATGTTCAGCAATAAACGCTTGTTTGGCGCGGAGCGGTGACACCATCGGCGCAAGACCGAAATTTTTAATGAAGTTGTGCCGACAATCGGCGAACCTTAATAATTTAGCAAACACTATTATTGATAGATATATCTAACTATAAAATATTGAAACATAATGAGTAACAAACACAATCTGGGTACCATCTGCGTGCAAGAGGGATGGAAACCGAAAAAGGGCGAGCCGCGTGTGCTGCCCATCTATCAGAGCACAACTTTCAAGTATGACAACACCGAGCAGATGGCCGATTTGTTCGACCTGAAAGCATCGGGCTACTTCTACACCCGTCTGCAAAACCCCACAAACGACGCAGTTGCGGCAAAAATATGCGCTCTTGAGGGCGGTGTGGCAGCAATGCTCACATCGTCGGGTCAGGCGGCAAGTTTCTACGCTGTTTTCAACGTGTGCGAGGCAGGCGACCACTTTGTGTCATCATCGACCATCTACGGTGGAACATACAACCTTTTTGCCGTGACAATGAAGAAGTTGGGCATCGAGTGCACATTTGTTGACCCCGACGCTTCGGAAGAGGAAATCAGCAAGGCTTTCCGCCCGAACACCAAATGCCTGTTCGGCGAGACCATCGCCAATCCTGTTTTGAGCGTGCTCGACATTGAGAAATTCGCCCGCATCGCTCACTCGCACGGCGTTCCATTGATTGTGGACAACACTTTCCCGACGCCAATCAACTGCCGTCCGTTTGAGTTCGGCTGCGACATTGTGACTCACGCCACCACTAAATATATGGACGGCCACGCAACCAACGTGGGCGGCTGCATTGTCGATAGCGGCAACTTCGACTGGGAAGCCCACCGCGACAAGTTCCCCGGCCTGACCGAACCCGACCCGTCGTACCACGGACTGGCTTACAGCAAGGCTTTCGGCAAAGGCGCTTACATCACCAAAGCCACTGCACAGCTGATGCGCGACCTTGGCTCGATTCAGTCGCCGCAGAACGCATTCCTGCTCAATCTGGGACTTGAGACACTGCACGTTCGTGTGCCGCGCCACTGCGCCAACGCTCAGGCCGTGGCCGAATATCTTGAGAAAAACCCGAAAGTGGCCTGGGTTAACTATTCAGGTTTGAAGTCGAGCCCGTACTACGAGTTGGCACAGAAGCAGTTCACCAACGGACAGTCGTGCGGCGTGGTAACATTCGGCGTTAAGGGCGGCCGCGAGAAGGCCATCACCTTTATGGACAGCCTGCAGCTGGCTTGCATTGTAACTCACGTGGCCGACGCCCGCACCTGCGTTCTGCACCCGGCAAGCCACACCCACCGCCAACTCACTGACGAGCAACTGCTTGAAGCCGGCGTCAAACCCGACCTTATCCGCTTCTCGGTTGGTATTGAGGATGTTGAGGACATTATTGCCGATTTGGAACAGGCTTTTGCGAAGATTTAATTAATCGCTAACCAAACGAATCCAAAATAGAAATCAAAAGTTCTTATTAGGTAAATTTGGATTTATTTGGTTAGAAATAAATAAAATAGAAATGCCGACCATTAGGGCCGGCATTTTTTATGTTCAGAAACAGAATTATTCGAAATTCTAATTTCTAACCTCTAATTCCTAAATATCAAAACATTGAATAACACAAACATCCTATCAGGAAGTAGATGGCCATTCCCATAATATCGTTGATGGTGGTTATGAACGGGCCGGTGGCCACGGCGGGGTCAATCTTCAGGCGGTTGAAGCCTAGCGGCAGCGCGGTGCCCACAATGGCGGCAAACAAAACCACAGTTATCAGCGACAGACTGACCGCAATGCTCAACGCGAAATCGCTGGCAAAGAAGATGTTATAAAGGAAAGCCAAAGTTGCCACAATGGCGCCGTTGAGCAAGGCGCCCAACACTTCCTTCAAGATTTTCTTTCCGGCTGAATCCAAACCTAAAGTATTGTTAGCCAAGCCTTGAACAATGATTGACGATGACTGTATGGCTACATTTCCGCCCATAGCGCCAATCATCGGGATGAAACTGGCCATCACGGGGTGCAGGGCAATGTGGCTGTCGAAACCTTTCACCACAATCGAGCTCAGAATGCCGCCGCCCATACCAATCAGCAGCCACGGAATGCGCGCTTTGGTGAGCTTGAACACCGAGTCGCTCGAATCCACATCGCCGGTGATACCTGACATTATCTGGTAGTCCTCATCGGCCTCATCCTTAATCACATCCACCACGTCATCGATGGTGATTCGGCCCTTGAGCCGCCCGATGCTGTCAACAACCGGCATCGACACCATATCGTACTTCCGCATAATGTTTGCGACGTCTTCGCAATCATCGTCGGTTTTCACCGATATTATGTCTTCGACAATGTTCTTGACTTTCTGGTTGTCGTTGGCCAAAAGCAGATTCTTCAATGGCAGAACGCCTTTCAGAACGCCTTGGTCGTCAGTCACATACACATAGAAGAATTCGCCCACGTCGGGTGCCTGCTTGCGGATTTCCTCAACGCAGTTGCGCACGGTCATATTCTCGTTCACGCTGATGAGCTCGGTTGCCATAAGGCCGCCGGCGGTGTCGGGGTCGTATTTCAGAAGGTCGACAATGTCGCCGGCCTGCTCAATGTCGCTGATGTTCGAGAGAACTTCATCTTGCTTATCCTCAGGAAGTTCCGAGATGATATCGGCGGCATCGTCGGAATCCATATGGTCGATGACGGCGTGGGCGATTTCCTGACCTGACAGGTCCTCGAGCAGTTCCTCGCGGTCGTCTTCCTCAAGTTCGATAATGGCGTCGGCGGTGAGTTCCGACGGCAGCAAATTGAAAAGGTAGTGGGCGTCGTCGGGTTCAAGTTCGCCTAAAATCTCGGCAACATCGGCGGGGTGAAGTTCCGCCACCATCGATTTTATCGACTCGTCACTGCGCTCTTGAATGGCAAGCTGCAGTTCCTCAACAAATTCTTTATTTAACTCAAAACGCATAATTTCAATCTTTTAAAAGTCCGTCAATAATGTTCGTCAGTTCCACGAACTCGCTAACACTCAGTTGCTCGGGCCGTTGTCGGAAGACCGGCTGGTCGCAACGGCGGTCCTGCAGGATTGGCTTCAGGCTGTTCGAGAGAGTTTTGCGCCGCTGGTTGAAACTGGTTTTCACCACTTTCGTGAACAGTTCCTCGTTGCACGGCAGGTGCTCTACCGAGTTGCGTGTCAGCCTGATAACGCCCGACTTGACCTTCGGGGGCGGGTCGAACTCGCACTCGTTGACGGTGAACAGATAATCGATATTGTAATAGGCCTGCAGCAGCACGCTCAAAATGCCGTAAACCTTCGAGCCCGGCTTCGACGCCACGCGCTCGGCCACCTCTTTCTGGAACATTCCCACCATTTGGGGAATCATCTGGCGGTTTTCTAAAATCTTAAACAGAATCTGGCTCGAAATATTGTAGGGGAAATTTCCGGCCACCGAAATGGGCTTTCCGAAAAGCGCCGGAAGGTCGAGTTTCAAGAAATCGCCCTCGATAATGCGGCCGTTGAGTTCGGGCATTTCAGCCATCAGGTAGCACACCGATTCGTGGTCGATTTCAACCACCCGCACGTCGGCCCCGGGACGGCTGAGCAGGTGCCGTGTGAGTATGCCCATTCCCGGCCCGATTTCGAGAATCACGTTCGGTGCCGACGGGGTGAACCCATTGGCTATCCGTGCCGCAATAGTCTGATTGGTAAGGAAATGCTGACCTAAATTCTTTTTTGCCCTGACCTTCTGCATCGCTGATTTTTTTGCGGTTGCAAGATAGGTTTTTATTTAAAATTTAGGATTTAGGAATTAGGATTTAGAAATTTAAACTTGTTAAACAGCGAAGCCCCCGATAGCTATCGGGATAAACCTGTTAAACCTTAAACTAAACCTTCTCAACTATCTCAACAGCGAAGCGACTAAACTTTTAGCCCCTTTTCGCGCACTTCGGGCAAAGGCCTTTTACAAGGAAATTGGCCGAGCGGGCAATGTAGCCGTCGGGCAATTCGATTTGCGGTATATGATTATCGCTCAAGCAGATTGTTTGGTGACACGATTCGCAGAAAAAGTGCAGGTGAGCGTCTTCGTCCTCATCGTCATCGTGGTGGTGGCTCTGGCAGATTTCGTAGCGCGTGCAGCCGTCGCCACTCTCAATGACGTGCACCAAATGCGACTCGCGGAAAAGATTGAGCGTGCGCAGAATGGTTGATTTGTCGATAGTTCCAAGAATCGCCTCAAGTTCAAGCAGCGACAGCGGCTGTCCCGACTCGTGCAGAGCCCGCGCTATCAGCAGACGGTTGCCGGTATCTTTGATTCCGTGCTCCGCAAACAACGACTGTATCTCAATGGTGCTCATTTGTTTTTTTCGGCAAGATAGAAATTTTGGTGAATTGGTTAACTGGTG
The DNA here is from genome assembly GCA_946404125.1 of uncultured Bacteroidota bacterium. GTDB lineage: Bacteria > Bacteroidota > Bacteroidia > Bacteroidales > SZUA-534 > RUG13583. Next base: position 97,878 of record CAMJCK010000002.1, on the reverse strand, counting down.
AATCGGTGAATTGAATTTTTAAAAGTTGAGTAACTCAACAGCATAGAAATCAACCTACTATTCCTTTCACTATCTCCTTCAATCCTTCATCCCGATAGCTATCGGGACTTCACTCATTCACTCATTCACTCATTCACTCATTCAATCCTTCACTCATTCAATCACCCCAACTCCACCACCGTAATTCCCGCGCCGCCGAAATCGACGTGCTCGTCGCGGATGCTAGTCACCACATCGACGGTTTGCAGGTACTCGCGCACCACATTGCGCAGAATGCCGTTGCCCTTGCCGTGCAAGATTTTCACCTCAAAAACGCCCACCATCACGGCCTCGTCAATGAAAGCAGCCACGCGGCTCACGGCCTCTTCGGCACGCATTCCGCGCACATCGAGTCCGGGCTTGAACGACAGCCGGCGCTGGTTCAACTCGTAAGATTGCTGCAGACTGCCCTGACGCACGCTCTTGCGAAGTTTCTTTTTCTCGTCGTCGGTCAGGTGCTGCAAACGGCTGATTTCCACATTCATATATAGGTTATCGAAAGCCACCACGGCGTTCTTCCCGTTCAGTTCCATAATCTCGCCCACGGTTGTCTGCCCCTCAATGCGCACTGGCATTCCAATGGTGAAATCGCGCTGACGCTCCTCCACCACATCGGCGGCCCTCAGTTGTGCGTCTTGCTTCGATTTCGACGTGCGGACGCGGTTCTCGCGCTCCTTCAGTTTTTTGATTTTCTGCAAGATACGCTCCTCGTCATCGCTGGTCTGCTCCACTGCCCGACGCGCCTCGTCGAACTGCTGGCGGGCCTGCTTGGTTTTCTCCTTTTCGGCCTGCGACTCGCGAATCTGACGTATCGTATTTTCAATCAGCCTGTTGGAATCGGCCAATAGGCGTTTAGCGTCGTCTTTCGATTTTGTCATCAACTCTTTGCGGAAACGTTTCGTCTCGTCGAGTTCGCGTTTTTCGGTCTCCATCATCTCCTCAAGTCGTCGCTCTATCTTGCGGATATTCTCGCGTTTACGCTCCCAATAGTACTTATCGCGGGCAATTTCGCGAAGGTGCTTGTCGAAATTCAGGTGCTCCTCGCCAACCTTGCTGCGGGCGTCGTCAATCACATCTTGCGGCAGACCAATCTTATAGGCAATCTCGAAGGCGAAACTGCTGCCCGGCTTGCCCATCTCCATCACAAACATCGGCTCCATCCGGTTTGTGTCGTAAAGCATTGCGCCATTGACAATTCCGTCGTGTCCGGCGGCAAAATGCTTTAGGTTGGTGTAGTGGGTGGTTATCACGCCGAAAACCTTCGCCTGATTGAGCCGGTCGAGAATGGCTTCGGCAATGGCGCCGCCAAGCATCGGCTCGGTTCCGGTGCCGAACTCGTCAATCAGAATCAGCGTGCGGCCGTCGGCGTTGCGCACGAAATGCTTCATATTCAGCAGATGCGAACTATATGTACTCAAGTCATTATCAATACTTTGCTCATCACCAATATCGATAAACAGATTGGTGAAGATTCCTGCGTGGCTGGTCGGCTCCATTGGCACCGGCAGGCCGCATTGCAGCATATATTGCAGCAGTCCGACGGTTTTCAGGCAGACCGATTTTCCGCCTGCATTAGGTCCGCTTATAACCAAGATTCGGCTTGCCTCGTCGAGTGCGATATTGAGCGGCACGAGCGTGCGCCCGGCTTCGCGAAAAGCCTCCTGAAGTATCGGGTGGCGGGCATCGCGCCAATCGATTAGCGGCTTGTCGGACAAGTGTGGCACGGCGGCCCCAATTTGCAGCGCGTAGCGGGCTTTGGCGCGGATGAAATCGGTGATTCCCAAGAACATAAGCGCATCGTCAAGGTCATCGGTGTAGGAGCGCAGATTGTCGGTCAGGGTTCGCAGAATGCGGATAATCTCGCGGCGTTCGGCCGACTCAAGTTCAAGCAGCGAATTGTTGATTTCCACCACTGGCGCGGGCTCCACATAGCAGGTCTTGCCGGTTGCCGACTCGTCGTGGATAATGCCCATAATGCGGCGCTTTTGCGAAGCGGCAATGGGAATGACCAACCGCCCGTCGCGGACGGCAAGCGTGGCGTCGGGTTCAACCCAACCTTCCTGCTGCGCATCGGCAATAATGCGGCGAATGAGTTTCGACGCAGCGCCTTGTTTTTCAGCCAATTCGCGGCGAATGGCAGCAAGTTCGGGCGACGCGCTGTCGCGAATCTGCCCCTGACGGCTCATAATGTGCTCAATGCTGTCTGTCACGAAAGTGTGCACCACCACGTTGGCGGCAATGGCGCTCAACGACGGATAACGCTCCGTGTTCTCCTCTTTCGCAAAAAAACGAGTGATAGCCTTTACTGTTGATAATGAGCGATATAGATTGAAAATTTCCTCTGCTTCGGCAAACGAGCCCTCAACGCGCATCTTGTCGAAAAGCGGCCGAAGGTCGAAGAAGTAGTCGGTCGGGAAATCAACCTGACTCTGAAGTAGTTGCATAAATTCCGAAACTTCGGCAAGGCGGTTGCGCACGTCGGCGGCCTTTGGCATAAACCGCATTTTGTCGGTCAGCCACCGGCCCACTTCGCCCAAGCAACACCCTTTCACCGCCTCGCGAACCCGCACGAAATCAATCTTTTGCTCAAAATTATCAGGATAAATCATCACAAATCATTTTCGGCAAAACTATTAAAATATTGGTATGAGTTCAAAAATCAATAACAGCATACTTTTCTCCCGACTTTTCAACAATCGTTTCATTCGTCGAATCATTTTCCTACAATTGCCGACGCAATCAAACAAGGCCGGAAGAATGGGCAAAAACCTATATATTGCAGAGAAACCGAGTGTGGCTCAAGAGTTTGCAAAGGCGCTCAAAGAAAGTATGTCGCGCGGCGACGGCTATCTTGAGGGCGACCGAAGCATTGTGACTTGGTGCGTTGGCCACCTGGTGACGATGAGTTACCCCGATGCCTACGACCCCACGCTGAAACGCTGGGACGAGAGCACGTTGCCGTTTCTGCCGCAGAGTTTTCTTTACGAGGTGATTCCCAACGTCAGCAAGCAGTTCGGGATTGTGAGCGGGTTGCTCAACCGCGCCGATGTCGATTGCATTTATGTCTGCACCGACTCGGGCCGCGAGGGTGAGTACATTTACCGCCTTGTTGACCAAATGGCCAAGGTGCCCGCCGACAAGCAGCGCCGCCGCGTGTGGATTGACTCGCAAACCGAAGAGGAAATCTTGCGCGGAATACGCGAGGCAAAACCGCTCACCGAGTACAACAGCCTTTCCGATGCGGCCTATCTGCGCGCCAAAGAAGATTATCTGATGGGTATCAATTTCAGTCGCATACTCACTTTGAAATACGGCTACACCGTGCGCCGTTTCTTGAATCTCGACAAGATTGGCGCCATATCGGTTGGCCGCGTGATGACCTGCGTTCTGGGAATGGTGGTGCGCCGCGAGCGCGAAATCAGAGCCTTTGTCAAGACGCCGTTCTACCGCATTATGGGCAACTTCGCTTTAAGCGAAACCGACTCGTTTTCAGGTGAATGGCGCGCTGTTGAGGGCTCAAAATACTTTGAGTCGCCACTATTATATAAGGAAAACGGATTCCGCCGCCGCGAAGACGCCGAGCAGTGCATTTCAATGATGCAACAGTCTGGCAGCGAGGCTGTTATTGTCAACATCGATAAGAAAAAGGAGAAGAAAAACCCGCCGCTGCTCTTCAACCTTGCCGAGTTGCAGAACGAATGCTCGAAACTCTTCAAAGTGAGTCCCGACGAGACTTTGCAGATAGTGCAGGACCTGTACGAGAAGAAGTTGGTGACCTATCCGCGTACCGACGCACGCGTGCTGTCGTCGGCAGTGGCTAAGGAAATAACAAAGAATCTGCACGGACTGGCCACCCGCCCTGAATATCTGGAAATTACAAAACAGGTGAAGCAGCACGGGCTCTACGCCACCATTGGCAAGAGCCGCTACACCGACGATAAGCAGATTACCGACCACTATGCCATAATCCCTACAGGGCAAGGCTTTCAGGCGCTCGACGGCTGTTCTGAAACGGCCCGCGGCGTTTACGACCGCATTGTCCGCCGCTTTCTGGCGATATTTTTTCCGCCTGCCGAATACAGCAAGGTCAGCATTGAGTTGACGGTTGGCACCGAGCATTTCTTCGCCAACTTCAAAATTCTGACTTTGCCTGGCTACCTGACCGTTATGGGTGACACACCAAAACCCGATGACGACAAGCAGCAGGACGAGGTGCTCGACACCAATCAGTTTGAACTTGTGAGCAAACTCAAGAAAGGCTCGGTGCTGCCTGTGGCTGGATACGAGTTGAAAGAGGGCGAGACGTCGCCGCCGAAACGCTACAATTCGGGCTCGCTCATTCTGGCAATGGAAAACGCTGGCCAACTGATTGAAGACGAAGAACTTCGGGCGCAAATCAAGGGAAGCGGAATCGGCACAAGCGCCACCCGAGCCGAGATTTTGAAAAAGTTGGTGAATATCGATTATCTGAACCTGAACAAAAAGACGCAGATTGTAACCCCCGCCAAGTTGGGCGAGATTGTGTATGAGGTTGTCGATGCGTCAATCCGCCCGCTGCTAAACGCCGAACTGACAGCAAGTTGGGAAAAGGGCCTGACAATGGTTGCCAACGGCGAAATCGGCGAGCAGGAATATCTGGCCAAACTCGAGGCCTTTGTCCGCAAACTCACCGACAGCGTTAAAATGGTGCGGAATCAGGCGTCGTTAACGCCGGCATTCAGCGCGGTGGATGGGTATTACAGATAGGGACGCAATGCATTGCGTCTCTACGGGATTGCGCAAATTTTCTATTGCACATATAATATAAATGCCTATATTTGCAGCGTTTTAGTGGAGAATTGATTCAGGGGGCAAGTAAGTCCCCTGTTTTATTACAATAAACTATGATAGACAAAAAGCAGATTGAAGAGATTGTTCAGAGCCGCATTGCCGACACCGACCTGTTTTTGGTTGAGGTTAAGGTAGATACGCAGAACAATATCACCGTAACGCTCGACTCGCCCGAAGGCATTTCGGTTGACACTTGCGTGGAGATGAGCCAATACATTGAGTCGCAACTCGACCGTGAGGTGGAGGATTTCGCGCTCGAAGTATCGTCGCCTGGCGTGGGGCAGCCGCTCAAAGTGCTGCAGCAGTACACCAAAATCTTGAACGGAACGGTTGAGGTTCTGCTCAACAGCGGAATCAAACTCAACGGCATTCTGCGCGAGGCCAACGCTGAGGGCATTCTGCTCGAATATGAGACCAAAGAGAAGCCCGAAGGCGCAAAACGTCCCGTAAAGGTTACTAAAACAGAGCCTTACGCATTCGCCGAGATTAAATCAGTCAAGGAAACAATAATTTTTTAACATAAACAGATAAAAAGAGAAAATATGAATCTAACCGACACATTTTCAGAGTTTAAGGAACTGAAAAACATCGACCGCCCCACAATGATGAGGGTTTTGGAAGACGTATTCCGCAGCACATTGGTAAAGCAGTACGGCACCGATGAGAACTTCGACATCATCATCAACATCGACAAGGGCGACTTTGAGATTTGGCGCAACCGCGAGGTGGTTGAGGATGCCGACCTGAAAGACCCCAACAAGGAGATTTCGCTCACCGAGGCAAAGAAAATCGATGAGGATTATGAGGTTGGCGAGGAAGTGTCGGACGAGGTGCAGATGAAGGATTTCGGCCGCCGCTCAATCCTGACGCTTCGCCAGAACCTGACCACCCGCATTATGGAACTCGAAAAGGACCAGCTCTACGCCAAATACAAAGACCGCATCGGCGAGATTGTGACCGGTGAGGTTTATCAGGTTTGGAAGAAGGAGATGATGATTATCGATGACGAGGGCAACGAGTTGATTATGCCTAAGACAGAGCAGATTCCGAGCGATTTCTTCCGCAAGGGCGACAGCGTCCGCGGAGTGGTTGTCCGCGTGGAGATGCGCAACTCAACCCCGCTGGTAATTCTTTCGCGCACAAGCCCGCTGTTCCTCGAAAGACTGTTCGAGCTTGAGGTTCCCGAGATTTTTGACGGACTCATAACCATCAAGAATATCAAGCGCATCCCGGGCGAGCGTGCCAAAGTGGCCGTTGAGTCGTACGACGAGCGCATTGACCCGGTTGGAGCCTGCGTTGGTATGAAGGGCGCCCGCATCCACGGCATTGTCCGCGAGCTGCGCAACGAGAACATCGATGTAATCAACTACACCAACAACCTTTCGCTCTACATTTCGCGCGCTTTGAGCCCAGCCAAAGTGTCGCAGATTAAGATTAACGAGGAGGCCAAGAAAGCCGACGTTTACCTTGAGCCCGACCAGGTGTCGCTGGCCATCGGCAAGGGTGGTACCAACATTAAACTTGCCAGCCAACTGACTGGTTATGAGATTGATGTTTACCGTGAGTCGGTTGACGAGGAAGATGTTGACCTTGAGGAATTTGCAGACGAAATCGACGGCTGGGTGCTCGACGCTCTCAAAGCCATTGGCTGCGACACAGCAAAGAGCGTTCTCGAGATTCCGGCTGCCGAGCTTGTTCATCGTACTGACCTTGAGGAGAATACAATCAACGACGTGCTGAAAATTCTGAAAGCCGAATTTGAATAAATAGCCGTTGCAACCAACAATAAGACAGTCATTCAGATAAAAATAACGAACTCTAAAGAAGCAAATGACAGAATACAAACCACTGAGATTAAGTAAAATAGCACGCGACTTTGGCGTAGGCGTCAACACTGTGCTCGAATTTCTGCACAAAAAAGGCATCTCGGCCGACGACGGTCCGAATACCAAAATTGAGTTCGATGTGTTCCAGATTCTGCAAAAGGAATACAGCGGCGACATCAAGGTGAAAGAGGCGTCGGAGAAGATTGAGCTGAACGCTATGCGGGCAAAGAAGGAATCGATTTACGCAACCGACGAATTCTCGGAGCCGCAGGCTGAACCGGCCAAAAAAGAGCCGGAGCCGGCCAATGTGGAGTTTGTTGACACTAAGGTCGAGAAGTTGCAAGGCCCCAATGTGGTTGGCAAAATCGACTTGAACAAGAAACCAGCCAAGAAACCCGAACCAACTCCGGCTCCGGCGCCGAAGAGTCAGCCTGTTGTTTCGGCTAGCCCGAAAGAGGCGCAACCCAAGCCGAAACCGAAACAGCCAGAGCCGGAGCTCATCAAAACAAAGGTGGAGCCGGTGAAGGACGTGAAAATACTTGGCAAAATCGAGCTCGACCAGCTCAACACCAAGACTCGTCCGGCCAAGAAGTCGAAAGAGGAGAAGATGCGCGACCGCAAGGAGCGCGAGGCTCAATCGAAGAAGCTCATCCAGCAGCAGGCCGAAGCTCGCAACAACAGCAACAAGCAGCACGACGACCGTCCGCAACGTGTTGAGCCTGAGTTCATCAACACAAAGGTTGAGAAGCTGCAGGGGCCCAATGTGGTTGGCAAAATCGACCTCGACGACCGCAAACATTCAGGCGGCGACGAGTTTGGCAAGAAGAAAAAACGCAAACGCATACAGAAAGACCGCGTCGATGTTGGTATGCCGACTGACAGCGGCAAGGGCGGCAAGGGCGGAAAAGGCCCGAAAGGCGCATCAAAATTCCTGAAAAAGGAAGTGAATGAGGAAGATGTGCAGAAGCAGATTAAAGACACTCTGGCACGTCTGCAAGCCCCGAAGGGCAAGAGCAAAACCAGCGTTCACCGTCGCGAGAAACGCGAGGATGTAAGGCAGAAATCGGCGGAGGAGATTGAGCGCCAGGAAGCAGAAAAGATGGTGCTGAAAGTCACCGAGTTTGTGTCGGTTAACGAGCTGGCCACAATGATGAACGTTTCGGTGACCGAGGTAATCTCAACCTGTATGAATCTGGGTCTGTTTGTATCTATCAACCAGCGACTTGACGCCGAGACAATGGCCTTGGTTGCCGATGAGTTCGGTTACAAGATGCAGTTTGTGAGCGCCGACCTGCTCGAGGCCATCACCGATGAGGAGGACAACGAGGAGGATTTGGTTCCGCGTCCGCCAATCATCACTGTGATGGGCCACGTTGACCACGGTAAGACATCGCTGCTCGACCACATCCGCAACGCCAACGTGATTGCTGGCGAGGCCGGCGGCATAACCCAGCACATTGGCGCCTACAGCGTGGTGCTGAAAAACGGCAAAACCATCACCTTCCTTGATACTCCGGGCCACGAGGCGTTTACCGCGATGCGTGCCCGTGGTGCTCAAATCACTGATATTGTGATTATTGTGATTGCAGCTGACGACAGCATTATGCCTCAGACCATTGAGGCCATCAACCACGCGCAAGCGGCTGGTGTTCCAATTGTGTTTGCAATCAACAAGATAGACAAACCGGGTGCAAACCCCGACAAGATAAAAGAGGCTTTGGCCAATATGAACCTTTTGGTTGAGGAGTGGGGCGGCAAATATCAGTCGCAGGACATCTCGGCCAAAAAGGGCATCAACGTTGCCGAGCTGCTCGATAAGGTTCTGCTTGAGGCCGAACTGCTTGATTTGAAGGCAAATCCGAACAAGCTGGCTTCGGGAACTGTAATTGAATCGGCACTTGACAAAGGCCGCGGCTATGTGACCACAGTGCTTGTGCAGAACGGTACGCTGAAGGTTGGCGACATTGTGCTTGCCGGCAGTTTCACAGGCCACGTGAAGGCAATGTACAACGAGCGCAGCGGCAAAATTGACGCGGCAGGTCCTTCGACACCGGCATTGATTCTTGGCTTGAACGGCGCACCGCAGGCGGGCGACAAATTCAATGTTGTGAGCAGCGACAAAGAGGCTCGCGACATTGCCAACCGCCGTATGCAGTTGCAGCGCGAGCAGGGCTTGCGCACCCAGAAGCACCTTACACTGGCCGAGGTTGGCCGCCGCAAGGCAATTGGCGACTTCCACGAGCTCAACATCATTGTCAAGGCCGACGTGGACGGTTCGGCAGAGGCTCTGCAGGATTCGCTCATCAAACTCTCGACACCCGAAATTCAGGTCAACGTCATTCACAAGGCCGTTGGTCAGATTTCAGAGTCGGATGTTACGCTGGCCGCCGCTTCCGATGCAATCATCGTCGGATTCCAGGTGCGCCCGTCGATGGACGCCCGCAAGCTGGCCGAGCGAGAGCAGGTGGATATCCGCTTGTACTCAATCATCTACGATGCCATCAACGAGGTGAAAGATGCTATGGAAGGTATGCTTTCGCCTGAAATCAAAGAGGAGGTTATCGGTACGGTTGAGATTCGCGAGGTGTTCAAGATTTCGAAGGTTGGTTCGGTTGCAGGCTGCTTTGTCCGCGACGGTAAGGTTAAACGCACATCGAAGGTGCGCGTCATCCGCGACGGTATTGTGGTTTACACTGGCGAACTCGGCTCACTCAAACGCTTCAAAGACGACGCCAAAGAGGTACTCACCGGTATGGAGTGCGGCTTGAATATCGACAAGTACAACGATATTAAGGTTGGCGATGTGATTGAGGTTTACGAGGAGACTGAGGTTAAGAGAACGCTGTAATAATCAGTTGATTAGATAGTAAAAAAGGCTTGCCGGTTGGCAGGCCTTTTTTGTTGGGTATTAAACGCACTACGCCATTCAACTAGCGCTGCACCTTGACTCGCGTAAACCAAATGCTTTTATCTTTGCCAAAAAAACGATGTTCGGACTACCAACACACTTGCAACATACTGACGACACGGAGCTTAAGCAGATTATGCAAAAAGCTGTGATGCTGCAAAACGGAACCGTGGCCAGCCTGATGGCCAAGTCGGGCGTGCGCGGGCTTATGAACTACGGCGTGCCCCTACCCGACCTGCGACGCATTGCGGCCGAAGCCGGCACCAACCACGCTCTCGCCCGCCGACTCTGCCAGCTCAACATTCGCGAGGCGCGCATCCTGGCATCGATGCTTTTTGACGCCAAACAACTGACCAGTGATGATTTTGCGCTTATATTCAATTCGATAACAAACATTGATATGGCCGAGAACTTTGCACAGAACATTGTAAGCAAAATTGCCGACACAGCCTTCTTCGACACCCTTTGCGGCGGCGACAGATGGCAGACAGTTGCGGCAATCCACGCTGTTGGGTGGGCGGTGTCGCGCCAATCAGCCAACGCTGCGGAGCTCACGGAATGGTTCACAGCCAACATCGGCAACATTGCCCGTCGCGGCTTGACCGAAACAGCGCAACCGCTCCTGGCCACAATCCGCACCATTGCCGAAAAATCGCCAGACAGCACCGGCAAACTGAAACGCACGGCGGAAAACCTTGCCGACGCCGAAACGGATTTCGCCAAAAGCATTGGCCGACAAATTGTTGAGGAGCTTGCATAGAGCGCATCTTCGCGAAAGCGGAAAAGAAAAAAACAAAAAATTGAGAGGCGGTTTTCTGCCAAAATTTCAGTGGAAACGGCTGGCGGGGCTTTGGTATAAAATTTGTCGTAACTTCGGCCTGAAAATCTTAAAACATCTGTGATATGAATTTCGACAAAACATCAAATCCGACACTTGGCGAGGGCATCATCAACCGTTATGCCTCACTCGCCACCGACCGCGCAATGACCGTTCAGGGCGCGGTGAACAAAGTGGCTCTGCTGCTTGCGCTTGTCATTCTTGGAGCCACATTCACCTGGAGCAAGATTATGACAGCCGCTGAAACCGGCGCCGTTCCGGTTCAGGGGTGGATGATTGGCGGCAGCATTGCCGGTTTCATTCTGGCCATTGTCATCTCGTTCAAGAAAGAGTGGGCGCCGTTCCTCTCGCCTATTTATGCCGTGTGCGAGGGCCTTTGCGTGGGCTCGCTGTCAGCTTATTTCGAGCTGATGTACACCGGCTTGGTGATGCGCGCCGTGCTGCTCACCTTCAGCGTTATGTTTGCTATGCTGTTTCTGTTCAAAACGCGCGTGATTAGAGCCACACAGCGTTTCCGCGCCATTATTCTGACTGCCACCATTGGCATTGCGCTAGCCTATTTTGTTACGTTCATCGTCGGTTTGTTTGGCGTGAATATGTCGTTTATGTTCGGCGGCGGCAGCTTGGGGCTAATCATCAGCCTTGTGGTTGTGGCTGTTGCGGCGCTCAACCTGATTTTGGATTTCGATTTTATTGAGAAGGGCGCAGAGGCTGGTCTTCCGGCATTTTTTGAGTGGTATGGAGCTTTCGGCCTTATGGTGACGCTCATCTGGCTCTATATTGAGATTCTGCGTCTGCTGGCCATCGTTGCAAACCGGAAATAAAAAAACAAACAAAGCATAATTGAGAGCCGCCTTGTGCGGCTCTTTTTTTTGTTTTCAGCTCGTCCGATTAAATGCCGTTTAAATCAGTCGGAAATGAAACAAAAAGAGCGTTGTGGCGGTCATTGAAGCAGTGATAAATATATTTTGGCAGACAACAATGTAATTTATTATCTTGCGAAAAATTAAACACAATGCAATACACTGAAACTCAACTGATTTTCAGCCCGGCCACGCCCGATAACCGAGAGATTCTGACCGCGCTGCTGGCAGAAATTGGCTACGACAGTTTTATGGAGACGCCCAATGGCTTGTCGGCTTACATTCTTACCGCCAGTTTCGACGCTGCGGCCACCCAGGCGGCAATAGAGCCTGTGGAGGGTATTTTTGAGTCGCTCAAAATTGAAAGCAAGCCAGTGCCCGACAAAGACTGGAACGCCGAGTGGGAGAAAAGTTTCACGCCGATAACCGTTGCCGGAAAATGCCGCATCCGCGCGCCGTTTCACGAACCCGACGCATCTTGCTCGCTCGACATCATCATCGAGCCGAAGATGGCTTTCGGCACTGGTCACCACGCCACAACCACACTGATGATTCAGCAGATGTTCGACATTGACCTGAAGGATAAAACAGTGCTCGATATGGGTTGCGGAACCGGAGTATTGGCCATTGCCGCAAAAAAACTTGGAGCTCAGAGCGTTACGGCTATCGATATTGACCATTGGTCGGTTGAGAACGCGCAGGAGAACGCCGCCAGCAACGGCACTCAAATAACTGTTATTGAGGGCGGAGTGGAGGCCATAAGCGGCCACTTCGACGTGATTCTGGCCAACATCAACCGCAATATTCTGCTCGACCAGATGCCCACATACTCAGCGGCCCTGAATGCCGGCGGAATACTGTGTCTGAGCGGATTCTATTCGGCCGACCTTGATGTTCTCAAAGAAAAAGCCCAATCGGTAGGGCTCGGTTTTGTGGGCAAGATTGAGCAGAACGACTGGACATCGGCAAAATTCATCAAATTGTAAATCACCAACACGCAGATAATGAAAAAGATACTACTCGTCATCGGGTTTTTCGCGGTAATGGTTGGCACGGCCTTTTCGCAGACAAAAATGTTCACGCCCGACCCATACGTGTTTATGGATGAGCTGAAAGCGCTTTTTGCGAAATCGGATGCCAACTACGAGAGCGGCAAGCTGCTGCTCAAGGAGTTCGCGCCTTACTGGCACGGCGGTGCTTTTACCGAGGAGCAGCAACAGAAAATTTATGAGCTCGCGAATCAGATGATTTCTCGCCGTGCCCGGAATTTTCCGCATATCTTCAACTATATCAATGCCTTATTGGTGTTTTGCGAAAATGAGATGACGCAGCAGGGCAACTACAAGGAGTGGTGTGAGGGCCTGAACACAATATTGTACGATAAGACAATGAAACTCAACGATATAGATAAGTATGTGGTGAGTATCATTTATATGCTGCGCGACAAAGCCATCTACGTGTCGGGTGGAATGAGGTGGGTCAGCAGTAACAGCCGCTTTGAGATTAACAAAATCAACGATACCGTATGCTACTACTTTAACAGCCTGGACCTCAAGTGTATAGTGCGCAAAGACAGCATTGTGATTTACGACACAAAGGGCATCTACAACCCAATATCGAACCGATGGAAAGGCGGTCAGGCCACAGTTTATTGGGACAAGGCAGGCATCTCGCGCGATTCGTCGTGGGCCGAAATTGAGTCGTACAACATTCTGCTCAACAAGTCGTCGTACTCAATTAAAAACGTGATTTTCTATCATTTAGGATATTTCGGCTATCCGCTTGAAGGCACCCTCACCGACAAGGTTACGGAGACAACAAAATCGGGCAATACATCGTATCCGCAATTCCGTTCCGACGAGAAAACCTTTGATATTGAGGACCTTTTCACCGACATCAACTATGTTGGCGGATTCACCATTATGGGCGGCAAGGTGGCCGGAACAGGCACTGTGGCCGAGCCCGCCAGGCTTTCAATCTTCCGCGATGTGGAGTATGTGAACGAGAAGGGCGACACGCTGCTTAAAAAACAGCTGTTTATGAAGGTGTCGTCGGAATATTTTGGCATCAGGAAAGACGCCATCACATCGGCCAACGCCAAAATCAACATCGCCATCGGCAGCGACTCCATCTACCATCCGGGCCTTCAGTTCAAATATGCCAACAACAAGCGCGAGATAAGCCTCATCCGCGACAACAACCCCGAAAACCTGTCGCGGAGCCCCTACTACGACTCGTATCACAATATGGAGATGAACTTCGGTCTGCTGAGCTGGACAATGAACGACCGCAACATCTATTTCACTAATATTCTGGGCAGTAGCATCAGTACGGCCACGTTCGAGTCGGAGAATTACTTCAGCTCGGAGCGGTACTACGAGGACCAGGGGCTCGAAGATGTGCACCCCTACCTGATGCTGCGCAGCTTTGCTCGGAAATATGGCGACGCGCCCTTCACAGCCGAGGAGTTCTCGCGCCACATCCATATGAGCCTTGTGGTTACAAAACGATTGCTTATCGGCCTGACGTACAAAGGAATAGTGGATTATGACACACGCACCGACCTTTGCCGTATCAAGCCCAAAATGTACCGTTACTTGGATTGCATTGTCGAGAAAATCGACTACGACCTTATCCGTTTCGAGTCGCAAACCGTGTCGGGCGCAACCAACGCGGTGTTGAACCTGCGCAATATGGACCTTGCCATTCAAGGCGTGCCAAAGGTGAACGTGAGCGAGCGGCAGAACGTGATTTTCTATCCGAAAAACGAGGAGATTCTGGTCAAGAAGGATTTGTGCTTCGACTTCGGCGGCCGCATCGATGCCGGTTTGTTCACCTTCCACGGCAGCAACTTCAGTTTCAACTACAACGATTTTATGGTGGAGCTGTCGCAGGTTGACTCGCTGAATATCAGGGTGAAAGCGGGCATTGACGAGCAGGGTTTGCAATTGCTCTCCGAGGTGCAGAGCACCATCGAGAACATTACCGGCAAGCTGAAAATCGACGAGCCCGACAACAAATCGGGGCGGAAAAACCTTAAGCAATACCCCATATTTGCCAGTGAGAAAGACTCTTACGTTTACTACGACGACCCGGACATTCAGGACGGCAAGTACCCGCGCGACACGTTCTATTTCCAAATTTATCCGTACACCATCGACAGTTTGAACACCTTTGCAACCGAGGGTATGAAGTTCGAGGGCGAGCTGCACTCTGCCGACATATTCCCGATTATCAAGCAAGGGCTTGTACTTCAGGAGGATAACTCGCTCGGTTTTGTCGAGCAGACGCCAAACAACGGCTATCCGGCCTACCGAGGCAAGGGCACGTTCCACAACAGTATCTGGTTGAGTAATATGGGTTTGCGAGGAAATGGCGAGTTGGATTTCTCCGACGCGCGAATGATGTCGAACGACTTTGTCTTCTTCCCCGACTCGACCAACGGCGTGACAACCGCGCTGAACATTGCCGAGCAGAAGGGCGTTCACACCGATGTGTTGGGCACCAAGGTTTACGTGCACTGGGAGCCGTACAAAGACATCCTTGTGATGAAAGACCTTGGCCAGCCTTTGCGTATGTTCGGCGGTGAGGTGGCTTTCAGCGGCATACTCAACTACCACTCGAGATCGATGGACGGACGCGGCATTGTCGATTTGTACGACGGCCGTCTGACATCGTCGCGGTTCGAGTTTAAGCAGACGACTTTCAGCAGCAACAACGCCAAGTTTGAGATTGGCTCGAATCTGTCGGACAAGCTGGCCATCAGCACCGAGAATGTCAAGGTTGATGTGGATATGACGACCAAGCTGGCATCGTTCAAGTCGAACCTTGGCAATGGCCGCATCGACTTCCCCGAGAACCTCTATGCGGCTTGGATAGAGCAGTTTGCCTGGAAGATGGTGGAGAAGAAAATGCAGTTCACATCGGCCGGAGCCACGCAGATGTTTGCCAGCGGCCGCGTGTCGCGCATTGAGCCGGAGGCCGCCAAAACGGCAACCAAGGGCTCTCTGTTCCTGTCGGTTCACAAAGGGCAGGACTCACTCAACTGGGTATCGCCAGTGGCCGATTATGACCTGAAAACCAGCATTATATCGGCACACCAGGTTGAACTTCTGGCTGTAGCCGATGCCAACATCTTCACAGCCGACGGCGAGGTGACCATCCAGCCAATGGCCAAGATGAAAACCCTGAAAGGCGCCAAGCTGGTGGCCGACACCGAGAACCAGTACCACAAGTTCAAAGATGTGACGGTTGACGTCTTGTCGCGCAAGCAGTATTACGGCCACGGCGACTACACCTACACCGAGTCGGACGGCACGGTTGAGTACATCAGCTTCGACCCGATTGCTGTTGACTCCACCGGACAATCCTATGGCTCGGGCAAAATCAGGTTTGAGGAGGATTTCAGCCTGTCGCCACACTTCAGCTACCAGGGCCAGGTGAAGATGGAGGCCCGCAAACCGCTGCTGCGCTACATTGGCTCGACCAAGATGCACCACGGTTGCTCAATCGGCGAAAGCTGGATTAAATTCAACGGCGAAATTGACCCGCAGGACGTCTTCATCCCGCTTGATGAGCAGCCGATGAGCCACGGCGACGAGTTCCTGGTTTCGGGCGGAATGATGGCCACCGATTCGGTGCACATCTACCCCGCGTTCCTCACTCCGCGCAAGCTCTACAGCAACGTGCCAGTGGCCACCGCAACAGGATTCCTGCACTACAACAGCAAAACCAATGTTTACGAAATCAGCACCAAAGAGCGTATGGCTCAACCCGACAGCTTGGACAACTACCTGTGTATCAAGAAGGACGGCTGCACCATCAACTCCGACGGCGACATCAATCTTGTGGCCAACCTCGGACGAATCAAGATGGTGAACAAGGGCTCAACCGTTTACAAAATCGACGACGACCGCTACACGCTCGATATGATTTCGACACTCGACTTCTTTATTCCCGCTGCCGCGATGAAACGGATTGCCGACACACTGAAAGCGATTGAAGGACTGCAACCCGCAAGTCTGATAAGCGATACTTACACACGTGGTGTGCGGTCGATTTTAGGTTCGGCGCCGGCCAAAAAGATGTTGAACGAACAGCGCATTTTCGGCACACTTAACGTGATTCCGCCCGAGCTGAACACCACGTTTATGTTCTCGGAGCTGCGTATGGTTTGGAACAAGAAGGTGAACTGCTGGCAGAGCACCGGTGAGCTGGGCATTGCCAACCTTTGCGGCGCGCAGATAAACAAGAAGGTGAAAGGCACCCTCGAAGTTGAGCGCAAGCGCAGTGGCGACGGCCTCACCCTCTACCTCGAAATCACTCCTGAATTGTGGTACTTCTTCACCTACAAGCGCGGATTTATGCAGGTTTTGAGTTCCGACAAGGAGTTCAACGATATTGTCCACTCCATCAAGGGCAGCGACCGCAAGATGCCGGCACAGCGCGGGCAGGCGTCGTATATGTTTATGATGGCCGAAAACAAGAAGAAAAACGACTTCATCAAGCACCTGCAAGGATTTGAGGTTGAAGAAGACGACCAGATTGTTGACGAGGACGGCAACGTTATGGAGTTTGATGATGAAAATGGGCCTGAAGGTGAAACCGAAGGTCAGAATGAGGGTGATGAGAATGCGGAAAACGAACAAACTGAAAACGAAACAGATACAGAAGATGCAGAATAAATTCAAACGTATTGCCATAAAGATTGGCAGCAATGTGCTGGCGCAAGCCGACGGCTCGCTCAATGTGGCGCGAATCACAAATCTTGTGGAACAGATTGCCTCGCTGCAAAAGACTGGCACTGAGGTGATTGTGGTGTCGTCGGGTGCGGTTGCGGCCGGACGCGGCGAGGTGGCCGTGTCGAAGAAAACCGACCTTGTGGCCGCCAAGCAGCTTTGGGCCGCCGTGGGACAGGTGAAACTGATGTCGTTATACACGCAACTGTTTAGCAGCAAAGGACTTCAGTGCGCGCAAGTGCTCACTACAAAAGAGAATTTTGGCGACCGCCGCCACTACCTGAATATGAAAAACTGCATCACCACGATGCTTGAAAACCACGTGATTCCGATTGTGAATGAGAACGATACAATATCGGTAACGGAGCTTATGTTCACCGACAACGACGAGCTGTCGGGCCTGATGGCCTCAATGATGAACTGCGACTCGTTGTTCATCCTCTCGAACATCGACGGCGTGTTCACTGGCGCGCCCGACCAGCCCGGCTCAAAGCTGATTCGCACCATCGACACCGGATTCGCATCGCTGCAGAAGTACATAGCCCCCACAAAATCGGGTTTCGGCCGTGGCGGAATGCTCACCAAATGCTCCATTGCCGCAAAAATAGCCGGCGAGGGCATCAACGTGTTCATTGCCAACGGCACCCGCGACAATGTGCTGCTCGACATTGTGAACAACCGCCTGAAGGATTTCACCCACTTTGTGCCGCACAACAAAACCACAAACGTGAAAAAATGGCTGGCGCACTCGCAGTCGTTTGCCAAAGGTTATGTAACTGTCAATCAGGGTGCAATGGAAGCCTTGACGGGTGAAAAGGCAACCAGCCTGCTCTTCATCGGCATAACTGGCGTTGAGGGCTCTTTCGAAAAAGGCGATATTGTTGGCATCTACGGACCTGACGGTCAGGAACTTGGCATTGGTCGGGCAATGTACGACTCGCAGACCGTGGCCGAGTGTATGGGCAAAAAACAGAGCCGCCCGTTTGTGCACTACGACTACCTGGTTTTGAATTGAAAGATTGATTTATTGAATAATTGAATGCGTGAACGATTGAAAATCATTTAAGTTTGCACTTCAGTTTTCGCTAGCATTGGCGCTCAGCGCTAGTGTCCGCATTTTAGATTTTAGTTTGCGTTTAAGTTATGGATTGCACAGAGTTATTTGAGAAAGTCCGGCAGGCGAGCCGCGGTATGGTTTTCCTGACCGAAGAGAAGATTAACGATATTTTGCGCGACGTGGCCGACGCCATTGTGGCGCGCACTGGCGAGATTCTGGCCGCCAATAACAAGGATTTGGCCCGAATGGACAAGGCCAACCCCGTTTACGACCGTCTGCAACTCACCGAGCAGCGCATTGCCGACATTGCGGGCGATATGCGCAACGTGGCGTCGCTACCTTATCCTGTTGGCCGCACGCTTGAAGAGCGCGAACTGCCCAACGGACTGAAACTCAAAAAGGTAACCGTGCCAATCGGTGTTATTGGAATGATTTACGAAGCGCGCCCGAACGTCACCTACGACGTCTTCTCGCTCTGTCTGAAATCGGGCAACGCCTGCATCTTGAAGGGCGGTTCCGACGCCTACGACTCGAACGTTGTGGGTGTTGGCATCATCAAGGAAGTGCTGCGCCGCCACGGTGTTGATGAGAACTGCATTGCGCTCTTGCCCGCAGGTCACGCCGAAACCGAGCAACTGCTGAAGGCCACAGACTATGTTGATTTGATAATTCCGCGCGGCAGCAAGCGGCTCATCGATTTTGTGCGCCAAAATTCCATTGTGCCCGTCATCGAGACTGGCGCTGGCATCTGCCACACCTATTTCGACGAGTTCGGCAACCTTGAGTGGGGAAAACGAATAATCTTCAACGCCAAAACACGCCGCGTAAGCGTCTGCAATGCCTTGGACTGCGTGATTATCAATCAGAAACGCCTGGCCGACCTGTCCGCGCTGATTGCCGATTGCGCCACCAAAAACGTCATTGTCTATGCCGACGAGCAGGCCTATGCCGCATTGGACGGAAAATATCCTGCTGCGCTTCTGCAACACGCTGACGACCAATCGTTTGGCACCGAGTTTATGGATTATAAAATGGCTGTCAAAACCGTTGGCTCGATTGACGAAGCGCTGGCTCACATTGCCCGCTACAGTTCGCGCCACAGCGAGTGCATTGTAACTGACAATCAGGCAAATGCCGATTTGTTCCGCAAGGCAGTTGACGCTGCTGTGGTTTACGTGAACGCCCCGACGGCCTTCACCGACGGCGCGCAGTTCGGTCTGGGTGCCGAAATCGGTATCTCAACACAGAAACTGCACGCCCGCGGCCCAATGGCCTTGCGCGAACTCAACTCGTACAAGTGGCTCGTGACGGGCGAAGGACAGACGAGAAAGTGATTTGAGTTTTAAGTTTTAAGTTGGGATAAGAAGTTGAGAATGTTGAGAAAGTTGAGACTAAACAGCGATACGCAAAACTTTAAACAACCAATTAAACGATTAAACAAGTTTAAGTTGTAAGTTTTAAGTTCAGAAGGTTGAGAGAGTTTAGAAAATTTAACTAAACAGCGAAGCGCTAAACCTTCTCAACAGCGAAGCGCTAAACTATAAACGATTCACCAATTAAACGATTAAACAACTATGAGCATATCTGAAAATCTGAACCGTATAAAATCGACGCTGCCTGCTGGGGTGCGGCTTGTGGCGGTGTCGAAGACAAAGCCTGAAGAAGACATTCTGGAAGCCTACAACGCTGGGCAGCGCATTTTTGGCGAGAGCCACGCGCAGGAACTCAAGCAGAAGCACGAAGACCTGCCGAAGGACATTGAATGGCACTTCATCGGTCACCTGCAGACCAACAAAATAAAATATATCATCAGTTATATCAGCCTGATACACAGCGTTGACAGTCTGAAACTGCTGGTCGAAATCAACAAGGAAGCCGCCAAACACGGCGTGGTGGTGCGCTGCCTGCTGCAATTCCACATTGCCACCGAAGAGACAAAGTTCGGCCTGACGCTCGACGAAGCCCGCCAACTGCTTGAGTCAGACGAGTTTCGGACATTGCAGAACGTGCGCATCTGCGGTGTTATGGGCATCGGCAGCCTGACCGACAACACCGAGCAGACCAACCGCGAGTTCGCCAATCTGAAGCAGATTTTCGACACTCTCAAAACCGACTATTTTGCTGGTTCTGACGAGTTTAAGGAACTCTCAATGGGAATGTCGGGCGACTACCAACTGGCCATCGCCCACGGCTCAACATTGGTGCGCGTGGGTTCGTCAATCTTTGGGCAGCGCGTGTACGACGATAAGCATTGAAAATCAAAAAAATAAGCGTCATATGTTCTTCGGATACTCAATCCGCGTGTGGTAAATGTTCTGCAACTTCTGTTTGAAAAACATTTTCACAGTTTCAATGTCGCGGAAAGTCAGTTCGGCGTGGTTCATTTGGCCGTGTTCAATTTTGTCGTCCACAATCTCCTCAACCAAAGCGCTAATCACCTCGGGCGAGTAGTCTTTGATGGTGCGCGAGGCGGCCTCAACCGAGTCGGCGAGCATCACCACGGCCGTTTCTTTCGTCACCGGCGACGGACCGGGATAGGTGTATTTTGCCACATCCACATTGTCGGCACCGTTGGTATTTACCTCATTATTATAGAAATAGCGCACCACATCGGTTCCGTGGTGAGTGGTGATGAAATCGATAACGCGCGGCGGCAGCTTGTAGCTTTTGGCCAACGCCTCGCCGTGCTTAACGTGGCTGATGATTATATCGGCGCTCGCCTCGTTGCTTAGCGTGTTGTGCGGGCTCGCTCCCACCTGGTTCTCAATAAAAAACTGTGGCATAGCTGTTTTGCCGATGTCGTGATAGAGCGCGCCCACGCGGGCCAGCAGCGGGTTGCCACCGATGTTTCGGATGGCGTCTTCGGCCAGATTGGCCACCTGCATCACGTGCTGGAACGTGCCCGGCGCCTTCTCGGCCAGTTCGCGCAGCAGCGGATGGTTGGTGTCCGACAACTCCAGCAGCGTCACATCGGAAACCAAACCGAACAGACGCTCGAAGAAGAATATCAGCGGATAGCTTACAAACAGGAACAAGCCATTGATTATAAACCACATATACGGTCTAAGCCCGATGTTGGCCAACCGCCCTTCCTGCAAAAGCGACATACCTGTGTAAGTGATTATATACGAAGCTGTTACCATCAGCACTGCCGTGAAAAGCTGGCGGCGTTTGGCAATCTTCGAGAGACAGAAAATGGCCACCATCCCGGCAACGGCCTGAAGCATAATGAATTCGTAGCCGCTCGATATGAGCAGACCGCACAAAATGGAGGTGATAATGTGCGCGATGAATGCCAGATGGCCGTCGTAGAAAGTGCGCAGAATGATTGGCAGAATGGCGAACGGCAGCAGATAGGCGTGCCCCAGCTGAAGCCGTATCGACACGCACATCATTCCAACCATCACCACCACAAGCCCCACCACAAAAAAGAGGTGGCGCGTGTGCGAGTAGATGCGCGGACGGTTCAAAATCACAAACACAAACAGCAGAGCCAGCAGTATGGCCACTACCAGAATCTGGCCAACCAGCGTCCACGACACCAGCCCCGACGCAACGCCCGCGCTCTGGAACTCGCGCCGCAGCGACCGCAGAACCCGCAGGTTCTGGTCGTTCATTGGCTCGTTGTGGGCAATAATCAACTGCCCCGCCTGCACCATTCCGCGCGACTCCGACAGCTGCTCCTCAAGCGCCTGCCGAGCCTTGGTTGTCAGCGTTTTATCATATTCAATGTTTGGTTTGATGAAATCGTAGATGTTCAGATATTCAACAGCCGTGAACAACACCTGATTGGCGTTGAACTTCATTGTAATCAGCTCACTCACATATTTTTGCGCCGAGTGAGTGGTAAAAACCTCAGCTGCGGGAACCGTGCGCCCCACCTTATTCTCAACAAGCACCACCGCCCCCTGACCATTGTCTTTGTCAAGCACCTCGGTATAGTTTGTAACTCCCTTGGAATAAACCGATTCCAACGCTGCGAGAGCAAAATTGCGCAGCCGCGACTTAATGGTGTCGCCGTCAACCGAAAGGTCGGGAAACCTGCTGCGCACAACGTCCATTGCCGATGCAAACCGACGGTCGAACTCCTGCTCAAACTTAACGCGCTGCTCCGGATAAACCGTTGAAATAACTGTGAAATAAGGCTTTGCGTTTTTGTGGATGTTGTCGCGCTCCTCCTTGATTTCGGCGTTGGTCTTGAGCACAACAAAGTCGAAAGGCGCGTACAAATCCTCATACTGCCACACCTTGCCCTTCTGAAGCTCGTATTTGAACTGGCGCTGACGCGGCAGCATTGCGGTTATGGCCACCACGGCCAACACAAAAATAATCAGCGCACTCGCCTTGTAGTGCTTCGAAATTCTGACATCGATAGGTACCATCAGTTTAAAATTTTACCAAAAATACATATTTTGGCCACGTTGCCGCGCAAAAAAATATGGGCACTGTATTCGGTAGCTAATTTTTATGCAACTTTGTAATCTAAAAATCGACGGATGAACAGCAACTTGTTTAACTTATTTAAGGAACTCTCGAATCTGGCCTCGGGCGACAGCAGCTTCAATGTTGTTGATGAGCCTATCGACATCGATTTGCAGATGGAATACTTCAAACACTCGAAGAAAATCAGGCGCGATAACTCGGCTGAGCTCAAAGATGTTGAGGATTTGATGGCTCCCGAACTCACCGATGAGCAGTTGCGCGACCGGATGATTCTGCTTGCCAGCATCGACGATCCGCGCGCCTTCCGCATCCTTGAGGAGTACTCGAAAGACAAGTCGAACCGGCAGCACGAGTGGGCTGTGATGGCTCTGCAGGAGAGCAAGATGCTGATTGAAGGCAACCTGCTCAACGAGCGGCAGGTGTTTGTCTCGACCGGTTTGGGCGGCCGCGGCAAGATGCTGCGCTACTTTGTGGCGCTTGTGGGCAACAATGTCGAAGAGTTTGCGCCCTACCAGCAGCACGTAATACAATCGGAATTTGACACGGCTCTTAAAAACAACCGCTCGACCATCGAAAATATTGAATTTCAAGGCAAATACGCTGCCCTAACGGTGCTCATTCCGTTAGACGTTCCGTGCCACCAGACATTGCTCGACGCAGTTGAGGAGTGCAACCTCTATGGCAATTTCCTGAAAACCGACTTTCTGATTACCAATGTCAAAACACTGACATTCGATGAGATAGACGAGTTTGTCACCAGCAAGCTGAAAGAGGAGCAGGACACCAACGAAATTGATTTTAACGACCTTGACGAGCTCGGAACTGACGAAACCGACCCCAACGAGCTGCCGTTCTAAAATCATTTATACAATTATGCCTCGCCTTGAAAGGGCAACTCGTATAACCCAAACTAACACCTTAGTTATGAAGGTGATGTATGTGTTTTTGACCCTGTAAGGACGAATGAAAGCAAAACCAAAAATGACTTTTGCCCTTGCAGGGCGTTTCCAATGATTGCGCATTCCACCCAAGGCGATGCCTTGGGCTATGTACTTCTGCCCCGTTGGGGCGAATCCTTTACTAAGACTGCGTTTTATTCATCAAGATCGTCGTAATCAACGCTGGTGAACTTGTCTGCATCCAGCTCTGGGTCTTTGTCTTTAGCCGGAGCCTCGCCGTTGCGCTCGTCAACATAGTCGAGAACCTCGTCGAACGCGTCCATAAACTTCTCAAAATCTTCTTTGTACAAGAAAATCTTGTGTTTCTCAAAATGGGCGCCGCCGTTGTCCTCAAAAATCTTTTTGCTCTCAGTTACAGTAATATAATGCTCGTTCTGGCGGGTTGTTTTTACATCGAAAAAATAGGTGCGCTTGCCCGCTTTCACAACTTTCGAAAATACTGTATCAGAATCCCTCTTGAAATCGTTCTTCTCAAAATCTCCCATCACAAATGATATTAGTGTGTATTAAAATTCGTCGTCTCAAATTTATAAAATAGTTGAAACCTCAACCTTCAAGAGCGATAAAAAACGCACACCGCTGAAAAAAAGCTCCAGCAATGCGTCAGATTGGCGATGGTCGGCACAAAAGTAAAAGGCCTCCGGATGTTATTCGGAGGCCCTTTTACTAACTAACTCAAACCTTATGAAAAAAACTATCTATCTTTTCTTTATGTGTCGTTAAACGGAAGTTTTCAACAATAGGTTTTATTAAATGCGCGATTTTGCATCAAATAATTTGATGAATAATAAATTGGCGAATAGCGGCGAATAGCATTAAAAAATATGTCTGCGCTCATAGTGCTTTCGCAGAAATCGCTCTGCGCCTAATCTTCAGCCGAAGTGAATGTGAATAAAACTGTTTTCGGGGTTCAGTTTTTTCTATCTTGCGCCCATATTACAAACAGCAAAAAAAGTTTTATGATGAACACACAAACAACCATTCTGACCATTGCGCTTGCCGTAATTTGCGCAACCGGCTATGCCCAAAACAATTCAAATGGCAGTACGGCACAAACAATCAAAGAACGACAAGTGCGAATTTTTGAGGAAATACCGGTTGAGTTGTTGAATCATTTAGACCAAATGGGAGTAGATACCCTTGCAACGCTTAATGACTATGAAGCAAGGTATTTAAGCTTTATTTTTAGCATAGACACTAATGATTTTAATCTTGCCGGGGCAAAAATGGGGTTCGTAGGTGTCATAGGTAATAAAATAAAATTCTTTTCTGACGAAAAAGATTGGTTTTACCGCGGTGAAAAAGGTGGTGTTGGTGGTTGTTGTTTGTACATTTTCAATGCTAATCAAAAAAAGAGTCCGGAGGTTATGAAGCTGCCATTATATGTTGGAGTAAAATCGCAATACCAATAGAAGATGTGGTTAAAAGGTTGAAACAACGTTCTGTAGATGTTCGTTAAAATTTTAAAATCCGCAGTTAATCTTTTAGAGGTTGCCTGCGGATTTTTTCATCGTCGCTGAAAAAAATCCCGTCCGAAACTCGAACGGGATTTTTTTCTTATCGCGAAGCGCTAAACTTCTAAACTCTAAACTTCTTACCCTTTCTTCGCCTTCACCCACTCGTAAGCATTCCGCAGAGCGATTGCCCACGGCGACAAATCGTCTTGTCTGCGGCCCTCGGGGTAGTGCGGCCACTGCCACGGGAACAGGGCGCGCTCGGGGTGCGGCATCATTGCCACGTGGCGGCCGTCGGCCGAGCAAATGCCGGCAGCGTTGAACGCCGAGCCGTTCGGGTTGGCAGGATAGGTGCCGTAAGCGTATTTAACAGGAATGTTGTATTTGTCCTCGCTGTATGGGAAACTGAATTGGCCTTCGCCGTGAGCCACCCAAACACCAAGTCTCATTCCTGCCATATTCTTGAAGAACACGCTGTTGTTCGGCTCGATAACAACGTCAACAAAGCCCGATTCGAACTTGTGCGACTTGTTGTGCAGCATCCGCGGCTTCTCAGTGTCGGTGGGATTGATAAGTCCGAGTTCAACCATCACCTGACAGCCGTTGCAGATACCCATACTCAGCGTGTCGGGGCGGGCGTAGAAGTTCTCAAGCGCCTTTTTGGCCTTCTCGTTGTAAAGGAACGCGCCGGCCCAGCCTTTTGCCGAACCCAGAACGTCGGAATTCGAGAATCCGCCGACGAAGATTATCATATTCACATCCTCAAGCGTCTCGCGGCCGCTCACAAGGTCGGTCATATGAACGTCTTTCACATCGAAGCCGGCGGTGTAGAGCATATAGGCCACCTCGCGGTCGCATTGGTTGCCCTTCTCGCGGATTATGGCAGCCTTAATGCCGCTCTTTGTACGGCGTTTCAGGTCGATACCAAGCGATTTTGCCGAGCCGTCGAAGGCTTTGAAATCGAACTTGTGGGCGTGGTTCTTGTAGTTGTTGAAGCGCTCGAGTGCCAGGCCGTTTTGAGTTTGGTCGCAGTCGAGCAGATACGAAGTGCGGAACCAAGTGTCGCGCAACTTTTTGATATCGAATGAGTAACTGTTTGCGCCTGCGGCAATGTCGAGTTTGCCGGCAGTGCCCAGCGTGCCAATAGTCTTGAATGCCACGCCCGCCTTTTTGAGTGCATCAGCGGCTTTGCCGTCGGCGGCAACCTGCAGCACAAGTGCCGGATTTTCAGCAAACAACAGTTTCACAGGGTCGCTCTCGCCAAAGTCGGCAAGATTGATATTCAGACCTGCTTCGTCGTTCGAGAAGGCCATTTCGAGCAATGTGGTAACCAGACCGCCGGCCGAAACATCGTGTCCGGCAATCACCAGACCGCCTTCAATCAAGCCTTGAACAGCGTTGAACGCCTTTGCAAAATATTCAGTATCAGTAACGTCGGGACAATCGGCACCCACGCCGTTGATTATCTGTGCAAACGCCGAACCGCCAAGTTTCAAGGCGTCTTTCGACAAATCGATATAAATCAGTTCCGACTTCACGTTGTGCAGCACGGGCGACACAGCCTTGCGGATATCGGTGGTCTCGCCAACGGCCGAAACAATCACCGTTCCGGGCGACAGAACCTTGTCGCCGTTCGGATATTTCTGCGTCATTGAGAGCGAGTCCTTACCTGTTGGAACGTTGATTCCCAACTTGATACAGAAGTCGCTCAAAGCCTCAACAGCCTTATAGAGTCTTGCGTCCTCGCCCGGATTGAAGCACGGCCACATCCAGTTGGCGCTCAACGAAATGCCTTTCAGTTTGTCCTGAATCGGCGCCCAGACAATATTTGTAAGTGCTTCGGCCACAGCCATCCGTGAACCTTTGGCAGGATTAATCATCGCGCAAAGCGGTGCGTGACCAACCGAAGTGGCAACACCGTATTTGCCTTGATAATCAAGCGCTACCACGCCGCAGTCGTTGAGCGGCAGGTGAAGCGGGCCGGCGCACTGCTGCATTGCAACCTTTCCGGTCACCGAGCGGTCGACCTTGTTGGTGAGCCAGTCTTTGCACGCAACCGACTCAAGTTGAAGCACTTGCTCCAGATAATCGGCCACTTTTGCGGTGTCGTATTTCAAATCGGCATATTGCTCTTTGACGGTTTTGTCGTTCATTATGGTGCGCGGCGGATTGCCAAACATATCGGCAAGTTGCAGATTGATAGGGTCTTCGTTGGTTTGCTTGTCGGTGAATCGAAACTGCATATCGCCTGTGGCCTCGCCCACAACGTACATTGGCGCGCGCTCGCGGTCGGCAATCTTCTTCAGGTGGTCTATATCCTTGTCTTTCAGCACCAAACCCATACGCTCCTGACTCTCGTTGCCCACAATCTCCTTGTCAGACAATGTCGGGTCGCCGATAGGCAGTTTGCGAATGTCGATAACGCCACCTGTGGCCTCCACCAACTCCGAAAGGCAGTTCAGGTGGCCGCCTGCGCCGTGGTCGTGGATAGAGACAATCGGGTTGTCCGACTGCTCGCTCAGGGCGCGGATTGCGTTGTAAACGCGGCGCTGCATTTCGGGGTTCGAACGCTGTACGGCGTTCAACTCAATCGAGTTGTTGTACTCGCCCGTGGCAACCGACGACACTGCGCCGCCGCCCATTCCAATACGGTAGTTGTCGCCGCCCAGAATCACCACTTTGTCGCCCGGCTCGGGGTCGGCCTTCAGGCAGTCCTTCTTTTTGGCGTAGCCCACGCCGCCGGCCATCATTATCACCTTGTCGAAACCGAATTTCTTGTATTGCTCGAAGTGCTCCATTGTGAGCAAACTTCCGCAGATAAGCGGCTGTCCGAACTTGTTGCCGAAGTCGCTCGCGCCGTTCGACGCCTTGATAAGAATCTGCTCCGGCGTCTGATAGAGCCAAGGACGCGGCTCGGTGGCCTTCTCCCACTCACGTCCGCCGTCAAGGCGCGGATACGAAGTCATATAAACGGCCGTTCCGGCAATCGGCATACTGCCCTTGCCGCCTCCCATACGGTCGCGGATTTCGCCGCCCGAACCAGTTGCGGCACCATTGAACGGCTCCACTGTTGTGGGGAAGTTGTGAGTTTCGGCTTTCAGCGAGTAAACCGACTCGTAATCAGTCACTTCAAAGAAATCCGATTTCTCCTGCGCGGCCGGTGCAAACTGCTCCAGAGTGTGTCCCTGCATAAACGCGCAGTTGTCTTTGTAGGCCGAAACCACGTTGTTCGGGTTGGTTTTTGTAGTCTTTTTAATCAGGCCGAAGAGCGTTTCCTTCTTCTCCTCGCCATCGATAATAAACTGTCCGCCAAAGATTTTGTGGCGGCAGTGCTCCGAGTTCACCTGCGAGAATCCAAACACCTCGCTGTCGGTAAGCGGACGACCGAGTTTCTTTGCAAGGCCTTCCAAATAGTTGATTTCCTCTTCTTTAAGTGCCAAGCCTTCTTTTTTATTGTAGGCCCTGATATCGGTTATGTGGACAATGGGCTGCGGCTTGATATCGACAGTGAAAATGCTTTGGTCCAATTGGTTATAGAACGATTTGAGCATTGGGTCGAAGTGCTTTTTGTCGGCACTCTGCGCCTCGAACTCCTCAATGCGGACAATGCCGCTGATACCCATATTTTGAGTAATCTCGACGGCGTTGGTGCTCCACGGGGTAATCATCTCCTTGCGCGGGCCCACAAACGAGCCGGCGGGCGCTTTCTGTCCCAGGCACTCCGAACGGCCGAAAAGCCAGTTCAGTTTCTCAATGTCGGCGGCTGCGATTTCGGCAGTCGTCTGCACTGCAATCACTTTGTTTTCAGGTGTTTTAAAGAAGGTAACCATCAAAATTCGTTTTAAAAATTACGGTTTCAAAATCAAAGTGCAAATCTACAAAAGAATAAGGGTATTCAAGAATGGTTTATTCACAAATTTCGCACACAAAAACCTCACATTTTTCGCCTCGGATTTATCAATTATTCAGCTCTTTAGTTATATTTGTTGAATAATAACCCCAAAAGAATTAAAAAGATGAAAGGTGTTTTTATTACGTTGGTCATTCTTGATGTTATGGCCTTGATTGGCAGCATTGTCGGTGTTGTGAATTGCTATGTCGAAGTCGGCCGCACCGACCCTCTGCCGTGGTGCCTGCTGATGTCGTGGGCCATTATCGGCATAATAAAAGACGGCTTGATTTATCGCGGAAGCGAGATGAGCACAACCGGACAGAAAGGTGTCAACCAAATTAACGACACCCTTCGCCCGCAAGCCTAATTTTAATAAATTGCGCCATTATTTCCGTTGCCGGGACCGCAAGTTCCGCGCAACGTTAATCTTATTGCCAGTCAGTTGGTTAACCAATGTGGACCGGCGCTAAATTTTGTTGTTGAAATTAAACATCGAACTATGTTTTCAGGAATTGTTGAAGAGTTTGCCGAAGTTGTCGGCATTGAGAAAGACCAGGAAAATCTGCATTTCACGCTGAAATGCTCGTTTGTCAACGAGTTGAAAATCGACCAGAGCGTGGCGCACAACGGCGTCTGCCTGACGGTGGTTCGCATCAAGGACGGAACCTACACCGTAACGGCGATGAAAGAGACGCTCGACTGCTCGAATCTGGGGCTGCTGAAGGTTGGCGACAAGGTGAATGTTGAGCGCTCGATGCTGATGAACGGCCGATTGGACGGCCACATTGTGCAAGGCCACGTTGACAAAACGGCACGCTGCACAAAAGTTGAAGACGCCGAAGGAAGCCACGTTTTCACCTTCGAGTACGATTTCGACAAAGAGATGGCCAAGCGCGGCTATCTAACTGTGGATAAGGGCTCTGTAACCGTCAACGGCGTGAGCCTGACCGTCTGCCGCCCAACGCGCAATTCGTTCCAAGTCTGCATAATTCCCTACACCTTCGACAACACTAACTTCCACACAATCAAGGAAGGAACCGTTGTCAATCTGGAATTTGACATTATTGGGAAGTACATTGCGCAGATTACAAAACTGTCGCAGGAATAGTAGAGACGTTGCGCGCAACGTCTCTACACAACACGTGCGACCGATTAAAAATTCACCTCCCGATAGCTGTCGGGACACCGATTAAACAACAGAAAAAATGGACCTTGTCAACTCGTCGTTTACCGACAAACGCTTTGAAACTCACGAAATTACAATAGGCAACCTTCAAATGGGCGGCGCAAACCCCGTTCGTGTGCAGTCGATGGCCAACACACCAACTCACGATGTGGAAGCATCTGTGCGCCAGGCAATTGAGATTTTTGATGCGGGCGCCGAATTGGTGCGTTTTACGGCTATTGATGAGAAAGACGCCTACGCCTTGCGCGATATTAAAAACGAACTGGTGGCGAAAGGCTACACAAAACCCATTGTGGCCGATGTGCACTTCAATGCGCAGTTGGCCGATATTGCCGCGCAATTTGTTGACAAAGTGCGTATTAACCCCGGCAACTATCTTGAGAAACGCGCCACTTTCACCACGCTTGAATTCACCGACGAAGAATACCAAGCTGAACTGGAAAAACTCGACGCACGACTGCTTAAGCTGCTGAATATCTGCAAGGAACACGGCACCGCACTGCGCATAGGCACTAACCACGGCTCGCTGTCGGACCGCATAATGTCACGCTACGGCGATACCCCGGCCGGAATGGTTGAAGCAACGATGGAATTCTTGCGCGTTTGCCAAAAATATGACTTTCAGAATGTTGCCGTTTCGCTCAAATCGAGCAACACAGTGGTTATGGTGCAGGCTTACCGCTTGCTTGTCAAGCAAATGGCCGCTGAAAAGATGAATTTTCCAATCCATTTGGGCGTGACCGAAGCAGGTGCCGGAACCGACGGAATCATTAAATCGGCTGTGGGCATTGGTACGCTGCTTGCCGACGGCATTGGCGACACTATCCGCGTGTCGCTCACCGGCAGTCCGGCCAGCGAAATACCACCCGCACAGATGCTTGCCGACTACTTTGCCGGCCCAAACAAGAACGTGAAAATCAACTACAACGAACCGCTGGCTTTCGACCCGTTCTGTTTCAGCAAGCGTGACACTAGTCTAAATCCATCATTCGACAACACCAAGCCGCTGGTAATCTGCGATTTGCCCGACCTTTCGATGGAAACGCTCAAATCGCTCGACATCACTTTCGACCTGAATACAATGACCATCACTGGCGGCAAGCAATCGCCTGATGTTCTGTATTTTGGCGCACCCGAAATGGATTTACCAGACTTCAAGACTAAAAATATTTCGCTATTAATCGACTACAAAGTCTGGATAAAAGACAGCAATTTTGAGCCTCTCTATGGATTAAACACTTATTTATCAGCCAAATACAAGTCGGACAAGCGCAACTGGGTGATGGTGAGCCTCGGCACACTGACGCCCGAAGCAATGGCGGTGCTGAAATCGGACCCGACCGTTGTGCTCATTGCGTGCTCAATGTGCGTGAACCAAGCCGCCGAGCAGCGTGCAATCTTCAACAGACTGATTGCCAACGGCGTAAACCTGCCGGTTGTGGTGAGCAGCATCTACAAGGAACCCGATGTGGCGCAGTTTCAGCTGAAAGCCGCGGCTGACAATGGTTTGTTCTTCATTGATGGAATGGCCAACGGCCTGTGGCTGAGCAATTTCGCGCGCATCAACGTCAAAACGGTTACCGACACGGCTTTCGCCATTCTGCAATCGGCGCGCGCCCGCTACACCCGCACCGAGTACATCTCGTGCCCATCGTGCGGCCGCACTCTCTACAATATTGAGAAGGGACTTGCCGAAGTGAAGAAAGCCACAGCGCACCTGACCGGCCTGAAAATCGCCGTGATGGGCTGCATTGTGAACGGCCCCGGCGAGATGGCCGATGCCGATTACGGCTACGTGGGCGCTGGTCCCGGCAAGGTGAACCTGTACAAAGGCAAAACGCTTGTGAAACGTGGGGTTGACGAGGCTGTGGCGCCGCAAGAACTGCTGAAAATGATTGAGGAAGACCAAAAAAACTGAGAGTTTGGCGGTCCGAAATCCAGCAAAAACCTACCATTTTGATTGGTTAAACAAAAGGTTGAAGATTAGGTTGCCACATACCTAAAAATGTTTATTTTTAGGCCACAATTATGAGGGGGGGCTACCTAACATCGATAAACCTTATTGTTTTATTGGCTGCGGCATTGCTCGCACGGCCACAAATCGCTTATTCCCAAGAAGATAATTTGGCAATAAAACCAGAGGTTTACGTCGATCCGCACCAAACAAAAATCGACAGTCTTCTGTCGTTCATCAAGCCTGACAGCCCTGATAGCGTTAAAGCCAAGTATTTCTGCGAGATAGCAATGGCTGCCGAGATTTCTGACACCATTCAAAAATACGCGCTGCTCTCGCTGGAATACTGCCAATACACTGATTATTCGTTATTTGCAAACAATTATTATGCTATAGCCGAATCGTACCACAAAGACGAGGAGTTCAAAAACGCACTGCTTTTCCATCAGAAATCCATCAAATATTCGTCGAAGCTCGACGATTCAAAGATGATGGCAAAAACATATCAGCGGCTGGCGCTCGTTTTCGATGATTTGAATGACATCGACAGCGCGACACATTATATGGATAAAGCGTTGGATATCAGCAAGAAGATTAATGACACGATTCTCTTGGTTGACTGCTATCGTCATTTGGGCGAAATATACCTCAACAAAAAACTGTTCAAAGAGGCGGAGGACTATTTCAAAAGAACTCTCGGAATTGACTCGCTGCGGAAAAGCAGCCACGAATACGGCTACGACCTGTTTCTGCTCGCGCAATCGGTTGACGAGCAAGAGAATAGCTCGGTCAGAGAAATGCTGACCGCAACCGGTTACCTTAAAAAAGCCGCCGGCATTTTCGAGGCCGACGACTCGTACACACGGTTCTACGTATATCGCATATTTTCATCAATTTACATCAAACTTGCGCAAAAAACCGGCAAGACTGAATATGCCGACAGCAGCTACAACTATCATCAGAAAGCCGAGAAATATTTCATCAAAAACGCCCCGACAGCCGAATTCCGCAAGTTCTACTACGTCTATGTCGATTATATGATTTTTTACAAGCGGTACGACGAGGCGAGAATCTTTATGACGAGCCTGGGGAACAGCTTCAACGATGAGACGGCGCCAGCGGCTTACGAGGACTATCACCGCCGTTTCAAGGAGGTTTGCCTTCTGCTCGGCGACTACAAACGGGCCTACGAACATTCGGAAAAGCAACGCGAGTATGGGTGGAAAAACCTGAACGACAGCACAATGGCCGCTCTTTCGGATGCCAAAACGCAGCAGGCCGTGACGATTGAAAAGGTTGAGCGCGAGAAAGATATGCAAATCCATAACGCCGAAAAGCGGCAGATGCAAATCGCCATTTTCTCGCTCATCGGCGGATTGTTCTTGATTTCGCTATTGGTGTTCTACATCTCCAGAGTACTGAAATTCAAGAAGAAAGCAAACGCGGAGCTCACTCAAAAAAACACACTCCTTATTGAGCAAAAAGAGGAGATTGAGACACAGCGCGACCACATTGAGCAGCAGAGCAAAGAGATTCGCGCCAGCATCAACTACGCGCGGCGAATCCAGCGGGCCCTGCTCACACCCGAAGAGGCCATCGGCAAAGTCTTCCCCGACTATTTTCTGCTCTACAAACCGTGCAACGTGGTGAGCGGCGACTTCTACTGGGTTGGCCAGTTTGGCGACAACAAAGTTTGCATTATTGCCGACTGCACAGGCCACGGCGTGCCGGGCGGATTTATGAGCGTGCTGGGAATGACGAACCTAAATTATATTGTAAGCCAGGACATTACCCCCGACGCCATCCTCAACAAGCTGCGCGAAGCGATAACGCATAACCTCCGCCAAAGCGAGGAAACGCCCGAGAAACTGACTGCCCAAGTGCTTGATGGTATGGATGCGGCGGTTTATGTGGTGAACGAAAAAACGATGACGCTCTCGTTTGCCGGGGCCAACACTCCGTTGGTGCTCATCCGCGACAACAAGGTGCAGGTCATCAAACCCGACCGTATGCCGGTAGGTATCGCCATAGATATGAGGCCGTTCAAGACCGTTACAATGGAGCTGCGCAAAGGCGACTGCCTCTACACCTATTCCGACGGTTTCCAAGACCAGTTCAACTACGAGACATCCATAAAATTCCAAAAAGGCCGCCTGCTCGACCTGCTTCTCGAAATCCACAACCGCACAATGGACGAGCAACGCGAATTGCTGAACCTTATCTTCAAGGAGTGGCGCGGTCCGGCCGAAAACCAAACCGACGACGTGGTGATTATGGGCGTGAGGATTTGATTGAAAAAACGCAAACCAAAGCCCGAATCCCAACTTTTTCAACCTTGCGTATATTTTTTAATTGAAATTACATAAATTTGTATTACTCCTGTGCGCAGGAAGTAGCCAATAGAAATATTGACGGTTGAAAACCAATTTGATATGAGCAATTTTGAAAACAATTGTGGCAAAACCACACGGCACACACTGTCGCGGTTTACAGTTTTTTTTGCAGCAGCGGTTTTGTTTATGCTGTCGCAAATTGCTTATAGTCAGAGCGAAGACCTTGACACCGCCAATCTTGCCGAAACAGAGCAGCCCAATCTCAACAATAAGCTCGTTGTGATAAAAAAACGCGAGCCCGACATTGAAAAAGCAAAGGAGTACTGCAGGATGGCAATTGCCTCCGACAACATCGACACCATAATGAAATATGCCGCGCTCTCGCTGGAATACTGCCAACCAACTGATTCAGAGCTGATTTCCTGCGATTACTACGAACTCGGCTACGCATATTACATAAAAGACGACGCGCGCGATGCGCTGGATTACACTCTGAAGGCGATGCACGTGTACAACGACACCTCAAAAAACAAATACGTTGCGCAAGCCTGCCTTGGTGCGGGACTCTGCTATGAGGATTTGAACGTACCCGACAGCATTTTTCTCTATTTCAACCGGGCGCTCAACATCTACATCACACTGCAAGATACGGCAGGCATTTGTCAGACATACAAGGATTTAGGCGATGTGTACACACATATGAAACTGTATGCCAACGCCGAAGAAAACTACCAGAAGGCCTTGGCGTTCGCCACTCTTATGAACGACACCCTGGATATGGCCACATACTACCGTTGTATTGGCCAGCTGCTCTCGAAAAAATCGGACACCCTGATAACCAGCGCCATCGAGAATCTGAAAAAATCGATTTATCTGTTCGAAACAAAAAATACTGACAATGAGAATTTTATCACAATAAAATATTGGGCATACACCGACCTTGCCAAGGCTTACATTCAATTGGCGAACTACACGGGCAAAAGCGTTTACGCCGACAGCTGCTACATATACATTAAGAAAGTGGGCAACTATAATCTGAAGGTGGGCGACCCTTTCAGCTACCTCCTCGACCGGTACACTTACGCCGACTATCTTGTGTTTTTTCACAGATACGATGACGCGCTGGCAATATTGCTGAAACTGGAGAAGTTTTTTGACGATGACAGCCCGGCTGCCGACAAGAAAACCTATCACCGGCGTCTTTACGAAGTCTATCTGCTCCTTGAGGACTACAAAAACGCTCTGGCCCACTATGAAAAATACGACCAATACAAGTCGGAGCAAGTGAACGAGAACGCCCTCAACTCAATAAAAAACGCCGAGGTTGAGCGCACGCGGATGATTGAGGAGATGAAGCGCGAGAACGATGCCAAACTGCACGCCGCCGAGCGCCGACGGATGCGCATTGTCAACATCTCGCTTATTGGCGGCTTGGGGCTGTTCGTGCTGCTGATATTCTACATTGCCAGAGTGCTGCATATCAAGCACAAAGCCAATGCCGAGCTTGCCGAGAAGAACGCCATTCTGGCCGAACAGGCTGAGGAGATTCAGGCGCAGAACGATGAGATTCTTGCACAAAACGACGAGATTATAGCGCAGAATGAGGAGATTCAGACGCAAGCCGAAAAAATCAAAGAGCAGAGCGAGGAGATTCACGACAGCATCAACTACGCCCGCCGCATACAGCGCTCGCTGCTCACGCCGTCGAAGACAATCGCCAGCATTTTCCCCGATTACTTTGTGCTTTACAAACCACGCAACGTGGTCAGCGGCGATTACTACTGGGTGGGCCAGTTTGGCGACAACAAAGTCAGCATTGTGGCCGACTGCACGGGCCACGGCGTGCCTGGAGGATTTATGAGCGTGCTCGGTATGGCCAATTTGAATTATATTGTGGAACAGAACGTTAGCCCGGATGTGATTCTTAATCACCTGCGCGAGGCCATAATCACCAACCTGCGCCAGCGGTCCGATGTCCATACCGCCCTGCACGATGCCGAGCACCCCACAGCGCAAGTCGACACCAGCGACCGCAGCCGCGACGGTATGGATGTGGCGGCATACGTTGTGAACGAAAAACTGATGAAACTGTCGTATGCCGGAGCCAACAATCCGCTTGTGCTCATTCGCGGCAACGAGGTTCAGACGCTCAAAGCCGACCGTATGCCAGTCGGCATCCACGAGTGCCTCGACCCGTTCACCTGCACCACCATCGACATTCAGCGCGGCGATTGCATCTACACCTTCTCCGACGGATTTCAGGACCAGTTCGGCGCTGAGACAGGCAAAAAATTTATGAGCCGCCGCTTGCGCGATTTGCTGCTCGAAATCCACGAGCAACCAATGGCCGAGCAGAAAAAAATATTGAATGTCGTGTTTGAGGAGTGGCGCGGCCCCGTCAGCAACCAAACCGACGATGTGGTGATTATGGGTGTGAGAATTTGAAAATCGCCATATATTTGCCCCGCAAATGAAACAGCGTAGAAACATATCGGCCCTGCTCCTGCTTGCAGTTTTTCTGACACGCGTTGCCGTGCTGGCGGTTCACACGCACGAGCTGGTGTATCACGCTGATTATGAGTGCGAACAGTGCGCACACCACTCTTGCCATTCGGGGCACTTGATTGAATTTCAACTGGCCGATAGCAATTGCCTTATTTGCCAACTGTGCCAGTTGCCTTTCGCAATGGCGCTGTCGATTACCATTGCATCACTCTTATTATTAACAAGATACATCCAAACCGCAGAGTGCAGCCTCATTCCTTGCAACAGATACGGGCACATTCGCGGACGCGCCCCTCCTACGATTTAAACAAACATCCCGCTATTTTTTTATTGGCCCGAATTGCAGGCTCTCGTTTGCTGCATATTTATCGAACTGATAATCAGTTTGTTTAAATCAAATAATCGATTTATGACACATTTTCTTGCTGCTGCGGCGTTGCTGTGTGCAATGACCGACACGGTGATTGATATTGAGGAAGTTACCATTACGGACCACGTCGTGCGCACCGTACAGACGCATACCACGCTATCATCGATTCAGGTGAGCCGTGACTATCTTCAGCAGAATTTCTCGGGCAGCCTGATGCAGACGCTGCAAGGCATTCCGGGTGTGAAGGCGATGAGCATTGGCTCGGGGCAGTCGAAACCGACAATCCGCGGCCTTGGCTTTAACCGTATGGCTGTGACCGAAGACGGGATAAAACACGAAGGTCAGCAGTGGGGCGATGACCACGGTCTGGAGATTGACCAGTTTGCCATCGACCGCGTTGAGGTGATAAAAGGCCCGGCGGCTCTGCTCTATGGCAGCGATGCCATTGGCGGTGTTATATGCTTATATACCAATCACATACCAACCGATAGTTTGAGCGGAGCGGTGCAGTTGTTCGGGCGGAGCAACAACGGACAATTGGGCGCCTCGGCCAAGTTAGGACTGCGTGCCGGAAAGCTTTTCTGCCGCGCCAACGTTACCATTATCAACTATGGCGACTACCGCGTGCCCACCGACAGCATTCAGTACTACTCGTACTACATCAAGCTGAAAGACCAGCGGTTACGCAATACGGCCGGGCTTGAGCGCGATGGAAGTTTGATGCTCGGTTATGCCGGATACAATTTTCACACCGACCTGCGCGTGTCGGACACATACGCAAAAAGCGGATTTTTTGCCAACGCCCACGGACTTGAGGTGCGGTTGTCGGACATCGATTACGACCGTTCGCGGCGCGACATTGACTTGCCGTATCAATGGGTAAACCATCTTAAAGTATTGAGTCACAGCAGTTGGCGAAATAGTGTTTTGTCGGTTGATGTGTCGCTTGCCTATCAGAACAACAGGCGCGAGGAGTGCTCGGAACCGGTGTCGCACGGCTATATGCCGAAACCCGACGGCCCAATGGAGCGTCATTTCGACAAAAGCACCTATACGGCCAACATCGGGCTGAAAATGGCGCTGGCGGAGCACAATCTAAACGCTGGCATCAATACTGAATATCAGCATAATAGACGAACAGGCTGGGGATTCATTATTCCGGATTTCGAAACCGGGAGCTACGGCGCCTATCTTCTTGACAAGTGGCAACCGACTGACAAACTGAAACTTAATGCCGGTTTGCGCTACGATTTCGCGCAGACGCACATTCATAGTTACGACGACTGGTACAAAACGCCCGTTGGCGCCGATTCGGTTTTTAAGCAGCGCTCTGCCGATACCGACCTGACTTTCAATAATCTGACGTGGTCGGTTGGGGCAAGTTACGAGGCTACCGATTGGGTGCTGAAAGCCAATGTGGGCAAGAGCTTCCGCATACCGATTCCGAAAGAGTTGGGCGCCGACGGCATCAACTATCACATTTTCCGCTACGAGCGCGGCAATGCCGAACTCAACCCCGAAGTGTCGTACCAACTTGACGTGAGCGCCTATTGGGCAAACAAGGTGGCCAGCATTCAGATTGAGCCGTACGTGAATTATTTCCCGAACTATATCTATCTGAACCCCACGTCGTTATACGAGGAAGGGCTGCAACTGTACCATTACACGCAGGCCGAAGTCTTGCGCTATGGTGTTGAGTGTCAGACCACTTGCAAAATAACGCGGCACATTGATGCCGAACTGAAAGGCGAGTATCTGTATGCCGAACAGCTGTCGGGCGCGAAAAAAGGCTACACGCTGCCGTTCTCAACGCCGTGGTCGGCCGATGCGGGGCTCAAGTACAGCCACAAGCGGCACGGCGAGGGTTCTGTCGGGCTGAACGTGCATATAGTTGGGAAACAGGACAATATAGTGCCGCCAGAAAAACCAACTGACGGCTATTGGACGCTAAGTCTGTCGGCAAGCCACAGATTTCGCTTTGCGGAAAGCAGCATTAGTCTGTCGCTTCACGCTGATAATCTGCTGAATAAGCGCTATTATGACCACACCAGTTATTACCGGCTTATTGATGTGCCGGAGGCTGGCCGGAATTTTTCGATTATGGCGGGATGGGAGTTTTAAACGTTAACACAAACACTAACT
This sequence comes from uncultured Bacteroidota bacterium, assembly GCA_946404125.1. Lineage (GTDB taxonomy): Bacteria > Bacteroidota > Bacteroidia > Bacteroidales > SZUA-534 > RUG13583. Next base: position 58,541 of record CAMJCK010000002.1, on the reverse strand, counting down.
AAAAACGAAAAACAAAAACGATTTAAATGTTTAATAAATAAAGATTTACAATAATGAAAAAGATATTTAATATGAGCCTTATCGCGGCTCTCGCAGCTATGACATTTGTATTTGCATCGTGCAACAAAGACGACGAAACACCTGAAAAACCGACAATTACGCTCACCGAAGTGGGGCACGACAACAGCCGCCACACCCATCCGGGGCACGATTTGCACCTTGAAGCCGATGTTTTGGCCGAAGGATTAATCAGCCGAATCGACATCGAAATTCATCAGGAGGAAGGCAGCGGTTTCGAAATCGAGAAATCGTTTACCGATGGCAAATACATAGGTGTCAAGAATATAGAGTTTCACGAGCACATCGATATTCCAGCCGATGCGCCGCTTGGTGAGTATCATCTTCACTTCACGGTTACCGACAAGGAAGGCCAGCAAACGACGGCCGAATGTCACATCGAAATTGTTGAGGATGACGATGATGATGACGACGAACACGAACATTCACATAACGATTAAAGTATGAAAAAAAGCATTTTTTCATCGCTTCTGCTGTGCGCACTCTGTGCGTGCAGCAGTTCCGATAAAACGGAGGATATGGCGTTGCCCGAAATCACTGCCGATGGCGAGCAGACTTGCCCCGTTGATTGTCAGCAGTTTAAACGCAGCGGCGTGATTGCTTTCCACTATCAGTTTTCCGACAATGTGGAGTTGGGCAGTTATAACATTGAGGTTCACAACAACTTCGACCACCACACTCACAGCACATCGGCGGCCGAATGCGACATTGAGGCAGAGAAAAAGCCAGTGAATCCGTGGGTTTTCAACAGCGATTTTGAGATTCCGCAAGGGCAACAGTCATACACAGCAACCATCAACATCGATATTCCGGCCGACATCGACCCTGGCGACTATCACTTTATGGTGCGCCTAACCGACCAGGCCGGCTGGCAGCAGCTAAAATCGATGGCGGTGAAGATTTTGGAGTAAACTAAAACTTCCACCTTACCTGAAATTTGAATTCAGTGCGGTGGTTGGCGTCAATCATATTGGGCGATGTGCCGATTGTTTGCTTGTCGGCGTACCAGGTGCGCGACGCCTTTGCCCAAACGGTCAGGTTTTTGGCGGGCGACCACGATGCAAGCAGGTAGGTGCGGGTGCCGCGGCCGTACACCATCGGTATTGAGTAGGCGTAGAGCACGTCGCTCTCGTAGGCGTAGATGCGTGAGTTATAGGTGGTTTCGAAAATGGCGTAGCGCACCGCCAGATTCAGTGGGAAACGGAACGGCGAGCAGGCTACATCCTGATAGAGCAGGCAGCCGGTTTCGGTGTCGGCGTTGCCGTTTTTGTAGCCCGACAGTTCGATGCGGCTTTTCAGTTGCCAGCGCTGATTTATGGCGTAGTTCAGGTGGTAGCGCACGGTCCACCGCGAGAGGTCGGCCAGCGGTTGGATTTTGCCGTCTTCAGTAGAGCCTTGCGTCTGCGTGGTTTCGTATTTTACCTTCCAAATCATTGATGTTGAGCGGTTTGCTGCAAATTCGGCTTGCGCCAGAAAATCGTTGCCGCGCGACGGTGCGTTCAGTCCGTATTTTATCCACGGGAAGCGATAGATGTCGTAGTAAGCCGATAATTTCCAACGTTTTATGGGCGTTGCTTCGATGCCGAAAAAGAATCCTTCTTCGTTCTGCGTCTTTCCGCCTTCGGCAAAACCGCCTGCGTATTGTGCCTGATAATCACGGCTGTAGTTGCGGTAGAGCACCGATGCCCGAAGTCCCGGCGCAAGGCTCATCAGCGAGCCAACAACCGCTGCGCGCCCACCGTTGGCCGACATCGCGTACTCGCCAAACAAATAGAGCGCGCTAAACGAATATTGCGCGTCAATGCTGACATTCAGATTTTTACGGCCGTCGAAATCGAACTTGTAGAGCGGTGTCTCGCGTTTCACAAAAGCCTTGTCGTACTGATAGCCCAACCCGGTTGCCCCGATTCGCAGATTGTTGCGGTTGAAGTTGATGTTGGCGCCCCAAACGCTCTCGGTCACAACATCTTCCTTCTCAATCTGCTTTGGTGTGGCGTGCAGCCCAACGGTGCCGAACGATGTGAATCCGGCTTCTTCCGACGCGGCCGTGTCCTGACTTGCGAGTGTGGCGTCAATCTTCTTGTGCGAGCCGAAAACAGTGGCCCGGAATTGTCCGAATTTGAGCGTGGTGGCCACACCGCGGTAGAAAAGGTTCTCGTCGGCCGATGAGTATTTGCGGATGCCCGCGCCCTTTTTGCGGATGTCCATCACAAAGGCCGATTTGCCCGTCGACATTCCCGACCAAGCAACCAATCCCTGACCGAATTTCGCCTGAAAATCGCCCACAATCAGCGTCTCGACGTGGCCAATGCCGTGAATGGCGGCGTAGGCCGAATAGAAATCGAAGCCGTGGCGCTGATGCCCGCGGAAAAACTGTTCGCCCGGGTCTTTTTCGGCCGTGATGCCGGCCATCAGTTGGCGGTTGAAGTTGAACGAGTAGCGGCTGAAAATCTTCGCGCGGTTGCCCGGATAGTGTTTTTCGGGCTCGGCAATACGCACTGAATCAGGCACATCGGCAAAGCCATCCTGCTCTTCGCCAACGAGCGACACACGGCTGAAAAGTTCGTTGCGCCCATACTTGACGGCACGTTTCAGGCTGAATTTCGATTCGTCGCCCGCATCGGCCACCCTGACAAACGGCAGAAGGCGGAAAATATCGGTTTGGTCGAAGCCGTCAACCATCGCCAACTCGTAGAGAGTGAGCATTGGACCATTGCGCCGCACATAGTCGGTAAGGCTTGCAATCTGAAACTCGTTCAGAAAATGCAGCTTGGCAAGGTCTTCGGCCGTGGCCGTATTCAGGTTGATGGGGTTTTGCAAGAAATATTCCAAATCTTCGGCAATCTGCTCAATATCAGCATCTTCTTCAAGTTCTTCCGACAGATTTTCCATCAAAGTCTCAACCGTCTGCCGCCCGTCGCCATCGGTTTGGGCATAAAGCCCAACAGCTGCTAGAAGAAACATCGATATAAGAACAAACCGAAGCATCAAATAAAGATTTTCTTATTGATTATCAATGATATGATATTCAGAATGATGAGACTCGCAAGGCAGGTCATTGCCGAAATGGCGACTGCCAACGTGAAAATTCCGGTTGCGAGACTTGTCCATCGGCCCACAGCCGTGCCAATCACCATTGCATCGACATTCAAAAGAATCAATATAATATTGACTATCAGTAGAATGATAATGATTGCGAGCAGCCCCGACCCCAAGCCTTTAAGGTCGGGCGGGCTCAATTCCATATGCGCCGAAATGCAAATGGCAAGGTAGAGAAACACCCAAAACTGCCATTGGTGCAGGTGGCCGCCGGTGAAAAGCGCGTAAATCATATCGGACGACGAAGCGAAAACACTCACCATCAGCGACATAAATCCCGACAGCGATGTGAAACTTGCCGGCGAGCCGTGAAGTGCGGTCAGCAGCGCCTGATTATTCGGCAGCAAAAACCTGACTAACAGATAGATAATCAGCGAACCGAACAGAATCGGCCCCAAAGCGATGAAGAAATTTCCGATTTGCGCCCACGGGTTGCGCGGGTTGTAGGCGTGGTTGACGTAGCCCAAAGTGCCGTCTTCGCCGTTGGGCGAGTAGAGTTTTATTTCAGTGATTCGGTGCAGAAACGGGATGCAGAGCAGGGCGTGCCCCAACTCGTGCACCGGCGTGCCTATCCAACCGGTGAAGTAGATGTCGGATTTTTCGCCCAAAATGTTGACGAAAAGCCGCCGCGTGTATCGCGCTAACATATAGAGTATCAGTCCGAAAACAAAGAACACCCCGAAAATCGAGAGCAGTTGGAAAAGGGTGGTCAGCAACACTTTCCCGACGAAAGGCCAAAATTCAAACAACGCGCTCATAATGAGTATTTTAATGAAACTTGTGTTGACATTGGCAGGTACTGGTGCGTCGAGAATGCGAAGTCGAACGTCAAGCCTTTGAAGGTGTAGCCCGCGCCAAAGCAGAACTCATTGGGCTTTGAACGGAAGCCTGTACGCAAGTATAAATTGCTGATTATCTGATATTCAAGACCAACCTTATAGCGCAAGCCGGTCTGCATTGTCTTTTCAACTTCGGCGGCAAGCTGTACAATGTCAGAGAAGAAATAGCTCGCGCCCAACCGGAACGATGTGTTGACGCGTTCGTCTTCATATTCAGCCATTTTGGCCTTTGTGGGGTTGTAGATGTGGGCGCCAATCTGCAGGTTGGTAATGGGTTTGGCAATCAAGCCCACTTCAAACAGAAAAACGCCGTTTTTGCCGTAAGCCGACGGTTGGTTGATGTTGAGATAGTCGAACTGCAGGCCGGCCGACACCCACTCGCCAAACGTGCGCGCGTAGGCCAAGCCGAAGCTATTTTCGGAATATTGTGAATAGCCGAACCTATTGAAACTCAAGGCAAAATTGCCCGTCCGGGTATGAATGGCGGCAGCCGCCGATTTGGTGCTTGTCTCGGCCAATTGGAAGCGGTTCTGATAGTTGATGCCGACGGCAAAACGTTGCAAGTCAGCCAATCCCGCCTGGTTGTTGTTCACCGACCAAAGTCCGCTCTGCATAACCGAAGCGTTGGCCATTGCTTCAAAATTGCCGTCCTGTGCGCCCGCTGAAGCCGCCACAATCAGCAATGCCGCAAGAATTATGAATCTGTGCTTTGTCACAATAGTGTGATTTTGTTGTTGCAAGATACAAATGATTAACGCAAACGCAAACGGAAAATCGAAAACCTAAACACAAACGCCAACTGAAAACACGAACCAATTGTTCTGCAGAGCGATGTTTCAGCCATTTTCGCGAAAAACGATTCACCAAAAACCTTTCTAATTAAATCGGTCAGAAACTTATCTTTGCAACCACAACGCAAAGCGATGATTAAAAACTGCATAAAACAAGTTTGGCCGATGCTTGCGGCAGCGGCGGCAATGGTGGTTGTGTGCCACATTGAATGCCGGCAGAACCGCGCGGAAACGACGGAAACGGCCGTTGTTGAGCAGCCGCAGATAGCCACAAAGTTCACTTATACCGATGAGCAGATTGCATCCATCGATACACTGATTGGCAAGCTCTGCCAAAACGGCAATTTCAGCGGCGCGGTGCTTGTTGGGCAGAAAGACAGCATTTTATATGGGCGCTGCTGTGGATTGGCCAACATCCGCACGAAAGAGCCGATTACCGACAGCACAGCGTTTCAGCTGGCGTCTGTCTCGAAACAGTTCACAGCCGTGGCCATTCTGCAACTCTACGAGCGCGGCCGCCTGCGTCTGACCGACAGTGCCGCCAAATACCTGCCGGGCTTTCCTTATCCCGACATCACCATCCACCAGCTGCTGGTGCACCGCTCAGGTTTGCCAAACTACCACTATCTGTGCGACCGGAAGAAGATGCTCGACGACCCATATTTCAGCAACCAACAGATTGTGTCCGAACTGATTGAAGCCAACGCCGGGCGTTATTATTTGCCAAACCGCCGCTTCCAGTACAGCAATACTGGCTATGCCGTATTGGCTGCAGTGGTTGAAGCCGTTTCGGGGTTGAAATTCGAGAACTATCTGGAAGAAAACATTTTCAAGCCATTGGGGATGACGCATACATTCGCCTACCGCGCAATGAAAAGCGTCAGTTACCCGCCGCGCGCCACCGGATACGCTCGTGGCCGCACGCCTGCCGACGACAACTATCTCGACCATTTCCTGGGCGACAAAGGCATCTATTCCACCACCGCCGACCTGTTTCGCTGGGACCAAGGGCTCTATTCGGGGGAAATCATCAATCCCGACACGCTGCAACTGGCCTTTCAGCCGATGGGCAAGCGCCCCAAGGCGCGTTCAAACTACGGCTACGGCTGGCGTATAGGCAAGTTTGGCAACAGCGAGATTCCAATTTACTTCCACAGCGGCTGGTGGCACGGTTTCAAGACATCGCTGGTGCGGATTCCGCAAGACAGCGCCACCATTGTCATTCTGCGGAACAACAACCGCAACGGCGTGGGAATCAACCGCATACTTGATATTCTTTATCCGTCGGAAAATGCCGCTAACGACGATTTTGAAGAATCTGATAATTCAGCTGCAACCGACAGCACATCGTGTGAAACAACATAAGTATTGTGCGCCACCAAGTTGTCAGAGACAACATAATAATGCAACGCATACAAAACAAAAAAGGGCAATCTCTCGATTGCCCTCTTCATTTACTATGAATAATACGAATTAGTATTCCCACAAATCTTGCTCGTAATCAGTAATCTGTTTCTTCAAAGCTTCTGCTTCGAGCAACGACTGGATTCCAAGTGAGTAGTCCTGAATGCTACGGTCATCGTACACATTCGAAACCTTCACAATGAAACTATTGAAATAGCGTTTAAAGAAGATGTCATCGAAGGTGCGACGCTCTGCATCGTTATTGTTGTTGAACACCTCGTGGTCAGCTAAAATACGACGAACCTCTGGGAAATAAATCCAGAAAGCCATAGTCTTACGCATTTCTGCATCCTCACCTTCATCACCATCTTTTACATAGAAACGGATTGGGCAGATACCGAGAATACGGACATTCATGGTGGAATGCTTACGGTCGAAGAACCAATCTTCTTTCAACCAATACTGCTTCACCTCGCTACTTGTAATTTCACCTTTAATCATAACCGTCTGCTCGTCACCATTCTCATCAGTGTAATTCTGCGATTTTTCAACGGCATCAAAAACATTATCAATTTGCGTACGACTCATCGGCTGAGTAAAACGGTCATCGTCAGTGTTATAAGCAGTAATACCTTCATTGGCGATGCCATTCAGCAACAAGTCAATCAAACTCATTCTGTCTTTGATTGGAGACGTCGGGTAATAAAGATTCAAATTAATCTTCTCACGCAAATCAATAACTCGCCAAACACGCTTCTTATACATCGCATCGGCCTCGCGCAAATATGCGTATGGAATTGGTTTCCTGTTTGGAACGTGGTCTGGTGCATATATATCATCCAAGACAACCTGTGCTACTGTATTGTTCCCCAAGAACATACCCAGCAACAAAACCGGCACTAAAAATAACTTTTTCATACTAATTCGTTTTTATTTAACCTTGAATACTATAGGTGACAGCGCTCTTGGAACTCCATCCGGTCCCACCGCCTCAATATCCTCAATAATAAGTTTTGAATTTGCTTTCAAACCCTTAAGCAATGTTTTTACCTCATTGTCAAAGGTTCCGCCTGTCTTTTTGATTTCTTTTGTCATACCGCCACTGACAGTGGTTGTAACGGTATACTTGGTGATTTTAAATTTCAAATCGAATACAAAATCCTCCAAATCGGCTTGAACACCAGACGCAGCGCTCAAAATTGTCTTCTCAATGTTGCCGCTACTGTAACCCATCACCTTTGCTTTTGGCTCAGGAATGGTTTTGATACGGAACAGCATACTTCCCATATTTTTGGGTTTGCCGTCGATTTCAGCGGCAACCGCCACACTCACTGTACCGCTACGTTTGGTAGGCTTAACCTCATAGCTACTGCCAACTTTCTTAATTGTGGCTCCACCATCGGGAATGCTAACCTTGATTTTGTCAGCCGGAATGCCCGGAACTGATATGGCAACAGGGTTCTCAACACCATAGTAGAACACGTTCATCTTTGTCGGTGAAATAACCAGACTCGGCTCAGCCACTTGGTATGACTCCTCAAACGGATAACTCGACACTGTGCCGTCAGGACGTGTAATGCGAATCAAACCGCCCCATTTACGCTCTCCAAGCGATGAAGCCACTTTCTTATACACTCCTTTTCCACGTGTTACTGTCAAAGTCTCGTAAGCTCCAACCATCTCGTAATTCTCCGGTCCGTTCTTTTTGTATGAACCAACAAGAATTTCAGGAGCCTGAGTTGAGTCGAAAGCCGCCAAGAAAACGGTTGCGGTGTATTCGTTGCCCCTCATCACATAGTTTGAATTCGGAATAACTGTAGCCGACAACGCGTTGAATTTGAAGTCGCCCGCGCTAATTTGCTTAAACAGATAGTTGATTACATCAGTCTCAATATTCTTGATATCGGTTTTCAACTTGTCCAGCATAACAATATCTGCCACTGCCGGAATGTGCTCAAAGGTGCGAGCTTCCCAAGTATGAATAGCTCCTTCCTTATCAGTATGGCTATCAGTGTTCAGTGTGCCTTTTATTCCGTCAATAATACTTATTTCACTTTCCGGAATCAATGCCAATGCGGCATCTCGGTATTCATTTAATTTGCCTTTAAGAATTTCGCCGCGCCCTTCCAAAATAAAATACTGACCACCAAAGTCAATATTATCTTTTGAGTTCATCGAATCAATGACATACCTATCACCCTTGATTACATTCTCAACATTGCTGTTTTCTGCCAAAGTCAGGAATCCTTTTTTATAGTTCTCAATAAGATTGCAAAGGCTGTCAGTTAACTCCTTAAAGCCATCGGCTTTGTCTTTCCAAGGTCTAACTTTGTTCTCATTGATTGTCAGCTGCTTTTCAAACTCATCATAGACCTTTTGGTTTTTGGTCTCGTAGTTCTTTACAGTTTTTCCCAAACTCTCACTCACAAGCACAAAAGAATCCAATACGTCTTTTGACACGTTCAAAGCCAACATACAAGTTAAGAACAAGTACATCAAGCCAATCATTTGTTGCCTAGGCGTTTCCTTGCCGTGACCCATAGCTTCTCCTATTCTTTAATTACTTAATATTCAGCGATGAAAGCATATTGCCGTAAACGTTGTTCAAAGCGGCGACATTCTGCTCCAAAAGTTGAACACCTTGATTAAGTTTCTTTGTATTCTCAACTGTCTGATTCATATTGTCAAGCATACTGCCGAAGTCGTTCACATATTCTTTCGAAGACTCAACCTGCTTGTTCATATTCTCGAGTTGCAACTCATAAACTGAATTGAGTGCTGACAAATTTTTGTTCAGACCGCCCAGTTTCTGTACGTACTCCGAACCCAAATCGCCAACCGAATTAAGCTCGCCAACGAGTTTGTTCGCAAACTGCGAGTAAGCCTCAGCAACCTGGCCGTTGGCCTCGTTAAAGGCTTGTGCCGAATTTGTATATGACTCAGACAGAACACCAACCGATGCTGACAAAGCTTCTGTCGATTTCTTGTAAGCGTCGCCCAAACCGGCAACCGAGTCAGAAGCGGCCTTCACCTTTGTTACAAAATCTTGAGTTGCAACACTGGCGTCAACTGTGGCACCCATTTGGTCGATAGTCTTGTTAAGATTTGCCAAACCTTTGCCTAATTTCTCAAACATTCCAGGAGTGATTTCGGCCTTCTCAATCATTTCGTCAAACTTGGCTAAAGCCGAACCGCTTCCTCCTGCATAAACAACTCCACCGCTAACCGGCGCGCCGCCTTCAACAGGAGCAGCACTCACACCACGAACTCCGCCACCGGCATTCGCTACAATCTCGGCAGGGTCCTGAACCCTATCGAACTTGCGACTTGGCTTGACGGCCGCAGGAGCGTCATCGTCATCTTCCAAACCCGCCAACTGAGGGAATACCAATGTCCAATCCAATTCTTCTGCCAATGGCTCAAATGCAGAGAAGAAGAAGATTAAGGCCTCAGTCAAAAGGCCGACGATCAACATTATTGATGCGCCCGGATAGTGCTGGATTTTAAACAACGCACCAACAAGCACGACTGATGCACCCCATCCATACACATACTTCATGAAGTTTTTGTACCCCCTACTTTGGGTTAATTCGGCAATACTCATAGTTCTATTTTAATTGATTAAATACTTCTTTTAAGTTTCTTATTGATAAACATTTGATTTTGCACCAGTCTCATCAGGTCCCATATAAGTTCTTACACAACGGAAACCGATATAAGATTTGGCAGAATCCTGATACTCGTATGTTCTCGAACCATTCTGCAAAAAGTATGCAATGTCTTTCCAAGAACCGCCACGGACTACTTTTCTCTTCATAACAGCCAAGTCATCCGGCAGTGCGTTGTATTTATAATCAGGACTCAGGTCGTGAGTAAATGTGTAGCTGCTCTCGTCAAAAGCAGAGCTTGTCCACTCGGCCACGTTGCCGGCCATATCATACAAACCGAAATCGTTGGGTTCGTAGATGGCCACCTCAACAGTGTACATACCGCCATCGTCCAAGTAGTCGCCTCGCAAAGGCTTGAAGTTGGCCAGGAAGCAACCCTTGTCGTTACGAGTGTAAGGACCGCCCCAAGGATACACGGCCAAATCGTTGCCGCCACGGGCTGCATATTCCCACTCACCTTCCATCGGAAGTCTATAATCCTGCTCGAAAGGTTGGCCTTCTCGTGCAAGGAAATTGTTCAACAATTGGGTTCTCCAGATGCTGAATGCCGTAGCTTGTTTCCAGGTAACGCCCACAACTGGATAATTATCATATTGTGGTGCCCAGAAATACATATTTGTCATCGGCTCGTTGTACGAATACGAGAAGTCGCCAATCCAACACAAAGTGTCGGGATAAACATTCACTTTATCGTGCATAATGAACGACGAACGGTCTTTGATTGGAACTCGCTTGCCTTCCAAGTTGTAGATTTCGCCATCGTACTGACCCGTTTTATAGTTATAGTGACGGCGGGTTTCGTTCTCGAAAGTGAACTTTTGCGCAGCTTGCTGATAGTCGATCCAGAAATAATCGTACACCAGTTTGCGTGTGTCAATATCGCGACGGCGATAGAAACGCTCGTGCTCAGGATAATACAACTCCTCGAGAATTGTCTTCTCCTCTTCGCCTGCCCAGTTGATAGGCTCATCCCAGTTGATATACGGCGGATCAATCGGCTCACCATATTGGTCTTCAGAGATAAAGTACGCATCAATCTGCTCACCTAATAATCTGTAAGCCAAAGAGTCTCGTACCCAATAAACAAATTGACGATATTCGTTATTAGTGATTTCGGTTTCGTCCATCCAGAACGCCGGAATCGAAACGGTTTTCGATTGTGCTGTAGTAGCCCAAGGCACATCCTGGTCGCTCGGCCCCATACGGTAGCTGCCTTTTTTCACCAAAACCATACCGAACGGCGGCGCACTGTAGTTCGCATTTCTGTTTTGAACACCAGTCAACTCGCCGCTACCACCTGAGCCACAGCCTGAAATAATGAGCAATACAGCGCTCAAATAAGCTAACTTTTTCATATCCCAATTGTATTTGTTTTCACACTTTAAAATTCAATAAAAAAATAATAATATCCAAAATTTTATAGGAATCGGACGCTCTTATATTTTCGATTGTCCTTATTCCGGTCTAAGCTAAACGAATAACCTACCATAAACTCAAACGAGCCATTGCTGTAATTTATTATACTGCTCGTGGTTAAATCATACGAAACTGCAACTTCAATGCCCGATGGCAGCGACATTCCGGCCAGAAATGTTAACGCGTCAATCGGTTTGTAGGCCACACCTCCGTAGAATTTCTCGCTATAAGTCAGTATTCCGGCCAACTGGAAGGATGTTGTAGCGAAATCGGTTGCAATGAAAAGGTTTGGTTTAACCGTAAACAGCGGATTTGCCAGCTGATACTCATACCCCGCCCCCATAAACAACTGACGTGCACAATACGAAGGTTTCACCTCCGCTCCCGTCGTTGACGATGAGTATTTGATTTGCGACTGCAGCAAATTGCGCATCGAGCAACTCAAATACACATTCTCGGAACTATAGTAGAATCCCAAATTCATATCAAAGAACATTGGCTTGTCATCGGTGTTTTGCGGCACCCAGGGGTCGTTTTGATTTCCGTCAGGGAAAATCCACTGCCCCTTGAACGACTGATTAGTCATTCCCAAGCCTGCGCCAAATCCAACTTCACCTTGCAACATTTGACGTCTGTACGCATACGAAAAATTCAAACCAATGTTTTGAAAATTTCCGATTTCATCGTTAATAATCGTCAAACCTGCGCCATTTCTTATGCCAAACAACTTAAACGGAGCATCGATGCTGAACGTTTGAGTTTGGGGAGCGCCCTCAAAACCCATCCACTGGCTCCTCACCAATGCTCTCGCCTCTATCTCGTTGCCGTCGCCCGCGTAACCCGGGTTATAGTACATATAGTTGAACATACTCAAGCTGGAAAAATTCTCGGTCTGCGCCTTCCCAGTAAAAGCAAGTGCAACCAGCACTATCGTCATTAGACGTCGACAATTCATAAAATCATTCACTACTCTGTAGAATGGGCCTAAAAATAAATAAAAAATTTACAAACAATGCCGATGCTAACAATTTGCTGTTAATATTTACACAAACGACCTTTTTCAGATGCCGTATCGCACAAAAGTTTTCTTGATTCGCTCCGGTATTTCGTTATTAACCAACGCCATATAATCGGCTTTGGAGCAGGAAACCACCACACTGCCCGCATTGTTTTTTTGAGCCATTTCCATCCAAAAACGGTTGTTTTGGGGGTTTTGATAGAAAACAAGGCTGGTATTCGGGGCCTCCAACTTGACAAAAATCTTTTTGTAACGGCTGAAATCGCACGCCGGATAGTCATTCTCACGCTGCGACACACCATATATATAATGCCAAATTATTTGGGCGGTCAGGTGCGCCGATATATCCAAAGGCGTATTGTGCGAAACGATACCGAAAATGCCGAAGGTTTTCGAACGGTCGCTGATACCCGCGAAATTGGCCAACTGACAGGCTTCCTCAGTGTAAAGACCATTCGGACTCGGCTGATGAGCGGCTGGCATATCGGCCTGACGCACCGCACTGGCGTCGAACGAGACAAAATCACAGTCGCGCAAGACGGGCTCTAAACTATTGATATTCTGACGGACAGCGCCCAATCGGTATTTATCCACCCCATACTCGTCAAGCAAATCGGACTGGCTCTGCGATGTGAAGTAGACCTGGCTGCCGATGACGTTGCACTTTACGCTGCTGGTGAATTTCCGCAGAATGTCAAGAAGATACGACCGTGAAGTGGCGTTCAGGCTGTCGGCAATGTCGAAACACGAATCGATGAGCCCAATTTCAATCTTGCCCTTGGCGCGCCAAAGCCCCTCGACTATCGGCAGAGTCAAATCGTGAGAGCCACCTATATATATAGGTATAACCCCGCCGCTGACGAGCGACTCGGTTATGTAACTGACGGCCGAATAGGTGTCGGCTGCGTTGTTGCCCAAAATCAGGTTGCCGAAGTCGGTGATTTTCAGATTGTTAAAGGCCGCCAACTGATAGAGCCAATAGCGCACATTGTCGGCTTTGGCAGCGTACGGCATTGGATAGGCGTTGCGCGTCTCGTCGATGCCGATGATTGCAACTTGCACGTCGACAGACTTTTGCAAGTCGGGCTCGCTGTAAAGTTGGCTGCCCAAAAAACCTTCCAACGTGCTGAACTGCTTCAAATTGTCAGGTCGGCGGGTGTCGAAATACTGCGCTATGTCGCTTTCGAGAATCATTTCGCTTTTTTGGTGACGCGCTTTTTGGCTGGCTTGTCGACACTATTCTTGATAATTTCCTCACAATCAGTCACCGTCAATGCTTTGGCGTCGGTGCCTTTGGCAATGCGGTAGTTTTTGCCGTCGAAAGCGATGTAAGGTCCGTAGAATCCGTTAAGTACCTGAATCTGACCGTCTTTGCCTTCGAAAATGTTAATCACCTTGTTCTTTTCGGCCTCGCGTTTCTCGTTGATGAGTTCGATGGCGCGCTCGAGCGTGACGGTGTAAGGGTCGTCGACATTGCGCTTGAGCGAGTAGAACGAGTTGTTGTGGCGCACGTACGGACCGAAACGGCCGATGGCCACAGTAACTGTTTTGCCCTCAAACTCACCAATTTGGCGCGGCAGTTTGAACAGGTCGAGCACTTCCTCAAGAGTGATGGTCTCGATGTGCTGGTCGCGGCGAAGCGATGCGAACTGCGGCTTCTCGTCGTTCTCGCCGTCGCCAATCTGCGCCATTGGACCGTAGCGTCCAATCTTGACAATCACTGGCTTGCCACTTTCGGGATGAACGCCCAAAACGCGCTCGCCATTTTTGCGCCCCGTAACCTCGAGAGCGCGGTTTATAGTGTCGTGGAACGGATGGTAGAATTCGTCTATCATTTTGTACCACACCATTTTACCTTCGGCAATATCGTCGAATTCCTTCTCAACCTCGGCTGTGAAGTTGTAGTCCAAAATCGATGGGAAGCACTCAACCAAATAGTCGTTGACAATCATACCAATGTCGGTTGGGAAGAGTTTGCCCTTCTCAACGCCGTAGTTCTCGGTCTTGGTTTCGGCTTTGATTTTGTCTGACTTCAGCGTCAGCACCTCGTATTTGCGCTCCGTGCCTGGGCGGTCTTCCTTAACCACATACTCGCGGTTCTGGATGGTGGAAATGGTTGGCGCATAAGTAGATGGACGGCCAATGCCCAACTCTTCCAACTTGCGCACCAAAGTGGCCTCGGTGTAGCGCGGCTGGTGCTGCGAGAAGCGCTGGCTGGCTGTTATGTTGTTGTAATCGAGCGCCTGTCCGACCGCAAGTTTCGGCAGGATGGCTTTTCCCTGCTCGTCGTCCTCGTCGTCGGTCGATTCGATGTAAACCTTCAGGAATCCGTCGAACTTGATGACTTCGCCTTGAGCGACAAACTGATGTTTCGAATTGGAAATGTTCAAGTTAATGGTTGTGCGCTCCATTTCGGCATCGGCCATAAGCGACGCGATGGTGCGCTTCCAAATGAGTTCATAGAGTTTCTTCTCGTTGGCGTTGCCCGTGATGGTCGGCTTGTCGAGATATGTGGGGCGGATGGCCTCGTGAGCCTCCTGCGCGCCCTTGGTCTGCGTTTTGTAATGGCGAACTTTCAGATATTCAGCGCCAAACTGCTCGGTAATCTCTTCCGAAGCTGCCTTAACAGCGGCGTCAGACAGGTTGACCGAGTCGGTACGCATATAGGTGATTTTTCCTGCCTCGTACAGGCGCTGCGCGAGCGACATTGTCTGCGAAACCGAAAAGCCGAACTTGCGGCTGGCCTCCTGCTGCAGCGTCGAAGTGGTGAACGGCGGCGCTGGTGTGCGTTTGGCTGGTTTCTGGCTGATGTCGACAACGCTGAAAGTTGCTGATTTGCAAGCGTCAAGAAATTTCTCGGTTTCCGATTTGCTGACGAACTTATGGTTGAGTTCGGCTTTCAGGTCGGTTGCAAGTTTGAGCGTCGGGTGGTTGAACTGGCCCAAAACGCGGAACGACGATTCGGGCTTGAAGTCCATAATCTCGCGCTCGCGCTCAACAATCAGGCGGACAGCCACCGACTGCACACGGCCTGCCGACAGCGACGGCTTAACCTTCTTCCAAAGAACGGGCGACAATTCGAAGCCGACCAAGCGGTCGAGCACGCGGCGCGCCTGCTGGGCGTTGACAAGATTGATGTCGATGCCGCGCGGATTCTCGATGGCGTGCAGAATGGCCGTTTTGGTAATCTCGTGAAAGACAATTCGTTTGGTTGTTTTATCCTTCAGCCCCAACACTTCGAACAAGTGCCAAGCGATGGCTTCTCCCTCACGGTCCTCATCGGACGCGAGCCATACGGTTTCAGCGTCTTTGGCGGCTTTTTTCAAATCGGCGACAAGTTTTTTCTTGTCTGGCGAAATCTCGTATTCAGGTTTGTACTGATGCTCAATGTCGATGCCGAAGCCTTTCTTGGCCAAATCGCGGATGTGTCCGTAACTCGATGTGACCATATAATCTTTTCCCAAAAACTTCTCGATAGTCTTGGCCTTGGCAGGTGACTCGACAATTACAAGGTTCTTTTGCATAGAAATCTCCTTATGGTTTGAAAATCGGCGCAAAGAAAAACAAAATTTTTAAAGGCAAGCACGAAAAAGGGCTTTTCGGGGATTTACACCTATTATATATAGGATGAAAAGGCGAGAGTTGGGACTACAGACTACAGACAACAGACTACGGACAGGGGTTGGTAATTGGTGTTCCGATGGCCATCGGGATGGTGAACGGGTGATTCAGTCCAACTTTACCACCGGTGCTTGCGACCAATCGATTTGCTGCTCGGCAGTGGCGACATCGGTGAACGAAAAATCGGTGAGCCAATGACGTAACTTGGCTTCTGCCCCCTTCAACCCAACATACGACTTAAACTTGCGCTTGAGCGGCAGACCGCTGAGAAATGGCTGCCCGGCATCTAAATCGCGGGGATGAATGTACGACATCAGATATTCCTGACCGCTACTCCACCGCTTGATGAGCGGATAAGGAAACAGCCGGAAATAACCGCCGCCCGTGAAAATGATATGGCGACCGGCCACGATTTTTGTCGTGATAGGAAACTCTTTGATTGTGATGCCGTTACGACTGATAATGCTCGGCACGGGGCGGCTGTAGGTTGGCATTCCACCGTGGCCGTGATGGGCGGGGAAAACAGAGCAATCGGTGGTGATGCCCAACTCCGCAAGCGTCTCGAACGCCCACCCCTCGCTCTCGCGGATTGAGAAGCCCGGCACCCGGAACGATGTTACCTTCTTGCCCGTCAAATCTTCGAGAAACTTCACGCTCGACTCCACATCCTCGCGGAACTCAGCCGGCGTCTGCTCCCAAATGAGTTGGTGGTTCATTGTGTGGCTGCCAATCTGATACTTCTCGGCTATCCGACGAACTAAATCGGGGTAATTCTTTGCTATCCAGCCCACCACAAAAAAAGTGGCGCGCGAATTTGTGTCTTCAAGTATGCGGAAAAGCCGCTCTACATTCTCATAAATGCGAACTTCGTATGTCCGCCACTGCTCCTCGTTGCGAGTCTCCTCAAAATCAAGGATATGAAACCACTCTTCGATGTCAAAGGTTAGAATGTTCATAACGCTATCGTGTGCCAGATTTTGTTTTTCTGAATTTTGGTGAAAGTTGTTTTATGACATTCCCGAATGTGCCGAAAAAGAACGGCAACGGGTCCGAAAAACAACTGATATCTTGATAAAAAATGTCGCGACCAATGAATTTAAACCAATTGGGGGTTGTTTTGAAACGGCTTTTGCTGTAGAAAAACCACAATGTTTCAAAACCCAAATGCCGCAGATAAACGTTCTTGCTTGATTGGTAACACTTATGCGGATTACCCAAATATTCACTCACTATTATATCCGCCCAATCGATTCCTGCGGCGAAAGGTGTTTTGACGCACGCTGGCAACCGCGGATTGATTTCCATTATCAGCAACTCGCCTGTACGCGGGTCCTCAATTGTGTCGAAATCGGCAAAACCAACCCAGCCAATATCTTTCAATATTTGATAACAAATGCCAACAATCTTATCATTCTCATCCGAAGTGTTGCAGCAACTGCTACCACCATTTTCGGGGTACCAACGAATCTTTTTAATTACAGAAGATTGGACAAGTTCTTGCTTTTCATTTACATACAACTGAATTTTTACCTGACTGCCACCTGACGGAATAAATGTTTGCAAATGACAACTGCCGTGTTTTTCATATATGCCAGGAAACAACTCAAATAATTCTTCTTTGCTGTTAATCAGCGTCATACCTCTGCCGCCGCTTGTTAGATTCGGCTTTATCAGTAACGGGAACTGCAAAGAATCAGCGTCTATTTGTTCTATATGGCCATCTTCAACAGTTGTCGTTCGCGGGTGCGGATAGCCCTTCTCCTGACAAAGCCGCATAAGAGAATGCTTGTCGTACGCCCTTGAAAATGTCTTGTAATCGGGCATCACGAATGCGGTGAACTGACGCAGTTCGGTCGAGTATTTGCTAAGCATAACGGCGGCATCGTCGTTCATCGGGATAACCGCAACGTATTTTTCTTTTTCAAGTATCTGCCTGACAAACTGATAATACGCTTGCGAGTTCTCTACATCTGCAAAAAGAAACCTTTTGCTAATGAATCGTGACGGATAGCCGTAACTGAGCCGAGAAGCATAAACTCCCGCCAAAAAAAAGCCTTTTTTGTGCAGCGAACGGGCTACAGGCAAGGTTTGTGTGGCATCGGCATATAATAACAGGATTTTATCCTTTCTCATCGGTTCTGTATTTTAACACTTTTGCGGGTACTCCACCCACAATGGCATATTCGGGAACATCGCGGTTTACTACGGCGCCCGCGGCTATTATCGCACCTTTACCTACTGTTACGCCAGCCAGAATTATCGCACCGCCGCCAATCCAGACATCATCGCCAATAACTATTGGCGCTTCAACATAGTCCTGTTCCTTAGTCGGCACATCCTTTGTGTAAAATCCGTGATTGAAAGCAATCATCATAACATTGGCGCCAGTATGCACATAATTGCCGATTGTTATTGAGCCATTGGTAGTTTTTCCAGCCTGTATCAATGCATTGTGGTTGATAAGGCAATTATCACCAATTGTAACAAATTCGCCTTCGCGAATCATAGCTGTAGGGTGGATATTTGTGTGTTTGCCGACTTTCATTTTTCGCCGTCCACGAACGTAGTTGATTAAATAATAAGCCGTTAATGAAATTAACCATTTAATGTGACTCAACGAAAAAAATGTTGCCAGCAACTGCCCAATTCGGGTGAGAAGCGACGGTTTTGTATAATGTGTGCGTGTGGCGGGGGACATAGTTGTTAGTTTAAATGAAAAATGCGTCTAAATAGAATTTCTATAGTGAATATAGATAGCATTACAAAAAAGTGCACATAAGTAATGAAGTTTTTAATGGACATTTTTCTCCAAAAGAACCCCGTCAACCCCATCTTCTGCACCATCTTATTAGGGTGCTTTATCTCTCCTAATGCGAAACGGAATGCCGCGCCAACTCCAATCAGAACTTTATCGGGCAAATATTCGAATAGTCTTGCGGCAAAAAAATCCTGTTTGGGCGCCCTCAACGCAACCCAAACCACATCGGCGTTACTCTCGCGTATTCTTTGGGCAATATCCTCATAGTCAAACTCGTCAACATCGCAGAATGCAGGCGAATAGGTGCCAACAATCGACGATTGCAAGTACTTGCTTTTCAAAGCCGACAATGTTTCTTCGGTATCGCCCAAAAGAAAATGCTTCAGGCCTTTTGTTGTATTGTTGAGCATCGCAACCATCAAATCGGGCCCTGTTGTGCGGTGCACACTTTTCTGCCCCCATAATTTTGCCATCCAAACAAGCGGCATACCATCGGGCAAGCACATAAATGCTTCTTCCATCACATTTCTGTAATCTTCGTGCTTGTTGGCATAAACCACTGTCCGCATATTGCTCACGCAGACATATCCGCCCTGCCCGCTCAATGCGGCTTGCTCAATGCGGCTTTTTGCGCCATCAGGGGTTGTAACGGTGATGTGAACTTTGCCAATGCGGTATTTTTCTAGAGATACACTCATTTGCGAAAAAAGATCCTAAAAAACGATTTGGTTATGATTAATAGCTGTAAAAAAACTCTAAACACCAAGTAACGTTTTATAAACAAAAAATATGTTCTATTGAATTACTTTTTTGACTTCTGTACATTTAATTTTCCATCATAATCCGTGATTAATTTTGCTATTTTTTCAGCATCATTTATAGTTAAATCATAATACAACGGCAACCGCACGAGACAATCCCCATATCGATCGCAATTGGGCAAAATACGTCCATCGTGCTTGTTTTTATAGTAGGCACTGGAATGTAATGGTATATAATGAAAAGTGGTCATCACTTCATTTTGTCTCATATAGCTCATAAATGCAGTCCGATACTCCAATGACGGACAAATCAAATAGTATATATGAGCATTATTAGTAGCGAAATCAGGCAAAGATTGCAGAGTAGTAATGCCGTTACGTATTTTGCCCCGTAAAATATTATCGTAAGTATTCCATATGGCAAGTCGTTTGCCCTGAATGTCATCCAGTTGCTCTAATTGTGCCCACAAATAAGCTGCATTTAACTCTGACGGAAGGAAGGAACTGCCCATATCGCACCATCCATACTTGTTTACCATACCTCGATAAAACTCTGCTCGATTTGTTCCCTTTTCCCAAATAATTTCTGCACGACGGAAAAACCTATCATCGTTAACCACTAACATACCGCCTTCTCCACAACTTATATTTTTTGTTTCGTGAAATGAAAAAGCCGCCAAATGCCCTATTCCTCCCAAAGGTTTGCTTTTATAATAAGCATCTACGGCTTGCGCGGCGTCTTCAACCACAATAATACCCCGCTCATTAGCAAATTGCATTATTGCATCCATATCGCATGCCACCCCTGCATAATGCACTACGGCAATCACTTTAGTTCTCTCGTTTACTAACGGTACGATATTCTCCAATGTAATGTTGGGATTCTCGCTGCCACTATCCGCGAACACAACTTTTGCACCTTCTCGAAGAAAAGCCAATGCCGTTGACACAAACGTGTAAGACGGCACTATCACTTCATCGCCGGGTTTTAATTCACACAGCATAGCACACATTTCCAAAGCGTCAGTACCTGACGTGCAAAGCAAAACTTTTTTGAATCCGTATTTCTCTTCAAAAAAAGTATGGCATTTCTTGGTAAAATAGCCATTTCCTGACATTGTTGTGGAATGACAAACTTGTTCCAAATATTTTAATTCTCTGCCAGAATAATAGGGTTTGTTAAATGGAATCATATCAATTATAAAGTATTATAAATGTTTTCGAGCTTTTTTAGAATCACTTCGGGCGAGTACCGACCCACGGCATAATTATGACAAGCATTTATTCTTTCTTGTGTTTTTCTCGGTGTATTTTTTATAACATTTGCGAGCGCTTCAATGTCAAACGTGGGTGTAAACTCTCCAAAATCCCTAGTAGCGACATACGGCGTGCCTGCTTCGGCAAATCCAGCCAACGGCGTTCCACAACCTAATGCGTCAATACAAACATTAGGCATGGTATCAGCAAGACTAGTGCATACAAATAAATCTCCTAATGAGTATAATTCGGATAACTTAATTTGTGAATTAACAAAAGGTATTGTCACCATATTGTCCAAACGAATGGGAATCGGAACATTACATCCAACGTATACAAAAGTTATATCCTTTACTTCCTGACAATGTTCTGCCAATTGGAAAAAATATTTTCCTCCCTTCCGCGGATCGCTAAGTGGCGCAACCGTCACTATCACTTTGTTCTCAAATGGAATTCCCAATTCTTTTCTTAGATGTAAGGTTTCTTTTGGATAAAAAACACCACTAAAATCAACCGGCTCGTCCAGCTCTTCAATACGAAAATCTTTTAATAGCGCTGATTGTCTGGCTCTTTTAACCACCCAACCCGGTCCTGTAAACACAATGTGCTCAAATCCCTGATATGCATTTCTTTTCCCTTCAAAAATAAATTTTGACCTATCAAAAAAATAGCTCCGGGGATAAGATTTCTTTTCGGGACAAGTGCCATCACATTGGGTTTTGAACTTATTGCACGAATACGAATACGGACATTTGCCCATATATGCATATTCATCCATCATCGTGTAGCAAACTTTATAATGATTGTCGTTCAAAAAACGTATATATGGGTTACTATTGATATAATATCCATGAAGAATATTCAGCTGAACAATGTCCGGGGTAAACCTTTTTGTGAATTTAATAAGACGATGTGTCGCAATAGGGTGTGTATATCCTTCGAATCCTGTTATTCTCGCAAGAACTCGTCCTACTCCTGGCTCAATAACCCCTGCAACAGGTATATAATCAGGATTATCAATTTTGGGTTCCCTTACACCACGATAGCATACTCGCACATCATGCCCTTTGCCCTTCAAATATTCATATTGAAGTGTTGTTATTTTACCCGTGCTATGAATGGCGCCATAAACGTCAACTATCAATATTTTCATCTGTCAGACTTATCAAACATTTTAATAATAAACCAAAAACACCTATTTGCTCCAATTGAAAGCATTAAATATTTAAATATTACTTGTATATAATTCTTAATTGTAGGAACTCCCTCAAACTCAACATCATATTCGGGATTCTTCAATCCCACTATTTTGCGAACCTTCATATAAGACAAAATCCCCTTACCCTTCTTGAAGATTCGGGAATATCCTTGTGATTTAATAACATCGTTAATCGCGCAAGGTGATATGGTAACATATCCCGCCTTATACGCTGCCATAAGATGTTGATTCCACATATTACTGCGTATCACCATTGAACTAATGCCTATTTTGTCTTGATTATATGGAGGTGTATTAATGTCACCAAATGATATATCGGCAAGTTCGCCAAAATGGTCGGCGCATAATAAACATCTCTTATTCTGGAAAAAACTATGTGTTCCGAACCAAAACGACAGATATGGTATTTTCTTCATAATCTCCCCTCCTTTATCCACAAATTTCATATAACCAAGACAACCGTCATCCCTGAAAGAGAAGTAACCAACATCGTTTCGATTTATATTGTACTTGTCCAAATAATAATCCATGCTGTGTTTGGTCTTATTCAAACTGCAGTAAATACTGAAATATCCTACTACGCAATCCCTAACCTTTTTGTTCTTTTCTGCCAAATTGCGCATTCCCTGTATATGACAAGGAAGACCAACCACCGCCAACTTCCCCTTGAAGTCAATTACTTGTTGTATCGCTTTATCGTATGATAAAACAAGGTATTTCGAACCTCTCGACCTTAATAAATCACTTTTGCTTGTGGCAATAAATGGTTCCGGTTCAAATGGATTTTCTTCTTTGTATCCCACAACCAATGCCCCGTCAATTATTTTTTGTTCTAATAAATAAATCAAGAAAGATGTTACCATTCCTCCAGAAGCGGAATGATAGCGAATATCTTCATCATTACTATATCCTGTGTATGAGTTTAAGTAGTAGCCACAACTTTTGTTATAACCTGCACCATCCTCTTTCTCAAATAGATTTTTCCCTTTTTCAACAAGTTTGATTCCTTTGCCTGGACATATTTCGTTGCATAATCCACAGTGGGTACATTTGGCTTCATCCACATATGATGTATTTCGTTCTTTCCCATAATGGAATGTTATACAACTATGTGGGCAAGCCCCCTGGCATATACCACAACTTGTACACAACCCATCTTTAACAATCTCACTAACGTTTCTTCTCATGCCATCAAGCATACTTGTTTACTATCTCCGAGCACAAATCGTAGTGCTTTCCACTTTCCGCTTTGAAACGCTCCAATGCCCCAACATCAAATTTGTTAAACAACTGTCCTCTGGATTGAGAGAAGAATTTGCCCCGCAAATCTTCGAAGGTGATATCATCGTTCAATATGGCCCAATCTCCGCCAATTGAGTGTAAAAAAGCCTTTGTTTTGCCTGGACCGCGATAACTCAAACATGGCGTACCCATTGTAAGCCCTGTCAACCCAACGTGCAGCATTGATGTTATAAAAACATCCATAGAACCAAGCACTCCTAACAATTGATTAGGTGATGTATATTTGTCAATAAAAATATTCTTGCTCTCCTTATCGGGTATATACTGATAATGCAGATTCGCCTTGTCCATATGAGTTGTTGTGAAATGAAACTCTATGTCATCGTGTTCCTCTGCGTATTTAAAAATGGCATTAATTATATTCTCATCAAGACAATTCTTCTTGAGATTGAAACCAACCCTATATTTGGTTGATTTTGGAAGCATCTCCGGTTCAAAATAATCGGTGGAACGGAAAAGCATATCAGGATAATATTTCATTTCTCTCCCCATTCTACGCATTTGGGAAACATCCCCTTCCAAACGCACGGACCCATTGATAAACTGCTTGGAATGGAACAACCGATACCTGCCTACACCATAGTACCATAACGGCCAATGCCTTTCTCCGTCACCACCTATTGACAATGGGCATATTTTTATATCTGGATATTTCTTCATAACGTGCACCATCTCCACAAAATCCAATTCATACCGTCTGTAAGAAGAACTCAAAATTTGTCTTGCCGGACTAAGTGGTACCATATGCGATCCACCAGCTATTATACAAATATTTACACCTTTAAATAAATCTTCATATGTAGTTACTGTCTCTAATTCATATTTTTTTGCAAGGCTCTCTTCCAATAGGAATAACTTGACATTGTATCCCATTTTTTTAATGTGGAGAGCGAATGCGATAGCCTGCATATCATCGCCATAATTCACAAAACGTAATGGCGCCCAAATTGCAACTGTTTTAATGTGGTTATCTATCATTTTATAATTGAATATTTAATGAATTATTTCATAAATCATATTCATTATACGACTATATACTCGCATGAGAAGCGAGTTGTACCAAAGCCTCTGCCTTATAATGCTTTTATTCTTAATTATTTCGGCAGGGAATCTGAATTCCTTTCTTCCTGTTTTATCCAATTCAAACTTATAGCGATTGAATTTTCTACAGTTTGTTCCGCTGCCATCAAATCCTTTGTTGTCAACATGACTGATTGCAGGGAACACTGTATCCGCATTATAAATAAACTGATTATAACAGAATCTTATAGCCCATGACTGATTATGCCCTAATTTCCAACCCTTTAGCATATCAAAACAATTTGAGCCTCCCCAACGATTAAATGCTCGTGCATTACGTTCGACTGATTCCCAGTCGTTAAGTACCCAGTCGCATTTTTCCCAACGATCTTTCCAAGTTGCCCACCCCCAAGAATTGCTTCGTGGTCCAAAATAAACATCATAATTATAACTATGAGGTATTTTTAATTTAATGGAATATCCACATACAGAGAATACTTTTTTATCTTGTTCATATTTATCAAGACATTGATTCATGAATGACAAATAATTCTTACAAAGAAGTAAGTCATCCTCTATGACAATGGCTCTGTCATACTTGTTTAGTACATCTGTTACTCCAGCAATAATGGATGGCCCTAATTTTTTATTGGTTTCAGAGAAATAATATGACACCTTTTTAAAACCCGTAATGGTTTTAATATACTCCTTTACTAAATCCACCCTTTCCGCTTCTCCTTCTTTTTCGGCTCGCGGACCATCGACAAATACAATCAAATCGCTTTCTGCAGCTTCGCTATTTTCTAATAACGAAGCAACACAACGTTTTAATGGTTCTAATCTGTTAAAGGCAAAAAGTGCTATTGGAGCATACATGATAAACAGATATTAAAAATACATTTGTATTATACACAACTTCAACATTTACTGTATGTTTTGCGGATTCGATTAAACATTTATCAACATAAAAAATGGGTTGCACAAAGCTTCCTCGATAGGTACATAATAAAAAACATGGTTTAAAATTGCATAGAATCGAACAATAAAAAATATAACCACACAAAAACAAACAGCCTTTAAAATTTGGGGATTGCGTCTGAACAACAAGAAGGTCACAAACGGTAAGAAATTAAACTCCATAAAATAAAACCTATATTGCAATAATGGTGAAATCGCCATGCCTAAAACAAGGACACTCCATATAAAACACAAATTGACAATCAATGGGTAAACCACACTTCCTCTGTTCCTTATCATTTCAATGGAACTAAATATCAACAGCGCCACAGAAAAAACATAAAGAAGCCCTGTTGATTGTACTCTGTCTTGTGCACCCACCATTTCTGCCATCCTTGTAACATTGTATTCCGCAGTTCCTTCAAGTTCATAATTGTCTAACATAAATGTTCCCATTTTTGAAGCCAAGGTTGCAAATCCCAAAGCCAAACATATCAAAACAATTATTCTTTTTATTGACAATTCTTGTCCCATAAATGGCAAAAAAGAAAAAAAAATCATAACAATAATACCACTATGCATAGTAGAAGCCACCACACTCCACACAATAAACTTTTTAATCGATGACACCCGAAATGTTAGCGCATAAAAAAACAATGATGTGGCAAGTTCTTGACGAATAAGATGGAATGTCAAGCTGAAATATTGTGTGAAAAAAGCAATAACGAGCAATTCGGAAACTATGAGATAAACCGGTAAATTGTTATCCACTCCAAATTTATAAACAGAAAAAAAGTAAAAAGAAAAAGTAATTGCTGAAACTATAAATATAAACATGTATTGATTACCAAATGTTATATGATACAATACATAAACCAATAAAGTATACCCCAAATCTTTTGCCCCCCCGCGTCCACGAGTTCCATAGTATAAAGTATTGGTAAATCCGTTGTTAGGCACAGAATTAAACATTTCAAGGTAGTTTACCATATCACTTTTCGGCACCTTAGTCGTATTTAACGCACTTAAATACAAAACCAACAACACTATCAAGAATAATATTAGCTGCTTATTATCTGTTTTAATGGCAAAAAACATGGCTGCTATTATTCCCAAAATTGGCAACAAGAAAAAAAGTGCTCCACAAAGGACAAAAAAACCCAAACGATCCCTGCTATCAACTTGGCTATATAAAAGCATATTAATGCTTAATTACGAAATAAACTTTTGTTCCCTTTATAATCATTAACAATTACTTTGGGCTAATAAAATCAGTATACAAAAACCTTTTATAAAACCTTCCTTATGAACTTTGCGGGATTCCCCGCCCAAATCTCATTTGCCGGAATAGATTTTGTCAATACGCTGCCTGCACCTAATATGGAATTTTCGCCTACACTTACCCCTTTTAATATTATGCAATGCGCCCCGACAAATGCATTACGATGAATAATAACATCGGCAACTTTACGACATTTAGTATCTTCCGCAGACTGCCTGATTTGTGGGTCAAGTGAATGAAAGTCAGTAGTATAAATGCAGGTGCCGCCACCGATTTTCACGTTGTCTTCAATAATAATTTTGCTGTATGAAATCAATGCTGTTTGTGAAATGCCAACATTGTTACCTATAATAATTGATGAATTCCTGTCACAAAAGAAAGTACACCTCTGAAAACAACCTATTGGATTCCCCTTGATTCCATTATTCATCCGGAAATTCTCGCCTATCTGAATAAATCCCCCTTCTCTTGCCACCGAAACAAATGGGATCCCTGATGTATAAAACGACAGGTATCTGACATTTTGCGCCTTAAATAATACTGCTGTAAAAATGTGACACAGGAAGTGCCCGATTTTTCCGTTTACTTTCCTAACAAACCTATATGTACATGAAATTATTTCCATTGCCCCAATTATTTCCAAAAACGAGGGAACAAAAAATGAATGAAATTAGAACAAAACGTTGTCAATGCCGCCAACAACCCATAATTTCTGCGTCTAAATCGGAAATACTCAAACGGATTATTCCCTAGCGGGCTGAAAAAGTTTCTCCAACGCTTGCCGAATGGTTGTGTGTAGTCTTTCCACACTGCCGGGCGCTCATGTGAATTACATTCTCCTAATACTCCTTTTGCAATCCAAACCTCAACACCCGCCTTCCAGGCTCGCAAACCGTAATCCATATCACCAAGACTATGGCGATAAATTGGATTGTTTGATCCCAAAATTGCATAAACCGATTTTGGAATCAAAACAATGTTTCCATTCAAGGTTTGGCATTTTTGCTCTTCAGCTACGTCCGTAAGAAGCTTACCTTTGATCCATCCCCCGTATGTTATTTTCTGTATGTCTCCAACTGCCGATGTTGAGCCAACAATAATAGCTTTATCGTTGTGCTTCTTAGATGTTTCCAACAAACGTGCAATAGTATCTTCATATATGAAAGTATCATCGTTGAGCCAGAGATAATAGTCATAATCAGCAACACTGCAAGCAGCCTTCCACGCAGCACACATACCCCTGTTCCAAAACAATGTACCATCACCTTTGATAATATGCACTATTGGGAACTCTTTTGAAACCGCTTCTGACGTGCCATCAGTGCATCCATCATCGGTTAAATATATGTCAATCCCATATCGGGTCTTATCGTATTCTTGGCCGGCAACCTGCCATAAGCAACGCAACGTTGTTTCTCGACGATTAAACACAGTCATCAGGATTGCAATATGTTCCATACGAATGAACCTTAATTAAATACATTATATGCTATATTGGATTCGAATTCCAATTTTTTATACTACAGATAAATGATTCTCTTTCTTTTAACGTTTGGATTTCAAACGATTGTATAGTAAAAAATCAGACGGTTTGTCTATGCCATCGATAAAAGTCTTTCATAAAACGAAATGTGTTTATTCCCAATTATATCTGAAGAATACAATTCTTTAATCATTTTTGTGGCATTATCAATTATACTATTTCGATAATTAGAATCATTAGCCTTTTTCATCGCCTCAAAAACATCCTTGTAATCAGTTACATCACATAATATTCCGCACTTACCATTGCCGAGAACATACGGAACAGCTCCTGATTTTTCGCCACCAATGCAAGGTACTTTTCTCGCCATGGCCTCCAACAAAATATTCCCGAAGGTTTCCTCTAATGAAGGGTGTATCAAACAGGAACTTTCATCTATCAAACTAATAATTTCTTTCCTTGATAATACTCCTGTGAATGTTATACTATCTGAAAGATTGTGAATTACCCCTTTATACAATTCTCCATTCTTACTGTAATAACCAACTAATGTTAATACAGCATCTGGCTGCTCTTTTTTGTACAATTCAAATGCTTTTAATAAGGTTGGTATGTTTTTACGTTTATCATCAATGCTTTGCGCTATTGATATAAACCTATGCATAATATTAGGATTAATCTTTTCAGACACAATCAAAGATTGATCAATAGGATTAGGAATTATATGTACTTCTTTTTGCGGATATTCAGACAATATTCTATCGTATGTATATTGGGAATTAGCAATGAATTTGATACTATCTCCTTTCATTACCTTTCTGAATATTATGTATCTTATTATCCAACTTATTTTGTTTTTTAACGAGGTCTGAATGCTAAGAATATAAGGACACCAATCTCTAACGGTACAAACAATTTTCTTTTTTCCAGCAAAATGTTTGGCGGCAAGTGCAAAAGCATAAGTCCAATGCGCGTGTATTACATCAACATCATCAATCTGCCCCTCCATTAAGTTTATAAGTCTTTTAACCATATAAACCTGAGAAAAAAGACCCGTCAATTTTGCTTTAGAATAACTTGACACTAAGTGCACTTCGACATTCTCTCCTTTAAATATCATATTATCACATTTTTCGGGGAAAGAAGTGAAGACTTTTACATAATGTCCTGCTTTTAAAAAAGCCACAACTAACGTATTTACCGCTGTAGCCGCTTTATTAACATCCGGAATATTTTCGTCAGATAAAAAGTCAGAAATACATTTGGGATTAAAATACCCAACTATTGCTATTCGCATAATTAAGTGTATTTGTATCGCATATAGATTATATCTTCATTCTCGATCTGAATTGAAGATACTAGAAATTTTTAGCAATTTTTGATATAAAATACTAATGGTATCACGCATTTTAACTTTCTATATGCTCTTCCACTAGAAAAAAATCATAAATTCCATATATATTCCCACATTTCTTGTGTTTGCTTCTTAATCATAGGAAGTTGCTCGGAAAGATGGAGTCGAATTTTATGGTTGTAGTCTTCAGATAAAAAAAAATCTACCATTTTTACCGCTTTGTCCAAATCATTCAATGGCAAAACGCCGTCGTTCATCCTATAATCTGCAAACAATTCATTGTATTTATGACTCCAACTAGTAGCGAGACATGGCACACAAGAATTTAAGGCAGATGCAAGTCCATGAAAACGCGATGTAATGACCATATACGCCGTTGAAATTAAACCTTTTATTTCTAATGCATTAAGGCCTGTTACAACTTCAATCCCGCCATCAAAATCCTGTTTCAACTCAAACGCTAATTCTTCATCGTTTTTACCTTCATGATTAAGCAAATAAACAATATGCCCAGATTGCTTCCCATGCTCAATTATCAAGCTTAACAATTTTTTGTAATCTTGTTTGGTAATAACACCTTTGTCAATCATACGCATATTAGGAATCACACAAATCCCATTTTTCAAAAACTCATAATCTTTAGGAAAGGTGTAATCAACGAGTGATGTGAAATCTGTAAACATTTTTACTTTATTCATGTCCACAACGCCAGACTTTACAATATGGTCATATGATACTTTTTCCCTCGGCATTATGATCGAAGCATAATCATTCAATACCGAAAAAACTTTCTTCGTATTAGGCAATTCAGCTGGACCGAAAGCTTGTGGCAGAAAAACAATTTTACATTTTTGCTCAAATAACTTTCTCAAAAGATTTCTCCAATATTCAACACGTGAATCGGACAAATTCCATTGATCTGAAAATGCAAATCCGCTTCCGTCGATAAAATAATCAATGGCATCTGGCACGGATAATTCCTGAGTTATTTGCGGCAGATGCAAACATCGTAATATGCTGTTTATATGTAATTTTCCAACAATTTTGTCAACAATTCGCACTTGACAAGTGTGTAATTTTAGTGGTGTTTTAACATAATCCAAACTCTGACTTATTTTATCTGCTGGGATAAACACCTCTGAATCCGGATATTTGCGCTCGATCTCCCGTAAAACCGCATACATCATCAATTCTGCGCCTTTGTTAGTGGTTCCAACTCCAAATAAAAGGATTTTCATTTTTTGAATGGTTTAATACAACTCAAAACTATTGCATTGAAAAAGATTATAGCCCGTTTTTTCCTAAGGAAAAATTTATATTTTTTGACAATTTCTTTTTTCGTCAATTTCGAATCGGTGATAAAATTTGATATTTTTTTGTCGATAGTTAAATCGTTGCCTTCCATAATTAGTTTTTCAGCATAACTTGGAATACTCCACCCCGATTTTTTATAATATTTTAATGCAGACGAAACCTGTTGCTTCTTTTGGTCAATGGACTGGCCTGCAATAACTTCAATCAATGGGGCAGATTTGCATAAAACACTACCATCAGCAATCACTTTTGAAATCAAATCATCACCTTTTTTTGTACGTGTAATTATCACTGATTCACCGTTCTGCCAATCAACATTGTTCATTCCCCAGGGATCGCCAAAAACAATATCTGCATTAACGTTCAGTTTGTCAAAGCATATCCTACAACGCGGATTTGTAAATGAATCTTTCAACACGAACCTTTGCCAATTAGGTATTTGTTTGGTTTTACCGTCGGAAGTTTTTATTATCAAACTAGCATTTTTGTAATTTATAGATTTATCCCGCCAAATCAGCTTTTTATTCTCTGCCTTAAAATTATCACCATATAAAACATCAGTCGCTGTTTTGCACAATGTCCTGTCACATATCAACCCTAATGAATATTTTATTTTTTCTTTATATATTTTTTTTAAATGCTTGAGTGCATTTATTCCCTGAATATGACAACCAGTACCTACAACAGCAATAGTATTATATTTTTCTATTTCTTTAACAGCAGAACAAATGTCAACGGGAACATATGAAGATTTCTGACAATCATATAACTCTGAGACAGAAGTTATTATTGCTGCATTTGAAGTATATTCCTCAGCATACTCGACTTTACAAACAATTGCAGCGTCAATTTCGCCAATTTCAAATAAATATTTCAAAACTGCTGTAACCATTCCGCCGCTCTGAGCATTTTTGAAAATTATTTCATCATTGGACTTGCCAATATAAGTACTAATTACATTTCCTATATAAAAATCCGAATTTTCGGAAAGTTGTATATTATTAAGATCAAATGATGGGCATATTTTAATGCACATTCCACAACTGGTACATATAGAGTCATCAATCTGTGGCAGTAACAACCCCATTTCGTCAAATTTCATTTTGATGGCTTGGGCATTGCATATGGTGTTACAAGTTCCACATCCGTAGCACAAATGGTTATTAGTGATATCGTCAACTCTATTTAACATATTTTTAATGTTTTATGGCTTTATGCATTGTTTTTTTGATTTGGGTTATAATAATAATTTTGTCATTATGATTGCATCCTATGAAATATGATGATGCTCCAGCACAAATTAACGACACTGCTGAAAGAATAAAAAATGATGAAAAATTATTACCGAAATATGGCTTAATAATCAAAGGAAAAATTGCAGCTACCACAGCCACCAAAATGGATTTGAGGTAAACATTCAACACAAAGCTTCTAACTGGAAACCCGACCATCTTTTTCAACATAAAAAGACGCAACATTTCGCACATAAACGAAGTTGTTATCGCAACAACAAAAACACACTCTGGAGGCGCCCCAAGATAAAGACACAAAAGACTGACTGGAAAATCAATTATCATTCTGCTACCGCCAACAACAATTTGATATTTTTTGATATCACCTGTTGCAAACATTAGGGTAATGAGCGGCTTTGCTAAGGATTCACTCATAACGAATATAACTGCTAGCCTTACAAAACTCACCGAATACTCAGGGATTTGTTTTAGCCAAAATTCAAGGATATACGGAGTTGAAACCAAAATAGGCAATGCAATCAACAATATTATAAAGAACGAGAATTTGGCACTTTGAAAAACCAATTTCAACATATAGTCCCGTTCATCCGTGGCGTAACTCTTTGTAATTTGCGGATTTACGGCAGTAGTGAAACTAGTCACAAAACTGGATACTGTTGAATTAACTTGCATTGCAATACCTCTTGCCGCGTTAACTGTTGGACCATAAAATATATTGATTAACACCGAGCCTCCTTGATCTCTTAAAAGTCCAGATCCAGTGCCAAAAAAATTCCATCCCGCAAATCCAAACATCTCTTTCATCAAACCCTTATCGAAAACAAACTGATATGTTGCCTCTTCAAAATGTTTTTTACAATAAACCGCATATATCGTTCTATTTATCAGTCCAACAATCATAATAAGAAGCCCATAATAAACGAGTTTGTCGAAAGGGTTGTAAGCGATTATAAATGCGACTACTAATTTTAGAATACAGTAGATAATACTGATATATGCAAACGCTGACATTTTTTCGTGGGCAATAATTACGGCGTTGTAAGGTACGCTCAGAAGATTAAGTGCGAATGTTACTACCGAAAACTGAAACACCCAATTAGCGGCTTGTAACCTTTCTGGCGGGATTACCATTTTTGCGTTAAGAAACCAAATGCCAATGGTCTCCATCAAAATAGTGATTATCGCAATCAGGATTACTTGGATGTTGATCGAGGTACAGAATATCCGTTTTAATTTTTCAAAATCACCTTTCCCAAGTTCAAATGTAATGAATCTACTTATTGCTGCTGACAGCGACCCGCTCAAAATTCCGAACATCGCCACCACTCCCCCTACAACATTGTATATTCCGTAATCTTCTACGCCCAAGGCATTAAGAACCACCCTTGACGTATATAAACTGACCATCATAGTCAGTAACATACGGATATACAGCAACAAGGTGTTCTTTGCTATGCGTT
This sequence comes from uncultured Bacteroidota bacterium, assembly GCA_946404125.1. Classification (GTDB taxonomy): domain Bacteria; phylum Bacteroidota; class Bacteroidia; order Bacteroidales; family SZUA-534; genus RUG13583. The sequence goes on along the minus strand of CAMJCK010000002.1, from coordinate 25,187 downwards.
TAGTATTTGATGTAGGGGTACGCATAGTTTAAATCTTCATCATTATTCTTAATAATCTTAACACCCTATTGTACCTCACAAATCCTCACCCTCTCCAAAGAACTTCTCCTCCAGCATCATACAAAGGCAATGGTACACAGGCAGATGCATTTCCTGTACTTTGTATGTTTCGGTTTCGGGGACCTGGATGCAACAGTCGGCGAGTTTTGATAGGCGGCTCTCTTTTTCGCCAGTCAGGCCGATAACCTTCAGCCCGCGGGCCTTGGCGGTAATGGCAGCGTAAATGACATTCTTGCTGTTACCCGAAGTGGATATTCCCAATAAAACGTCGCCCGCCTTGCCGTAGCCGTTCACCTGTTGGGCAAAAACCAAAACACTTTCACTGTCGTTCATAAAAGCCGTCGAAAGGGCGCTGTGGCCTGTCAGGGCAATTGCTGGCAGGGCGCCTTGCAGATTGTCGGCAAGGTAACCACCCATTTCAGGGTCGATTGCCTTCATTGCATCGGCTTGATTTGCAAACACTTTGCGCTTGAGCTTAAACTCTTTCATCAGTTCGCCAACTACGTGCTCGCTGTCGGCAGCCGAACCGCCGTTGCCGCAGACAAGCAGCTTCCGGCCATTGGCGTAGGCGCTCTCCAAAATCTTGTATGCACCAACAATATCGTTCTGGCACACAGCCAATTCCGGGTATCGGGCTATTAGCGAATCAACGTGTTTCATAAGGCTGACGGAATTCTGTTATTCTCCTTAAGATTGCTAAATGATGACCGTTTCCTCACCCCTTTCCACAGCTTCGCCACTGTCGAGTGCGGAAACGACCGGCAGAGTTTTTATCAAACTATAAAGATAAGCCAAAAACACGGATTGGCATTGCTAAAAATAAAATAAATGAAAAATGTCGAGAATGATGAATTTAACTGAAAATCAAGAGCTACAAGAGAGACTTTGCCGTAATATGGCGAACTGTCACTCCCGGCGCTCGATTTTGCGGTCCATCAAATGGCGCATCCAGCCCCAAAAGCCTTTGCGCTCGATGTGCGATGCATCGCCCACACGCAACAACCATTGATAGATGGCGGAGTTGCGCCTTTGCTGAAATTTCACAAACGAGTAGAATCCGAATGTTACGAGTATGGCCAGAACTATAACTATGTAGAGCTGAACGTTGATGGATGCTCCACACAAGTATGCCACAAACCAGGCCATAACCACCATAAAGTCGGTGAGGATGAGGCTGAAGGTTGTGCCGACGTGCGAGAATCCCATCTCGATGAACAAGTGGTGCAGATGCAGCTTGTCGGGGCGGAAAGGCGACATTCCGTTAATCATACGGGCCGACATCACCCTGAGTGTATCGAAAACCGGGACAGCCAAAACCGACAAAGTGAACGGAACCAGCCCGACGCCTTTCATCATCAAGACTGTGCTGGCGGGGTTGGTGGTCAGAATCGACATCACGAAAACCGCCATAATGGTACCCATAAGCAAGGTGCCGCCGTCGCCGATGAACATCTTCGACTTGCTGCCGAATACGTTGTAGAGGAAGAATGGAATAAGAGCTCCCTCGGCTGCCACGGCGATAATCATCATTGTTTGGTTGCCCAACTTGTAGAACATCACCGCAAAAACCATACAGGCCATCGCGCCGAAACCCGACGAATAGCCATCGACACCATCGATAAGGTTGATGGCGTTCATAATGCCCACAGCGGCAAAAACAGTAAGCGGAACGGCCAAATAATCGGGAATTGAATGGTATCCCCAAAGGCCGTAGAAATTACCGATTTTTATGTGGCCGGAGTAGATGACAAACAGCACGGCAGCTATCTCCAGAACGAACCGGATGGTTGGCGACAGATTCCGGGTATCGTCGATGGTGCCAACGCAGAGCATCGCGGTCATCGCCATAACATAAACAGCCATATTGTGACTGTCGCCCAGGAAGAACTGGCCCAAAAGCGACACCACCAGAATGCCAACAAACACCGTCACTCCGCCCAACACTGGCACCGGAACGCGCTGCAGCTTGCGGGCGTCGGGGTTATCGACAATGCCGTGCTTGACAGCGAAATTCAGCACTCCGCCGTAGATTATCCACGTGGAAACGAATGCTACAACAAACGATATGATGATGCTGGTTGCCATTTGATATCTTCTTTTACCGCTTCAAAATTACTCTTTTCAACGCCTTTGGCAATTCATTCGTCAACTAAAGACGGCCGTCCACCATTTCTTTAGGCAGCACACACTTTACATCGAAAATTATGTGGTTCTTTTTCAGGAACTTCTCGATGTCGAGCGTTTTGAACTCGTCGTGGGCCACAGCAAGAACAGCGGCGTCGAATTGCTGGTTGTCAATTTTACCCTCAATATCTATGCCATACTCGCGTTTTGCGGCGGCGGCATTTGCCCACGGGTCGTAAATTGTGATGTTCAGATTGTACTCGCGCAGCGACTGCACAATGTCGAAAACCTTGGTGTTGCGCACGTCGGGGCAGTTTTCCTTGAAGGTGAAGCCCAGAATCAGGATGTTCGAGCCCAGAACCTGAATGCCCTTCTTCAGCATCAGTTTAATCACCTGATTTGCAACATAATCGCCCATTCCGTCGTTCATTCGGCGGCCAGCCAGAATAATTTCGGGGTTGTAGCCGTAGCGTTGAGCGCACTGCGCCAGATAGTACGGGTCCACGCCGATGCAGTGACCACCCACCAGTCCAGGCTTGAACGGCAGGAAGTTCCATTTGGTGGATGCGGCCTCGAGCACATCGTTGGTATCGATGCCCATCCGTGTGAAAATCTTCGACAGCTCATTGACAAAGGCGATGTTGATGTCGCGCTGCGAGTTCTCAATCACCTTTGCCGCCTCAGCCACCTTGATGGTCGGGGCCAGATGCGTTCCCGCGCTGATGACCGACGAGTAAACATCATTGATTTTCTTGCCTGCTTCGGGTGTTGAGCCCGATGTCACCTTCTTGATTTTCTCGACGGTGTGCAGTTTGTCGCCCGGGTTGATGCGCTCCGGCGAATACCCAGCGAAGAAGTCGACATTGAATTTCAGTCCCGAAACTTCTTCGATTACGGGGATGCACTCGTCTTCGGTCACACCAGGGTAAACGGTTGATTCATAAACAACTATATCGCCTTTCTCGATTACTCTTCCGATGGTTGTGCTAGCGCCGTAGAGCGGTGTCAGGTCGGGGTTGTTGTCCTTGTCGACAGGCGTGGGCACGGCCACAACGTAGAAATTGCAGTCGCGAATCTGCTCAATGTCCGACGTGCAGCGGAAACCGCCCTTCAAAGCCGCCTGCAGCAGTTCGTCGCTCACCTCGAGCGTGGCGTCGTGGCCCTGCATCAAAGCATCAACACGCGCCTTGTTCAAATCAAACCCGACAGTCGGATATTTTGTTGAAAATAAGCGGGCAAGCGGCAATCCCACATAGCCCAAACCGATTACACAGATTTTTGTTTCACTCATATTTTTTTCATTTCAAATTTTCCCAATACCAATTGCAGGCTTGTTGTAAGCCTTCTTTGAAGAAGAATTTCGGCTCATATCCAAGCAGTTTCTTTGCCTTTTCTATCGATGCAAGCGAATGCGGAATATCGCCCGCCCTGTTCGGACCGTAAATAGGTTCAATTTTTGCGATTTCAGCATCGTAAGCCGACAGGTTTTCCCGCAGATAATCAAACAATTGATTCAATGTTGTGCGCTCGCCGCAAGCAGTGTTGTAAATCTGATTCACGGCTTGCGGATTGTCGGTTTGCATTGCCAACAGATTCATTCTCACTACGTTGTCGATGTAGGTAAAGTCGCGGCTGTAGTCGCCAGTGCCGTTGATGGTGGGCTGCTCGTGTGCAATCAACTTCTTGACAAACAACGGAATAACTGCAGCGTAGGCGCCATTCGGGTCCTGACGGCGGCCAAAAACGTTGAAATAGCGCAAACCGATGTACTCAATGCCGTATGTCCGTACGAAAACATCGGCATACAACTCATTGACATACTTTGTGATAGCGTATGGCGACAACGGGCGGCCAATCACATCCTCAACCTTTGGCAGAGTGGCCGAATCACCGTAAGTTGACGAACTTGCGGCAAAAATGAAACGCTTCACCTTAGCATCGCGGGCAGCGATGAGCATATTCAGAAATCCACTGATATTCACTGCATTGGTTGTGGCGGGGTCCTTAATTGAGCGCGGCACAGAACCCAAGGCAGCCTCGTGCAGCACATAATCGGCACCGCTGACGGCTGTTTGGCAGTCGCTTAGGTTGCGGATGTCACCAACAATCAGGCTGAATCGGTCTGGAAAACGTTCGAGCAGCGGGTTGATGTTCTCAATGTGACCTGTCGAGAAGTTGTCGAGGCAGACAACCTCGTCGCCGCGCTCAAGCAGCGCCTCGCACAAGTTCGAGCCTATGAATCCAGCTCCTCCGGTTACTAATATTTTGCTCATCTGCAATCAAAATCGGCTGCACACAATGCGCCTAACCAACCGACAAATATAGGCATTTAGGCTCATTGTGGCACCGAAAATTGACCACCGCGCATTAGGCGTTGACTATCTTTCTGTTTGACTGAAGTTTTATCTTGCTTAAAATCCTTATTAGCAATCCGTTACATAATTCTTGCTTGATAAATAACTTGCTCATTATCAGAACTCAATCCTATAAGCAATATTCGGGAAAGTGAGCGATGTGTAGTAATCCACAATCTTGTTTTTGCGGGTGTTGAATCCGCGGCCTTCGAACGACTTAACGTTCAGATACTCAACAATAAAATGGTGCGCCACGTGCTCTTTGTTGATGGTGTATTTCATTGAGAAGGCGAATCCGACGTTGGTGTCCATTTTCTTCTCGAAAGGCTTGTCTTCCTGAAGCGGCATTTCCCAAAGCGGGTCGTTCTTAACGTCTTCAAGCGTAAGTCCGTCAATTTCAGGCGTGTATCGGCCACCGCCCATAACCGTCAGGCGGCCGTTGATGCCAAAGACATTCTTCTTGTTCAGGCCGACCATCCATTCCTTTCCGCCCAGAATGTTGGTAATGTAGCCAAGGTCGTAAAGCGTGTGGTGCCACTCGTGCTGCGCGTCGCGGTATTCCGAGTTGAAGACTGTGCCAGTGAACATTCCGTAGAAGCCGTTTTTCAGGTATCGCTCAAGCGTCAGGTCGATGCCGTAGTTGCGGGCCAGACCGTCGTTGGTCAGTTTGCGGACTTGCAGAAAACTGCGCTCGTTGATGGCCGAATAGGTTGTCCCTTCCTCAACAGGCACGTCGAAAAGCCATTGATAATAAGGCTCAATCTTCAGAATGGCGTTGTCGCCCAGGCGCTGCGAGAAGGTGGCCGAAATGTGGTGCGAGCGCGTCAGACCAAGGTCTTTGTTGGCCACCGATTCCCCGTCGTCGTCAAAGACAAAATAGGCGCCGATTGATTCCTTGCGGCTGTTCAGTGCGTAGGCCACCGATATCGAACTCGACGGCGAAACCTTGTACTGCAGGCTCACGCGCGGCTCGACAAGCGTCTGACCGTTCACACCGAAATACATAACATTTATGCCCGCCACCGTCGAAAACTTCTGACTCAGAGCTACTTTGTGATTGGTGTAGGCCCGCGCCAGACAGGTGTTGCCTTCGGCCTCATAGACGTGATACTGCGGGCCGCCAATCTCGTGAACATAATCGTCGCTCGCCGAAAAACTCATTTGGCGGAACTCGATTCCGTTCTGCATTGTGTAGCGCGACGATATTTTCCGTTTGTGCTGAATGGTGGCAATCAGGTTGCTCTGACTGTTCTTGCCGTTCAAGTACGGCAGTTCCTGCAAATTGTCGTCGAAAAGTTTCGAACTCACCTTATAATAAGAGCCCGTGTAGGCCACCGACGAAGTGAGCGTGCCGCCACCGTCGAAGCGGTAGATGTGCGTCAGGCCGCCAGCGCAACTGCGTTGGTTGGCCCACGATTCGCAAGCGTCCCAAAGCGATTCCCACTCGGTTGAGTCGGCCAGTTCGTTGCCGAAATTGTCAATCAGACCCGTGAACCACACGGCAAACGTGCCCGCCCGCTTGGTCGGGAAGTTCAGTTTCAGGCTTAAATCCTGATAATCCATTGTCTGACTGATATTTATGGCGTGCATTTTCTTGGCGATTTCCATAAAACTGTATCGGTAATTGACAAGATACGACGCCCCCGATTCCTTGCCCAGCGGGCCTTCCGAAGCAAAATCGACGCCGAGCGTGCCCAGTTGGAAAGCGTGCTCATACTTGGTGTTGTTGCCCGTGCGCATTTTCATATCGAAAGCGCCCGACAGAGCGTTGCCATATTCGGCAGGCATTGCGCCCGTCATAAAGTCGCTGTTGGCCAGCACCGTGCCGTTGAGCGACGTGAAAATGCCGCCGCCCGCCATTGTGATGTCGGCAAAGTGGTTAGGGTTGTTCACCTCGATGCCCTCGACGCGCCACTGCAGCATTTGCGGTGAGTTTCCGTGAATGCTGATACCGTTGTAAACGCCGCTTCCCGCCACGCCAGGAAACATCGACGCCGTGCGCGCGGGGTCGGCAATGCCGCCAGCGTAACGCGACGCCTCTTCAACACTGAACATCCGGGCGCCCACCATTGCCATCTCGTTGAGTGGCATCTCTTTGTTAACCTGCGGTTTAACCACCACTTCGCCCAATGTTGCAACACTCTCGGTCATTCCCAAATTCAGCACCATCTCCTTGCCCGACGACAGCAACTGCTCTTTGAGTTCAAGCGGCTCGTAGCCCACAAAACTCACCCTGATAGTGTGCCGCCCCACGGGCACTTTCTGTATGACGAAATGTCCGTCGGCATCGGTTGTGGTTGCCATAGTTGTCTGATTGTCAACCATAACGGTTGCACCCGTCATTGGCTCACCCGACGCCACGTCGGTTACCTGTCCACGGATTGTCTGTGTTGTCTGCGCTTGCGCAAAAGTTGTCAAGGCAACAATCAATGTTGCCAAAAAGGTTAATCTTTTCATTTCTTGTAAAATTTTGTTTTCAGTTACGCATTGTTGATGCAAAAAGAATGAAAAGGTTGCAGTTTTGAATGGCTTTTTTTCAGTTTTTTTCCTATTCGGCTATAACTGAGCGAGAAAAAGCGACTGTTTAAACTGCGATTTTAATTGGCGGTTGGTTGTTGCGAAATCAAAAACCATTGTGTAATATTGCAGTCCCAAAAAACGTGGGATTTCGGACCCATAGCTCAGTTGGTTAGCAGCACCTGACTCATAATCAGGGGGTCGTTGGTTCAAGCCCAACTGGGTCCACAAAAGGCACTTACAGGCGTGAGTGCTTTTTTTGTTTAAATTGCGTACCGATATGCGAATCAGAGACATCGATTTGGGAGAGAAACCAGTGGCGTTTGCGCCGATGGAAGACATCAGCGACCCGTCGTTCCGCCGCCTGTGCAAGGAACAGGGCGCCGACCTGATGTACTCTGAGTTTGTGTCGGCCGATGGGCTCATCCGCGACGCCGAGAAAAGTCTGCGCAAGCTCGACATTGCCGACAGCGAGCGCCCCGTGGGCATTCAAATCTACGGCAAAGACCCCGATGCGATGGTGGAAGCCGCACTACGTGTTGAACAAGCCCACCCCGACCTGATTGACATCAATTTTGGCTGCCCGGTGAAGAAAATCGCGGGCAAGGGCGCTGGCGCCGGACTGCTGCAGAACATTCCGCTGATGATTGAGATTACGCGCCGCGTGGCTCAAGCCGTGAAGCTGCCCGTGACGGTGAAAACACGCCTTGGCTGGGACGAGACCGACAAGCCGATTGTGGAACTTGCTGAACGCTTGCAAGATGCTGGCGCCGAAGCAATTACCATCCACGGACGCACCCGAAGCCAGATGTACAAAGGCGAGGCCGACTGGACGCTCATCGGGCAGACGAAAGCCAATCCGAGGCTGCACATCCCGGTTATCGGCAACGGCGACATCGACAGCCCGCAAAAGGCCGCCGAAATGTTCAGCCGATACGGCGTTGACGGCATTATGATTGGCCGCGCGGCCATCGGCAATCCGTGGATTTTCAGCCAGACAAAGCACTATCTGAAAACCGGCGAACTGCTACCGAAACCCACTGTGCCACAAAAAGTTGAGTTGGTGAAGCGGCATCTGCAATACTCGCTCGAATGGAAGGGCGACTACGTGGGCGTTTTTGAGTTGCGCCAGCATCTGTCGAACTACTTCAAAGGCCTGCCCGACTTCAAAGACTACCGCATCCGGCTTGTCACCGAGAAAGACCCGGCGGCGATAATGCAAACGCTGGACGAGATTGCCGAGAGGTGGAAGGATTTTTGAGAACGCAGATAAACATCCGCCCCGCGACTTTTACACCTAATAATATATAGGGACTAAAACTATTCTGTTTTCTCTTCTGTTTTCTCTTCTTTTGTCTCTTCAGCCTTCCGCGCCTCCTTGCGGTGGAACAAACGGCGCCAAAGCTCGCCAAAATCGTTGAAATCCTCGGTATAGAACACGCCAAGTCCGCGGGTGTACGGCGCGTCATCGTAGATGATGTCATCGTTCACCTTCTGGAAGGCCTTGAGCCGCACGTTGCCCTTCTTGTTCAGTTTCAACTCAACCGAGAAGTCGGTGGTGTACTGCGTGTTATTGTCTTCCGAAGCCTTGTCCTGGTTGTTCACGTCGAAGTTGCTGCTCACCGTCACGCGGTCGTTCCATAGCGATGTGGAGAGTGCCAGCTCGTACTCCTCGGAGCTGATTTCGGTCTCGGGGCGGTAGGCCACGCCAAGGTCGAAGTGGGTGCTCACCTGGCTAATCCATTTGCTGAGCTGGTTCGAAAGCAGCTCGCTGGCCGTGCTGGCGCCCACCGCAGCCGCCGATGTGCCGGTCGAATTGTCGGACACGCTTGTGAGCGGATAGAACTTATTGAACAACAGCAAATAAATCACCTGCTGGTTGAGGTCGTCCTCGGGCAGGCTGTTCAGCTGCTCAACCTCCTCGATTTTGGTGATGGTGGAAGGCATATCGATGGAGAAACTGATGGTTGGCGACACTAACTTGTTGGTCATCAGCAGGTGGCAGTTCACCGGCACACGTTTCTCGCGGTCTTCCTCGTTGAGTGTGAGCGAATAAACCGGCACTTTGCGCAGTTTGTAGGCCGCGTCGATGTTGACTGTCGCGCCAAGCGGCTCGCCGGTCCACGTTACAAAGCTGCCACTCTGAAGGTCGAGTTTCTTGCTAATCATATTTTGCAGCGTGAAGGTGAAGTTTCCGCTGCTGATGAGGTAGGTGCCGTAGATTGAGAAGACATTGTTGTCGAGGCGGATGCTGAGGTCGGCCGAGCCGTGGGCGCGCAAGGCATCGCCAATGGCGGGGTCGAAAACAATCTGCACCTCGGCGTCGGGTGTGACCTTGAGGTCGAGGTTGAGGTTGACAATGGAGCGCGGAGCCTCAATGACCGCATCCTGCCGCGACTTGCGCACCTCCTTGATATTCTTTACATTATTGTTCGACACGAAGGTGATGAAATCGTTCTCCGTCAGGTCGTTGCGGCCCTCCATCGTTATGTAGAACATACTTTTCGGCTGCGTTGTGGCGCTGATGCCGATGTTGATTATGCTGCGGTTGGAACCGGAAATGTCAACAATGCCGCTGCCGTAAGTCTTGCCGTACCAGAGCGGCGAGTCGCTGGCGCGCGTGTTGAGAGCGACAACATTTTCGGCATTGATTTTCAGGTCGACAAAAAACTCCTTGAAACTGTTGTGCCACACGCTGCCGTTCAGCAGGGCGGTACCGCTCTCCGTATCGTGACCTAAAATATTGTTGAATAAGATTTTATACTCATCAAACTCAAGTGTGTCATTAATAATGTAGGTGGCCTTTGTGGGACGGACCGTGAGGTGGGCGTCCTCGAGCCCGACCTTGCCGTACCAGCGGGGCGAGTTGAGGCGGCCGTCGAGGTGCACATTGCCGCTGAACGAGCCCGTCATCTCGGAGAAAATTCCCGAAAGGAACAGCTTCAGAAACTGCACATCCTGGTGCGTGGCCTCGGCGTCGAGGTTCATCTCAAACGCAGCCGGGTCAATGTAGCCGCCGAAGGTTGTGTACGACTCGCCATCCTTGTCGGAGAGCGCTCCGCCCACCATCAGCCGCCGCTCGTCGATGTTCCAGGCCGTGATGGCGTTGATGTTGCCAAACCGCCGGCCGTCGATGGCGAAATCGCTGATATTCAGGTTGCCGTTGAGCCGCTCGCGAAGGTCGTTCAGCACCGACTGGCACGACAATACGCCCGAGAATTTCGTCTTCAGCCCGAAAACGTTCGACACAAACCCGAGCCGCACGTTGCTCACGTCGATTGACAGACTGTCGTTGGGGTTGTCCGACAAAACGCCATCGGCAAAAATGCGGAAGGAGCCATTGTCGATACCGAGATGGTCGATGCTCACCGCCGAATCGCGCAAAGCGATGGTTGCCGGCTGAATGTGGGCCGTGGTGTCGAGAATGGTAATCCACGAAGGTTTGACGTCAACCCTCAGACGCTGCCCGTCAGTAGCGGTCAAATCGATGTCGGCGTTCAGGTCGCCGCTGTTGTTGCCGCGGTCGAGCAGGTTGTTCCAGCGCATATTGAGCCGCGCCAGACTGTGGCGGAGCCCCGCCGTGAGCTGAATATTGCGCATCGACTCATAATCAGCAAAATAGAGACCGTTGGTGGTCAATGTCGCCATCAGGCTGTCGGCAACGTTGTGCACTTCAAACTCAATATCCTCAGCCTCAATGCTTTTAGCCGTTATGTCGCGCGAGTTGAATTTCAAACGGAAGTTGGCGGTGCTGTCGTCGAAAACGGCTGCCACGCGCGAGCCGGAGGCAATGCTGAACCACGGCGCGAACATCTCAAGAACGGGGTGCGGATAGTCGAGTACAACATCGAGAGTCACACAGTTTCGCTCCTCGGCCGGCTCATAGGCGATGCCATCGACAAAACTGCGCACAAAACGGCTGGTGCTGCCCACCATCTGCGTCAAGCGGAAATCGCCCTCGGCGTGGGCCGTCACAAACTCCGACCGCAGGTCGATAGCCTTTCCGGCGCTGGCGTTGGCGGCCACAAGCGACACAGAGTCGGTGCCGAAATAGGTTGAGTCGCTGAAATAGTAGATGTCGGTCAGGTCGATGGTGCCCTCGGCAAGGTCGATGGTGCGGCCGCTGAAATTGGCGTTAAGGTTGAACGAAAGGTTTGAAAGAGTATCGGCCGAAAGCCCGAGAGCGAACAGATTGGCGTAATAAACGCTCGATTTGAACTTGTAGGTCAGGCTGTCGCTGACATTGACCAAGCCGTCGAAATCGAACCGCAGATTGGGGTCGAACGAGCTGAGCCGTCCGCTGAATTTCCGGTTGGAAATCAGGCCGTTGATGGTGAGCGAGTCGATGGTGCGCCCGGCGTAGGCAATGTCATTCACCGTGCCGTTGACGTTGATGTTGGTGTTGGCGGCGTTGCCCACACAGCCGTCGGCGCTGATGTCGACACGCAAAGCCGCATTGTTGCCCACAATCGGGCCGGCCGCAATGGGCGTCGATTTAAGGCGCGAGCTCACATTGTAGGTTTTGCCGCTCCGCTTGTCAACCGCCGCCTCAAGGCTGATGCTGCCCAAACTGGTTCTCAGGTTGCCGTTGGCGTCGATGCTGGCGAGCGTTCCCTCGGCCTTTCCGCTGAACGCGATGGAGCCCACCGGCACAAGATAGTTGCGGAGCGCGACAGGTTCTGCGTCGGTGTAGGTTGCGAGCAGATGGGCCAGCTCGGCGCCCGATGTGGCCAGATTGCTCACCTTGAGGTAATAGGCAAGGCTGTCGGGAGCGCGGAAATTCCTCAGCGAGATGTCGGCGCAGAGCAGCGAGCTGTCGGCGAACGAAATCTGCAACTGGCGGCCCCTCAGTTTGTTATCGGTGCCGGCAATGTGTCCTTTGAGCGCAACGCCGTCGGTGTAACCGGCCAACCGCGGCACAAGCTGCGCAAAATCTGACGGCACAAGCTTCAAATCCTCAACCGCCACCTTGTAGTGTACCGGCTCGCACTCGGTGGGCAGAGCCACATCAACCCGGCTCATCTGCGCGTGCGACCCTCCCACCACGGCCCGCAGGTTGTTCACGGCTATCTGTCTGTCGCTCAAGGCGAAATCGAGCTGCAAATTCTCAATCATCGGCGCACCGTTGTGGCTGGCGGTCAGTGTTTCGAGCTTCAAGGCGATGGTGTCGCCTCTCATCGAGAAATCGCTTAAATCAATATTCAAATCGCTGATGCGATGGCTAGCGTTGTCGTCGGTGTAAGTGAAGCCCGACTGCACCATCGTTAACTCGCAAACACCTATGTTCCAGGGTATTCGCGCAGTATCAACGGCCTCAACCGTATCGGTTTTTCTGAGGCTGTCGGCCAAAAAGCTGAAATTGAACACGCTGTCGGTGCGGACAATGTTGGCCCGCGCGCCACGCACGTAGGCCCGTTGCACAACAATGTTGCGGCCGCCCACATCAACAGAGCGCAGGTAGCCCGACAGCTGCGGCACGTAGAGCAGCGTGTCGCCGTTGGGGCAGCGCACCAGAATGTCCTGCATCGTCAGACCCTTGCGGATGTTGAACCTGGCCTTGCCCACACTCACATCTGCGTTCAGCGTGCGGCTCAGCGCCATAGTTATCTGATTGGCAATCAGCGTTTGCACCAGAGGCGAGCGCAGAGTTGACCACACAACAAGCACCACCCCGACCAGAATCAGGACAAAAACCGACAATATTTTTATGGCTTTTTTAATACTTTTGCGCCTTAAATTACAAGTGCCCAAAAATATTGTTTTTGAGCACAAAATGCAGCCATATTTTTATGAGCGTTACAATTTTAGGCATAGAATCATCGTGCGACGACACTTCGGCGGCCATTATCCGCGACGGTGTGATACTCTCGAATGTGATTTCGAGTCAGAAAGTGCACGAGCAGTACGGCGGCGTGGTGCCCGAACTGGCGTCACGCGCGCATCAGCAGAACATCATCCCGACCATCGACGCGGCAATCAAAAACGCGGGCATCGGGCTCGACGAGATTTCGGCCGTGGCCTTCACCCGCGGACCCGGACTGCTGGGCTCGCTGCTGGTGGGCACGTCGTTTGCAAAGGGTTTTGCGCTTGCGCGACGGTTGCCGCTGATTGAGGTGAACCACCTGCAGGGCCACGTGCTGGCACTGTTTGTGAAGCAGAGCCCCGACGATAACAACCAACCCGAGTTCCCGTTCATCTGCCTGCTGGTGTCGGGCGGAAACTCGCAACTGGTGGTTGTGCGCAGCCCGCTTGATATGGAAGTGGTGGGCACCACCATCGACGACGCGGCTGGCGAGGCTTTCGACAAGTGCGGCAAGGTTATGGAACTGCCCTACCCGAGCGGCCCCATCATCGACAAACTGGCCAAAGAGGGCAACCCCAAGGCCATCAGTTTCGCCAAACCGAGCATCGAGGGCTACAACTACAGTTTCAGCGGCCTGAAAACGAGTTTCCTGTACCACATCCGCGACGCGGTGAAGACCAACCCGAACTACGTGAAGGAGAATCTGCCCGACCTGTGCGCGTCGCTGCAGAACACCATCATCGAGATTCTGCTGAACAAACTGAAGAAGTTGGTGAAGGCGACGGGCATCCGTCAGGTTGGCGTGGCAGGCGGCGTTTCGGCCAACTCTGGTCTGCGTCAGGCGCTGCTCGACTACGGCGAACGCGAGGGGCTGAAAATCTTCATCCCCAAAATATCGTTCACCACCGACAACGCGGCAATGATTGCCATCACGGGATACTACAAGTTTCAGGCTGGCCTGTTCACCACGCAGGACGTGGCGCCGCTGGCACGTATGGATATAAAATGAAATTTGACAATTAACAATGTAGGACAACAGACTTCAGACATCAGACAACAGAAAAAATAATTTGTGTCCGTTGACCGTAGTCCGTAGTCAATAAATCAATAAATTATGAGCATTTTCGAATCAATCATCATTGCAATAGTCGAGGGCTTGACGGAGTTTCTGCCGGTGTCGTCGACGGGACATATGATAATCACTCAAGGCCTGCTGGGTGTTGAGAGCGACGCGTTTGTGAAGGCCTTCACGGTGATAATTCAGTTTGGCGCCATCCTGTCGGTTGTGGTGCTCTATTGGAAGCGTTTCTTCCGCCTGAACACCGAGCCCGCACCTGAGGGTGCATCGGGCGTGCAGCAATTTCTGCACAAATTCGATTTTTACTGGAAACTGCTAGTGGCGTTTGTTCCAGCGGCTGTCATTGGTCTGCTTTTCAGCGACAAGATTGACGAAATGCTTGAGAGTGTGACTGTTGTGGCTGTTATGCTGGTTGTTGGCGGCGTGTTTATGCTCTTCTGCGACAAGATTTTCAACCGCGGCTCTGACGACACCAAACTGACCGAGCGCCGTGCATTGTATATTGGTCTGTTCCAATGCATTGCAATGATTCCGGGCGTTTCGCGTTCAATGGCAACCATTGTTGGCGGTATGGCGCAGAAACTCACTCGCAAGGCCGCTGCCGAGTTCTCGTTCTTCCTGGCCGTGCCAACAATGTGCGCCGCCACCGGCTACAAGTTCCTTAAACTGCTGCTCGAGCCCGAAGGCTTGCAAATCATCATCGACAATCTGGCAGTGCTCATCGTGGGCAACGTGGTGGCCTTTGTGGTTGCCCTGCTGGCAATGAAGTGGTTTGTGGCATTTCTCACAAAATACGGCTTCCGCGTATTCGGCATTTACCGCATCATTGCAGGCGGCCTGATTCTGGTGCTAATGGCGTGCGGGGTGAATTTGGCGGTGTAACACATTGAACGTGAGCAGAAAACAAACCTGTGAACAATTAAAAATTTAGGTATAACATAACATTAAGCTTAATAATTTAAAAGTTTATATTTGTAATAGTTGTTGGCATAGTGTTAGATGTTTTATACTGTTCAAGTGTTATGGCAAATCAACATTAAAAGGAGGAATCACAATGGAAATCGGACCAGGAAGAATAATAAATGACTTCATTGAACCCAATAAAAAGCAATATACAATTCCTGTATACCAACGCAATTATGAGTGGTCAGCAGAACAATGTATTAAACTTTTTCAAGACATTGTACAAGCTGGCAAAAGAGACAAAACTCATTTTTGTGGTTCCGTTGTATATGCATACTTGAAAGAGGAACGTAATATAAATTATTATGTTTTAATAGATGGACAACAAAGAATAACAACTGTTTATTTGCTTTTGAAAGCTATGCGTGATTTAGCAGAAGACGAAAGCACAAAAGATAAAATGGACGCTGCGTTGTATAATATTGACAAATTCAATTCCTACGATGTAACTCAACAAAGCAAACTTAAACTCAAACCCGTCGAAAGTGACAACAATCAATTGTATTTGTTAATGGAAGAAAAATACGATAAGGTTGATAAGTCTACTGGCATATGGAAAAACTACGAATTATTCTCTAAACTTGTAAAAGAAGAACAAGATAAAGGACTCACAATAAAACAAATATATTATGGTCTTGAAGAACTTACTTGTGCCAAAATTAAATTAGAAGATGACAATGCTCAAGAAATTTTTGAACGCATTAATTCCACGGGGGTTCCATTAAACTTGTCCGATAAAATTAGAAATTTCGTTTTAATGACAGATGCAAATCAAGATAAGTTATACAAAGACTACTGGCTAGAAATAGAAAATCTTATCGATAAGAAACAAATGTCAGACTTCTTCCAAGATTATCTAAATCTTAAAATTGATGGTTTTGCAAAAGAATCGACAGCATACGACATTTTCAAAAATGTATTTAAAGTAAATGATTATACAAATGAATCAATGCTGCAAGAATTATTGCATTATGCAAAATTCTACCACGCATTTCTCTATGGAGATGAAAAAAAATATAGCAAACAAACTAACAAGACTTTAAATGGTTTACGAAAACTAAAACAAACAACGGTATTTCTCTTTCTATTCCGCGTTTTCGAAGATTTTGAAAACAAAATAATATCAGAACCAGAATTAAATAGAGTTCTTGTTTTTTTGCTGAATTATAGCGTTAGACGTTTAGTTTGCGAGGTTTCATCAAATTCTTTACGCGGTTTTTATAAAACACTATATTCACGTATTTTTTCAAAGCAAGACAACAAAAACACTTATTATGATTCCATAGTGTCTTTTATGCTACAACTATCAACTAATGATGCTATTCGTAATGATGATACGTTTAGACAATCATTAATGGATAATAATCTTTATCGAAAAAATGCTCTATGCAAATTTTTGTTGTCGAATATAGAAAATCAAGGGAAAGAGGCTCTAGAAATTGAAACAAAAAATCTTACAATTGAACACATATTACCACAAAATAAAAATTTATCAATTGAGTGGCAAATAATGCTTGGCCCAAATTGGGAATTAGAAAAAGAAAAGTATCAACATACTTTAGGCAATTTAACACTAACCGGTTACAATAGTGAGCTGGGAGATAAACCATTTTCTGAAAAGCTAAAACTCTTGGATAGTAATAACACAAAAGTCGTTACACTTTACAAAGATGTAAAAGATTGCAAAGAATGGAATTCAAGAACAATCGTTAATAGAGCAAATAATCTATCTGACATTATTTTAAAACTATTTCATATTGAAGAGCCCCAAACGTTAATATCTTTTACTTCACCGGGTTTTCAAGAATATGGCTGCGATAATCCTGAAAATGCAGAATATAAAAAACCAAATTATTTTATTTTGCAAGGCGAAAAAATAAACTGTTCGTCTTTTGCTACTATGCTCTTTTCTTTAAGTAAAAGATTGTATGAACAAGACAGTTCACTGTTAGAAAAACTCGCAAAAGATAATGTTCATCTCATTGAAGGAAAGTATGCAAGCTTTTCATATGATAGAAACCAAGTAAACGAGAACACAAAAATTGAAGGTACTGATATTTATATAAGTCATAATTATACTGCCCCAAAACTTGTAATGATAATATCCAAGTTGCTTGATTATTATGAGATTGAGCAAAGCGACTTCGTTTATAGTGCTAGTACTAATTTAAAATAATAGGACATCCTTATTCTAAATAGCCATATTGGGAAACATAAAAAATAACCCTATGCCCAATCGTATCCTAACACCCAAATCGAAGTTTCACGAGTTCAAACTCATTTTGAACGACCGCTTTGAGCGAAGCGTTTCAACTTGTTAAACATTAAAACTTTTAACTTCGAAAACTTAAAACTTATAACTTCTCATAAATGGATAAATCACTTTTCGAACACATCGGGCAGTTTCGCAGGCAGGCTGCGGGCAAGATTCCTGCGCAGTCGCTCAGCCACCAACTGCTGACCAAGACGGTCAACTTTCTGTTCCCCATCTTGTGCGACGACGACCAATCGACCGAGGCGCGCTACTACGATATGCGCCACCTTATGGAGCAGGTGCTGGCGCAACTCTCGCTCGCCGACGAGCAGATTCATGACGAGATTGACACCTTCTCGAACTCGCTCGAACTGCTCTATCTGCGTATGATTGAGGACGCTACGGCCATCTTCAACGGCGACCCCGCCGCCAAATCAATTGAGGAGGTGATTGTGACCTATCCTGGGTTCTACGCCATTGTGGTTTACCGTCTGGCGCACCAACTTTATGAACAGAACATCCCCATTGTGCCGCGGCTCTTCACCGAGTACGCCCACGGCAAAACGGGCATCGACATACACCCTGGAGCCACCATCGGCCACTCGTTCTGCATCGACCACGGCACGGGCATTGTGGTGGGCGAGACAACCGTCATCGGCAACAATGTGAAAATCTATCAGGGCGTGACTCTGGGCGCCCTGAGCGTTGATAAGGCCGAAGCGGGCGTGAAGCGCCACCCGACCATCGAAGACAACGTGACCATCTACGCTGGCGCCACTATTTTGGGCGGCAAGACAATCATCGGCCACGACTCGGTCATCGGCGGTAACGTGTGGCTCACAAGCGGCGTTGAGCCCTACTCAACGGTGTTCAACAAGAGCAACGTCTACGTGAAAGGCCAAATGGACGACCAATTGGGGAACTGGATTATTTAAAGGTTGAGGCGCTTCGCTGTTGAGAAGGTGAGACGCTTCGCTGTTTAGAAAAACTAAACCCTAAACTCTAACCACTAAACCTTAAAGAGAATGCCCAAATACTCATTCATAGTGCCTGTCTACAACCGCCCCGACGAGGTTGACGAGCTGCTGCAGTCGCTTACGGCGCAGCGCTTCCGCGATTTCGACGTGACCATTGTCGAGGACGGCTCGGCCGACACCTGCCGCCACATTGTGGAAAAATTCGCCGAAAGGCTGCCAATCAACTATTTAGAGCAACCCAACGGCGGTCCAAGCGCCGCGCGCAACAACGGTGCGGCACACGCTGCGGGCGACTATCTGATTTTTCTGGATTCGGACGTGATTGTGCCCGACGGCTATCTCGACGCCGTTGACAAAGCGGTGAACGAGCGCGGCCTGCAGTGCTTCGGCGGTCCCGACGCGTCGCATCCGTCGTTCACGCCCATACAGAAAGCCATCAGCCACTCAATGACATCGGTGCTCACCACCGGCGGCATCCGCGGCAAGAAGGAGAAAATGGACAAGTTCTATCCGCGCAGCTTCAATATGGGCATCAGCCGCGGCGAATTTGCGCGCGTGGGCGGATTCGGCGATATGCGCTTTGGCGAGGACGTCGATTTCAGTATGCGGCTCATTGAACACGGCTGCAAGGCGGGGCTCATCGCTGACGCGTTTGTCTATCACAAGCGCCGTACCACGTTCAAGGCGTTCTTCAAGCAGGTTTACAATTCGGGCATTGCGCGCATCAATCTCGAAAAGCGCCACCCCGGCACAATGAAACTGGTTCACGCACTGCCGGCGGCGTTCTTTCTGGGCAACATCGGGCTCATTGTTTTGGGCTTTCTGTGGTGGCCGCTGTGGTGCCTTCCGGCTCTGCCCGTTCTGGCCTTTTTTGCCGACGCGCTTGTGGCGACAAAAGAGCTGCGGGTGGCTCTGCTGGCCGTTCCGGCGGCATACGTGCAGCTTTGTGGCTACGGCTGCGGATTCTGCGAGTGCTTTGTGCGCCGCGTCATCTTCGGGCAGGGCGAGTTTACGCGGTTTGTTAAAAACTTCTACAAGAAATAAACGGCTGTCAATCTGAAAGTTGGCCGGCAAAGGCAAGATTGCCGCATCTGCCGCCGTCAATCGGCCCGTCTTTTTTATCTATATTTATGGCCTGCCGAAACCAACCTGACAGTCAGGCAAGCCAATCGGCATCTTTTTGATATTTAATATGATAGATGACGCAACAGTCAGCAAGATTTTTGACGCGGCCAACATTCTCGACGTGGTGTCGGACTTTGTGGCTCTGAAGAAACGAGGCAACAACTACTTCGGCTGCTGCCCGTTCCACAACGAGAAGACGGGTTCGTTCTCGGTGTCGCCGGCCAAGAATATCTACTACTGCTTCGGCTGCCACAAGGGCGGAAACAGCGTCAACTTCATAATGGAGCACGAGAATCTGCCCTACTACGAGGCGCTGAAATATCTGGCCAACAAATTCCACATTGAAGTAACCGAAACCAAACGCACACCCGAGGAGCAGGAGCGCCACGACGACCGCGAGAGTATGATGGTGCTGAACGAGTTCGCCAAAAACTACTTCATCCGCAATATGACGGAAACCGAAGAGGGACGCGCCATCGGCTACAAATACTTCAAGGAGCGCGGATTCAACGAGGAGACAATCAAAACCTACGAGCTGGGCTACAGCCTCTCGGACCGCAAGGCGTTCACCGAATTTGCGCTCAAAAGCGGCTACCAACTGAAGTACTTGGTAAGCACCAGCAACGGCCAGACAAACTCCGGCACCGGCTTGACAATCAAGCACGACGACGGCTACACTTTCGACCGGTTCAGCGGCCGCGTGATGTTCCCGATACACAACATTACCGGAAAAGTCATCGGCTTTGGCGGCCGAGTGCTCGACGCCCGCACCAAAGGTGTGAACGTCAAGTATATGAACTCGCCGCAGTCGGAAATCTACGACAAGAGCCGGTCGCTCTACGGCATCTATCAGGCCAAGGCGTCAATCGTGAAAAACGACAAATGCTTTCTGGTTGAGGGCTACACCGATGTGCTGAGTATGCACCAGAGCGGCATTGAGAACGTGGTGGCAAGCAACGGCACTGCGCTCACAATTGAGCAGATAAGGCTGATAAAGAAGTTCACCAACAACATTACGGTGCTCTACGACTGCGACGATGCCGGCATTCACGCCGCTTTGCGCGGAATTGATATGATTCTGGCCGAGGGGCTGAACGTGAAAGTGCTGCTTCTGCCCGACGGCGAGGACCCCGACTCGTTCGCACGCAACCACAGCTCGTCGGAGCTGGAGGCGTTCATCGGTGCAAACGAGACCGATTTTGTGCTTTTCAAAACCCGTTTGCTCTTGGGTGATGCCGGCAACGACCCCATCAAAAAAGCCGAGCTGATTAACGACATTGTGGCGTCGATAGCTGCCATTTCTGACGACATTAAGCGGCTGCTCTATGTGAAGGAGTGCGCCAAGCTGATGGATATTGAAGAGGCTGTGCTGAAAGATGCCACCGAAAAGAAAATCAGCAAGATAACCTATCAGCAGCTTGAGGCCGCGCAGAAGGAGCGCGAGCGTGAGCGCCGCCAGAAGGAGATGGCGGAACAAACGCCGGCGCAACAGCCTCAAACGCCAGAGCAGCGCCCAATCCTGAACGAGGAGACGGCTCTGAACAATCGCGTGTGCGAGCTTGAGTCGGAACTGCTGAAATACCTGATTCAATTCGGCGACAAAGTGCTTTTCGAGGTGAAGAAGGAAAACGAGCCTGCTGAGATTGTGACGGTGTCGCGATACATCCTCAACGAGCTGAAAATCAACAATATTGCATTCAAAATCGATGCTTGCAGAAAAATGCTCGACATCTACATTTCGACCGCCGAGCACAACGCAACACCCGACGACAGCCTGTTCACACAGTGCCACGATGCCGATGTGAGCTCGTTTGCAGTGAAGCTTCTGGTGGCGAAAAACGAGGTGAGCAAAGAGTTCTGGGACAAGCGCAACCGCTACGTTCCGCCCGAGCAGGGACACCTGAAGGAAATGGTGGACATCACCCTAAATCACTATAAATTTGAAATTGCGCAACAAGAAATCAAAAATATTGGTAAAATTATCGCGCAATTGCAGACCGAACCCGACAACGATGAAAAAATTGCCGAGCAGCTCACGAAACTTGGTGTGTTTCAACGATATATAATCAAGCTGGGCGATAGTTTGGGGATAGTGATGCCGCGAAAATAATTGATAGTGAAACTATTTTCCGCCATACTTACGACTTTGGCTCTGGCCGCCGGCTGGCAGGCTCAGGCACAGATTGATGTGACCTATTGCCAATGCCACTGGTGGTTCTCGCCCGATGCGGTTTACATATCGGGCTCAGTAACAACGCATTTCAAACCCACCGCGGCCGCCGTTGGCACAATCGATTTCGACCTCTCGAAACACCTTCGCGTCGATAGCGTTACGCAAAGAGGCAAACGGCTTGCTTTCAGTCACAAATCGAACAAACTGATTGTCACTCTGCCAGCCAATGTGGCGGTTGGCGCAACCGACTCGGTTACCGTTCACTATTGCGGCAAGCCTGTGCCAACGTGCTTTGGCTCATTGGGTTTCGACAAAAAAACACAAACGGCGTGGACTCTGTCGCAACCACACGGCGGACGCGACTGGTGGCCCTGCCGGCAGAATCTGCTCGACAAAATCGACTCGATGGACATTGACGTAACCTGCCCCACGAAATACAAGGTGGCCTCAAACGGCGTGCTCACGGGCTACACCGAGTCCGGCGACCAGCACACGGCGCACTACCGACTGCGCCATCCGGCCAATTTCTACACTGTGGGCTTTGCGGTGGGCGCCTTCAACACAACCGAAGGCAAAACTACGCTGGCCACGGGCGACACCGTTGAACTCATCAATTACGACTGGACCACACCGCAATTCGACGAGAACGCGCTGCAGCATCTCGGCAATTTTATCAACTATTTCAGCGATTACTGGATTCCCTACCCCTTTGCCGACGAAAAATACGGACAGGTAACCGTTGATGCCCACGCAAGCATCGAACACCAGACCATCTCCTTCTTAACCAACACCGATATTGGCGTGATGGCCCACGAGCTGGCGCACCAGTGGTTTGGCAACTACGTAACCTGCAAAGGTTGGAGCAACTTATGGTTTAATGAGGCTTTCGCGACATTCGGCGAGCTGATGATTATCGAAAAATTCTATTCCGATTTGGCCATCGAATGGCGGAAATACACAATAAACTCGGCCCTGGCGGCAAAAAAAGCCATCTACGCCGCCAACGACACCGCCAACACCAACAGCCTGTTCGACGTGGACACGCGCTACAACAAAAGCGCTATGACTCTGGTGATGCTGCGCAACGAGATTGGAAACGAGGCCTTTCAGAAGGGCTGCCGCCTGATTCTTGAGCGCTACGCCAACGGGTTCGCCTCGATTGAGGACGCCCGCCAGTGTTTCGAGCAGGCCGCCGACACCTCACTCTCCGAGTTTTTCAGCCGCTGGATTTACGGCATCGGGCATCCAATCTACACCATCAAACGCGGAAAAACAGTAAACGGAAAAACAACCATCACCATCAAGCAAACCACAAGCCACCCGTCGGTCAAGTTCTATCCGCTGCACGTAACCGTCAGACTTTCAGGCGAAGGCCAACAAAAAGACGTGCGTCTGTACCACACCCAGCCACAACAGCAGTTTGTTGTTGAAACCGACTTCAAAGTGGACTCGGTGCTCTTCGACCCCGAATGTGAAATTGTTTGCAAATGCTTCTATCGATAAAAAAGCCCCTCAAAATGGCTATTTCCGCATAACTGCGTATATTTGCACGTTTTATAAACAGCTATGGACAAGGCTAAAATGAAAAATCGGTTTTCCGAGCGCTATCGGATAGCCATTCTCAACGACCGCACGCTGAAAGAGTTGTGGTGTGCGGTGCTGTCGCTGCGCGGCCTGATAACCGTGGCGGTGCTGATAGTGGTGCTTCTGGTGGGCACCGGAATTGTGCTGGTCAACTTCACTCCGCTGCGCGAGTACGTGCCCGGCTACCCCGACGCCAACGACCGCCAGCTGATGGTGGAGAACTACCTGAAGGTGGACTCGCTCGAGCGGACGCTGGCTCAAAGAGAGCTTTTCCTCGACAACCTCCACAGCATCCTTGCCGGGAAAAGCACCAAATCGCACTTTGTTGACCGCGACTCGATAAAGAAAGTCGACAGCAAGATTGCCCCGTTGAAGCTCGACTCGTCACTCTACAAGCAGGTTGAGGACGACCAGTTCAATGTGCGCTACGTTGAGGACGAAACGGTGCTGCCAACAATGCTGAGCACTGTGAAAATGCACTTCTACTGCCCGCTCAAAGGCGAAATCACCAACCAGCACGACCCCAAAGGCGGCCACTACGGCGTTGATGTGGTGTCGGATGCTCGCGAGCCGATTCTGGCCGTGCTCGACGGAACGGTCATTCTGGCAAGCTGGACTCTGGAGGCCGGCTACGTGATTATTATCCAACACCGCAACAATATTATCTCGCAATACAAGCATAACTCATACTTATTCAAGAATATAGGCGACCGTGTCAGGGCTGGCGAGCCGCTTGGCATCATTGGCAACACGGGCGAGTACACCACCGGGCCGCACCTGCATTTTGAGTTGTGGCAGAACGGCACGCCGCTCAATCCAACCGACTACATAATTTTCTGATACATAATGACTAAACATATTGCAATTCTTGGTTCGACAGGCTCAATCGGCACACAGACACTCGACGTGGCACGCGCCCACACCGACAAACTCACGGTCGAGGTCCTGACAGCCGGACACAACGCAAAACTGCTCATTGAGCAGGCGCGCGAGTTCAAACCTAACGCCGTGGTCATTGCCGACGAGACGAAGTACGCCGAGGTGCGCGAGGCTCTGGCTGACCTTGACATCAAAGTTTGGACTGGCTCGAAAGCCATTGAGGACGTGGTGCAAATGAGCTCCGTTGACACCGTGGTGACCGCAATGGTGGGCTACGTGGGGCTCTCATCGACCATCAAAGCCATTGAGGCGGGGAAAAACATCGCCCTGGCCAATAAGGAGACGCTTGTGGTGGCCGGAGAACTGATTACCGAACTTGTTGCAAAACACAAAGTTAAGGTGACACCCGTCGATTCGGAGCATTCGGCCATCTTCCAATGCCTGGTGGGCGAACCTGAGGTGGAGAAACTGATTATCACCGCTTCGGGCGGACCGTTCCGCACAAAATCAATCGACGAACTGCGCACCGTGACGCCGCAGCAGGCGCTCAAGCACCCCAACTGGAATATGGGCGCAAAAATCACCATCGACTCGGCATCAATGATGAACAAAGGCTTGGAAGTGATTGAGGCTCACTGGCTTTTCGGCATTCCGTACGAGCAGATTGAGGTAACGGTGCACCCGCAGTCAATCATCCACAGTATGGTGCAGTTTATCGACGGCAGCGTGAAAGCGCAAATGGGCCTGCCCGATATGCGTCTGCCAATCCAATACGCGCTGAGTTACCCCGACCGCTGGCCATCGACGTTTGGCCGCATCGATTTCAAGAATCAGCAGCCGCTCACGTTTGAGGCACCCGATTTGGAGAAATTCCGTTGCCTGGCGCTGGCCTACGAGGCTCTGGGCAAAGGCGGAAATATGCCCGCCATTATGAACGCCGCCAACGAGGTGGCCGTGGCCGCCTTCCTGAAGGAGCGCATCGGTTTCCTTGACATTGCCGCAACCATCGAACGGACAATGCACGCCATCGCCTTCGTCGGCAAACCAACCTACGACGATTATGTGGCAACCGACCGCGAGGCACGGAGGTTTGCGGAGGGGCTTATTTGAATTTAGAATTTAGGAGTTAGAAATTAGGAGTTATTAATTACGAATTTTGAATTTTGAATTATGAGACAAAAAGCACTTGGTAGGGACGTCATATTTTGGCGTCCGTAGTCTGTTGTCCGTAGTCAAAAAAACAGTTAATCAGTTAATCAGTTAATCAGTTAATCAGTTAATCAGTTAATCAGTTAA
>CAMJCK010000001.1:0-134626 GCA_946404125.1 uncultured Bacteroidota bacterium | reverse complement strand
GTTATGGTGAATTGAAAAGCGGAAATATGCATACAAAAAGCCACCCAACAAGGTGGCTTTTTTGTTGTATCTTGGAATCAATCCATCCCCCAAAACTTCCGCAAGAACCACTCGGCAGAAAGGAATGCGAGGGCGAGAAGCAGAATCGGAAGAATGTCGATAATGCGAAGCAATTCGGTGGTAACAATCACTGAATCAGTAATTTCATTATTGGCAATGATTGCATTGGCAAGTTCATCGAGATTGTCGGGCAGGAACATACGGCCGCCGTGGCTGTCGGCGAGTTGGAAGAGCAGGCTGTGATTGGCTTGCAGGCTGGCCATCTCGGCCGATTCCTCAACAACCATAAACTGTCCGCGGCGCGTCAGCACCTCGTCGCCCAAAGTGGCGGTGGCGGTGTAGCGGTAAAGGCCAGCGGGTTTGCGGCCAATGTTGAGCGCGTAGCCCGTGGCCGTCGGCTGGAACGCCGATTTAATGCGGTTTCCAGCGGGGTCGGTCAGTTCGAGAACCACCTCGGCCGTGGTGACAGGCTCCATCGAAAGATTGTAGAGCACAGCATCGAAAAGCACCTCGCGGTGCATTGGCACAACATCGGCAACCGTCACCTCAAAGCGGTCCTTCTTTTCGTTTGTGCAAAGATATTGTATTGATTTCGTGATAATTTCGTCGGTCACCAGGTGTGAACCGTTCGACGCGTAATCGGCCAGGCGCCAGCGCCAAAGCCCCTCTCCCGCCACCACTCCAATTTTTTGCGTGGCCGTTGTGGCGAAATAGATTAGCGGCCGCTGGGTGCCGACTGCGCCAATCTTTTGATAGAAAAGCACTTGCCCCACTGGCGCGGTGCGATAGTCGCCGTAAGGCACATTCAGTGGCGGAAAAAGCGAGGTCTGCGTTGCATCGAAATCGATTTTAAAAAACTGAAAATCAGAATTTAGCAGAGGAAAAGAATCCTCGTTGCCACCACGTTTCTGCTCAATGCCCACTGCTGGTGCAAGCGAGCCAAGAGCCTTCATATCGGTTTGATTACCAATAATAAACAGCATTGGTAACTCGGCCTCGCGCGCCTGCTCCACAATTTTTTGCGCCCTGTGCTGCGCCGAGGGCAACTGGTTCAGAATGAGCAGCGAATAATCGGCAAGCCGACCATAGAAATCGGCTATATTCTTTATTGTCAGTTTGTAACGCTCGTTTCGCGACAGCACCTGCGCAATGGCCGACACATCGGGGTGCCACGAGTTTTGCAGCAGAAGCACGTTGACAACCTTGTCGCTGACATCGACAACCACGCTGCGGCGATTATTCTGCCTATTCGCGTCATTTTCAGGCACATCAATGCGCACATCGTAGCGGTGCAAACCTTCGTCGGCACCATCGATATAAAAAAGTTCCTTCTGGTAAACGTAATCGGAATTGATTGCGACAGTTCGACTTTCGAGTACCTTATCGCCCTCAACAACAGCAAGTTGATAATTGCCCGCAGGCACTTTTTCGCCTTTCAGGCAAACCATTATCGGAAAACGCG
Source organism: uncultured Bacteroidota bacterium (assembly GCA_946404125.1). Classification (GTDB taxonomy): domain Bacteria; phylum Bacteroidota; class Bacteroidia; order Bacteroidales; family SZUA-534; genus RUG13583. Next base: position 133,104 of record CAMJCK010000001.1, on the reverse strand, counting down.
AATGGTGGAAGGCCGTTCGGTTGGCCACAATGCGGTCAATCGACAAATCGGGGTGCGACAGCGTGTCGCCAAGGGCAATGGTGTAGATTGGCTTATTGAACGAGCCCGCCTTGTGGAGCGGGTCAGCGCCCTGATTGGCAATTCCGTCGGAGGCAATTATCAGTGCGCCAATGTTTTCGCCATAGAAATTCGTCTGCACATAGTCGAAAACGGCGGCAATATTGGTAGTCTGGCCATCGAAGGTAATCGGCTCGTTTTCAGTTACCTTATCAGAAAAAACAACTGGGCGGACTACGAATTTGCCACCCAGTTGCTGTTGCAGTTTTTCAATTTTATTAGTGTAATCGGTTCTGTACCAGGTCGAATCGGCGTTTGCCACAATCGACGACGAATTGTCCTGGGCCACCAACACTATTGGGCGTTGCACTTGTTTGTGACTGATTTTCAGCGTTATGCCAGCCACCACAACACAAAGCGCAAGCACGGCCAGAAAACGCAAAGCCGCCAAAACGGCGCGCTGCCGCTTGTCGGCTTGCGATTTGACCCTTGCGCCCGAGTAGAGCCACCACGCCACGGCGGCGGCCACGGGCAAGCCAATCAGTATCGGCACAACAAATTGTGTCATAGTCAGATACCGATAGTCGGGCTATCAGGTGAGCATTCCGCCGCAGACGTTGATAACCTGTCCTGTAACGTAAGCCGAAAGGTCGGAACCAAGGAAGGCAGCCACATTGGCCACATCTTCGGGCGTTCCGCCACGGCGCATCGGGATTTTCTTCATCCACTCCTCTTTTACCGCATCTGGCAGAACATCAGTCATTTCGGTCATAATAAAGCCTGGAGCAATGGCGTTGCAGCGAATATTGCGCGCACCCAGTTCCTGAGCCGCCGACTTGGTGAAGCCGATGATTCCAGCCTTCGAAGCGGCGTAGTTGCACTGGTTGGCGTTGCCGCGAACACCCACAACCGAACTCATATTGACGATTGAGCCGACGGCCTGCTTCCACATAATGGGCTGAACGGCCTTGCTCATACAGAACACCGATTTCAGATTGACGCGCATAATGTCGTCCCACTGCTCCTCGGTGAGGCGCTTGAGAGCGGCGTCGCGTGTGATTCCTGCGTTGTTCACCAGAATGTCGATACGGCCGAACTCAGCGGCAATCTCGGCCACATATTTCTGCGCGGCTTCGAAATCAGAAGCGTCGAAAGCGTAGAATTTGGCCTTCACTCCCATCTGGTTCAGTTCGTTTTCAAACTTCATCACCTCATCGCGAAGCGACGTGCAGGTCAAAGCCAGATTGGCGCCCTGCTCTGCGAATTTCAAGGCTATTCCCTTGCCAATTCCGCGTCCGGCGCCAGTTATCAGCGCCACTTTTCCTTCAAGTAATTTCATATTTTTTGAGATTTAATGCGTTGGCACGAACAAATTTTATGCCTACGCAGATGCGAAGGTAGAAATTATTGGCGAATCGCAGCAACATCGAGCCATCGCCGAAAGGCAGAAAAAAGAGTTTCGCGGCAGCGCACAATAAAAACTCAGGCTGATGCGTATAAGGTGTGCCTATTTTTCCCAACAAAGGCGGAATTTTGATGGCGGTTTAATTAAAAATTATAGTTTTGCACCGGCTTTCTGGACAATCAGACAGTCATACTAATGATAAACAGATGAAAAAACTTTTATTGATTGCGCTGTTGTTTGTTGCGGCAGGTTCGGCCGTGAACGCGCAAACCGAGGAATACATAACATTAGGTATCAACGGCGGTGGAGTGTACAACATTAACGGTTACAAAAAAGACACCAACTACTACGGAAACACTTTCCAGAACGGCATTCCAGGTTACAACGTGGCCATTGATTTGGGTATCCGCACATCGGCTAAAACGCGATTCCGTTTTGAGATTGAGCACGAGGAATTCCACTACGAGGCCTTGTGGGACACAGCAAGAATGTCACCAGCCATCAAAAGCAAAATCTACAAAACCCGAGTGAAAGTTTGGAATATGGGTATCAACTTGCGTTTCGACTACAAGATTGCCGAAAGCGAGAATTGGAAAGTATTTATATCGCCGGGCTTCTTATGGGAATTCAACATAGCCCGCGAATCGAAAAACCTGAAGACTCCGTACGAGAACCCATTGGGTCCCAACCCGCGCAAAAAAAGCTACAAAAACTACAACGAGATTGCCTACGAAAACCCGAACCATATTTTGGGAAGTAGCGTTCAATTGCTTTGCAAATACAAGATTGCCAAACATATAGCTTTGACATTAATTCCCGAGTATTACATTTACTATCGCGGAATTGTCAAAACCAACTACGGAAAACCTTACCAACGCCTGACGCTGAACGGCGGTGTGGAATTCAACTTCTAACCTTCTGCAAAAGGTTTACAATCTGCAATAAATCTCAAAGCTGCCGGGTGAAAATCCGGCAGTTTTTTTTGCGCTTTCGCGAAGAATTGAGCGCAAACGCAAAAACTGACTATCTTCACCACCAAAACCGACAGGCAATGAATGGTCAGATTACTATTTTGGACAAATCGTCGCTGCGGCGAATGGTGGGGCAGTTGAAGAAACTGCTGACCGAAGGCGAAAAGCAGCGGCAAGTCGATAGCGTGTTTGCGCAAATTGAACAACTTCAGCAATTTAAAGCCACCACCGATATTGCCGTCTATTGGTCGCTCGACGACGAGATTGACACTCACCGTTTTATTGAAAAGTGGTTCAATCGGAAACGGCTCTGGCTGCCCGTGGTTGTGGGTGACGATTTGATTTTCAAGCAATTCGAAGGCGCCGACAAAATGACTGCGGGCGCGTTCGGCATTCTGGAACCAACGGGGCGGCAACTCAACAATGTGGCGCAAATCGGGCTGATAATTGTTCCTGGCGTGGCCTTCGACTTGCAAAACAACCGTATGGGGCGCGGCCGCGGCTTCTACGACCGTCTGCTGGCCAATTCAAAGGCATACAAAATCGGCACCGCATACAGTTGTCAGATTTTCAATCAGATACCAACAGAAGTGACTGATATTCCAATGGATTTGGTGGTTGTTGGTTAAATGCAAAAAGCACAAAATGCTATACGATTCCGTGCTTTCCGCGTGTTAGTTGTTTAAAGTGTTCTAGCCAACTGGTTCGTCTTTGTACTCAAGAATGTCACCTGGCTGACAATCAAGGGCTTTGCAGATAGCATCGAGAGTTGAGAATCGGACTGCCCGCACCTTGCCCGTCTTAAGCAGCGATAGGTTTGCCTGTGTAATGCCTATCTGCTCCGCCAACGCCTGCGACGATATTTTGCGTTTGGCCATCATTACATCCAAATTCACTATTATGCTCATAATATCAATCAGTTAAACGGTTAAATCAACATCTTCTTTCAGGTCTTTGCCCATAAGGATGATTTGCGAGATGATTAACAGCGCAAGTCCTATGATGATGTATATGCTTGCGCTTTCGTATTTGTACACAATATCGTATCCCGCCATCCTGACGTGGTTTATTAGATAATGTTGTATGATGTAGGAAATAATCCAATTATAAACATACTTGACCGAAAGAAGGATGCCTGTGATTTCGAGATATTTAGATACTTGTGCAACGAAAACATTACCCTTACGGATGCTGTGGATAAGTATGAATACCATTACGAGTATCCAAATGGTTATAATCATACCAAGCACAGAAGAAATAATTCCAAAAACAAAAGGAAATTTGCCAAATGTGTTTGTGTCAGCAGGAATTACGAGTTTTACCTTTTGCATATCCACTTTGTATATTTGGTCTGCAGCAGTAGAGCGAAGTACATTGGTTCCCTTCTTGGGTTTGACAAAGACTTCCATAGAGAAAGTTTTGTTGAACTTTGCCACGACTTCGCCCGTTACAAGAGTGTCGTAAGTTGAGAATTCAGCAATATCGTCCACAAATTCTAGTTTCTCATCGTTAGAGGAATACGTGGTAATTGACTTGTTGAAGTGAAAAACATTCGTTACAATTAATACGAGTAATGTGGCCAAAAACAGCCCACTGTAGATTTTAAGTTTTTTGTTCATAGTAGTAAGTTTTTATTGTTAAACGATAAATTATTACTGCGCAAAAATAATTAAATTTTGATATTCGCAACGAAAAACGGAAAAATTTTATCGTTTTTCGATAATTATTTTTCGAATAATACAAATGTGTACTCCTTGCAGCCCTTCACCAACATCGAAATTGACAATTGAGCCATCTAAAAATATAGCAGTCAACAATGTTTCATTTTTCCAACAATTTTCTACTTTTGCGCTACTCAAAAAAAGAGAGAATAAATGCTTGTACTAAACAACATAAACAGAGGAATTTCCACTACGGGCGCACCATCGACGCGGTGCACAATCGCCTACATTCCTTCGACCACAACCACTACCCCTTGCGGGGGGCGAATGTGATATGTGGTTTCAGCAATTTTACAAGTATTTTACTAATCTATTAAAAATCAATTTATTATGCAGATATTAAAATTTGGCGGCTCATCGGTTGCCAATGCCGAACGCATTGAACAACTGGCCAAAATAGTGAGCCGATACGGTAAACAGGATTTGGTGGTGGTGGTGTCGGCTTTGCAGGGCGTTACCAACCTGCTGGAAAACAGCGCTAAAGCCGCGCTCGAAGGCTCGGAACAGTACACCGAGTTCATCGACGAGATTCGCCGCCGCCACATTGAGATTATCAACGAACTGGTGGCCGACGACCAAAAAGCCGCAATGACCGAATTCATCAAGGACCGCTGCGCAGAGGCCAACAAGATTTGCCAAAGCATCAAATTTCTCGACGAATGCTCGGACCGCACCCGCGCCAAATTGCTCTCAATGGGCGAGCGTATGTCGTCGACACTCATCAGCGCATCGCTTAACAATTTGGGACTGAAGAACATACTCGTTGACTCGCGCAACATTATCATTACCGACAGCAACTATCTGCAAGGCAATGTGGACCACGCCCTGTCGGAACAGAAAACGCGCAACGAATTCAAAAACTTCAAGGGAATAGCCGTTGTGCCTGGCTTCATTTCGAGCACTCACGACAGCGAGGCTTCGACTCTGGGCCGCGGCGGTTCGGACTACACGGCCGCTCTGCTGGGCAACTATCTCGACGCGTCGCTCATCGACATCTGGACCGACGTGAGCGGTATGCTGACGGCCGCACCGAACATTGTTTCGGCCGCATATCCAATCAAATCAATGAGTTATGAAGAGGCAATGGAGCTTTCGTACTTTGGTGCGAAGGTCATCTATCCGCCGACCATTCAGCCCGCGCTTGAGAAGAAAATCCCCATCGGCATAAAAAACTCATACGCGCCTGACGACGAGGGCACGCTCATCACCGAGCACCCGAACCACGGCGACGCCACGGTTAAGGGCTTCTCGTCAATCGGCAACATATCGCTCGTAACCGTGTCGGGCAGCGGAATGATTGGGGTGCCTGGCGTGGCTATGCGGGCGTTCAAGGCTCTTTGCGCCGCGAATGTGAACGTGCTGTTCATCACGCAGTCGTCGAGCGAGCACACCATCTGCATCGGAATCTACACAACCGACGCCGAGGCGGCCTGCAGCCAACTCAACGAGGAATTCTCGATTGAGATTGAACGCAAGATTGTGCACACCATCGAGTCGGAAGACGGCCTGGCAATCATTGCCGTGGTGGGCGACAAAATGCGCGAGCAGGTGGGCATCGCTGGCAAGGCTTTCCGCCTGCTGGGCGAGAACGGCATCAACATCCGCGCCATCGCGCAAGGCGCAACCGAGCGCAACATATCGATAGTTATTAAGGAAAAAGAGGTGGCAAAGGCGCTGAATGCGCTGCACGACGGCTTCTTCCTATCGAAATACAAACGCGTGCACCTGTTTATGGTGGGCGTGGGCACGGTGGGCGGCACAATGCTCGACCAACTGCGCGACCAAACCGATTTCTTGAAAAATGAGTACGGAATCGATATCCGCGTGGTGGGGATTTCGAACTCTAAACGAATGATTTTCAATCGCAAAGGCATCGACCTGACGAACTGGCGCGACCTTCTGGCCAACGCCGACGAAGCGGCCAATCTGCCTGCGTTCATCGAGAACATCAAAACGCTGAACCTGCGCAACAGCATCTTCATCGACAACACGGCGTCGCACGAACTGCCGAAAATGTACAGCCGCGTGGCGCAACTGAGCATCCCGATTGTGGCGTCGAACAAGATTATGGCGTCGTCGCCGCTTGAGACTTATCTGAATTTCAAGAAGGAAGTGAAGGCCTACGGCGTGAAATTCCTGCACGAGACCAACGTGGCGGCGGGTTTGCCCGTGCTGAAGACCATTGAGGACCTTGTGGCTTCAGGCGACAAAATCATCAAGATTCAGGCCGTGCTTTCGGGCAGTCTGAACTACATTTTCAACACCATCAGCAGCGACGTGCCGTTCTCGCAGGCCGTGGTTCAGGCGCGTGAGAAGGGCCTGACCGAACCCGACCCGGCGATTGATTTGAGCGGACTCGACGTTCGCCGCAAGATTCTGATTCTGGCGCGCGTGGGCGGAAATATGCTCGAACTTGACGACGTGCTGAAGAACGACATCATTCCTGAAAACGAATTGAAAGCCAATAACTTCGACGAACTTCTGGCCAATTTGAAGAAGAACGACGCGAAGATTGAGGCCATCCGCGCCGAATCGGCCGCCGCGGGCAAGAAACTGCGCTATGTGGCTGAATTTGACAATGGTAAGGCCGTGACGGGCCTGCAGAGCGTTGACGCGAGCCACCCCGCCTACAACCTTGACGGAATGGACAACATCATTCTGCTCTACACCCGCCGCTACCACGACCAACCGCTCGTGATTAAGGGCGCTGGCGCTGGTCCTGGCGTGACGGCTTCGGGCGTGTTTGCGGATATGATGAGGCTGGCAAATATGTGAGATGAAAGTTGAGAAGGTTGAGAAGGTTGAGTGAGTTGTTTAAATGGAATTGATTTAAAAATCACTGTTTATGAGTTACTTATATGGATTTGAGAAATTGGATGTATGGCATAATGCTCGAAGCCTTGCAAAATCCATATATCTAATTACCAACGACTTTCCGAATTTCGAAAAATATGGTTTGTCTTCACAAATTCAAAGAGCAGCAGTTTCTATATCTTCCAACATAGCAGAAGGAACTGGTAGAACATCAGCAAAAGAGCAAAAAAGATTTGTTGAAATAGCATACGGTTCTCTGATGGAAACCTTATCTCAACTATATTTGGCCGTTGATTTAGAATACATTAAAATTGATGTCATAGATGATATTAGACCGCTAATAGAAACGATATCATATCAGTTAAGTCGATTACGGAAAACCATTGACGAAAAAATAGCAAAAGAGAAAAACAATAATCTTTAATTCTAAACCTTCTCAACTTTCTAAACATTCTAAACATTAATAAGATGATTTTTTACAGCACTAACGATAAAACGAACACGGCTGATTTAAAGACAGCGGTTCTTAAAGGATTGGCTTCGGACAAGGGACTTTATATGCCCGAATCGATTCCTGTCTTGCCGAAAACGTTCTGGAACAACATTCCTGGCAAGACAATGGGCGAGATTGGTTTTGAGTTGCTCAAGCCGTATTTCTGCCCTGATATTCCTGAAGATACGTTCCGCAAAATGGTTGACGACGCGTTCAACTTCCCGGTGCCCGTGGTCAAAATCACCGAGAACATCAGCACTGCCGAATTGTTCCACGGTCCGACGCTCGCTTTCAAAGACGTGGGCGCAAGATTTTTGGCTCGCGTAATGTCGTATTTTGCAAGTAATCAAGGCGATATAAATGTTCTTGTTGCCACTTCGGGCGACACGGGCAGCGCCGTGGCCAACGGATTTTTGGGCGTGAAGGGCGTGAAGGTGCACGTTCTCTACCCGTCGGGACTGGTGAGCCGCTTGCAAGAGTTGCAGTTCACCACTCTTGGTCAAAACGTTACAGCCTACGAAGTCAGCGGCGTGTTCGACGACTGCCAACGTATGGTGAAAGAGTGCTTTATGGATAAAGAGTTGAACCAAAAGCGGATACTGACGTCGGCCAACTCAATCAACCTGGCGCGGTTCCTGCCGCAGAGCGTTTACTACGCTTACGCACTGTCGCAGATTCCGCAAGAGCGCTGGAAAGACGTGGTAATGACCGTTCCGAGCGGCAACTTCGGCAATATCACCGCAGGACTGGTGGCCTGGCGAATGGGAATGCCCGTCAAGCGGTTCATTGCCGCCATCAACGCCAACCGCGTGTTTGCCGATTACCTGCAGACGGGCGTTTACAAACCGCAGAAATCGATTGCCACCATTGCCAACGCAATGGACGTGGGCGACCCGAGCAACTTTGCGCGTGTGATTGAACTGTTCGGCAAGTCGGTTGACAATGTCCGCGCCAAAATCAGCAGTTACAGTTACACCGACGAGCAAATTGGCGCCACAATGGCCGAAGTGCTGAAAGCAACTGGCTACGAACTCGACCCGCACGGCGCTGTGGGCTATTCCGCCTTGCGCGACCACCTGAACGCTGGCGAACTTGGCCTGTTCCTTGAGACCGCACATCCTGCCAAGTTCATCGACACGGTTGAGAAATACACCGGCAAGCGTGTTGAGATTCCGGCCCGTCTGCAGAAATTCGCCGAAGGCACAAAACAGACCGTGAAGATTAAAGCCGATTATACCGAATTGAAAAACAGACTTTTAAAATAATACGCTATGGTTGCTGAAATTTTGATGTGTACTCTGCCCGCGCTGTTTGTCTTTTTAGCCACTTATCTTGTTATGAGCAAGATGGTTAAAAGCGAGCAACTGCGTCTGAAAGCCGAAAACGTTCTTAACAATCAGAAATATATCACTCCTATCCGCTTGCAAGCTTACGAGCGGATGGTGCTGTTGCTGGAACGCATTTCGCCGCAATCGCTAGTAATGCGCACACAACGGCAGAATATGACAAATCAGGAACTGCAATCATCGCTTTTGAAGACCATACGCTCTGAATTTGAGCACAATATGGCGCACCAACTCTACATCAGCGATAAGGCGTGGGAAATGGTTAGAATGGCCAAAGAAGACTGCATCAAGTTTATCAACCAAACGGCTCTGCAAACAAAACCCGACGGCAACTCGCTGCAACTCTGCAAGTTGATTTTAGAGAACACAATGGACCGCGAACTTGACCCAACAACAAAGGCTATCAATTACTTGAAAGAGGAGATTAGGACGCTGTTTTAGGCCAATACGATTCATAAAATAAGAGCCGCGGGAAAAATCTCACGGCTCTTATTATTTTATGCGGTCGCGCACTTACTTCTTCAGCACCGGAAACAGGTATTTGTAAATACTGCTTAATTCAGCCTGCAAATCGGGCGAATCGGCGGTTATGGCAATCACTGCATCCTGGTCGGGCATTACAATAATGTATTGACCGCGGGCGCCGTCGGCACGATATGCGTTGTCGGGACAACGCCACATTTGGTAGCCGTAGCCGAGCAGCCACGCGCAGTTGTCGGTGGTCAAACCTTTGGATTCAACCTCGTCGGGACGAGTGCCAGCCGGAACAGACGGCACTTGGCAAGCCGACGCTTCAGCCACCCATTCGCGGCTCAACAGTTGTTTGCCTTCCCATTGGCCCTGCTGCAAAAAGAGCTGACCGAACTTAAGCATATCTTCCGTCTTGATGAAAAGTCCCCAACCGCCACAGTTGATGCCTTGCGGGCTTTCGTCCCAGCGTGGCTTGTCGATATGAAGCGGCTCGAAAAGGCGCGGTGTGAGAAAATCGACAACCTTCTGTCCCGACACTTTCTGCACAATGGCCGACAGCATATAGGTGCCGATTGAATTGTAGCAGTACCAAGTGCCTGGTTGTTTGGTGACAGGATGCGCAAGAAAGGCCGAAACCCAATCAGTACTGTCGCCGTTGCGACGCACGCTTGGCTCGGTTTCGTGGCCGCAGTTCATTGTGAGCAGGTCGCGAACGGTCATCGCTCTCAGATTGTCCGACACTTCGGCCGGCAATTGGTCGGGAAAGAAATCGACAACTTTGTCGGAAACCTTCAGTTTGCCATCATCGACAAGCATCCCGACAGCCGTCGCGCAAAACGATTTGCTGACAGAGTGCATCACGTGCGGAGTGTCGGCCGCACCGCCGTTCATCCATTTTTCGTAAATCACCTTGCCGTGTTGGGCAATCATCACGCTCTGAAGCGTTACTCCCTCAAGCGTGTCAGTGTAGGCGATAAGTTCGTCGGCGGCTGCAGTGATTTCGGCAACAGCCTCGCCTCGTGGCATTTGTGCGTAATCAGTCGACTGTTTCGGCGAGTTTGAGCACGACTGCGTCATCAGCAACATTCCTACTGACGCAACAAAAAACGAAATTGTTCTCATAGAAATAAATTTTTAGGAGGCCTCGGCAGACCTTTGAGTTCTGCTGAATGCCAATTATAAATATGTCAATGGCATTGCAAGTCCGATTGATTACGAATCACAAAACCGACTTTAAAGATAGCGAACGGATTTAAATATGCAACTGAAATGCAGACAGTTAGCGAGAAAAATCTGCTACAGTGCGAGAGATTTCCTCAACCAATCCATAGTTGCTCTCAATCGAAGTGCCGACCACGACAATGTCGGCGCCTGATTTTAAGGCAGTTGTGACATCGACTGCCGAACGCAGACCACCGCCGACAATCAGCGGCAGACCAACCGCACGGCGCACGGCCGCAATCATTTCGGCACTCACGGGCTTGGCGGCGCCGCTTCCGCCTTCAAGATAAATGGCCTTCAAGCCCAACATCTGACCAGCTAAAGCCGTAGCCACAGCAATGTCAGTTTTGTTGTAAGGTATTGGCATTGTGTTGCTTATGTAGCGAACCGAAGTATAATTCTCTTCACCAATCAGCATATAGCCCGTGGGCAGAATCTCAATGCCCGATTTGGCCAAAGCGGGTGCCGCCTGCACGTGCTGACCGATAAGAAATTCGGGGTTACGGCCCGAAATGAGCGACAGCAGCAGAATGCCGTCGGCCTTGTCCGAAACCTGCATTGCGCTGCCAGGAAACAGAACCACAGGCTTTTGCGTGTGGCGCTTCAGGGTGGCAACCGTTTCATCGATATTGCTGAAAAGCAGGCTTCCGCCAACCAAAATAATGTCGGGGCCATTGGCCGAGTTGATTTTTTCGGTCAGGCGCAGCAAATCGGATTCATTCTGCTTGTCGGGGTCGATAAGCAGGGCGAACATCTTGCGACCTTTGGCAATATTTTCTTGAATATCAGTCAGTAACATATTTCGTTTTTCTACCCGATAATATACGACAAAATATTGTCGCCGATTAGTTGCGAGTGGCAGTTTTTACTGACAGGCGCGTTTTTGCGTATAACAACATTGTAATCAGCTACTTGCATAAAGTTGGGATTAACTTCAATTTCAACTTCGGTGTGCTCCAGTCCGCTGCCAATCAACTTGTAGGCGGCTTCCTTGACCGTCCAGACAAGTGTGTGCTCGGTATCGGTTTTGCACCAATCCAATTCGCTGCCAGTCAAGAATTTATGGCGGACTTTTGTTGTCCGCGCGGTAATCTGCTCAATGTCGATACCCAAATTCTGTTCGGCAACCATCACAGCAACCATATTTTTTGAGTGCGAAATTGATATAAAGCTCTTGTTTTCAGTGATATATGGTTTGCCGTTGCTGTCGTGGGCAATAGTCACATCGCGGTTGAGCAACTCGCGCAGCACGATTCGTGTTGTGAGCCATTCAGTGCGGCGGCGGTCGTTGCCAATTTGCTCATACACAGCCTTATCCGCATCGCACAAATCAATCATCGGCAAAAGTTGCTCTGCCGTTTCCTGTTTGCTCCAAATGCCTAAAACCGCATCGCCAATCGTCTGTGTAAATAGCAGTGGCATAGTTAGTTCCAACTGAAAGTCTCAATCAGGTGCTTGATATCGGCGTTAATGAAATCGAGCATCGGCGCGAGCGAATCTTTGTTTGGTACCACGTTGAAATAGAGCGCGCCTCGCACAAAATGGTGCACGCTGTCAGTCACATAGAACTGCACGTTCGACGCCGCATCGCCGCTGATTTCGTAAAGCAGACCATAAACCTTGCGGTCAGGATTGTCGTACGGCGTCTCGCTAATGGCGTCGGCTTTTATTGTGTGCTTATACACAAAGTTGTGTGCATCAGTAATATAACTGTCCAAATTATGGTCGATTGCCTTGTAACTCAAATGGATTTTCGCGTTGAGCGACTTGAAGTTGACATCGGCCCAATAGCGCTCGTCAGCGTTTTTTGAGTTGCGCAAATCGAAGGTTGCGTAAGTTGGATACTCGAACCGATACGGCACCTTGCAATCGATTGATTGATAACTTTTTTCAGGCATATCCACTCGGTAATAACCGCGCGGTTTCGGCACATAGTCGTTGCCGCAGGACACCAGCATCGCGACAAGCGCAAACAATGAAACGATTTTTGTCATAATCAGCAATTTGGTTGCAAAGGTAGCCAAATCATTGGTCGGCAGGTGCGGGTTCGACGGCAATTTTGCGGTGCACCTTCACCGAAGTGATTCGCCGCCTATCTACTTCAAGGACAGTAAATTCGAAGCCGCAGCACTCAAAACGCTCGTTCTTGCGCGGCAGTTCGCCCTTCATCTCCAGAATCAGTCCCGCCAGCGACTCCGACTCACCTTGCGCCTCGGCAAATGTCTCAGAATCAATCTCCAACTCATCGCAGAAGTCCGAAAGCAGCGTCTTGCCTTTGAAAATGTAAGTGTTCTCGTCGACGCGCGTGAAGTCTGACTCTTCCTCGTCGAACTCATCGGAAATGTCGCCCACAATCATCTCAATAATGTCCTCCATCGTCACCAGGCCCGACGTGCCGCCGTACTCGTCGACCACAATGGCCATATGGTTTTTCTGCATCTGCAACTCTTCGAGCAACTCGTTGATTTTCTTGTTCTCGGGCACAAAATGCGGCGGACGGATAAGCGTCATCCACTTGAAGCCGTTTTTGTTGTTCACATACGGCAGCAAGTCCTTAATATACAGAATACCAGATATTTGGTCGAACGTGTCGGTGTAAACGGGAATGCGCGAATAACCCGATTCGGTGATTTTTTTCAGCACCTGCTCAAACGGCTCCTTCGACTCAATGGCCACCATATCCACCCGCGGGCACATAATCTCCGAAACCTCAATGTTGCCAAACTCGATAATGCCCTTCAGCATCTCGCGCTCGCTCATCAGGCCCGTCGGATTTTCCTCAATCACGTCGGACAATTCATCCATCGAAATTGACTGATTCTTATGTATTTGCAACTCAACGTGACGGTTGTTGCGCGCCACGAAGAATGTCAGCGGCTTCATTATCTTGCTCATTATCAGCAGTGGAATCGACATAAAGCCGATTATCCCGTCGGGATTTTGGCGGGCGAGCATTTTGGGCATCACCTCGCAAAAAACAAGCAGTATCGGTGTAATGATAACTACCTGAAGAACAAGACATAACGCGGGGTGCAGAAACGAAAGCGGCTGACGCGTGACGTACATAAACAGTATGGCGACGGCCACATAGTTAATGCAGTTGAGCACCGACGTAAGCGCAAGCAGTTCCTCAGGTTTGTCGATAAATTTGAGTGCTGTGCGGGCGGTGATTTTCTTGCTTTTGCGCAAAGTTCTGATTTGCTGTGTGTTAATCGACAGAAAAGCAACTTTGCTACCCGACACAAGTGCGGCGGCTATCATTAGCAGAACGCCAGCAACTATTGCGGCAATCAGCGCCGCATCTGTTGAAAAGCAAGAGCCAATTGCTTGTAAATCAGCAACTGTCTCTTGCGTATAAGGGTCGTTTTCCAAAATCTATGCTATTGGTTAAACTTAAAACGGCAAATCGTCGGCTTCCAACGGTGCCTGAGTTGGTTGCGGTGCCGAGTCGTAATTAGTGGCAGGCTCACCAACCGAACCGCCCGAATTTGAACTTCCGCCGTTGCGCGAATCGAGCATTTTCATCTCGTTGGCAACAATTTCAGTTGTGAAACGGTCGTTGCCATCCTTGTCTTTGTATTGGCGGTAGGTGATTCGGCCTTCGATATACAATTTTGTGCCTTTGTGCACATATTGCTCAATAATGCCCGCAAGTCCGCGCCAAGCAACAATTCGGTGCCACTCAGTACGTTCCTGACGTTGGCCCGATTTGTCCTGATAACGCTCGCTTGTTGCCAGCGAGAAGGTTGCCACCTTTGTGTCGTTGTCCAAAGTGCGGATTTCGGGCTCGTTGCCCACATTCCCGACTAAAATTGCCTTGTTAATCATTGTTAAAATTTGTTTAGGGTTATGAATAAGTGATTTACGCTGTTTCGGTTGTGCCAGTCTGCGGCTGATATTTGCCGCTCAAAATCTTCATATCGTTGGCAATTACCTCTGTCACAGTGTGTTCCTTGCCTTCGCGGTCGGTATAACTGCGAGTCGACAGTTTTCCGTCGATATAAAGCATTGTGCCCTTGCGGATATATTTTTCGGCCACCTCAGCCAGATTGCGCCAAAGTGCCACTCGGTGCCACTCGGTGTGTGTGGTGCGGTTGCCCGATTTGTCAGTGTAAGTCTCGTTGGTTGCCAGCGAGATAGTTGTGCTTGCAACGCCTTCATTCAAATAGCGGACCTCGGGGTCCTTGCCCACGTTGCCAATCAAAGTTACTCTGTTTACCATAGTTTTTTCGTGAAAAATGAAGTTAAATATACAAACATTTTGTTACACGCAAACTTTCAGCAAATATTTTTGGGAAAAGAAGCAAAATCCCAAAAGTTGTACAACTTTGGGGAATTAAAGGTGCGGACAGTCATTTTTTCGCACAGTCCCGATTGCTATCGGGAACACTGAAAACACAGATTATCACAGACATAAAAAAGACGATACCAAATAGGTATCGCCTTTTTTATGTGTGGCAATGCTGACCAATATGCTAATTCTTAACAATTCGAAAGTAGAGAATGAATTTGATTTTTCTCTCTCAACCGTCTTTATACCATTTTCATTTTAAAATATTTAAGGCCAACGAAAAAGCCAACTTTAACATACTGTATTTAACATTATACAAAAAACGAGAGCATTCATCCCTGTCAATATTTTTATCGTAAGAATTATTTAATGCATCCATTGTCAAAACGCACTCTTTTAAAAAGTCATTCTTTTTATTTACATCATCATTGGAGCGATTTTTATATTCTTGTATACTATACATTGCCCGCAGTGTGATTATTTGATTGTTAGCAAGTTTTTTAATAAAGTTATTATAGGAATTAATAGGATTAATTTCACTAGAATTCAACAATTCGTTGTATTTCAATATACTTGTTTCCCCTAATTGTTTATTGCATTCCTCATATTCTTTTTTCAAACGCAATATTTCAGGAATCACGTCTTTTACTTCTTGGAATTCAGATTCAAAGCGTTTTAAATCGTCTGAATTTACTTTGTCTATATTAATCATTGCCCCAATTATTAGTTATTAAAATCATTTAATAAAATATCTATTGAAACTTGTACGTAGCCCCCCATTTTACCACACATTCACTTGGATTCCACTTTGAGTGCCATCCCGAAGGCTTCGTCTTTGACTGGCAATATATTATACAATCGTGGCAGCCTCTAAACGATTCTTCTCCAATTGCTTTAACAGAAAGAGGTATAGTTACCGAAGTCAGTCCGCTACACATATAAAATGCCTTTTGGTTTATTTCAGTCACTGAATTAGGAATTGTTATTGATTTCAAATCTCGGCAACCATCGAATGCTCTATAGCCAATGCTAGTTACAGAAAAAGTACTACCAGCAGTTACTTTGGCAGGTATTGTAATATTCCCTAAGTATTTTTTCTCGTTCAATAAATAACTTACTTCCACTTCCTTCTTGCTTTTTACCCTATAACGAATATTGTTTTTGGTGAAATACAAATCTGCCTCATATAACTTAACATCATTATCGCAATTTATAGTCACCGAAGTCAGACCGTTGCAATTCATAAACGCAGTTTCGCCAATTTCCACTATTGTTTTTGGAATTATTACCGACGTGAGCCCATCACATCCTCCAAACGCCCAATAATCAATTCCTGTTACATAATAAGTTTTACCATTATTAATCACTGATTCTGGAATGACCAAATTGCCCTTGGGTCTATCTTCGGGATTCCACGCTATTTCTCTTGATTGCCTGCATACTTTGACTTCATCACTACCTGTAATAATATAATTCAATTTTTGTCCACTGCTACATACGGCTGAAAAATCATAACCACGGAAAGCAAACGCTTGCTGCCCATTTACGTGCGTTGCAAACAATGCTGCAACAATTAATAAAAAGAACTTTTTCATATCTCTTTTATTTTAAGTTTAACATAACCCTAAAACTACTCACATCGCCGCCACAGCCTTAACACCTTACCGTCAAAATCAATGACGGTTTGCGTCAAAGTTACTGACGGTCTAAGTCGTTTAATTCATTAAGGAAACGGGCAACTTTAGCGGCTTTGCCGCTATCTAAATCGGTGATATTCAAATTTATGTTGATTGATTGCAAAGGGGAATCCTGCTTTATGTCGCAGAGAATTTCAATATCGTTTAAAAAATTATGATTCAGGGCTTTGCAAACGGCAACGAGTTGCTTAACATCAATGGTGCTACGCTCGAAAATGGAATAGACATTTGGACGCCCGCAATTTATGCGTCGCGCAAATTCAGCCACACTCAACCCGCTCTCGTCGAAAACGGATTTAATTAGTTGCCCAATGTGAAGATTCTGTTCCGTGGCCATTGCGTTATCGGTTTACAATAAAAAAGCGTGGAATTAACTACCTGCCTGACACTCGGGCTTCCACACCCCACGCTTTCCGACAAGTATTCCACGCCATTCAACAATGGCTGTATGGAAACTTATTCTTGAAAGCGTGTCAAAATGACAATTGTGGAAGATTTAGTGCCAAGAATAGTCTCTAATCGCTATTTATAATATGTTAAATCAATCTTTTACTTCATTTACTATTGTTTATACGTTTTATACAATCAAATCCGCACCAATAATTGCAGTTCGGGTTTGCACAAACTTACAAAAGAATATCTGATTTTGCAGCAACGGCCGAGAAATTGGAATCGGAAAATAAAAAATGGCCCCCGATTTTTCAGGGGCAAAGAGTTTTATTCGTTGCCCTTTCAGGGCGCTTGCGGTGATTGTAACATTTTCCTGTGGCGCCGCTTCGCTTTGCCATAGGCTATTTTAAGTTGCGCTTTCAGCGCGAAGTTGACAGTTGAATTTTCATTCTATGGCGCCGCTTCGCTTTGCCTTTGACTATTATCAGTTGCCTTTTTAGGGCGATATTGTTGTTAAATCAACAATTTGAATGGTGCCAAAAACAGAAACGCGCTGAAAGCGCAAATCAAGACAGCCCAACGCAAAGTGCACGAAGAATGAGTGCACGGCACGTTGGGTTACAGGCGGAAGTGTAATTGGCGCGCTGAAAGCGCAA
The DNA here is from genome assembly GCA_946404125.1 of uncultured Bacteroidota bacterium. Taxonomy (GTDB): domain Bacteria; phylum Bacteroidota; class Bacteroidia; order Bacteroidales; family SZUA-534; genus RUG13583. The sequence continues at coordinate 115,571 of CAMJCK010000001.1, read as the reverse complement.
CTCAATCTGTCCACAAATACCGCTCGTCATAATCAATGTTATATTGCTTCAAAAACAATAGCAACTCTTCTTTAAACGAAGCCTTTTTATGGTGATTCTTCTGATTCTGAATGTAATTGAATGTTTTGTCGTACAGCGACGGACTGACTGAAAAAATTCCATATCCGCTTTGCCAGGAAAAATTCTTGTAATAGTCAGAAAGTTGTTTTATCCATCTGCTACTGTGCCTTTTAACATCTTCAATAAGTTTCGCTGCGGCTATATTTTTCGAAAGCGAACAGAAAATATGGATATGGTCGGGCATTCCATTGATTATTATTGGTTTGGATTCCAAATCGTTGAGAATAGAGCCAATGTAGGCATATAGAGATTGAGAATCTTCGTCTTTTATTAGGCAACTTGTGCTTTTCACGTGGAATGTGATATGGGCAAATAGTTGCGATAGTGATTGTGCCATTTTCTTGATAATTATTGTTTTGCGAAAATAGCATTTTTTTGAGTTGCCCTTTCAGGGCGCTGACTAGGACTGCCCCTTTTTCCTATGGCGCCGCTTCGCTTTGCCATAGGCTATTATGAGTTGCGCTTTCAGCGCGAATTCCGCGAATTCTGTAATTTTCGTGTGTTCCGTGGTTACCTCACGCCAACTCCGCATACAAATCGAATTCATCGGCATCGGTGACGCGCACGCTGACAAATTCGCCGATTGGCAGGTTGGCGCCCGAAACGAGCACTTCGCCGTCAACTTCGGGTGAGTCGCCCTCGCTGCGGCCAACAAAATATTCGCCTTCCTGTCTGTCTATCAGCACTTTTATGGTTTGCCCAATTTTCTTCTGATTGATTTCCAACGAAATCTGCTGCTGAATGGCCATAATCTCCTCCATACGCCGCTGTTTCACATCTTCGGGCACGTTATCGGTGTAATTTTCAAAGGCATAGGTGTGTTCCTCGTTCGAGTAGGTGAAGACGCCCAAACGGTCGAAGCGCACATCTTTGACAAATTCAACAAGTTCGGCAAAATCTTGGTCGGTTTCGTCGGGGTGGCCCACAAGCAGAGTGGTGCGCAAAACAAGGCCAGGCACGCGCTTGCGGAACTCGCGCACAAGATTGTAAGTTTCTTGTTTACTGATATTTCGGCGCATCCGTGTGAGCATATTGTCGCTTATATGCTGCAGGGCAATGTCGAGATAGTTGCAAATGTTGCTGTGGCGCGCCATAACGTCGAGCACATCGAGCGGGAAGTGCGCGGGATAGGTGTAATGTATTCGCAGCCAAGCCAATCCGTCAATTTCGGCAATCTGTTCCATCAGTTCGGCAAGGCACTGCTTCTTGTACAAATCGACGCCGTAGAACGACAAATCCTGCGCAATCAGAATTATCTCCTTCACGCCCGAAGCAACCAGCAGACGGCACTCTTCCAAAATTTCTTCTTTCGGTCGTGACTTGTAACTACCTGTAATATTGGGAATTGCACAAAACGAGCAGGTGCGGTTGCAACCTTCCGAAATTTTCACGTAGGCGTAATGCGACGGCGTTGTCAGCGTGCGCCCAGGCTGCAGATTGCAGTGATATTCAGCATTGAAATATTGCAGCATCGGCTTCAGTTCAAACTTGCCGAACCACGCGTCAACTTCGGGTATTTCGGCCTTCAACTCTTCGCGGTAACGCTGACTCAGGCAGCCGCAAACCACGATTTTGCCCACGCGGCGGTGTTTTTTCTGCTCGGCAAATTCAAGTATCGTGCTGATTGACTCTTCTTTAGCATCGTTTATAAATCCGCAGGTGTTGATTACCACAAAGTCGAATTTTCCCGACTCGGCCTCGTAACTCACATCGAAACCATTAGCCACGAGTTGGCGCATAAGAATCTCGCTGTCAACGCGATTCTTCGAGCATCCCATTGTCAGAAGGTTGATTGTCTTTTTCATTGCAATGTCAGACAAATAATTGATTATGAGAATAATGAATCAACAAATTCGGCGGGCACAAAATTCTGCAAATCGTCGATTCCCTCGCCCACGCCAATGTAGCGCACGGGAATTTTGAATTGGTCAGATATGCCGATAACCACGCCGCCCTTGGCCGTGCCGTCGAGTTTGGTTATTGCCAGCGACGAAACTTCGGTTGCCAGCGTGAACTGCTTGGCCTGCTCAAAGGCATTTTGACCTGTCGAGCCGTCGAGCACAAGCATCACATCGTGCGGCGCCTGCGGGTCGATTTTCTGCATCACCTTTCGGATTTTGGTCAACTCGTTCATCAGGTTCACCTTGTTGTGCAAGCGGCCAGCCGTGTCGATAATGACCACATCGGCGCCGTTTTTGGTTGCCGACTCAAGTGTGTCGTAAGCCACCGAAGCGGGGTCGGAACCCATACGCTGCTTGATAATGGGCACGCCGACGCGGTTTGCCCAAACCTCGAGTTGCTCAATGGCGGCGGCGCGGAAGGTGTCGGCTGCGCCAATCATCACCTTCTTGCCCTGCTGTTTGAATTTGTTGGCTAACTTTCCGATTGTTGTTGTTTTTCCTGCCCCGTTAACACCCACAACCATAATCACATACGGCTTGCCCGCAATGGTTTCAATGGCGTTGCCGTGTGAGTTGGCTTTGTTCTCGGCCAAAAGGGCGGTAATCTCGTCGCGCAGCAGAGCGTTCAACTCGTTGGTGTTGAGATACTTGTCGGCCTTTGCACGTTCCTGGATTCGCTCGATAATCTTCAGCGTGGTTTCAACGCCCACATCCGAAGTAATCAGCACTTCCTCCAGATTGTCAAGCACTTCATCGTCTACGGTTGACTTTCCCACAATGGCGCGGGATATTTTTTTGAACACGCTCTCTTTGGTTTTCGCCAAACCCTTGTCGAGCGTATCTTTCTGAAAACGAGAAAATAAGCCCATAATTCAAATCCGCTTAAGTGTAATGGAACAGCCGCCAAATAAAAAGGCTTTCCCCGAATACGAAGAAAGCCTTTTTAATGGTAAATCAAAAAATTATTTCTTGAAAAAATCCTTTGCGTGCTCAGCATTAACAACTTCTTCCTTGAACTGGTAAGCGCCTGTCTTCGGCGATTTTACCATCTTAATGCATTTTACGAAACTTTTAGCGTCGCCTGTTTTCAGGGTTGCAACTACTTTCTTTGCCATAGCCTATTATTTTATCTCCTTGTGAACTGTAACCTTCTTCAGGAATGGGTTATACTTACGCATTTCCAGTCTCTCGGGGGTGTTTTTGCGGTTCTTAGTGGTAATATACCGCGACATTCCTGGCACACCGCTCTCTTTTTGCTCGGTGCATTCCAGAATCACCTGAACTCTGTTACCTTTTGCTTTCTTTGCCATTTCGAACTATTTTTTAGTAGTTATTGATATAACCTGCGGCTTTGGCCTCTTGCAGCATCTTGTGCAAACCTTTTTTGTTGATATCGCGCAAGCCGCTTGCTGATACTTTCAAGGTAATCCAACGGTCCTCTTCAGGATAGTAGAATTTTTTCTTGAACAAATTTGCATGGAACTTTCTCTTGGTCTTCAAGTTAGAGTGACCAACGTTGTTACCAACCATGCTACGTTTTCCTGTTACTTGACAAACTCGTGACATATAACTTTTTTTATATAGTTTTCTTCTAAAAATCGGATTGCAAAGTACGTGTTTAAAATTCAATAAAGCAAATGTTTTTTGGTGTTTTTTTTGACACTTTCTGTTGTTTCGCAAAGCGATTTCGGTATCAGACATTTGCGTGTTTTTCTAATTGATTCTCAGATTGATATTCACACGTTGGCCAGCAGCGTTTCGAGTGCGGCAATGGTGAACCGCTCAATATTCCGCTCGCGGTCGGTGCCGAAAACAACGCGTTGCGACACCACTTTGTCGGGTGTGGCCACACCAATATACACTGTTCCGACGGGGTCGTTGGCAGTGGCGCCGGTTGGTCCGGCAATGCCGGTGGTGGAAACGGCAAAATCTGCACCCGTTGCGCGCCTTGCTCCCTCGGCCATTGCCTTGGCCGCTTGGTGCGAAACCTCAGTGTATTGCTCAATCAGTTCCGGCGGCACGCCCAGCACTTTCATTTTCACTTCATTTGTGTAGGACACCACTCCCCCTTTGAACCACGCCGAACTGCCCGGCACAAGCGTTATCCGGTGCGCTATGTTGCCGCCGGTGCAACTCTCGGCCGTAGCCACCCACGTGCCTGCCGCCAGCATTTTTGCGGCCAGTCGCTCAACCAAAATCCTTGATTCGTCCATAATTCAGACTCCATTTCCGGACGACGAAATTAGTGTTTTTATTGTTTTCTCATTTTCAGCCAACTTTTTTCTGCTGACACAAAATATTTTGCAATAAGCAGCGTTCAAATTGTGCGACTACTAAAAACAATTTAATTAATAAAGGGACTTTGCCTATGGTGAAATGTTTTACTATCTTTTTTAAACTCAGCAACATACTCAGTAAAAAAAGCAAATCAACCGACATTTTGGAAGCCGGATTAAACGACCAGCTCAGTCCGTCGGATGCCACAATCGGCAACATAATGGCGTTTGCAAGGGCTCATCGTACCGAAAAAACTGAGAGCGGACTGGTTGAGTTGGTAATGAATTAAGATGCCTGGCGCATCTTTGGGTTAAGCGGAGGCAGCGTCTTCCGCTTTTTTTGTGTTTGAAGCACGGATTTATTAACCACGGAAAACACGGAAAGGGACATTACGTCAGGTTCACAATCAAAACCTGAAGACAATGCCCAACTTCATCAACTCTTTGAACTGCAAGCCTTTGGTGGTTCCAATCTGTTTTCCGTCGCTGTCCTTCACCGGAATCTCCTGGTCATCATCGTAAATCATTTCGGTGGTGATGGTGGCGCGGACGTAATAGTTGATTGGGAACACCAAATCGAGGTTCCAATCGACATCGACATTCTGCGGCTTGTGGAAATAGTTGGAGAAGAACTCGGCCACCGAATTAACCTCAATATCTTTCCATAACTTGTTTTTATACACCCATTTAAGATAGAGACCGGTCTCACTGCGCACATATTTGTCATCGTCGACATTGTAGCGCTTGTGGCTGACGGTGTCGCTCACAACAAAGGTGTTTTTCGACGACAGCGGCGAAAGCGTTATGCTGTTGCTGGCATCGGGCTTGTACTCAACACCGGCGCCAACGGTGAGCGTGGCCGGCGCCATAAACCGCGAGGCGAGCCTCGTCTTGACATTGCCGCTGTACTCGTAGATGGGCCCGAACTGCGACTTGAACTCGAGTTGCGCGCTATAGTAGAGTTTTTTGAACGCACGGTAGCCGTAGCTCGAAGTGATGTTCATTTTATCCTCGTTGGTGCGCAGCGACTTCTCGCCCTGACGGATGGTTCCGTACTTGAACACGCCTTTGTTTTCCCACGAGTGCGCACCGCGCTTGTAATTGGCGTAAAGTTCGAGCGTGGAAATGAGCGTGATGGTGTTCTCGCCGCCCTTCACCCAGTTGTGCAGAGCCATCTGGGTGACATCGAGGCTGATACGCCCGCCAAAACGCCAGTAGTTGGGGTCCTCGGGCGGCTCAAGCGGCAGGCGAATCAATGTGGCGCGGTTCTGCGTCAGCAAATCGTGAAAAAGCTGGCGGGTTTTCTCCATATCGTCAACTTCGATTTCCGGTGAGTCGTTGATGAGCAGACGGAACGAGTTGCGATGGATGTCGCGGATGAGCACCGGCTGGTCGTTGCCGGCCAGGTCTTTAATGGTGGTGCGGATGACGCGCGGACTGCCGTCGAACAGACGGAACCGCAGCGAATCGCCGTTAAGGTTGACAAGATAAAAGACTGTGGTATCGTTGCGCAGACGGCGTATCTGACTGAAAACAGGCATCTTGCGCACATCGGCCAAGTTTTTGCGGATGGCTTTCACCAATGTGTCGGTGTAAGGCGTGGTGAGCGACACAAGGCTGTCGTAATTGACGGTCTCGTCCATCATCAGGTCGAGGATGTCGCCGAAGAGCGAATCGGCGCTCGAAACGTCCATTGTGTCGAGTTGGCGGCGCAAGTGCCACCGCATACGGTTGTCGGTCATCTCGCGCTCGAACCGGTCGTGACGCTGAATCACCGTATCGCAGAAAGCGCGCATCCAAGCCAGCTCAATGGCGGGGCGATTATCGTCGATGAGACGCACAAAATCGGAGAAATTACGGTGTGCCGTGTCGGCCGGTAGCTCGTAGTTCAGATAGCGGTAGGCGTCGTAGAAAGCGGTGTCGATGATGTTGGCAGGGCGGTTTTCGCGGAAGTAGGCGTTGATGACCTCGCGGTCCCAGCTTTCGGGTGCCGCACGCCGCGCTCCGCGCCCCTGAGCCACCGTCAGCAGCGGAAGAAGACACATCAGCAACAATATCAATCGGCGTAATGACATTCCCCAAAATCGCTTTGCGCAAAAATAGTTTTTAAGTTCTAAGTTTTTGAAGTTTTAGGTTCTAAGTTTTGGGGGAGTTTTAAGTTTTGAAGTTGAGCCGCTTCGCTGTTGAGAAAAACTAAACCTTCTCAACTTTCTAAACTTTTTTAGTTCTAAGTTTTGGGAGTTTTAAGTTGAAGGTTGACATAAAAAAGCCCTGCCGGAAACCTTGGCTGGCTCCGGCAGGGACCGACTATGAAACATTTATATTGAGGTTTGTTTGTTAGTCACGTTTTGTCATCAATTCTCTTTTATATGACTCGATTGTTCCTTTCACATTTTCAAGATAAGTTTCGTTGGTAAAGTTCCGCAACAAATTATCCTCCTCAAAATCTTCAAGTTTGCTGCGCGAGCCATCGTTGTGATATTTCGAGCTCCATATGAAATTGCTATAAACCGAATAACGGAAATCCTCAATAAACTTATCGCTCAAACCCATATCGCGCAGCACCTTAGCATCGATAAGGAACGCCCCTTGGTTATAATCGCCATAGAGAATGCCATCGGGGTGCTGCTCAACATTCTCTCGGGTGACAGGCATATTGCCGTTGAGCCACATATTGTGGCACAGAATCCATTTTTTCACAAAATTCAGCGCATCGGCACTCAAATACAAATCGTCCTCGTTCAACCGGCCGAATTTTTGCATCAGATAATCGTCGGCAAAAGCGTTGTTTGCAATGTCGGCGGCAAAGTTGTAAAGCAGCTGGTTGCGGCTGAAACGCACAAACTTTTTCGACATTGGTATCGGGCAGTTTGTCAGATAACGCTCCAACAAAGCGCTGTCTTCGGCATAGCGCTTGGCACGATGCTCAAAATAAACCGTGTCGGACATTTGTTGTCGATTCCAATCATCATAAAGACCATCTTTATTATACGTATTAACATTCCAAATAATATCGTTGTAGAAAGCGTCCACCTCACGGCAAAAACGCTCGTTTGTGCCCATAATGTGGTGATTAGTGTAGATGTTGGAACCAAACGGTTTGGCACTCCATCTGTCAAAGAAAAACATCAGCGTGTCGCCAGGCTCGACAATGTAGGTCCTTGGGTCGTGATAGACATATCTAATAATATGCATTAGGTCATCAGCGGCAAATTCGGTCACGCCATTTAACCAAACATTAAAAACATAGCGCTCACCATAATGCTCGTCGAAATCGATATTTTTTGGGAAAAATGCTCCTATCGACATATTACTCGGGAAAGAAGTTTTTGAGTAAAAATACGATACCCCCCCCGAAGGCTTGCCAACAAATTTAGTCCAAGATGCAGTGTCGTCGGGATTGTAGAAATCATACAGGTCGTGCCGGTTCACTTCAAAACGCCTTGCAAACTGACCAATTCCCCGCGCGGTGTTGCGCTCGTAAATCATAATCACGGCATTGCCTTGGGCGGTTGCGTCAAAGTCGGCGGTGTCGGGTTGAGTGTTAGGATAATCAATGAGTTTCTCGAAATCGTTATGGGCGATTTGCGAAAAGCCGTCGGATGTGCCGCTCAACTCGTAAGGCGTGTTGAACTGCCAGTAACGTTTGCCGTTCACGTTCAGAATCGAATCGCCCTCAAAACTGATTTTCAGCGTGATGGCAGTGCTGTCCAATGCAATGCCAAGTTTTTTGCCGTTGTTTTTGGTGTGCGCCGCGGCGCCTTTGCTGTAGAGGACAATCTCATTGTCGGAAACCGAGTAATAGCGCCAGAAATTGTTGTTGCAGATGGCAAACTCCTCGAAAAATCCGTACTCCCAGCGGCCGTTGTCGCGGCTCACCCAGCAGCCGTTAAGTTTTTCGGGGATTTGGCTTCCGTAGGGGTTGCACGATGTCATAGCATACAACATCATCAGCAGCACAATCATATATAATAAAATGCGTTTCATTGTTTGTTTCGGTTTTTGTAGAGTTCAACAATAGTTTCGATAGGAATTTTGAGCATATCAATCTCGTCGAAAAAATCGGCAAGCTGCTCATTCATAAATGACTCGCGCCGCATTGCGGTGATTTTCTCAATGGCGCCCTCGCTGACAAAATAGCCAATGCCGCGCCGGTTGAAAATCACATCGCCGCTTTGCAGAAAATCGTATGACCTGACCACCGTGTTGGCGTTCACCTCAACAATGGCCGCATATTCCCTAACCGACGGAATACGCTCGTTCTCAGGATATTTACCTGTAACTATCTCATTGCAGATGCGGTCAACTATCTGCAAGTATATAGGTTTGCTCTCTTTAAAGTCCATAGCTTTATCGTTTAAGGGTGAAGCGTTTGTATCTGAAATAAGATACTAACAGACAGACGGTTACCACTGTTTCGCTCACTGCCAGCTGTGCAATGCTGATGCGGTATTGCTCGGCGTTGATGTAATCGAAAAGTCGGTCTATCCAATTGAGTTCGTGCGGATGGACACCACTGGTGGCTTGGTTGCCAAGCAAAACTGCTATCAGCGAGACGAACAACACAATGCCGATTAAAGTCAGTATCAGCTTGAGCATCACGTGTTTATGGGCGAGCGTTCCGGTAAGCACCACAATGGCCGAGGCGCAGAGCGTCAGATTGATAGGCAGGCGGTTAGCGCGCCAGCGGCTGACAAACGGCGTGGTGTCGGGAATTGCTTCGTATGAGAACGGCATCAGCCAGAACATCAGCAAACTGAACAGAATGGGCACAAGCCAGAAAACCACAATGCGCGATGCGAACCGCTCGCCAACCGACGCGGGCAGCGAAAGAGCCGCAATGCGCCGGCCGCGTGTCGAATAGTTGGCCGTCATTGAGCACGGAACCCACAACGCAACGCCCACCAGCGACACCACACCAATTATTTGTATGATTTTTGCAAATGTGTTCAACCAGATGGGAGCCAACATTCTCACTTCGCCCTCAACAGTAAAAAGATAGTTGTGTCGAATAATCTGTAATGTGTATGCCACAAGCAGAGTCGCAAGCAGAGCGCACCCCCAGGCAATGTATTGGGAACGTGCCTCGCAGAGGTCGGTTTTCAGCACCAGACCCAATCGTTTGAAATCGAAATTTTTCATAGCGGCGCTCATTTTTTAAGTTTGACAATAAGCTGCTTACGACGATAGAAGAAGTAGCCCGCGCCAATGTTTATCGCGCCAATAATCAGCAGCGCAACGGCCAGCACAAAGCGGAGTCGGCGATAACTGAAAAAGTCGTGCTGAACAAAGCGGCCAATCGGGTCCAAAAACATCAGGCTGATGTTGGGCAGAATCCACTTGAAAAGCGCAAAAACCGAGAACGCCGTGACGCAGAAGCCAATAATGAAGCCGTGTCGACGGAATGCAGCGCCCCAGAACGCGAACACCGTCGAAAACAGTATCACACACGCACACAGCGCGATAAAACCACCTTGATAGCGGTCGTTTATTTTTGTATAATCGACAACCGCATCGGACAGATGAACGCTGAAATAGAGCGTAAACCAGACCACCAAGGGCAGAATGCCGAACACAACCACACGCGCCAAATATCGCTCGAAAGTTGAGGCTGGCAGTATGCTGAATGCCAGAAAATTAGTTTTTCGGGCAAGGTTGTGCGATATTTGCGCCGACGACACCCAAACGGCTATTGTGGCAACAAACGTAATGAGTCCGAGGAATACCATCAGGCCATTTAGCACACCTTCCTTATCACCAATTATATACTTGACATCAAGGACTTTATAAATGCCCGCTATGTTTAGCACGAGCAAACCGACTATCAGCGCCGTGCCGATAATCAACGGTTTGGTTGACAGGCACAGTTCGCGCCGAAGGACGAGCCAAAACCGTTTCAGATTAAAAAAATCGTTCATAGCTGTGCCCTCCTCAAGCGAAAATGTTTGCAACTTTCTCACGTTCAGCAAGAACAGCGTTGAACAGCAGCTCAATGTTGAGTGGTGTTTCCTGCTCGCCGTTGCGCGGCAAAACCACCTGCTCGCCAACCGGGCTCGGCTGTGCGTAGATGGCGCCTTCGGGTCTCTGCCCCACCTTTGCATCGGCAAAAATCAAGCGGTCGGTGATGTCGGCCACCGGGCGGTCGAACGCAATCCGCTTGTCGTTGATGATGGTGATGTGGTCGATAAGGTTCTCAACATCGCGCACTTGGTGAGTTGAGATGATGATGGTGCGCTCGTCGGTCATACACGACGACACCACCTGCCGGAACTGGCTTTTCGATGGAATGTCGAGGCCGTTGGTCGGCTCGTCCATAATGAGCAACCGGGTATTGGCCGCCAGCGCGAAGCACATAAACGCTTTCTTCTTCTGTCCCATCGAGAGTCGGTTGAGCCGGCAGTTGGTGTCCATACCGAATCCGCTCAGGCAGCGGTCGAGCGTCTCGCGGCTGAAGTTCGGATAGAACGGAGCGTGAAGCTTGATGTACGTCTCGAACTTAACATCGGGAAGCTCAAACTCCTCTGGCACGAAAAAAAGGTCGGCCAACGCCCTCGGGTTGCGCTCGCGCATATCGAAGCCGTTGAACTCGACCTTGCCATTGTCGGCAAAAAGCAAGCCGCCTATCAAGTACAGGAGCGTTGATTTGCCGGCGCCATTCAGGCCCAGAAGGCCGTAAATCTTACCTTCATCGAAAGTAAGATTCAGGTTTTCAAACACCTTGTGTTTTGAATAACCGAAATCCAAATTGTTTATCAGTATCATAGTGTATTAATGTATTAGTACACCGCAAACATACAACACATTTTGATACAAACAAGAGTTTTTGGAGAAATTTTTAAAAAAAGATTTTTGTGGTTATTTCATTCTATTTGAAACGCAAAATATTTGTGTAATTTTGGCATTCAATTCCGAATTTGCACAGAAATGAAAGAGCAATACATCGATAGAAAAATAGAGCAAATAATCAGAGAAGCAGCTGAATATTACTCTGTTATATGCATTACAGGACCTCGGCAGTCGGGTAAAAGCACGCTATTAAAGCATTTGTTTCCCGATTATGTCGAATACAGTATGAAAGACATACACATTCGCGATTTTGCGTTGAACGACCCTGTAGCATTTCTAAACCAGACAACGGGAGGAATGTTCATCGATGAAATTCAGAAAACGCCTGCACTTATGGAATACATTCAAGGCATTGTCGACCGCAATCCCAACCGCAAATTCCTTTTGACGGGCAGCTCAAATTTCGAGTTGATGAAAGGGGTTTCGGAATCGTTGGCAGGGCGTGCCGGGGTTTTCGAACTATTGCCGATGTCGCTTGAAGAAACGGCTCAGTTCCGCGCTGACAAAAATCTCTCACAGCAGTTATACAATGGCTTGTATCCGGCAGTGGCTGCAGGCAAAAACACCGCACGGTTGTTCTATCCGTCGTATGTGAAAACCTACATCGAAAAAGACGTTCACGACCTACTTCAAGTGCGCGACCAAATGCAATTTGTTCATTTTCTGAAACTTTGCGCAGCCAGAATAGGCTCAATTTTTATCGCCTCCGAGGTTGCCTCCGAGGTTGGTGTCGATTCGAAAACCGTTGCTCGTTGGCTTTCAGTTTTGCAGGCTTCCTACATTATTAATCTGCTGCCGCCCTATTTCGAGAACATTTCGAAACGATTGGTGAAAAGTCCGAAAATCTATTTCAACGATACTGGTTTAGCTTGCTATCTGCTTGACATTGAAACACCAAATCAACTCGACCGCGACAAAATGCGTGGAGCGTTGTTCGAGAATATGGTTGTTATGGAAGTGTTGAAACATCGTTACAATCAAGGTCTCGACGGCGGTGTCTTTTTTTATCGCGACTCACACCAAAATGAGGTTGATATTTTGCTAAAACAAGGTGGCCAAATCACTGCTATTGAGGTAAAATCAGCAATGACCTACAATGTCTCGTTCGAAAAAAGTTTGCGGCAAATATCGGATTGGATAAAAACACCTATTGCAAAAAAAGCAATTGTCTACTCTGGCGATTTCGAAAACACGAATGGCGATATTAAACTTTTGAATTACAATAATTTATCTGCCATTTTATAAACAATGCGCTTGTCTTAAAATATTCCCAAAACAAAAAAAGGCGGAACCAAGTTCCGCCTTTTCCGTTATACGTAAACCGCTGATTAAGCGTACATTGCAACAATTGCTTCGTAAAGCTCCTGCTGACCTGAAGTCTGCTTCGGCTCGTTAACTTTCTTGCCGTACTCGTAAGCCTCTTCAAGAGTCATCTTGCCTTCCTCAAACTTCTTGCCTTCGCCCTTGTCGAACGATGCGTAGCGGGCAGCCAGCATTTTCTTGTACGGGCTCTCCTCGAGCAGTTTGGCTGCGTTCTCAAGAGCGCGGGCCATTGCGTCCATACCGCTGATGTGTGCCAAGAAGATATCCTCAAGGTCAGTTGAGTTGCGGCGAGTTTTTGCGTCGAAGTTGGTACCACCGGTGCCAAGGCCACCGTTGCGGATAATCTGCATCCAAGCCTGAACCAATTCGTATTGGTCGATTGGGAACTGGTCAGTATCCCAGCCGTTCTGCATATCACCGCGGTTAGCGTCGATTGAGCCGAGCATACCGGCGTCAACAGCGCAAGCCAACTCGTGCTCGAAGGTGTGGCCAGCCAAAGTAGCGTGGTTAACCTCGATGTTAACTTTGAAGTCTTTGTCAAGATTGTGCGCTTTCAGGAAGCCGATAACAGTCTCGGTGTCAACATCATACTGGTGTTTCGAAGGCTCCATTGGTTTCGGCTCGATAAGGAATGTACCCTTGAAGCCTTTTTTGCGAGCATAGTCGCGAGCCATAGTCAACATAGTTGCCATATGCTCTTTCTCACGTTTCTGGTCAGTGTTCAGAAGGCTCATATAACCCTCGCGGCCGCCCCAGAACACGTAGTTCTCAGCGCCAAGTTCGATACCTGCGTCGATAGCGTTCTTAATTTGAACGATAGCGCGTGCAACAACGTCGAAATCCGGGTTTGTAGAAGCACCGTTCATATAGCGTTTGTTGCCGAATACGTTGGCAGTTGACCACAGAAGTTTCTTGCCGGTCTTTGCCATTTTCTCCTTCAGGTAAGCAACAATGGCTTTCAGGTTAGCCTCATACTCCTCAACCGAAGCGCCTTCCGAAACAAGGTCAACATCGTGGAAGCAGAAGTAAGGAATGCCAAGTTTCTCCATAATCTCGAAACCTGCGTCAGCCTTTTGTTTAGCAATGGTAACTGCATCGGCGCCCTTGTTCCAGGGGAACGATTTGGTACCGCCACCGAACTGGTCGCTACCGTCGGCGCACAAAGTGTGCCACCAAGCCATTGCAAAACGCAGCCAATCCTTCATCGGCTTGCCCATAATCACTTTCTCGGCATCATAATAGTGGAATGCCATAGGGTTTTTCGAATCTTTACCTTCGAATTTGATTTTTCCAATTTGTGGAAAATACTCTTGTGCCATTTTTTTAAATTTTAGTAGTTATTAAAAATCAATTATTTAACACGAATTTCTTTTTTATTTGCTCATCGATTTCTCGAGACGGTATTTCCATTTCGCGTAAGCGTCGGCATACTCTTGGCGGGCCGATTTGTTCGGCTCGATAACTGCCAGTTTCTCAAGTGAAGCGAATGCCTCGGTGTTGTTCTTGTAGATACCTGCGCCCATACCTGCGCCTTTTGCTGCGCCAACCGAGCCGTCGGTGTCGTAAAGCTCAATGGTTGCACCAGTTACGCCAGCCAGAGTGTCGCGGAAAATCGGACTCAGGAACATATTGGCGTGTCCGGCGTGAATCTTGTTCACTTTCATACCCATCGACTCCATAATGTCGATACCATATTTAAATGAGAAGACAATGCCCTCTTGTGCGGCGCGCACAATGTGGTGCTTCGAGTGAACATTGAAGTTCAGACCGCGGATTGAGCAGTTGATTTCGCGGTTGCCCAGCATACGCTCGGCGCCGTTGCCGAAAGGCAGAACGCTCAACCCGGCGCTGCCGATTGGGGCTTTGGCGGCAAGGTCGTTCATCTCGTTGTATGAGATTCCGTCGGGTGCAATGTTGCGCTTAACCCACGAGTTCAGGATTCCGGTGCCGTTCACGCAGAGCAGAACGCCAATGCGTGTCTGGTCGGTGGTGTGGTTGACGTGCGCAAACGAGTTGACGCGCGACTGCGGGTCGTAGTTGGCCTCGCCGTTCACACCGTAAACAACACCCGAAGTGCCGGCTGTTGCGGCAATTTCGCCTGGATTCAAAACGTTGAGCGACAATGCGTTGTTCGGTTGGTCGCCACCGCGGTATGTTACCGGTGTGCCTTCCTTCAGTCCGAGTTCGGCTGCGGCTTTTGCCGACAAGTGGCCTTGGTCGCTGAATGTTGGCTTGATTTCAGGAATGAATGATTGGTCGATTCCGTAGTAATCGAGCAGGAAGGTAGCCAGTTTGTTCTCTTTGAAGTCCCACATCATACCTTCAGAAAGGCCTGATACTGTGGTGCAAATCTCATCGGTCATCTTCATAGCGATATAGTCGCCCGGAAGCATAATCTTGTAGATTTTCTCGTATGTGGCGGGCTCGTTCTCCTTCACCCAAGCCAGTTTCGACGCGGTGAAGTTGCCCGGCGAGTTGAGCAGGTGGCTCAAGCATTTTTCGGCTCCCAGAGTCTTGAAAGCCTTGTCGCCGTAAGGCACAGCGCGCGAGTCGCACCAAATGATTGACGGGCGCAGAACGTTTTTGTGCTTGTCGACGCAGACCAGACCGTGCATCTGGTAAGAGATACCAATGGCCTTAACCTCTGCGGGGTTGGCGCCGCTCTCTTTCATAATTGTCTGAACCGACAGTTTCAGGTTTTCCCACCAACTTTCGGGGTCCTGTTCGGCCCAACCGGGGTTGACGGCTATAATTTTTGCTTCGGTTTTGGGGAAGAAGGTGGTGGCAACGCATTTTCCTGTCTCAACATTGACAAGGCTTGCCTTCACCGACGAACTTCCTACATCTACTCCTAACGTGTACATATTTTAAATTTTTAAAATTTTTCAAAGTCCTATCAGACTAACAATTAGAGTGTTCGCACAATTAGCCCAATACACAACTTTTGCGCCAAATTTAAGAATAAAGTTGTACGTTCTGCTTTCGCGAGATAAAATTTTAGTTCAAAGAGAAACGGTGGCGCCGCAGCGATGAATTTGCATCTATATATAATAGGTGCGAATCTGATTTCCGCCTCTCGCCTACCCTTTGCTTGCCGCGAAATTGTACACCATAATATATTCCTCATCGTTTTCACCGATGTCCTCGAAGCCCAGACTGCGGTACCACGGCACGGCATAATTGGCCTTTTGCACTGAAAGTGAGGCTTTTTCGTAACCTTGCCGGCGCAGAAGTTCGAGCATCGCTTTCATCAGGCTTGTGCCGATGCCGCTTCCGCGATGTTCCGGCCTCACCGATATGGCAAACGATGGAACACCGTCGGCCACGTGGCCATAGTCGGGCATATCGCGCACCCAGACGGCGCCAACAACCGAGCCGCCGGTCTCGGCCCCAAGGCAATGGTCATCGGGCTGCGTGCCAAAATCGCGGATATACACTTGAAGCTCAGGCTGATTGATAATCTCGCGCGGCGGCGCCTCAACGCCTTCCGGCACAAAAATGGCGTAATACAAAAAATCGGCAAGCAAAGGCAACTCGCTGGGGGTAAGGGGACGGATGGTGCAGTTGGTCATTGAAAAATATTTTTTTGCAAAAATAACAAACCCGAGAAGTACACAATAAATAGATAAGCATACCCACGGAGAAAAATCCCCGTTCCTTTCATCTTTTCGGTTACTTTTGCCCCACAAAACCGATAGAATTATGTCGCGCAAGAAAAATCAGAAGCAACTGTTTGAGAATATTGAGATTACCGACATTGCCGCCGAAGGAATGGCGATGGGACACTACGATGGAATGGTGGTTTTTGTGCCGCTGGCCATTCCGGGCGATGTGGTTGACGTTGAGGGAAAAGTGAAACACAACCGCTACATTGAGGGGCGCGTGGTGCGCTACGCGAAGCTGAGCGAAAAGCGCATTGAGCCGTTCTGCAAACACTTCGGCACCTGCGGCGGCTGCAAATGGCAGATTCTGCCATACGAGATGCAGATTGAGTGGAAGCAGAAGCAAGTGGTTGACAATCTGACACGTATCGGGCATCTGGAGTTACCCGAGGTGTCGCCCATAATGGGCAGCCAGCGCACTATGGAATACCGCAACAAGTTGGAATTCGCCTTCTCGCCGCTGCGATGGCTCGCTCCGGAGCAGATTGCCGACGCCGACAAAATTGAGCAGCGCTCACTCGGCTACCATCTGCCGCGATTCTTCGACAAAGTGGTGGACATTGACGAGTGCCGGCTAATGCCCGAGCCCGTAAATGAGATTCGTAACTCACTGAAACAGTTTGCAATAGAAAACAACATCAGTTTCTATCATCAGCGCGAGCACACCGGGCTGTTGCGCAATGTGGTCTTCCGCAACTCAAACACCGGCGGGCTGATGGTTATTCTGATAGTATCGGAAGATAACCGCCAGCAAATCAATCTGGTGCTCGATTTCCTGAAAAACCGCTTTCCGCAGATAACATCACTTATGTATATGGTCAACAGCAAGTTGAACGACTCGTACACCGACCTTCCGGCCACGCTCTACGCCGGCGACGACCATATTGTGGGTGAGATGGGCGGCCTGCGGTTCAAAATCGGGCCCAACTCGTTCTACCAAACAAACACCGAGCAGGCAATCCGTCTGTATCAGGTGGCCAAGGATTTTGCGGCGCTCACGGGCGATGAGGTGGTTTACGACCTCTACACCGGCACCGGAACCATCGCCTGCTTTGTAGCCGACAAGGCGCGGAAAGTAATTGGTATTGAGTATGTTGCCGACGCCATTGCCGATGCCAAAGTGAACGCGCAGATGAACAGCCTCACCAACCTCGACTTTTTTGCCGGCGATATGAAAAACGTGCTCACCGACAGCTTCATAGCCGAGCACGGCCGCCCCGACGTCATCATCACCGACCCGCCGCGCTCGGGTATGCACCCCGATGTTGTGCAGGTAATCTTGAACGCCAACCCCAAGCGTATTGTGTATGTGAGCTGCAATCCGGCCACTCAGGCCCGCGACCTTGCAATAATGACCAGCCAGTACCGAATTGCGAAAGTGCAGCCGGTTGATATGTTCCCACAGACACAGCACGTTGAGAATGTGGTGCTCCTGACAAGGATTGAATGAAAGAAGGATTGAATGAAGGATACCGATGTGAGCTTTGAAAAAATCGCATTGAAATTGTGTTCAAAAACATTTGCAAATCCAATTCAATGTTCTACTTTTGCCAACTCAAAAATTTAATGAATTATTAAAAACGTACTACAATGAAAAAGGACATACATCCCAGTGATTATCGCCTTGTAGTGTTCAAGGATATGTCGAATGGACAGTTGTTCATCAACAAATCGACAGTCAACACTAAAGATACGATAGAGGTAGACGGGGTTGAGTATCCATTGGTGAAACTCGAAATCTCAAGTGCATCACACCCGTTCTATACAGGTAAGATGAAATTGGTTGACACCGCAGGTCGCGTTGATAAATTCCGCAACCGCTACGCCAAATTCGAGAAGAACAAGAAACAATAAGCAATTCCGAATAAAAAAAGCCATTCCGTTGCGAATGGCTTTTTTTATGCCCGCTCTTGAATGGGCAAAAAATTAGGGGAACCGCTGCGGCTCCCCTTTTTTATCAGTGTGCTGCAAGCATTACAGCTTGTAAATGAATCCGATGGTAACAAATCCAACAGTTGCCACGTTGCGAGAGTCAACACCAAAATCGAAGGTATTGGTGATGTTTTTGTAATTGCTGTCGTCGCGGTCTTTGGAAACACGATGTTCTGCATTAAACGACAGGAAGTTGAGACCGCACTCAAGCTGGAAGTTGTCGTTCAGACTATAGGTCAACATTGGTCTAACATACAAACCAATAGACGTTTCCGGGTCGCCTTTAACTGTTTTGCTGCCATTGTCGTGTTTCGACGAACTGAACTCTACTGGAATACCACCTTCGGCAAGAAGTCCGAATTTGTTGAACTCAACAAAAGTATAGCGGGCAAACGGGGTGATGCCAAATGTTGTTTCCGTTCTTTTGGTATCAGTATCGCCAACAGTCTGTTTCGTCGACTTGCTGGTGAAATCAATTTTGCCACCAACTGAAAGTTTCTCGTTCAGTTCAAAACCAACCATCGGTGCGAATGTGAACGAGTTAACTGATGGTTTGTCGGTATCGGCCTCTTTGGTTTTTGTAACGCCGCCTGAGTGTGAGAAACCGAGGCTGCCGCCAAACCACAATTGTGCGTTCGCTGTTGCCGCCATAGCTGCTATGGCCAACACTGATAAGAAAATCTTTTTCATAATAAGTAAAAGTTTTAGTTATTAAACAATTACAAAGATAATGGACTGATTGTCAAAAACAAGTGCTTTTTTTGATGGTGAAGGATGCCGGGCTCCGAATTGCGGGCTCACGCCACTGCATCAATCCTTTAACACAACGTTAACACAATCGGATTGGCGCATTATCTACATTTGGCGCGATTTAAACCTTCACACAAGTGGATGTAATTGTTAAAAACCTGACAAAATTCTACGGTCAGCAGAAGGCCGTCGACAACCTGTCGTTTGAGGTGAAGACGGGCGAGATTCTGGGCTTTCTGGGGCCGAACGGCGCGGGCAAAACCACCACAATGAAGGCCATTGCCGGCTGCCTGACGCCAACCGAGGGCACCATCAGCATTGGCCGCTACAATGTGACCGACAATGCCGACAAGGTTCGGCAGCTCATCGGCTATCTGCCTGAGCATAACCCGCTTTACACCGATATGACAGTCATCGACTACCTGCGGTATATGGCGCGGCTGCAACGGATTCGCGCCGCAAAAATCAACGACCGCATTCTTGAAATGGTGAACGTGTGCGGCCTCGAGGGCGAAAAGCACAAACGCATTGGCGAGCTTTCGAAAGGCTACCGGCAGCGAGTGGGGCTGGCTCAGGCTCTCATCCACGACCCGCAGGTGCTCATCCTCGACGAGCCCACAACCGGCCTCGACCCCAATCAGATTGTCGAAATCCGCGAGCTCATCCGCCGCATCGGGCGCGAGAAAACAATAATTTTCAGCTCGCACATACTGTCGGAGGTTGAAGCCGTGTGCGACCACATTATGATTATCAACCACGGCCGCATTGTGGCCGACGGCACGGCCGCCCAGCTGCGCAAGGCCGAACAGGGCGGGCAGATGGTGGTGGCCACCATTGAGGACGCCGACCGCAACCAGGTGGTGAAGGCTCTGCAGGCCATTGAAGGTGTTGAAATGGTTGATATTGTGAAAGACCGGCCAAACACCATTGAGGTTCACAGCCAGCCGGAGCGGCAGTGCACCCGCGACATCTTCAAAACCTGCGTGGCCAACGGCTGGACGCTGACCGAACTTACTCCAATCGAGACAAAACTTGAGGACGTTTTCCGCGAACTGACAAAATAACAAGCAATGATTCAGATAATTACAAAAACAATTCCGCCAACGCTGGCCATCGCCGCGCAAGAGCTGAAATCGCATTTCGACTCGCTGATGGCGTATATATTATTGGTGCTATTTTTGGGCTTCAGCGGCGTTTTCACGTGGCTCTACGGCAGCGACATCTTCATCTACGGCCAGGCATCGCTGCAGGTGTTCTTCTCGGTGGCCTACATCACACTGTTTCTGCTGATTCCGGCGCTCACAATGAGGTCGATAGCCGAAGAGATGCGGACCGGCACAATTGAAATTCTGCTGACCAAGCCCATTTCGTGCCGACAGATTGTACTGGGCAAATATCTGGCTGTTATCGCACTGATTGCCATCGCGTTAGCGCTAACACTCCCCTACTACATAACGGTGGCGCACCTCGGCCCCATCGACCACGGCGCGGTGGTGTGCGGCTACATCGGACTTCTGCTGATGAGCAGCGCCTACGCGGGAATCGGGCTGTTTGCAAGCTCTGTCAGCAACAATCAGATTATCAGCTTCTTGATTTCGCTGTCGGTTGGATTGCTGTTCCACATCGGATTTGGAATTTTGGGGCGGCAGATGGGCGGATTTGCTGGTCAGCTGGCTTTGGGGCTCGATATGAACACGCATTTTGAGAGTATGTCGCGCGGCATCATCGACTCGAAGGACATTGTCTATTTCGCCTCGGTGACGTTTGCCGGATTGTTTGCCGCCGAGAAAACTTTGAAATCGAAAATTGCCTGATTATGAGAACTAAACATACAACCCGAAACATAATTTTGGTGCTTTTGGCGGTGCTTGTCGCGAATGTGGTCTGCACCCGGTTCTTCTTTCGAATCGACCTGACCGGCGACAACCGTTACACACTGAGCCAAGCCACCAGAAACATTCTCGACAATCTGGATGAAACCGTCACCATAACAGCCTATTTTTCAGGCGATTTGCCAGCCGAAGTGGCTGTTGCAAAGCGTGAGTTCCGCGACCTGCTGACCGAATACCGCAGCCTTGCGCACGGCCAGCTCGAATTTGAATTTGTCAATCCATCGGCATCCGAAGATATTGAAAAACAAGCTATTGACGAAGGTCTCTACCCCGTGATGATTAACGTGCGCGACAAGGACCAAATACGTCAGCAGCGTGCGTTCTTGGGCGCTGTTGTTGAGAAAGGCACGGCCAAAGAGGTGATTCCGTTCATCCAACCGTCGATGGCGGTTGAGTACGCGCTGTCGTCGGCCATACGCAAGATGCAAGCCGGGCGGCGGCCAGTGGTGGGCTTTCTGCAAGGACACGGCGAGGCGTCGCCATACTCAATGCAGCAGGTGATGGGTGCAATGTCGGTGATGTACGATGTTTGCGTCATCAACCTTGAAACCAATCCGTTAGCGCTCGACAGCATTGCAACTCTGGCCATTGTGGCGCCAACCGACAGCATCAGTCCGGAGCATTTTGCCGCCATCGACCGCTTTATGGCCCGCGGCGGGCGGGTTCTGGTCTGCATCGACCGCACCAACGCCGACCTCGACCGTTTGTTTGCCGCCGAGCTGAACACCGGCCTTGAGCAGTGGCTTGCCGGCAAGGGCGTGAGCGTGGACAGCAAGCTCGCCATCGACAACGTCTGCGCCAGCGTCAACGTGCAGCAGCAACAGGGAATGTACCGCGTCAACGTGCAGCAGCAGTTCCCCTACATTCCGTTTGTGAGCAATTTCAGCCGCCACGCCATAACCGACGGGCTTGAGCAGGTGCAGATGCAGTTTGCCAGCCCTGTGGTCTATACCGGCGACTCGGCGGCCGTTTTCACGTCGCTGCTCTTCACTTCGGACCGCTCGGCGACGCTCAATGTGCCAACCAACATCGATGTTCAGCGCCAATGGTCGGCACGCGATTTTCCGCTGGCCGAGATTCCGCTTGGCGGCGTGCTCGAGGGCACCATTGGCGGCGTTCCCGGCTCGCGGATGGTGGTTTTCGGCGATGGCGATTTCGCGCTCAACGGCGACCCGCGCCAGCCTCACCAACAATCGGCCGACAATATCAGCCTGTTTGTCAACGCGATAGACTACCTGTCGGATGACACCGGCCTGATTGAGCTGCGCACCAAAGGCATCACGTCGCGCCCCATCAGCCAACTCGACGATGCCACACGCGCTATTGTCAAGTGGCTCAATGTTTTGCTGCCAATCGTCGTTGTTCTGCTGATTGGCCTCATCCGCTATCAGCAACAGCGCAATCTGCGCATCAAACGTATGGAGGAGGGCTATGTCGATTAAGCGCCGTATGCCGGTTGTCGCTTTCGTGATACTGATGCTCGCCGCCGTGTGCGTGCTTCTGATGCGCGCCGAGCGACGCTCCGACCGTTCGTTCCGCCAGCTTGTGACCGAGATTGACACCTCCCGCGTGACGGCCATAACCATTGAGTGGCCCGGCAACGACACCATTCTCAACCTCAACCGCCAACTGCGCGGCTGGGTGGTGACGGTGCCCACAGGCGATATGGCCGCCAACACCCCGCAGGTTGACGAGCTTCTGGGTTGCCTTTCAGCCATTGAGGCACAGCGGCAGATGACCAACAGCGAGTCGGCGTGGCATCGCTACGGCGTGGCGGCCGACAGCAGCACTCACATTGTTGTCAGCGCCCGCAACCGCGTGCTGGCCGATTTCCGCTGCGGACGCGTGGGCATCGATGTGCAGCGCAACCGCGTCTGGACCTACGTCCGCAACTCGGCCGAGCCCAACGTCTATATGACCGACGGCTATCTTAACCTTATGGTTAACAAGCCGTTTGCCTCGTGGTGCGGGTTTTAGTTAAAAGAAATTCCTGCAATCAAAATGGGAATTTGCCCGGCAGAGTTACAACTCATAACACTCTGTTTTTCAAGCAATCACTCAAACAACTCCATCATCTCCTCAACAGTGATGTCCTTAAACGGATTGCTGTTGGCGAAGATGCCAGCCAAATGGCTCTTTTTGTTTTGCAGAGCGATGATTTTCTCCTCAAGTGTGCCAGCCGTAACAAACTTATAAACAAACACATTCTTAGTCTGCCCGATGCGATGGGCACGGTCCACGGCTTGGTTTTCGGCCGAAGGGTTCCACCACGGGTCGAGGATGAAGACATAATCGGCCGAGGTGAGGTTGATGCCCACGCCGCCGGCCTTGAGCGAAATCAAAAATACCTGAACACGCTCATCGGTTTGAAAACGACGGATAACTGCCTCACGGTCAGCAGTTTCGCCCGTCAGCATAACGTATGGGATTTTTTTCTCGCGCAGATACTCCTCGTAGATATTCAGGTATTTAACAAACGAGCTGAACATCAGCACCTTGTGATTCTCTGACAGCACGGTTTCAAGCACGCGCGTAACCTCGTCGAACTTGGCCGACGGCTCGCTGAATCCGGCCAACTGCGGATGGCAGGCAATCTGGCGAAGCCTCATCAGCGATTGCAGTACCAAAGTCGATGTTTTGGCCACTCCATCGCTGTTTATCTTGGTAATGAGTGCGTTACGCATCGCCGATTTCTCGCGCTCATAAAGCGACTGCTGCTCATTGTCCATTGTGCAGGGACGAATCTGCTCGGTTTTGGGCGGCAGGTCGCTGGCCACCTCGCTCTTGGTGCGCCGCAGAATGAACGGCTCCACCAATGCCCGAAGTTGCGCCGCCCGCTGACATTCCGGGTCATTCTCGATTCGCGTAACGTATTCAGTTTTAAACCGTTGAAAACTTCCGAGCAAGCCCGGATTAATAAAATTCATCTGCGACCAAAGGTCGGTCAGGCTGTTCTCGACAGGCGTGCCGGTGAGCACCAGCCTATGCCGCGCCTTAAGACTTGCAACAGCCGCGTAACTCTTTGACGAACTGTTCTTTATAGCTTGACTTTCGTCGAGGATGATGTAGTGGAATTTGTAAGCCGAGAGCAGCTCGTTATCGTTGCGGACAAGGCCGTAGGTGGTTACAACCACGTCGTAATGGTTGAAGGTGGCGATGGTGCGCGTACGATTGTTGCCAATGTGCGCCAGCACCTTGAGCGACGGAGCAAAGCGCGCGGCCTCGCTCGTCCAGTTGTGAACCAGCGACAACGGCACCACAATCAGGCTCGTCGGGCGCTTTGTGACTGACCGCGTTTGCGGCTGGTCGAAAAGCGAAAGTTGCGCAAATTGTTCTGCCACTGGCTGTTGAGTCTCAACTGTTTCTGTCGATACATCGAGCAGAAGAGCCAGCGCCTGAATGGTTTTGCCAAGGCCCATATCGTCGGCCAGGCAACCGCCGAAATTATTGTTTTTAAGCAATTTAAGCCAATAATAACCAGTCTGCTGGTATGAGCGCATTGTGGCGTTCAAGCCGGTTGGCAACGTGGCTTTGGGCAGATTGCCGGGCTCAAACAAATGGCGCATATTCTCAATATCAGGAGTCGAAAAGCCGGCCTCGTGCAGCAGACCGAACATCTGCCGTCCCACCACCAGACCGTCGTCAACAATCCGGGCGGAATTGAACAGCTCGGAATAGCGCGTGAACCACTCATCGGGCAGCACGGCGATAGTGCCGTCGGGCAGCTCAAACTCACGAATGTTGCGGGTGATGTTGCGGTATAGTTTCACAAACGGAATTGTGAAATTGCCGATAACCACCTGCCCGCGCAAGTCGAACCAGTCATTATCTTGTTTCACAGACACTTGCAAATCAATGTTGCCCAAATAGTATTTTCTCTCGCCACAATCCTGACGGACCGAAATGCCAGCCTCGCGCAAGCTGTCAGACAGATGGTTGAGTTTCGACACAACGTGCCAAAACGCCTCTTCGGCAGCGACCGCACCAGCACCCTCGGGGTAAAAATGCACGCCGTCAGACGTTTGCAGCTGCATATTTTTCAGGCTTTCAACAATTTCCGATTCGGTTTCAATCCGACGAATGGCTTTCACAAACCGCACGTCGTCGCCGGTGTGCTGCATATCAACAAACGCGCGTTCGGTGTTGTTGGGCAGAATCATCCGCTGCCCGTATTTGAACTTCAGAAGCAGCACCGGCTGTCCGCGCAAATCGTTCTCAAGGCAAAGCACCGGCTCAGGTTCACTTTTGACAATCTCAATATCGAATCCGGTGGCTCTGACCTTGTATTTTTTCACCACATTGGTCACAAACTTCTCAAAATAAGCCATTTCCGTCTCCTTGCGGATGTGGATATAGTCGTTGGTCAGAAAAGGTTCCAGCTTCTTGCTATCGATGTCGTGAAGTTGATATAACACTTTGTTAATCACCACACTGCACGGTTTCTCGCTGGTGATGACGATGGCCGTTTTGCCCTTGAGCTTGTCGTAATGGTCGCCGTGGTCGATGGCGATGCGGTAGCGGATGCCGTTCTCGTTGCGGTCGAACAGGAAGAGCGCCCGCGATTTCTGCTCGGCCACAACAACCTCGTCCGACGGGTATATCTGACTCAGTTTCGGCATTTTATAAAAGAAACGCACCTTGTTGGCGATGGCCAGCTGCAGCATCTTTTTCAGCCGGACGTCGATGTGCGGCCGAATACGTTTTTCGATGAATTCAGCATCAACGTGGCGCAGAAAATCGGCTGGCGGCTCCTTCGAGAAAAGCCGCGCAATGTAGATGTCGTCGATTGTTCCGTAGAGTTTTACAATCTCATCAAAATCAGCACAATAGCCCGCCACATCCTTTATGCTTATGGGCGACGCCTTGTCGATGGCCGAGTAGAGCGAGTTGCCTCCCGACGGTGTTATAATATTAGGAATCAGCATATTACCAAACTTTCGATGCTTGGTAATTACGATTATCAGCTCCTTCTGCATCAGTTGCCCCCCGCCATTTTTGCCTTATAGCCGGCTTGCAGCAAGAGGTCGTACACTTTTTGCTTGAACTCGCCCTGAATCAGAATCTCGCCGTCTTTGGCCGAACCGCCCACGCCGCATTTGCTTTTCAGCATCTTGGCCAGCTCTTTCAGGTCGTCGTCGGTGCCCACAAAGCCCTGCACCAGCGTCACCGACTTGCCGGCGCGCTGCTTGCGGTCGATGCTCACTTTCAGGTTCTGCCGGCTTGGCTCAAGGGTTTCGGCCTCCTCGCTCTCGTCGGTTTCGTATTTGAAGTCAGGATTCGTTGAATAGACCACGTTCAGGCGGTCTTTCCAGTCGTTGTTGCGGTTGCTATTCTTTCCCATTTCTGATTATCAGTTTGTTTTTTTAACGATTGCAAAGCAACGAAGATAGAAAAATAATCGGCCACCCGCCAAATAAAAAGCGAACGCCGACAACGCAATCCAGCAATTGTCGGAATGGCTGATTTACACAGATTTAAACGTAATTTAAACAAATTGCGCCGGTTGATGGCACAAAAAAACGGCGTTGCGCGCCGTTGTTATTTCTTGCTGAAAAGAATTTCGGAATCGGAAATCTTGTAGTCCCAGTTCATTGCGGTTGCAATGATTTCGGCAACCTGCTCAGCCGTAGGATTGTCGAAATGGCCGGTGTAGGCCACATTGCGGGCATCGGCCGGCAGTGTGATTTTCTTGCCGAGATAGGCGCCCAGCTGAGCCGAAATCTGCGACAGCGGCTTGCCGTCGAAGCTGAACTGGCCGGTGTGCCAAGCGAGCGTATTGACGTCGAGGCTGTCGGTTGGCACAAGCGCCTTATTGCGACAGTCGAACGACGCGTGCTGCCCGCGCGTTACGATTGTGTTGACTTTTCGGCTGCCGAACGACACTTTGCCCTCGACAACCGATAAATCAACATTCTTAGCATCGGCCAAAGCCTTCAAGTTGAACGATGTGCCAAGCACTTTGGTGTAAACGCGTTGCGGTGTCTTAACCACAAACTCGTCGCCGGTGTGCCGCACGTCGAACATCGCCTCGCCAATGAGAGCGACCGTGCGCGTGCGCTTCGACTCGTTGTACCTGTAGGCTATCTGGCTGTTTCGGTTAAGCCAGACGACCGAGCTGTCGGGCAGTGTCACCATCTCCGGCGTATTGCCCGACACGTATTTGAACATATCGGTTTGAGTAGAATTTCTGAATGTGAAAACGCCGATGAGCAGGGCCACCGAAGCTGCGGCGGCTGCCACCCACGTGAAACGGCGGCGTACAATGCGGTGCTGCGTGAGCTGGCGGAAACGCTCCCACTCGGCATCAACATCAACCTGCATCTGGTATTTGACGTTGCCGGCGGCCTCCCAAACACGCATAATCTCAGCATATTCGCCGGCACCCTCGGGTGTCTGCAACCACGCGTCGAGCTCGTGCTGCTCCCTTGCGGTGAGCGGGCTGCCCGTGAGTTGTTTTGCCAATATTTCTGAAATCGCGTCCTGCATAGTTTTATCGCATTACTCTATAAGAACAATTTTGCGAGCGTTAACCCTACCTCGGAAAGTGAAAAAATTGCAAAAATTTTCAGGTATGGCGCCAACGACACTCGTAACTCCTTGAGTGATTTGCCGATATGTTTCTCAACAGCTTTAATGGAAATATTAAGATTGTCGGCAATTTCCTTGTTGCTCATACCCTGGAACCGGCTCAGCGAGAACACCAGCTGGCTCTTTTCGGGCAGCTGCTCAACGGCGCGCCTGATGGCTTCCTCAACCTCGCCTTGCAGATAATCGCTGCGGTCGGCCGCCGATGCGCTGTCGAGCTGCGCCTGTGTGTACTCATCCTCGAGCTGCACGCGCTTGTGTTTCTGAATGTGATTGATGGCCACATTGACGATACTTCGGCGCAAGTAGGCCGGCAGATTATCGATGGTCTCGACCTCGTCGCGGCGCTCCCACAGATTGACAAACGCCTGCTGCACAATATCGTGTGCTTGGTCGGTGTCTTTCACAACCGAATATGCGAAATTGCACAGAGCCGCAAACTGTCCGCGGAATAAAACCTCGAATTGCTGTTCGGTAATAACCATCAATAGCTTTATTTCAAATGCAAATGCAAATGTAACTGAAGTTTCGAGATTTGGCCGTCTGTCGTGCCGCGTTTATTAACCACGAAATGCACGGGAATCGGAAAAAGATGAAAAATCCACATTTACAGTGGTTAATAAAAAAACAGCGGCGGCTCGGGCAGTCATTCGGTTTTCATCGCCTATCTTTGTCAACCTATGGAGAACCAATTCCGCGCCATACTGAAAAAATATTGGGGATACGACTCGTTCCGCCCGTTGCAAGAGGAGATAATACGCTCGGTTGCAAATGGTTACGACACGCTTGCGCTGATGCCGACCGGTGGCGGAAAATCGATAACCTTTCAGGTGCCGGCAATGGCCAAACCGGGGCTGTGCCTTGTGGTGACGCCGCTCATCGCCCTGATGAAAGACCAGGTTGAGAACCTCCGCACGCGCGGAATAAAAGCCTACGCCATCTACACCGGAATGACTCAGCACGAGGTTGGGCTGGCGCTCGACAACAGCATCAACGACCCGAACACGAAATTTCTCTACTGCTCGCCCGAACGGCTTGGTTCCGAGATGTTTCTGGCGAAAGTCAAACAGATGAACATCAACCTGCTGGCCATCGACGAGTCGCACTGCATATCGCAATGGGGCTACGATTTCCGTCCGTCGTACCTTGAGATTGCCAAAATCCGCAGCCTGATTCCCGATGTTCCGGTGCTGGCCGTTACGGCAACCGCCACGCCGCAGGTGGTCGACGATATTCAGGACAAGCTCGAATTCCGCAAGCGCAACGTTTTCCGCAAGAGTTTCGAGCGCAAAAACCTCATCTACCTTGTGCGCGAGGTTGACGACAAGCTGCGGTATATGCTGCGCATCATCAACCACATTCCGGGAACGGGCATTGTGTATGTGCGCAGCCGGGCAAAAACCAAGGAGATTGCCGATTTTCTGATGCAGAACAACATCAGCGCCGACTACTACAACGCCGGGCTCACAACCGAGGAGCGCGACGCCAAGCAAAACGCCTGGAAAAGCGGCGCCACACGCGTGATTGTGGCCACCAACGCCTTCGGAATGGGCATCGACAAGCCCGATGTGCGGTTTGTCATCCACATTGACCTGCCCGACACGCTCGAAGCCTACTTCCAAGAGGCCGGACGCGCCGGACGCGACGAGAAACAGGCTTTTGCCGTAATGCTCTACAACAAGTCGGACCAGCGGAAACTTGAGCAGCGCACGGTTCAGACCTTTCCTCCCATCGACGAGATAAAACGCGTGTACGACAACCTTGGCAACTACTGCCAGCTGCCCATTGGCGAGGGCCAGGGCCGCAGCTTCGATTTCGACACGTTCAAGTTTACACAGCTCTATCGCTACAGCTCGATAACTGTGCATAACAGCCTGAAAATCTTGCAGCAATGCGGCTACATCGATTACAGCGAGGACGTGAACAACCCGTCGCGGGTGCTTTTCCTTGTCGAACGCGACGACCTTTACAACTATCAGTCGGCTAACGCACAGGAAGACAGCGTGATAAAGGTAATCCTGCGCACCACAAGCGGCGTTTTCACCGAGTACCGCCCCATTGACGAGAGTATGATTGCCACCCAGCTGAAATGCTCGCGGCAGACGGTTTACGAGCATCTGCTTAAACTCGCAAAAGACAAGATTATCAGTTACATACCGCAAAACTCGCTGCCCCAGGTTTACTACACCGAGGAGCGCCTGCCGGTGAAAGCTCTCTACATCGGCCCCGACCACTATTTGGACCGTAAAAAGCTGTATGTGGACAAGATACAGGCGGTGGTGCGCTATGCCTCCGTGTTTGAATGCCGCGTGCAGCAGCTGCTGCGCTACTTTGGAATGACCGATGTGCCAATGTGCGGCACCTGCGACGTCTGCACCAGCCGCCACGAAACCGAAATGACCGAATTTGAGTTTCAGAATATCAAGCAACTGATATTCAAACAAATATCAGAAAAACCAACAACCATCGGCAACCTGCCCGACACCATTAGCAAAGCTCCCGACAAGGTGAGCCGCGTTCTGCGCTGGATGCTCGACAACAGAAACCTGAAAGAAGACGACAACGGATTCCTAACCCCTATCGAACAATGAAACAGAAACTTACACCCCGCGACATACAGACAATTGTGAAACTCGGCCTTTGGGTGCTCGTCATCGCCTATCTGTGCTTTTCTTCGGGTGAGCGAATCAACGAGTTTAAAATCAATTCGTTAATCCCACTTTGGCTGAAGCCGTACACCGACAAGATTGTGCATTTCTGCCTGTTTTTCGGGCTGGCGTTCCTCATTAAATCGCTCTACTGGCAGAAAACCGTCGGCCTGAGGCCTTATTACATTCTTCTGGTGGCCGGTGTGGGCTACGCCGCTCTCACCGAGGTGATTCAGTACTACTTTATTCTTACGCGCAGCGGCGATGTGTTCGATTTCTTCTGCGACCTCACCGGAATGACCCTCTCGGTTTTTCTGTTCCCCTATTGGCCAAAGGCTGTGCGGTGGCTGCTGGGATGATGCTGGACGGGAATGGCAACTTGGAGTGAAAAACTTCAAGATTGCTCAGCGCAACCTCCATTTCAACCCGAACGTTATTCCGATGGGCAGAATAATGCTGTTGCCGAAATCGTATCCATCGGCTTCAAGTTCGTGCTCACTATATCGCTGTGTGCCGACGATTCGGCTGCAATGCCCACAAACAATGTGAGCGCCAACGCTCGCAGCGTTGTTTTTGGAAGAAGATGTTTCATTGTTGTTTGTTTGTTAGTAAAGTGATTATTATTAGTTATTTAACGATTGCAAGCCACAGCGGTGTGCACAAACCTTATAAATCCGCAGGAAGCCACTTGGGCAACCTGCGGATTAGAAAGCAACAATTATTCAGTTACTACTCTGCCGGGACTGGCGGCATCGGATAATTCTCGTCTTTTGTGAAATCCTCAGTACAGGTCTCCTCCTGAAGAATGGTGAACTCCTTGACCATAGTCAGCGCTCCGTTTTCAAAAACCTCGAACTTGACCCGGTTGTTCACAAACTCTTTTATTACCCGTTTCTCGATTTTGTCGTAAATCGAACTTCTGTCCACTTTGTTCAGAGCAAAATGGATGTCAACATTGCACGAGCCACTATATTTGAAATGGCGCGAATGGTCGGCCTCGTTCCAAGTCGAATAATTAACACCTGGCAGACTCTCAAACTCCCAGCATCTCATCGGTGAGCTGACTTTAATATCGAGGTCAACACCGCTCGGAACTTTCACAGCCATCGAATACTCGCCATACATACAAGCCGTGTCGTTGATGGCTAAAAGGTTCTTGCCAAACTCGCCACGGGCCGGATAGTTCAGATTCGACATAAGCTCAAATTCGGTGTTTGCCACGAAATTCCTGACAATGCCGCCAAAATCGGGCACTGCGGCCTCACTGCCAAGCTCCTTGTAGCGCTCGGCCACGTAGCCGCGAACCTCATCGGCGTTGAGCGCCATTGCGTTGCCTTTCAGCTTGGCACCCAGCTTGGCATCGTCGAGTTTGCCGTCGGTGCGGATGTCGGAGCTGATGTCGGCAATGAGCTGCGATAATGCGCCCTCCGACTGCCGGCCTTGCAGAATGGCCGACACAGCCAGAAGCACCGCGTCGCCCTCGGCGTTGCCAACAATGCTCAACCCCTCGGAGCTGCCAACTGCCGGCGCATCAATGTTGAAGATGGCGAGCACCTCGGCCTGTGCCTGTTGTTTGGCGTTGGCGAATGCCGTACCGTGCGATGTGAGATACTCCACACGGCCGCGCTCAAGCGTAGTGAGCACGTTGATGTTTGGCGTGGTGCCGCTGTTGAGGTCGGTCAATGCGCGCAAGGTCAGCTGCGACTCCGACACGTCGCCCGTCACCTCGTTGTAATAGTAGCCGTTGGCCTGCAGCTCAACGTATTGCGAAATCAAACCAATGTTGCCAAACTCAAAGGCTCCCAGATTGTCCGATACCTGAGTCTCGAAACTCTTGCCAGTCTGCTGCAAATCGGAGTTCAGCTCGGACACGCGCACCGATGTTCCGTTGATGAACGGGCCTTTCTGCACGCTACCGCTGATGGCTTTCACATCAATCACCTTCTCGTCGCCGTTAAGCTCGTAGGTTTTGTCGTTGTTGTTGCAAGCTCCGAATGCCAGAGCCGCAACACTGATTAAAAGAATGCTTTTTTTCATTTAAAATGTTTGTTTAGTTAGTTTAAAAATTCTTTCTGTTTATCGGTTTTCCGGGTTGGCAGCTAACCGCCTCCCTCGAAAAGCCAACGCAAATATTATAACAAAAAAACATTCCGCAAACAAGGCAACTCACCCTCAAACAGTTATAACACTAATAAACAATATTTTAACCTTTCGGTCACACCCCTAATTGAGTTGTTTTTGTTTGCCCGTGCAGAAAAAAACAAGTGTTACGAATGTCAAAATTCACTTATTTTACCGAAAAAATTAAGCATTATGAAAGCATTTAAAATGATTTTGCCACTGCTTTTGGCGGTCAATTTCGCGTGCTCGCACAAAAGTGAGACATACAAACTGCTTGTCGAGGTCGATTCGCTGATTTTAGGGCATCATAATTCCGATTCCGCCATCCAACTCTTAAATAAAATTGAGCCAAAAGGCAAGGAAGAATCGGCATACTATAATATTTTGGAAGCAGCGGCCAGTTATAGAGGCGAAAACCCTGTTAAAACTTTCGATGGTATAAACGCCAGCATCAAATACTACACCGATAATTACGATGCACGAAAACTGGCATACGCATATTTCTATAAATCAATAATTTTTACCAACAAAGACTCCCTAAATAGAGAAATGATATCGCTGCTCAAAAACGCTGAGCAGCACGCGTTGAAAACAACCGATTACCAGTTGTTGAACAGAGTTTATTCCGGCTTAACATTTACTAATTCAACCTTCTCAGAAAATGAAGAGGCCCTGAAGTGCGCATATAAGCAACTTACATACGCCCAGAAACTGAACGACAACTACTGCAAAGCATATGCCTTGATGAATCTTACGGTTACTCACTACTATATGACACACAACACTGATAGTGTCGCCTATTACATCAGACAATGCGAAGCATTGGCAGACAATGTCGAAAATGAAATCAAATATTACATATACAATTATATTGGCCTGACACTAATGCAAGATGACCCTTCATCAGCGAAACAATATTTTTCAAATGCATTAAAGTACTATAAACAAAATGAAGCCTATTTGAATTTGGCCAAAATACTTGTTGCGGAGAACAATTACGAGGAAGCCCTAAAATATTGCGATTCGGCATTGCTAATCAAACCTTCTTTAGCCTCACGAGAAGAAACCTATATGCTTATGGCTGAATATTACTATAAAAGTAAAGATATTGAACAATATAAGAGGATAACTGATGAGTTAATAAATACAAAAGCAAAATTATCCCAGTACAAAGAAAACCGCAAATTGCTTGAATTGCAGCAGAAATTCGATTTCGAAAAGCAACGGGCCGAATACGACATAAAAATCCAGAGACTTGGCGGAATATTAGGCTTAACGGCATTTATAAGTCTGATTGTCTTTCTTTTATACCGCATACGCATACGCCAAACCGAGAACAAACGAATGGCCAGCGAACTGCGCTACAAAAAGCTGAAGAGCAATCTGGTCTTGTACGAAGAACGCATTGCCGGGCTCGAAACCGAAAAGAAAAGCCAGTCGAAAGAGCTGGACGCGCTGAAAGAGAAGGCTGCGGAACTCAAAAGCGCCGTGATGCGGAACCTGCAGCACGGCCACAACTTGTACGACCAGCTAACCCGATGCGAGTCGGCCGCCAACTGGAGCGATTTTGACCTGCTGTGCCTGCTCGATTTTGTGAGCACTATCAATCCGGAGTTCACCCTCAGCCTCGAAAACAACTACAACGACCTGAACGTCAGCCAGAAGCTATTCCTTGTTGTGAGCAACCTTCTGCAAAAGAGCGACTTCGAAATCTGCCAAATGCTTGGATTGGAGAAACAAAGCCTCCGCAACAAGCGAAACCGCATCAGCAAAAAAATGAAGACTGAAGCTTATGATAAATGATTTACCGAAAAAATTAAGCATTATGAAAGCATTTAAAATGATTTTGCCACTGCTTTTGGCGGTCAATTTCGCGTGCTCGCACAAAAGTGAGACATACAAACTGCTTGTCGAGGTCGATTCGCTGATTTTAGGGCATCATAATTCCGATTCCGCCATTCAACTCTTAAATAAAATTGAGCCAAAAGGCAAGGAAGAATCAGCATACTATAATATTTTGGAAGCAGCGGTCAGTTTTAGAGGCGAAAACCCTGTTAAATCTTTCGATGGTATAAACGCCAGCATTCAGTACTACACTGATAATTACGATGCACGAAAACTCGCATACGCATATTACTATAAATCAACAATTTTCATTAATAATGACTCTCTAAATAGAGAAATGATATCGCTGTTCAAAAACGCTGAGCAGCACGCGTTGAAAACAACCGACTACCAGTTGTTGGACAGGGTTTACTCCGGCTTAACATTTACCAATTCAACCTTCGCAGAAAATGATGAGGCCCTAAAGTGTGCGCATAAGGAACTTGCGTACGCCCAAAAGCAGAACGACAACTACAGTAAAACATACGCCTTAACGAATCTTGCGGTTATCCATAATTATTTGGCACACGACTCCGACAGTGTTGCTTATTACATTCAACAATGCGAAGCATTGGCGGACAATGTCGAAAATGAAATCAAATATTACATATACAATTACATTGGTCTGACACTAATGCAAAATGCCCCTTCATCAGCGAAACAATATTTTTCAACTGCATTAAAGTACTATAAACAAAATGAAGCCTATTTGAATTTAGCAAAAATACTTGTTGCGGAAAACAATTACGAGGAAGCCCTAAAATATTGCGATTCGGCGTTATTACTCAAACAGTCCTCTCTTTCACGAAAAGAAATTAACGAACTGTTGGCAGATATTTATTACAAAAACAAAGACATTGAGCAATATAAGAGTGCTACAGATAAAATGATTGAGTATCAGGCTCGGCTGTCCCGCGAAAAAGAGAACCGCAAATTGCTTGAATTGCAGCAGAAATTCGATTTCGAAAAGCAGCGGGCCGAATACGACATAAAAATCCAGAGACTTGGCGGAGTATTAGGGTTAACGGCATTTATAAGTTTGATTGTCTTTCTTTTATACCGCATACGCATACGCCAAACCGAGAACAACCGAATGGCCAGCGAACTGCGCTACAAAAAGCTGAAGAGCAATCTGGTCTTGTACGAAGAACGCATTGCCTGGCTCGAAACCGAAAAGAAAAGCCAGTCGAAAGAGTTGGACGCGCTGAAAGAGAAGGCTGCGGAACTCAAAAACGCTGTGATGCGGAACCTGCAGCACGGCCACAACTTGTATGACCAGCTAACCCGGTGCGAGTCGGCCGCCAACTGGAGCGATTTTGACCTGTTGTGCCTGCTCGATTTTGTGAGCACAATCAATCCGGAATTCACCCTCAGCCTCGAAAACAACTACAACGACTTGAACGTCAGTCAGAAGCTATTCCTTATTGTGAGCGACCTCCTGCAAAAGAGCGACTTCGAAATCTGCCAAATGCTTGGGTTGGAGAAACAAAGCCTCCGCAACAAGCGAAACCGCATCAGCAAAAAAATGAAGACGGAAGCAAATGATAAATGAGCGCGAAACCCCGCCCCTACATTTTCTCCACAAAATCCCTAATCATCGGCAAAGTTTTTTGGCACTCGGCGGAAATCCGCTCCAGGAGTTGCGCTGCATCGACTCCGTCGGTGGTTGTTTTTTCAAGCGTTTCGGTTGCCGATGTCATTCCCAGATAGCCGAAAGCCGTGAGCAGCGCGTGGTGTTTAAGACGGACTTTTTCGGTGTCGCCGTCCTTGAGGGCCGCGGCCAGTGCGCTGATGTCGTCGGGGATGGCCGAGCTATAAACGCCGAACACGCGCCGCAACTCCGTTTTGTCGCCGTTGCACACGTCGAGAAGCGTCTTGATATTGAACACACCGGCAACACCCATCGGCTCGCCGCCGGCCTGGCCTTCATCGGCCCTATCTTGCCCAATACCAGCACATTTGCAGATTTTCATAATCAGCACATCGGGGTCGAACGGCTTGGAGACATAATCGTTCATACCGTTGGCCTGACAGCGGTCGTGCTCCTCTTTGAACGCGTGCGCCGTCATTGCAATAATGGGCACTTTGCTGTGCGGCGACTGCAGGTTTCGGATGGCCCGCGCAGCCTCGTTGCCGTCCATCACAGGCATCTGAATATCCATCAGCACCACATCGTATGCCGACTCGGCAACCTTTGCCACAGCCTCCTGGCCATTGTTGGCAATGTCAACAATCACGTTCCGGTTCCATAGTTTCAGCGTGTCGGTGGCCAGCTGCTGGTTAATCTCGTTGTCCTCGGCAAGCAGTATCCGCAGCGGCTTGTCGGTCACCGGCTGGCTGCTCACGGCCACAGGCTCTGCCGTCTGCGCTCCCGACGGTTTCAGAATAAGGTTGAACCTGAACGTGGCGCCGTGGTCGGGCTCGCTCTCCACCGAAATCTCGCCGCCGTACATCTCCACCAGCTGCCGCGTGATTGACAGCCCGAGCCCCGTACCGCCGTACTTGCGCGTGGTGTCGGCGTTGGCCTGCGTAAAGCTCTTGAAAATCTCCGACTGACGGTCTTTGGGTATGCCAATGCCGTTGTCGCTCACCTCAACGCCAATTTCAATGCTGGCGGCACCTATTTTTATAACATTGATATTCAAATTAATAACACAATCGTCACCCGTGAATTTTATTGAGTTGTTGAGCAGATTGGTAAAAATCTGATTGATACGATAAGGGTCGCCAACCAGCATCGCCGGAAGCGCCTCGTCAATATTCACATTAACGGTTATCTCCTTGTCGTGATGCCTGACACTCAGCGCGTTGACGCATTTCTCAATCAAATCGCGAAGGTCAAAATCTGTGTTTTCCAGAACCATTTTTCCCGCCTCAATCTTCGACAGGTCGAGAATGTCGTTTATAATGAAAAGAAGGTTTCGCCCCGATGTCTCGATATTCTCCAAATATTTGAGCTGCTGCTCGTTAGGATTCATCTTGAGCAATAGTTTTGTAAAGCCGATAATGGCGTTGAGCGGTGTGCGGATTTCGTGGCTCGTGTTGGCCAGAAACACCTCCATCATCTTGTTACTGTGGCTGATAACCTCGTTCACGCGTTCCAGCTCCACCTTCTGCTTGTTGATGGTGTCAACGGCCTGTTCCAGTTCGTGGTTCTGCTGCTCAATGCGGTACATCGCCTTCTGGAGCTGAATGTGCTGCCGGCTCGATTTCTTGAACGCAAGTTCCAGATTTCCACGCTCAGCGTCAATTCGCTCAATCATTTTTTGCGCCTCCTCGTTCCGGGTGGCCAAATCGCGGGCTTTTTCGAGCAGTTCCGCCTCGCGGTTCTTTGCAAAAACGGTCTGCGACGTCACACTCACGCCCCGCAGCACGCCGTTGCTGATGTAGGGCGAGAAAACCAAATCGGTGCGCTTGACCACATTGTCCTCAAGCGTCTCCTCAAGTTTGTAGTGCATATTGCCACGATAGCGGGCGCAGGTCTTCAGATACATCGCCATATCAGGATTCTTGGTGTAGGAGCTGATATTGTCGCCCGTGTGGATGCAGCCCAGCGCGTGCTCACTGTTGGTTGAGTCGTTGTCAGATAGCAGAAACCCGTTCACATCGAAATAGAGCGTGCTGGTCCGCTTCTGCATTATCTGGTTGTAGTCGAACATTGCCGCCCGCCGCGCCGATTTCAGCACATACACTGCAAAAAAGATTGACACAACAAGCGCGAAAACCGAAATCAGGATTATGGATAGTAACATAATTTGTTGTTGATAAAATACTGCGCAATATACTTTTAAAAAGGATTCGATGGTTGCCCCGATTGGCTGCCGGCCACAAAAAAAAACGGCAACCGTTTCCGATTGCCGTTCTGTTGCTGTAGCGAGAGCGGGGCATGATCCCGCGACCTCATGATTATGAATCATGCGCTCTAACCAGCTGAGCTACCTCGCCATTCCGATTAAGCGGGTGCAAACATACTGCCTTTTTTTGAAAATAAAAACAGATTGGAAAATTTTAGCTGCGATATTATTTTGCGGCCCAATTTATTATTTATCAGTCTGATAAAAGTACCTCCATAGCGGAGCAGCCATCAGAGCCTGCAGAATCTCGCCGCGTTGGAGCAGTCCGAACACCTCGTCGCGGCTTAACAAGTGTACGCTGATGTCCTCAGTGGCATCGAGATGCTGGTCCGAGATTTTCTCAACTCCAGTGGCAATGAATGTGTGGCTCATATTGGTGTTCGAACTTGGATTGGGCGACAGCGACAAAAAATGCCGCCACTCGCCGCCACCAAAGCCTGTTTCCTCCTGCAATTCGCGTTTGGCCGCAGCCAGCAGCTCCTCGCCAGGCTCAACCACTCCGCACGGCATCTCGTAGCAGGTCTTGCCCAAGGCGTGGCGGTACTGCCGTTCCATCACAAACTGCCCGTCGGCGGTGGTGGCAATCACGTTCACCCAGTCGGGATACTCCAGAACGTAAAATTCGGGATGGATGCGGCCGTCGGGCAACTCCACCTTGTCGCGGCGCGCAGTGAGCCACGGACGCTTGAAAAGATACTCGCTCTCTAAAACACGCCATTTGCCTTCCTCGTTGACACTGCTTTCCATATCAAAGTTTTTTTTCAAAAGTAGAATTTATTTGGTGAAACATTTAACGGTTGAACAGGGTTGGCTAGTTTAATTAATCTGGCAATTCTATTTTCCGTGCTTTCCGTGTGTTCCGTAGTTAGCAATCAAAAAATCCGCAGCCATTGCTGACCGCGGATTCCCTACCAATTGTTTAACTTAAACCTATTTCAATTTCTCTTTAATCGCCTTCGACTCAGCCTCGTAGCCAGGTTTGTCGAGCAGGGCGAACATATTTTTCTTGTAAGCCTCAACGCCAGGTTGGTCAAACGGATTCACGTCGAGAATGTAGCCCGAAATGCCGCACGCCAACTCGTAGAAATAAATCAGTTGGCCAAGATTGAACTCGTCGAGTTTCGGAATCGAGATGCGGATGTTTGGCACACCGCCATCGACGTGGGCCAGAATGGTGCCCAGTTCGGCCATTTTGTTCACCTCGTCGATGTGCTTGCCCGACAGGAAGTTAAGTCCGTCAAGGTTTGCGGCGTCCGACGGGATTTGCAGGCTCGCGTTTGGCTTTTCAATCGAGATGACCGTCTCGAACAGGCAGCGCTGACCTTGCTGAATGTACTGTCCCATACTGTGCAAATCCGATGTGAAATCGACGCTTGCGGGGAAAATGCCCTTCTGTTCCTTGCCCTCGCTCTCGCCGTAGAGTTGCTTCCACCACTCGGCAAAGAAGTGCAGTTTTGGGTTGTAGTTGGCCGTCAGTTCAATGCCTTTACCCTTCTTATACAGCGCGTTACGCACAGCGGCATACACTGCCGACGGGTTCTGTTCAAAATCGATGTCGGCGCCTGTCGATTTTTCCATTTCGGCGGCTCCGCCCACAAGTTGCTCAATGTCGAATCCAGCAATGGCAATCGGCAGCAGGCCCACAGGTGTGAGCACGCTGAAACGGCCGCCCACATTGTCGGGAATGACGTATGTCTTGTAGCCCTCTTGGTCGGCCAGAGTGCGCAGTGCGCCGCGTTTGGCGTCGGTGATGGCCACAATGCGGTCAACCGACTCTTTCTTGCCGAATTGCGCCTCGCAGTCGGCTTTCAGAATGCGGAAGGCGATGGCGGGCTCGGTTGTGGTTCCCGATTTCGAGATAACCACAATGCCCCATTTGCGGTTCTTCAGAACGCCTTGAAGTTCAGTCAGATAATCTTCGCCGATATTTTGTCCCGCAAAAACAACCAGCGGATTGTTGTGCGGCTTAAGTTGCGCGAAACTGTCCGACAGAGCGTCGATGACGGCTTTTGCGCCCAAATACGAGCCACCAATGCCGATGACAACAACCACCTCGCATAACTGCTTCATTTTTTGAGCAGTTGCCTTGATGTCGGCAATCTCGGCAGCCGAAATCGACGATGGCAGGTTAACCCAGCCAAGAAAATCGTTGCCTTTGCCAGTCTGTTTGTAAAGTGCGGTAATATTCTGTTTAACAGCATCTTTGTAGGCCAGAACGTCGGCTTTGCTGATGAAACCGAGCGTTTTTGAATAATCGACCTTTAAGTTCGACATTTTTTATGATAATTTTTCGGTTAAATTCTTGATTGTCACGCGTGGTGCGGCACCCTCGTAAAGAATCGAGTACAGGCTCTCCGAAATTGGCATATCCACGTTGTGCTTCTTGTTGATTTCGTGGATGCACTTCGACGCGTAGTAGCCCTCGGCCACCATATTCATCTCATTTTTAATGTATTCCACCGAGTAGCCCTTGCCAATCATTGTGCCAAAATAGCGGTTGCGGCTGAACTGCGAGTAAGCCGTCACCAGAAGGTCGCCAAGGTAGGCGCTGTCTTTTATGTCGCGGTTGATTGGGTAAACCTTGTCGGTGAAGCGCTTCATCTCGCGTATCGCATTGGAAATGAGCACTGCAAGGAAGTTGTCGCCATAGCCCAGAGTGGTGCAGACGCCAGCCGCCAGCGCGTAGATGTTTTTCAGCACTGCGGCGTACTCGGTGCCCAGAATATCGTCGGAAATGACGGTGCGCACGTAGCGGTTGCGCATCATATCGGCCACAGCCATAGCCTTTTCCTCTTCGGTGAAGGCGATGGTGATGTACGACAGGCGCTCGAGTGCGATTTCCTCAGCGTGGCACGGGCCCGTGATGATGCCGATGTTGTTGTACGGCACGTGGTGAACCTTGTGCAGATAGTCGCCAACCAGCAGATTATCTTCGGGGATGATACCCTTGATGGCCGACACCACCGTCTTTTCGGTGAGCGATTCGGTCAAGCCCGAAAGCGCCGATTTCAGGTAGGCCGACGGCGTAACGAACAGGATTGTGTCGCTGTTGCGGACCACTTCGTTCACGTCAGTTGTCAGGTTCAGATTTTTGGTGTCGAACTCTACCGAACTCAAATAGAGCGGGTTAGTGCCCACCTTTTTCATATGTTCCACCGCCTCGGGGTCGTGCATATACCAGTTCAGCGGCTGCGGTTTTTCCTCAATTATCTTTGCAATGGCGGTCGCCCAACTGCCACCACCAATTATTCCTACTCGTCCTAATTCAAACATTTCAAAATTGTTTTTTGGCAAATATAGATTTTAATTACGAATTATGAATTACGAATTGTGCGACTGCGCTGTCTATTGTAGAGACGCGGCGTGCCACGTCTCTACGTGCACGCAATAATCTGTTGTCCGTTGTCTGTAGTCTTTAGTCCATTAACGATTTACCAATTCGCCATTAAACCCTTAACTCTCAACTCTTACCCCTTACCATTCCCATACGCATTCCACCCCTGCGCCGAGATTCTTGCACTGCCAGCGTTGCGGCCGATGAGCGTGTAAACTTCGGGTTCGTTGGTGATTTGGCCGATTATCGATATTTCCTGCATCTTGCCCGCAATCTCAACCTGCTCGGCGGGGATGGTGAATAGCAGTTCGTAGTCCTCGCCGCCGTTCATTGCCAGCATTGTGGCGTCCATATTCATTTCGGCGGCCACGGCTTCGGTCTGCGCGTCAACGGGCAGTTTGTTCTCGTAGATTTTCACGCCCGTGCCCGACTGTTTGCAGATGTGCAGCAGTTCCGACGACAGTCCGTCGCTCACGTCAATCATTGCCGTTGGTGTGAGTCCGTTTTTGCGGATGGCGGCAATCACGTCGCGGCGCGCTTCGGGTTTCAACTGACGCTCAATCACATAGTCGTATTTCGACAAGTCGGGTTGAGTGTTGGGGTCAATCATATAAACGTCCTTCTCGCGGCGCAGAATCTGCAGACCAGCGTAGGCCGCGCCCAAATCGCCCGACACGCACACCAAATCGCCAGCCTTGGCGCCGTTGCGGCAGAAAGCCTTGCCAGGCTCAACCTGCCCGATGGCCGTGATGCTGATGACCATTCCCGTCATTGAGCTCGTGGTGTCGCCACCCACAAGGTCAACGTCATAGCGCTCGCAGGCGCGGCGGATGCCGTCGTAGAGTTGCTCAAGCGCCTCAACCGAGAATTTCGACGACACAGCCAGCGAAACAGTAATCTGCTTCGGCGTTGCGCCCATTGCGTAAACGTCTGAAAGATTGACCATTACCGCTTTGTAGCCCAAATGCGCGAGCGGTGTGTAAACAAGGTCGAAGTGGATGCCCTCGGCCAGAAGGTCGCTTGTCACAACCAGGTCGTTGCCTTCCGATTTTATGATTGCGGCGTCGTCGCCGATGCCCTTCACAGTTGCGCTGTTTTTGATGCCGAACGGCTTTGTGAGCCGCTCAATCAACCCGAACTCGCCCAAATCGGACAGCGGGGTGGCAGTTTTTTTGTCTGTCATTTTTCGTACGATTTTAGCGCAAAGGTAAAAGAATTTTGGTGTGTGCGGCGAGCGGTTTTATGCGTTGGAACTTCATTACTCTTTACTCATTTCACATTCCACATTTTTATATCTTTGTGGCGCAAAAACAGAAACGCTATGGCTAAAAGATTGTTTTTCACTATACTGATTGCCGTAATTGCCGCAGGCACAGCCCGCGCGCAAGGCAACGACCTTTTCTACCAGCTCAACGACGCGCAGCCCGGCTACGGCAAAGTTACGCTCGACCAAGACGCCAAGCTCACGCAAATGGTTGGCGCTTACGCCGATGCCAACAAGCGCGACGGCATAAAAGGCTACAGAATACAGATTTATTCGGGTTCGGGACAGAACGCGCGCGCCACAA
Source organism: uncultured Bacteroidota bacterium (assembly GCA_946404125.1). GTDB lineage: Bacteria > Bacteroidota > Bacteroidia > Bacteroidales > SZUA-534 > RUG13583. The sequence continues at coordinate 72,875 of CAMJCK010000001.1, read as the reverse complement.
TGCAGACCATCAGCCAACAGTTTTTGAAGAATTTCCCCGATTTCGACCCCGCACAGGTTTATCCCGAATACAAAACGCCGTATTTCAAACTCAGCGTGGGTGATTTCCGCAGCCGCGGCGAAGCCAACGCCTTCTACCACAAAATTCACGAGCTTTACCCCGACTCATACGTTGTGAATTCGAAGATAAAATTCCCGAAACTCACCCCCGACGATGTGATGGAATAGCACGGTCTTGCGCCGAAAAATTCCGCCAACGCCTCCAATCAGTTGTGATTCAAATCGATTGGTGATGCAATTATTTCACAAAACAAAATTTGTCGTTTTAAAAATAAACTCTATCTTTGCAGTCGCAAATCCGATAAGGATTTTGCCTTAACATCGCGGGGTAGAGCAGTTGGTAGCTCGTTGGGCTCATAACCCAGAGGTCGCTCGTTCGAGTCGGGCCCCCGCTACAAAGCCAAGAATCAGCATCAGAAACGGTGCTGATTTTTTTGTGCCCTATGCTTGTAAAGAGCCATAAGCAAAACATAATGGAGTAGTCCGAACAATTGAAAGGCAATTGACAACTGACAAAGGCAACTGTCGGCAATCAAAAAAAAATGCGATAACAACCAATGCTTACTGATTCATAGCTAGTGCGTACCTATGCAACCTGCTTGGAAGCTGCATCCGCAATTGCCAACCCCGAACATAAAATGATTGACTGATTTCTTTTACACTACAGCACCTTCTTCACCCCCGGAATCATTCGTAAGAGCCACGTCAAGACAAATGATGCGACGGTTGATAATATGCTGATTAGCATAAATTTGCCAAATGCGCCAACCCAAACAGCGTCGAGCAGGTTTTGGAAAATCAGAATCAAAAACAGATGTACGATGTATGCGCCGTAAGCTTGTTGTGAGCACCAATGCCAGAACTTGCCGTCCCAATTGCCGATTTGGCGGAACAGCCACACCAAGCCTATGCAAAGCGTGACGCACAGGAACGATTCGTAGATGCCGAACCAGCGCCACACAAAACCAGACCACGCACCGTTGCCGCGGACATAATTGCCGATGCACAAAAGTACACCGACGGCAAGTGCCGTTAGGCCTGTCCGGTTGGTCATCCGCTCGAACCAGTTGAACCGGCCGGCAAGCACACCAATTGCAAACATCATTATATATTGCAGATAATGAGCTGGTTCAAACTTGAAGACGCTGAAAAACACCCATTTGTCTTGCGGGTAGAATTGCCGAATAATGTAGCTGCCAACGCCCATTGCTATGGCAAAAACAGCAATCCAAACCAAATTGAGTTGCGGAGTTTTTCCGCTGTCGAGATTTTTGCAGGCGAGGCGTATCAGTGCGTAAATCAGGCAGAAAAGGAACAAACTGCTCAAGAACCACGTGTGCCCCGATTCGGGCGAAGCGGTCACCAAACTTAAAAACGCAGTGATTATTGCGAATGGCACCAGCAACCGCACGGCCTTTTTGCTGATAAATTGGACAAAACCCTGTCTGTCATAGCTTTGCGGAACAAAATATCCCGAAATCATAAAGAACAGCCCCATAAAGAAGGCCGCGTTTGTACTGAAAAAATGCCAAATCCACGGCATAAACTCGTTTGGGTTCGATGGTGTGTATGCCCAGCCACCGCCGTCGCCGTAAGCAAGCCCCGAATGGTGAAAAACAACCAAAGCGGTAAGCATAACTTTCAGATTGTCAAGGTAATATTTTCGTGTCATTTTGCGAATAGATTTACCTAATGACGAACGGTTTTGCCGTTTGTTACAGTCGCTTATGAAATATGCGAGAAGAATGGCCGGCTATTTGATTTTGCCCATTCTGTCCAACTCCCGTTTGGTGTCCTTCAGTTTGATGTCTTCGCGCTTGTCGAAGAGTTTTTTGCCGCGTGCCAGCCCGATGGTCATTTTTGCCAACCCTTTCTCGTTGATATACATTGTGATAGGCACGATGGTAAATCCTTTTTCCTTGATTTTCTTTTCCAAACGGTTCAGTTCGCGCCGTTTCAGCAGAAGTTTGCGGTCGCCACGCGGTGTGTGGTTATAGTGCGTACCATATTCGTATTCAGCAATATACATATTCTTAACATACAACTCGCCTTTCTCGAAAATGCAGTAAGTGTCGGTGAGGTTTGCCTTGCCGTTGCGAATCGATTTTATCTCTGTACCAAGCAGTTGGATGCCTGCGTTGAAAGTCTCGATTATCTCGTAAAGGAAGTGGGCTTTTTTATTGCTGAAGCGTATGTTGTTTTCCATATCAGTTGAAGATTAGTTTTTCGCAACCAACTAAAGCCCAATGCAATAGAATCATTATGGCAATTGACGTCATAGTGACGTTGCGGATTTTTTTATTGTCGATGTCGGAATATTCGGCCCTCAGCATACACCAAAACAGGTAGTAGGAATATAGGCCGCAAAGATTGAACAACGGAGCCAGTTTCGGCAGCAGCCCGCCCAATATCGATGATGCAAAAACAGGTATGAATGAATAGGTTATGATGTAGAACGAGCGCGAAAGTTTTGGTTGCATTGAGTAGTAGTGCAGCACTTCGTTCAACAGCAGAGTGAGCGTCACGCCCGATACCAGCAATATGGCCAATAATGGTGTTAATTCATTGATAATGAACGATAACGAATCCCTGAACATATAGGTGCCGAACATCACGTGGCCAATGAATTCGGCTACGATTATTGCCACAAAGTAGGGAAGCGCAATCTCTTTCAAAAGAGCAATAACACCTTTTGATTCTCTCGAAAGTGCTGACGCTGTGGCACTTGGCTTGCCAATCAGGTCGATTGTCAGATTTAAAAGTGATTTTATGTTCATCTCGCACTAAAAACGCTGCAAATTTAAACTATTTTCGCAAAAGCATAAGCATTAAACCGAACAGCGATATGAACGCGAACTTGCCGTTAATCACCATTTTAGGTCCGACAGCAACCGGGAAGACATCTTTGGCTGTGAATTTAGCCAACATTCTTGGTGCCGAAATCATCAGTGCCGACTCGCGACAAGTCTATCGTAGAATGGATATTGGTACGGGTAAGGATTTGTCTGATTATCAAATTAATGGCAAGCAAATCCCTTATCACTTGATTGACATTGTTGAACCTGGCACCAAATATAATCTGTTTGAATATCAGCAAGATTTCCTGAAAGCGTTTGCCGACATCCAGTCGCGCTCGAAGCAGGCGATTCTCTGCGGCGGCAGCGGGTTGTATATTGAGTCGGTGCTCAATGGCTACAAAATGGCGTCGGTACCTGTAAATGAGCAACTTCGCGAGGAGTTGAAGGATTATTCAGCCGAACAGTTGGAGCAACGTTTGAAATCGGTGAAAAAACTGCACAACAATGCCGATTTCGATACCCGCAAACGCACAATCAGAGCCATTGAAATTGCTGAATACCAAAAAACTAACGCGGCTGCAATTCCTGATTTTCCGAAAATCGACTCAATTATTATAGGTGTGCGAATGGAGCGCGCGGCCGTCTGCCAGTCGATTTACGAGCGCTTAAAGCAGCGCTTACGTGACGGAATGATTGACGAGATTCAAGCCTTGCTCGACAGCGGCATCGCCCCCGACGATTTAATCTACTATGGTCTTGAATATAAGTTTGTTACACAGTATCTGCAAGGAGAGTTCAGTTACAACTATATGGTTGAGCACTTGAACATTGCAATTCATCAGTTTGCCAAACGCCAAATGACCTGGTTCCGTCGAATGGAACGCAATGGATTCAAAATCAATTGGATTGACGGATTGCTGCCTTTAGAAGAAAAGGTGAATTTGGCAATGGAAATATTAAGGTTGAGTGAAGTTTAAGGTTGAACAAGTTTAAACGCTTCGCTGTTTAACAGCTTGAATCCGCTTTACTCTTTACTCAATAAACATTACACTCTATCCCAATTACTCAAATTCCGACGTGAAGTAGAATTCCAATCCCTTGAATTTCTCTTGCGACATCTGCAGTTCATAGGCCGATTCGGCAAGATAGACATCGCGGCCCCACTTGTCTTTGGCCATTGCCTTGAACTTGCGGCGCTTGAAGTCTTCCCATTCCATTTGGTCGTTCGGTTTCACCCAGCAAGCCTTGTACATACTGATGTTCTCATAGCGGCATTTGGCGTTGTACTCGTGCAGCAGACGGTACTCAATCACTTCAAACTGCAGCGCGCCCACAGTGCCAATAACCTTGCGGCCGTTCATTGTCATTGTAAATAGCTGAGCCACACCTTCATCCATCAGTTGGTCGATGCCTTTGGCAAGTTGCTTGGCTTTCATCGGGTCGTCGTTTTCGATGTATCGGAAAAGTTCGGGCGAGAAACTCGGAAGTCCCTTAAAATGAATCTTTTCGCCCTCGGTCAGTGTGTCGCCGATTTTGAAGTTGCCAGTGTCGTGCAGACCGACAATGTCGCCTGGATAGGCCTCTTCAACCACCGACGTTTTTTGTGCCATAAAGGCTGTGGGGCTCGAAAATTTCAACTGGCGGTCGAGTTGCACGTGATAATAATTGGTGTTGCGCAGGAATTTGCCCGAGCAAACCTTCACAAAAGCAATGCGGTCGCGGTGGTTCGGGTCCATATTGGCGTGAATCTTGAAGACGAAACCCGTGAACTTATCTTCTTCAGGCTTCACTTCGCGCTCAATAGTCTGTGATGGTTGCGGCGATGGTGCAATACGAATAAATGATTCCAAAAGTTCTTGAACGCCAAAGTTATAGAGTGCACTTCCGAAGAAAACGGGTGCGATTTTTGCTTCGCGGTAAAGGTTCTGGTCAAAATCGGGATAAACACCTTCGATAAGCTCGAGATTGTCGCGCAGAATCTGAGCGTTTCGGCTCATCTTGCGCTCGAACTCAGGGTCATTCAAATCTTTAAATTCCTGTGGTTCTTCGGCTTTGGTCTTGTCGTTGCCCGAGAAATAGTACATTTTTTTGTCGAAGATGTTGTAAACGCCTTGCAGCCGCTGGCCCATACCCACAGGCCAACTCAACGGGTGGACGTGGATTTGCAGTTGTCGCTCAATCTCGTCGAGAAGGTCGAACGGGTCCTTGCCTTCGCGGTCGATTTTGTTGATAAAGACAATCACTGGCGTGTTGCGCATACGGCACACTTTCATCAGTTTCTCGGTCTGCGCTTCGACGCCTTTGGCTGCGTCAATCACCACAATCACACTATCGACAGCCGTCAGGGTGCGGAAAGTGTCTTCGGCAAAATCCTGGTGGCCTGGGGTGTCGAGAATATTGATTTTCACACCGTTATACTCAAAGCCCATAACCGAAGTGGCAACCGAAATACCGCGTTGCCGCTCGATTTCCATAAAGTCGGAAGTGGCGGTTTTCTTAATCTTGTTCGACTTGACGGCGCCCGCCACGTGGATTGCGCCACCAAAGAGCAGCAATTTCTCGGTCAAGGTGGTTTTACCTGCGTCAGGGTGGCTGATGATTGCAAATGTGCGTCGGCGTTTTATCTCTTCGTTAAAATCCATATCTATTTGATTATTAAGATTCTTGCTTGCTATTCTTCTTCGTCATCACCACTCATACTGTCTTCGCAGTCGAGTTCATCGTCGATAAAATACTCGGCTTCGGCAATGAGCGTATCAATCTCTATTTGTGGCAGTTCAGGCTTGTCAATCCAATAAATCTGGCGGTCGTTCTCAAAATCGTCTTCGCTGCCTTCGAGAATGAAGCGCGGCTTTTCGGTGTGAACCACGTAAAGATAGCCCAATCGCTGCTGGCTGTTTGTTGCAAGTAAGAATTTCGGTAGCATATTTCCGTTTTTTAGGCCGCAAATATAGCAGTTTTTAAGCATTGAATGACTGAATGATTGAATGTGTGGTGTTCCGCACCAATGGCACTGATAACACTGATTTTTATGGAAATGCCTTAAAAGCAACCAACTATGTGAATCGCGCCAAGCGCTGACCTTTTAAATATTTTCGCAAATTCAATATTAATTTTGTTTTGCAAATGCAAATAGAAGGTCTATCTTTGCACCGCTTTTCAGCACGGGGTATAGCACAGTCCGGTTAGTGTGCCTGCTTTGGGAGCAGGAGGTCGCAGGTTCGAATCCTGCTACCCCGACAAAACAAAAGCCTGTCAATTATTTGACGGGCTTTTTTTGTATAACCCAACCAGCCCTTTTGTATTGGTTGAATCATTAAAAAATAGTATACTTGTCTAATCTGTAAAAATATGAATATGAAAAAGGTTGTTTTTACACTATTCCTCTTAGTGACAACGTTTTATAGTGCCAATGCGCAAACTATTGTCGCGCCAGAAGGCAAGTACGAAGTGTATTGCGATATGATTAGTTATAATCTATGGGGTGCGGTGGGCGCAAAAGTCGATATGGGAAGTTCGCCATCGAAATATACTGATTATGAATACATTTATGAAGACGGAAAAGAAAAGAGGTTTACCTCAATGATGAGTGCTCTTGACTATATGGCAAAACGTGGCTGGCATCTGCATACAATATATGTTTTACAGGAAACCCTTTATAACCAAAAAGTTGAAAATATTACGCATTATTTGATGGTGAAATTTGTAACTGATGACAGCCAAAAAAGAGAGGGATTGGAATTGAGCGTGAAGTAGTATCTCCTATAATTATTTAATAAATAAAACCTTTAAACATCAACTAAATGAAGAAAAACTTTTTGATTCTGTTTATGGCCTTTTTAGGTGGATGCGCATCGGCGCCAACATCTGAAAATCAGGCCGACGACTTTACTATTGTCGATTTAAGCCAAATTGCCGACAAAAATCGCACGGTTGACGAAATTGTTGATAGTCTGCAAATTATCAAATTCGAAATGACCGACAAATCGTTGCTTTCCGATATGTTAAAAATTGAGTTAGGCGACAATTTTATATATGTGCTTGACCGTTCGGCAAATGCGCTGAAAGTTTTCACCCTTAATGGCGATTTCCACAAAGATATATCACAAGGGCGCGGGCCTGGCGAAGTAATGTTCCCGAGCATCGTGCGGTATGTGGCAAGCGAGAAAAAACTGTATGTATATCAGGACGGTTTAATAAATTGTTACACCGAAGACGGCTCATTTATAAGGAATTACGAGATACCTTATTTGGTTGACGATTTTGTAAAAGTGGGCGAAAACTTTGTCTGCTTTCAGTTTGCGGGGCGGTCAATGTCGCAGCAGACAACAATGATGGAGATTGCCCCCGATATGAATGTGGTTTCTTCATTAACTTTGGAGCAAAGCCGACTTGAATACGGAATGAACAATATGTCAATTAATTACAAAGGCGGCATAAACATTTTCCGTCCTTTGGACAACAATATCTACACATTTAAAAACGGGAAGTTTTTAGTGTCTAAACAATTGGATTTCAACTGCCCCGATTACGATTTGAGTTCTCTTGAGTCGGACCACGACTATCGTGGCTTTAATAAATATGCGGCCAACCATCCCGAGATATTCTCGCTTTCCGATTTTTACAATGAAACCGCTGATTATGAAATGTATAGAGTAACACGAGGAAGTATGCTGAACCTCAAAACTGTTTTCAGGAACAAGAAAAATGGCGAATTATTTGAGACCATCAGTGAATCGAATCCTAAACCAAGCATTATCAATAATTTAAATTTTGTTGGAGCATATAAAGACTACTTTGTTGCCTATTGTTCCTTTTATGCGGTTAATGGAATATTTGACCATGTGGCGGACAATGAGCTGTCAATGAAGGCTGACGATGTTGAAATATTCAAAAATATGACTGAAGAAGATAACCCCATTTTGGTGTTGGTGAAGTTGAAAAACAATTGAGAGAGGCATAATGTTGAACCAGAAAAACGAAACCGCTGAATCAAGAAAACGAGGCAAAAAGCGACGCTATCTTTTGCTTCTGCTTTTGTTACTGATACTTATCATTGTCGGGCGGTGCGGAGCCGAACGCCACCGTGTACGGACCGATTTTAACAAATCAGTTTCTGAATTTGAGTGCGCATTGGATTCCATCAATAGCGTGACAGATATAGAGCAAGTGGCGGAATTGCTGCTAAAACTGATTGATTACGAACAATATGATTACGTAGAGTGCTGTCCAAGCGAATACAGAAAACAACTTGCCGACACTTTGATTGTTAAGGGCGACAGATTGGTGCGTGGCGGAATTTATGCCGCTGCTGTTGCTTATTACAAGTATGCTTTGGAGTTTGACAACACGGGAATGGCAACAAAGCGCATAGAAGCGTGCGAAGGTCTGCAAACCGCAAGTGAACTGATTGGAGAAGAAAAATTCGCAGAAGCAAAAAATCTACTTGCCAATATGCTGGCCGACAGCGCGGTATTTGGCGATATAGTTAAAACATTGACAGACAAGTGTGTTGATGGTAACAAATTGGCAGAGGCCATTGCCAGAAAAGTGCGTGATATTCAGCAAAAGCCAGACTTCGACGGATATATTGAGAGAGCGTTTGATGCAAATATCGAAATGGTGTTTGTTAAGGGCGGTTCTTTTCAGACTGTTAGAATTGCATTTTTATCTGATAAAACTTATTCATATCCTTATGATGGTGATATTGATGATTTTTACATTGGCCGGTTCGAGATTACTCAAGAGCAATGGGAAAAAGTTATGGGTACAACCTTAAGTCAGGAACGACAATTAGCACACGTAAATCATAAGAAATACCAAGAGTATTTAGATAAGAAGTATAAAATGTTTTTTGATACGATTGCTTGTTGTAACGTATTTGAAGTGGGATCTAACTATCCGATGGCATTTGTTGATTGGGATGACGCTATGGAATTTTGCCGCCGATTGAGCCAGCAATCAGGTAAAAAATACATATTGCCCAATGAAATTCAATGGCAATATGCCGCAGCTGGCGGTGTTCACGAAGAAAAATACAAATACAGCGGTAGTGATAATCTGGATGAAGTGGGATGGTATAATAAAAATTCGGGAGGGAAACCTCATCCGGTAGGTCAAAAGCGCAGTAATGCTTTGGGAATATACGATATGTGCGGAAATGTTGAGGAATTTGATTTGCGCAAATGGAGATCATATACAAGTAATAACACGTGGCAGGAATGTGATGATAGTGACACAGATTGTCTTTATTCAACTATGGGAGGCTGTTTTATGGGTCCAGAAAAATATTGCTTAATTAGAGTGGTTGGGAGTAGCTCATTAAAATCGAAAAATACAGGATTCCGTATATGTATGATTCCTTAATGTGTTGGAGAAAATATTTTTCCATTCTTTGTTTTGTTTGTTACAAGTAAACAAATCTTAAATCCTTACGATAATAAAAAAAAGGAAGCCGCAGCTTCCTTTTTTTGTGGAGCATAGCAGACTCGAACTGCCCACCTCTTCGTTGCGAACGAAGCGCTCTACCAGATGAGCTAATACCCCTTTTCGTCCGCAAACATACGGGTTTTAAGGCAATTGCGAACATCGTTATCCGAAAAAGTTTTGCATTCGATAATCATTCGGTGCCCATTGTGATAACAAACAAAAAAGCCGAAGCAAACGCCCCGGCTTATTATTAATATGTGTGAGTTTTACAGCAAATCGCTCGCCAGTTCGGCTAGTGCGCTGCGCTCGCCCTTCACAAGGTTCATATGAGCAAACAGGTTCTGACCCTTCATCTTGTCGGTCAGATAACTCAAACCGTTCGATGTGCTGTCAAGATATGGTGAGTCAATCTGCTGAATATCACCAGTAAATACAATCTTTACATTCTCGCCGGCGCGTGTTACGATGGTCTTCACCTCGTGCGGCGTCAGGTTCTGCGCCTCGTCGATGATGAAGAACGCGTTCGAAAGGCTGCGTCCGCGGATGTAGGCCAATGGTGTGATTACCAGACGTTCGTCTTTCAGCATCTCGTCAATCTTGTGCACTTCCTTGCTGTTTGCGCCAAACTGGTGCTTAATGACGCCCAGGTTGTCGAACAGCGGCATCATATACGGCCCAATTTTCTCTTTTACGTCGCCCGGCAGGAAGCCCAAATCCTGATTGGTAAGCGGGATAATCGGTCGTGCAACGAAAATCTGCTCGTAGGTTCCTGCTTGTTGCAGCGCAGCGGCCACAGCCAGCAGAGTCTTGCCTGTTCCGGCCTTTCCGGTGAGCGATATAAGGTTGATCTCGGGGCGCATCAGTGCGTCGAGAGCCAAAGCCTGCTCGGCGTTGCGCGGCTCAATTCCGTAAATCTTCTTCTTCTCAACAAGGTTGATGCGGTGCTCAAACGGGTCGTAGTGGGTGAGGGCGCTCTTGTTGTCACCCTTCAAAATCAGGTACTCGTGAGCGAAAATCTCGCGGCTGAACTTGAACTCGTCAACGCTCACACCGGCGCGGTCCTGATAAATCTTGTTAATCAACTCGGGGTCCACATTGTCGATGGTGTCTATCCCCTTGTAAATCACCTCAATGTTCTGCACCTTGTCGGTCGTGTAGTCTTCGGCGGCAATGCCCAGCGATTTCGCCTTTACGCGCAGATTGATGTCTTTCGACACCACAACCACCTTGCGTCCCGGATTGTCTTTGCTCACCTTCTCGGCGATGGCCAGAATGCGATGGTCGGCAGTCGGTTCGGGGAACGAAACCTTCATTGAATCAGGATATTTCTGTCCCAGTGCCAGATACAGCTTCCCGTGACCCTTGCCGATTGGAATGCCCTTCACTGGGTCGGCCTTGCCAATGAGTTCGTCCAGTTCGCGTGTACACTCGCGGGCGTTGAAATTCAGCGTATCGTTGCCCTTTTTGAACTTGTCGAGCTCTTCAAGCGCCACAATCGGAATCACAATGTCGTTGTCCTGAAAATTATAGATGCATTTGTAGTCGTGAAGCAAAACGTTCGTGTCTAACACAAAGATTTTGATGTTTGATTTTGCCATAGTGGTACGTTTTAGTGTTTGTATAAAGTTACAATTGTTTTTTCAATTCCAAACCTTCTTTTTTAACTATTTTCGGCCATTGTTTTGGCTTTCGCCGATCTGCTGCGGATTGCACTGATAGTCAGTCGGGTTCTGCCTTTCGGCGAAGGAAGTTACAATGCGAAAGTGATAAGTTACAAGGCAAAAGGCATAAAAGGCTCACCGCTCAACGCCCATTGCTCATAGCTTTTTAAAAGTTATAGTTTAGAAATGACATACCAGCAGACTCTCGATTTTCTGTTCACACAACTGCCACTTTATCAGAATATTGGCACCGATGCCTACAAGCCAGGATTGGGAAACACTCTGGCGCTGGACGAATATTTCGGTCATCCGCACCTGAAATTCAAGACAGTGCACGTGGCCGGGACCAACGGAAAAGGTTCGGTGTCGCACATTACGGCGGCAATTTTGCAGAAGGCGGGCTACAAGGTTGGGCTTTACACGTCGCCTCACCTAAAGGATTTCCGTGAGCGCATCCGAATCAATGGTCAGATGATTCCCGAGAGCGAGGTGGTTGATTTTGTTGAGCACCATAAGCAGATAATCAAAGAGATAGCGCCGTCGTTCTTTGAAATGACAACATTGATGGCTTTCGATTGGTTCGCCCGCAACGCCGTCGATGTGGCGGTGGTTGAGGTGGGCTTGGGCGGCCGACTCGACTCAACAAACATCATAACACCCTTGGTATCAGTCATTACCAACATCAGTTTCGACCATACGGCGATGCTTGGCGACACGCTGGCCGCCATTGCAGGCGAGAAGGCGGGAATTATCAAACCGGGTGTGCCGGTGGTGGTGGGGCAGACCGATGCCGAAACGGCGCCAGTCTTTGAGGCGAAGGCCGCTGCTGAAGGTTCGCAGCTCGTCTTTGCCGACCAAATCCGCCGAGTTGAGAGCGCGACACTCACAGCCGATCGCCTGAACCTTGCAATCAGCCACAACGGGAAACCCGAATACGACTGTCTTTCGCTCGACCTGATGGGTTGCTACCAGCGCAAAAACATACTGACTGTTCTGGCGGCCTTTGATGTTCTGTGCCGCAAGCTCACCGTCAGCAACGATGATATTCTGGCAGGTGCGGCTTCGACCATCGCAACCACAGGTCTGAAAGGCCGCTGGCAGAAACTTGCCGACTGTCCGCCAACCTACTGCGACACCGGCCACAACGACGATGGCATCCGACAGGTTGTCGAACAACTAAAAATGCAGAAATACAACCATTTGCATATTGTCATCGGAATGGTTAGCGATAAGGACCACGCCAAAGTGCTCAGCCAGTTGCCAACCGATGCTACCTATTATTTTACAAACGCCCAAGTGCCGCGCGCGCTCAGAGCCGAACTTTTGGCCGAGAAAGCCGCCGCCTTTGGTCTGCACGGCCAATGCTACCCGACGGTGCCCGAAGCAATCGCCGCCGCCCAAAAAAACGCCGCCCCCGACGATTTTATCTTTATCGGAGGCAGCACGTTTACTGTGGCCGAGATTCCCGGATTGTGAAAATAGTGTAAGGTGTAAAGAGTAAAGAGTAAAGAGTAAGGTGAGTTTTGTTGATTGTAATTCTAACCTTCAATCCTTCAATCCCTCAATCCTTCAGTCATTCAGTCCTTCAATTCCTCAATGCTTCAATGCTTCAATCCTTCAGCCCTTCAATCCTTCAGCCCTTCAATCCTTCAGTCCTTCAATCCTTGTTTAAAACACCTGTTTCGCACTCACGGTTTTATGCGTGTGGTCGATGTCGTAGTCGAACGTCATATTGCCCGACGTGCGATAAACCTTCAGCGAGTTGAGCGGCAGCCAGGCCTGCTCGTTGCCGTACTGCGAGCCCGACAGGAACTCAATCAGCGCGTTGCCGCTGCTGTAAACCGATATTTTCAGCTTCGAGTTGTTGTCGAGTTTCACCGTGTTGAAGACCGCCGGGTTGCCGTCGCTGGTGCGAAGCGTCATAATGCCCTGGCCGTTGCGAATAAGCTCAATGTTGCCGAATTGGTTGTAAACTTCAGGCGATTTGCTGCTGATGTCGGGGTTGCTGCTGCTCAAATCCTGCTGCATCAGTTTGCCCGGTAGCGAGCTTTTTGTTTCCGTGGCTTGCGAAACAATCTTGAGCAGACCCGCAATCGATGGGTCGGTAGGCGTTTCGGCAACATCGGCCATATCGCGGCCGTTCACCACAAATCCGCTGCGACGTGCCATACTCTCATACGATTTGCTCATCAGTCCAGCCGAGGCAAGCATTGAGCCGGCCAGGAACGGGCAACCGTCTTTGTCGATGCGGATGCCGTAGTCGCTAAAGTCTTCGTTTTCAGCGTAGGTGCGAGTCCAAAGTCGCTTGCCATTGGGGTCGAACTGCGCGGCAAACGTGTTGTTGATGCTGTCCATCTGCCCGATGTTGGCCTGGCTAATCCACGTCAGTTGTCCGCTGCGCGAGCATTTGGCGATGAACATATCCGACTGCTGGGTTTTCAGCGTCTGTCCGGCCACCGTCAGCTCGCCGTTGAACAGGCCCGAGAAGTAGAAACTGTCGTCGTTGCCGAGCGCGATATTGTATGCCACATCGTCGGCTTTGCTGCCAATGCGGTAGAGGAATCCGAGCTCGTTGTCGGCAGTGATTTTTGCAATGAAAATATCAGAGCCAGAGGCTGTTAGCTGCCGTCCCATAAAATCGACACTGCCATTGAAATATCCGCACATATAGGCGTCGCCGTTGCCGTCGAAAACAATGTTGCGTTTGTTATCGCCCTGATAAAGACCATATTTGTTGGCTATTTTCCAAAGTTTTCCGGCGCGAACGGCCAGGTCGGGATGGGCGGCGTTCTCAATCACCACGGCGCTTGCGCTGGCGTATTGCGGCATACACATTCCCACCGGCGCCCCAATGTAGGTTGGGTCGCAGATGGTGTAGCGGCGGCCGTTGTGCTCCACGTAGCTGCCTTCGACATTGGTGTTGAAAGCCACCGCGGCAGCCATATGGCCGGGATAGTTGAGGCCGATGACATCGAGCCCCGTCAGTTGCTTGACCAGATAGGCGAAAAGCACGGCGCGGTCCTCGCAGTCGGAGTAAGGAAAGTGGAACATCTCATCGGGGAAGAAGAAACGCTCGTGGCCAAATTGCTGGTCGTCAGTCTTATAGTCGAACGACTGCACAAATTTCAGCAGCAGTCCGGTGGCGTCAACGGCATCCATTCCCGACACAATCGGCGTAAGCGCCTGCGACAGCGACTCCTTTGTGGAGCGGCCCATTGTAGCGTCGAAATAGATTTTTATCTCGGCCTGCGGATAATCGTTGTAAAAATTGATGGTGTTCAGGTTGTAGCTGACATCGAACTGGTGTTTCTCGCCATCGTACTCAAAATCCATCTTTCTGGTTTTCAGCTGCTCGGCCACGTTTATCGGTTTGTAGATGTTCAGGTCGAGGGTGGTGCGGGCTTCGGGGAAGTCCTTATCGTAGGTGTAAAGATTATCGGCTTGACCGTCAATTAGATAATAACGCTGATTGTTGAATGTGAAGTAGGGCTTGCCGTAGATGTTGTTTGAGGTGGCCAGCAGCAGATACATCTTGTCGGACTTGTATGCGAGGCGGGCCTTGTAGTTGGCTTTGGTCATCAGAAACCACGTGAGCAGCACTTTGCTGTTGGCCGAGCCGGCAATCTGGTTGGCCGCGCCTTTGGCCAGCTGATAAAAGCCCCAGTCGTTGAGGTTCAGTTGGTTATGCCATTTCAGCAGGTCGTCGATGGTGCAGCTGTAGTTGGTTTTCGACAATTGCTCCCAAAGGTTGCCAATGTTTTGCTCGTTGACCGAGCCCACGTTAACAGCCTCGTTGCGGTCGTAGCGGACGGTGATGTTGTTGCCGTAGAAGTTGAATGTGGCCGTTGCCGGACGGAAATCCTTCGCGTCCGATTTGGCCAGGAACGGCAGCCTAGGTGCCTCGCCGTACGACTCAATCCGCTCGGCTTTCTCAACCTTCAGCTCCTGCGTCTGCTTCGGTTCCGACTGATACACAGGCTTTGTCACCGGTTTCGGGGCGTCGGGCTTGTAAATGTCCTCAGCCGACTGGTAGTTTTTCCACTCTTTTTTCAGAAACTCGGTGAACTCCTCGTCCATTTTGCGGATTTCCTCATCGCGCTCTTTCGCAAACTGCTCGAAGCTTTTCCGCTCGTTTTCAACGAATTCCTGCTGTTCTTTGCGCTGTTGCGCCGCCCACTCCTCGTAGCTTTGGGCGTTGGCGGTGGTTCCTATTATGGCTGTCGCCGAAATCAGGGCTGCAACCCGTGTCAGACTCTTCATAATTATTGTTTTTGAAGTTTTTGTTGTCATTTGACAATGCAATTTAGCAAAATCAACAAAAACAAGACTCCTTAAGCAGTCAAAAGGTTGCGCAGCCCGATTTTTGATTAACAAAAAAAATCCCCATCGGCTTGCCAATGAGGACTTTTCCAAATTTTATAACTAACAACTCCAAACTTACGAGTACAACTTTTCTCTCAACTCCGCAATATGCCCGTCGCTGATGTAGTCATCGTATTCCATCATCTTGTCAATCATTCCGTTGGGACCGATTTCGATGATTCGGTTGCTCACGGTCTGAATGAACTCGTGGTCGTGCGACGACATCAGCACATTGCCCTTGAACTTGACCAGCGTGTTGTTGAACGCCTGAATCGACTCAAGGTCGAGGTGGTTGGTCGGGGTGTCGAGGATGAGGACGTTGGCGTTGCGAATCATCATCCGGGCAATCATACAGCGCACGCGCTCGCCGCCTGAAAGCACATTGGCTTTCTTGTTCACTTCGTCGCCCGAGAACAGCATTTTACCCAGATAACCACGCAGATAGAGGTCGCTCGTGTCTTCCGAGAACTGAGCCAGCCAGTCCATCAGTGTTATATCGTCTTTAAAGAATTTCTCGTTGTCGAGCGGCAGATAGGCCTTCGTGATAGTCTGTCCCCAGGTGTATGAGCCGGTGTCGGGTGTCAGATGGTCTTTCAGAATCTCGAAGAGCGTGGTCATTGCGCGGGTGTTGCGCGACAGGAAGACGATTTTGTCGTCTTTGTTGACCGTAAAGTTCAGATTGCTAAACAGTTTCACATCATCAACAGTCTTCGAAAGGTCCTTCACTTCGAGAATGCGGTCGCCGCACTCGCGGGCGGGGGTGAAGATGATGCCGGGATATTTGCGGTTCGATGGCTTAATCTCTTCAATATTAAGTTTTTCCAACATTTTCTTGCGGCTAGTGGTCTGTTTGCTTTTGGCCACATTGGCGCTGAACCGACGGATGAACTCTTCAAGTTCCTTTTTCTTCTCTTCGGCCTTTTTGTTCTGCATTTGTTGCTGACGCAGAGCAAGTTGGCTCGACTCGTACCAGAAACTGTAGTTGCCGGCGAACATCTGAATGCGGTTGAAGTCGATGTCGACGGTGTGGGTGCAGATTGAGTCGAGGAAGTGGCGGTCGTGCGAGACCACAAGCACCGTGTTTTCAAATTCCGACAGGTAGTTCTCGAGCCAGGTCACGGTGTCGAGGTCGAGGTCGTTGGTGGGCTCGTCGAGCAGCAGATTGTCGGGCTTGCCGAAAAGCGCCTGTGCCAGCAGCACCTTCACCTTCTCTTTACCGCTCAACTCGCGCATATATTTTTGGTGCAAATCTTCTTTGATGCCCAGTCCGCTCAGTAGCGTTGCGGCGTCGCTCTCGGCGTTCCATCCGTCCATCTCGGCAAATTTCTCTTCAAGTTCCGATGCCTTGATGCCGTCTTCTTCGCTGAAATCGGGCTTTGCGTAGAGCGCGTCCTTCTCGTTCATCACGCGCCACAGTTCGGCGTGGCCCATCAGCACGGTGTTGAGCACGGTGCAGTCGTCGAATTCAAAGTGGTTCTGCTTCAGCACCGATAGCCGTTCGCCCGGCGCAATGGTCACTGTGCCGCGTGTGGCGTCGATTCCGCCGTAGAGCGTCTTCAGAAAAGTGGATTTTCCAGCGCCGTTGGCACCAATGATGCCGTAGCAGTTGCCAGGCGTAAACTTAAGATTAACATCTTGAAAAAGAATGCGTTTGCCAAACTGAACGCAGAGATTTGATACTGTAATCATCGTCAAAAATTTGAGCCGCAAAGGTAATGAAAAGCGAGTAAAGTTTAATGTGTAAAGAGTATTGAATTGTTTTTAAATTGACATCTGTATATTTTGCTGATAATCAGTAAATAAATGCAAAATCTTAAAATTTTTTTAAAAAATTAACCTACCAACATAGTGGGTAATAGAAATATTGTTTATGTTTGCATCGTCAAAACAGAAATTGAACTTTAAAAATATTACGGAAATGTCAAAAATCTACAAATCGGCCGACGAACTGATTGGCCACACTCCACTTCTGGAACTGAGCCGCATTGAGTCGGCGCACAAACTTCAGGCGAAAATCATTGCCAAACTTGAGTATTTCAACCCCGCAGGCAGCGTCAAGGACCGCATTGCAAAAGCAATGATTGAGGAAGCCGAGCGTGCCGGCAAACTGAAACAGGGGGCGGTGATTATTGAGCCGACAAGTGGAAACACCGGCATTGGCCTGGCCAGCGTGGCTGCCGCCCGCGGTTACAAAGCCATTATTGTAATGCCCGAGACGATGAGCGTTGAGCGTCGCCAACTGATGAAGGCTTACGGTGCCGAGGTTGTTCTTTCGGACGGCTCGAAAGGTATGAAGGGCGCCATCGCGAAAGCGCAGGAACTGGCCGCATCAACGCCAAACAGCTTCATTCCCGGTCAGTTTGTGAATCCCGCCAACCCGAAGGCACACCTTGAAACCACTGGTCCTGAGATTTTTGAGGACACCGATGGCCAAGTTGACATTTTTGTGGCTGGCGTTGGAACCGGCGGAACCGTTACAGGTGTGGGCAAATATTTGAAATCGAAGAAACCTGGTGTGAAAATCGTAGCCGTTGAGCCAGCTTCGTCGGCAGTTTTGTCGACCGGCGTTCCCGGACCGCACAAGATTCAGGGCATCGGCGCAGGCTTTGTTCCCGATGTGCTCGACACCAAGATTTACGACGAAATCATCACAGTTTCGAACGAGGACGCTTTCGCGACGGGCCGCGAGTTTGGCCGCACCGAGGGTGTTCTGGTCGGCATCTCGTCGGGCGCGGCTCTGTGGGCTGCAATCGAGCTGGCTAAACGTCCCGAGAACAAGGACAAAAACATTGTTGTTCTGCTGCCCGACACTGGCGACCGCTATCTGAGCACAACTTTGTTTGCTGAATAAAACTGAATGTCAGCGCAATACCGCGCACTGCATCATCAAATGGTGCGGTGTGCGGTTTTTCGCTTTCGCGACAATCGACAAAAAAAACAACCGCAGGACGGATAAAAATTGTAACTTGCTAAACCAAACCAATATCGGATTATGATGATTTCAACACGTGGCAGATACGCTATCAGAGTGATGATTGACCTTGCAGAACAAGGCTCTGCGGGCTATACAAGGCTGAAGGATATTTCGGAACGTCAGGACATTTCGCTGAAATATCTTGAAAGCATAACCACTGAGCTGTCGAAGTCGGGGCTGATTGACGGCGTTCACGGCAAGGGCGGCGGCTACCGGTTGAATCGTCCGCCGCAGGAATACACTCTGACCGAGATTCTGCACGCCACAGAAGGCTCGCTGGCACCGGTTGCCTGCCTCGGCTGCGACGCGAAACCCTGCGACCGTACGCAAATCTGCCGCACTCTGCCAATGTGGAAGAAACTCTACGAAACAGTGAACAACTTTTTCGATGGTTACACCGTGGCCGACCTTCTGAAAACAAATGTCGATTTTGAGTATATGAGCGCGGGACTTTAATTAAGGAGTGAATGAGAGAATGATTGAATGAGAGAATGATTGAATGAGAGAATAACTGAATAAAGGATTCAGTCCCTCAATCATTCCATCCACCGCCGAATCTTGATTTTCATAGCATTGCTGACGGGTTTGTCGGCAATCAGAGCCAAGTAGCCGCCACCTCCCGCACCTGCAAGTTTCCATCCCAGAACATTGGGCTCGTATTGCTCTATTACGCTCAGAATCTTATCGTTAACCATATTAGGGAACATCGCGGTCTGCGCGTTGAACGAGTCGGTCACTGCCCGGCCGAAATCCGCCAGATTGCGCTCCATTATGGCCGTCCAGCAACGGTCGGCGGCAGCGGTCAGCGCGCCGATTTTTTCGAGCGTGATGTCGGTATTGCAGAGCAGGTCGGTGCCGTCGGGGCGCGGCCAGAGCGTGACAAGGTATATGTGGTCTTCGAGCCAGGTTAGTATGGCTTCATCGTCGACGCGCTCAATTTTTTCGGGCCAATAAACACCATTATAGTAGTGCCGCACAAGTCCCGGAACGCAGATTCCGATGGCGTCTTGAGCGCCGGAAATGATTGTGCGCCCCGGCTCGTTCTCGTAACGGAAGAGCAGCTCGGCCCGTTTCTCGGGCTTTTCGAGCGGCAGCTGATAAGGCCAGAGTCGCTTGGCGGCGTTGCGCGTTGAGGTTGACATTCCGCTGCGCTCGTTGTACTCCACAATCGGTTCAAGCGAGATGGTGATGGCCCATCCCGGACGGATTTTCGACAGTTGCGGCTGGTCAATCCAGGTGCCGGCAATGTCGAGCCGGTAAGGCAGTTGGCAGCCCGTGCCGCCGCGCAGCGCAGTTGTTGAGCGTGTGGGCAGACCAGATTCGGGCGTGCGTTTCAACACAATATATTCAATGCCCAGCTCGCGGCAAAGGTCGGCTTTGGCGGGCGAGTGGCCGTCTTCGTTCACCACGTAGCGGTCGGGTTTCAGGCGGCGCAGCTCATCAACAAAATCGAGCAGTCCGCTACCGCTGTTAATCCACGCATCGGTTACGTAACGAATTGATTTGACCATATATAACCGTTCCTGCTCGGAGTTGATGGTTTTGCGGCCCTTCAGCTGTTCAATGGTGCGGTCGGAGCCGATGCCAACATACAAATCGCCATACGTGGCCGCCTCTTTGAAAAACGCCACGTGACCGCTGTGGAGCATATCGTAACAACCCGAAGCAAAAACTTTCATCGCTCGCAGAAATTATAACCGATTGATATTTAACGGAAAACAGGATTATTCCTCGCTTTTTTCTTCAGCGTCGGCCTTATCGAAATCGTGCAGAATACCGAAAATATCCATAATCGACGACTCCTGGATGGCCGGAATTGTGAAGTCGGCGATGCTTGTGCTCAGGGCCTTCGAGAGCACTTCGTAGGCGTCTTTCACATCGGTGGCCTGCACCAGCATATTCGACGATGTGCGGCGCTCCTTGTTCGTTTTCTCGTCGAACGAGATGAAAACAGCCTTGCACTTGAACCAGCGGTCGCCCGACTCGTTGGGCACAATCTCCGAGTAGCTGGCCGTCTTTATCGACACCACATTGAACTCGCCTAAGCCGGCGTACTGCTCCAGCTCTTTTGTTATCTGCGCCTCGGCGTCGGTAAACGACACTGCGTCAACCATATAAATCTCACTCACGGCCTTTTGTTTGCCGTTTTCGTCAACCTTTTGATATTTGACTTTGCATTCGTACCAATTGTTCATTTTCTTTTGTTTTAATTGCGGCCAAAGATAAGTTTTAGGTCGGTTTTCTAAACCGAAGTTTTTTAACTTGCGGCGCAAAAAATGAACAACGTTTAAAATCGAATTATGGAATTTTCAGAATTGATACGCAAACGCCGCAGCCACCGCAAGTTTACAGCGCAACCCGTTGAGCGGCAAAAGGTTGAGGCAATATTGAAGGCCGGATTGCTGGCTCCGTCGGGCAAATCGGTTTATCCGTGCGAGTTTGTTGTGGCCGATGAGCCCGATGTGCTGATAAAATTGTCGCAGGCCAAAGCACACGGCGCGTCGCTGGTTGCAAGCGCTCCGTTGGCCATTGTTGTGGTTGCCGACACTTCAAAATCCGACGTTTGGATTGAAGATGCCTCGATTGCCACCACACTTATTATGCTTGAGGCTGAAAATCAAGGGTTGGGAGCCTGCTGGGTGCAGATGCGCCAGCGTGGCACCGAAGATGGCGTTCCGGCAACCGAGAATCTGCGCAAGTTGCTCAATCTCAAGCCCGAACACGAGGTTTTGGCTGTTGTCGCCATCGGTTACAAAGCCGAAGAGAAAACCGCCCGCACCGACAGCGATTTGAAATTTGAAAAAGTCCATCATCTGACATTATAAACGCGTGATTATGAAACGATTTTTGATATTTGCAGCATTTGCGGCAGTGATTGCCGCCTGCAAGGAACCGCGCAGTTGGTGCCCCGTCGAAGTCAATGTGCCCTTTGTTAGTGCCGACATTCCCGATACCGTTGACGCCGGTCAGAAATTCACTGCAGACTTTGTGCTTGACAAGGGCGTATGCATCAAAGAGTACCGGGTGAACCCAAAACTCAACAAAGACACCGTTTGGTTCTTTGGCGAAGCCCTTCAGGATTATTGCGATGAATTTCCCGACACGGCCAGCGTTGAAAAGTCTGTATCTCTGAAACTAGGCGATTATGACCATTATACAGCCTTTTACAACGCTATTGTTGGTAATGACGAGGCCAGGTCGATAGTTGTTGTTTCTAAAAATATTGTAGTTCGTAAGTAAAATATTGATAATGAAAGTAAAATTTTATATTCCTTTTGTTGCGGCCACAGTTTTGACGGGCTGCAAAGTCGACAGCGACAATTGCCCTCGCTCTATTGAAGTGCCTTTTGTTAGCGTTGAAATTCCCGACTCTGTCAGAGTAAGAAGCGAATTTACCATCGATATGCAGATTCACGATTTGGGATGCTATCAGTCTGCCAGGGTGTTAGCCAATGCACTTCACGACACCATCTACCTGTCTGCTGTCGCCAACTACGATGAGTGCGGATGCCCTGCAGTATCAAATGATTTGGAAATCTCCCGCATAGCCTCTCTGGACACCATCTCTGGTGGTAAGACAAAATATTTTGTTTATGTGCAGATAAACAGCACAAAAGATAGCGTCCACTTTTGTCGGGATAGTGTTGTGCTCTACTGATTGAACAGCTTTTGATTGAAACAAACAAAAACGGCAACCGATTTGGCAGCCGTTTTTTTTGTTGGCTTTGCAAAGAAATATTATGTTGGTGAAAAATTTTATTACATTTGCCTAATAAAATTATTAGGTGTATCTAATAAAATTATTTAAGTACGGCTAATAAAAATTGTTTTTGATATGAAACGCACTGTATACAAAGTGGTAAAGAAAAGACTGGAAGAGCCGCGAAAGTTTATTCAAGTCCTTTTCGGTCCACGGCAAGTTGGCAAAACCACAATTGTCACGCAACTTCTTAACGAACTGAATGTTCCGCACCTTTTCGCCACCGCCGATGATATTGCCGGCATTGATACTGAATGGCTCAGAACAACTTGGAATCGTGCGCGGCTTGAGCATCAAAAGAACCCCTCAGCAGATTTTCTGTTAGTGATTGACGAGGTTCAAAAAGTGCAGAATTGGAGCGAAGTGGTTAAAAAAGAATGGGATAGCGACACACTCAACCATCGCCCGATTAAGGTTGCGTTGCTTGGTTCATCATCGCTGCTGATTCAGAAAGGACTGTCGGAATCGTTAGCCGGAAGGTTCGAGCAAATTTACATTACGCACTGGTCGTTTACCGAAATGCGCGAGGCATTCGGCACAAACCTCGACCAATATATAATGTATGGTGGCTATCCAGGTGCGGCGGAGCTTATGGCCGACACGCAACGTTGGCGCAACTACATCCGACAGTCGCTTGTTGAAGCAACGCTATCGAAAGACATTCTGATGCTCACACAAGTTAATAAGCCGGTTCTGTTGCGTCGATTGTTCGATATTGGCAGTTCGTTTTCGGCTCAAATTTTGTCGCTCAACAAAATACAAGGCGAATTGCAGGAAAAAGGCAACTTGACTACACTTGGCGGCTATCTCAATCTGCTAAATTCCGCCGGGCTCTTGTGCGGATTGAGCAAATACTCCGGGAATGTGATTCAACAACGTGCGTCGAAACCCAAGTTGCAGGTGCACAATAATGCGCTGATGACCATTCAAAGCCAAAAATCGCTCGATGAGGCCAAGGCTGATACCGCCTATTGGGGGCGGCTGACCGAATCGGCAGTGGGCGCTCACTTGCTTAATTTTTCAAAGTCAGAAGGTTTCGAACTCTATTATTGGAACGAAAACTCGAAAGAAGTTGATTTTGTGCTGAAATATGGCGAAAAAGTTGTGGCTCTTGAAGTTAAAAGTGGCACGCATAGTTTTAACGAAGGAATGGCGGTGTTTAACCGTCTGTTCAGCCCGTCGGCATCGTTCGTCATTGGCACCGATGGCATTCCATTCGAAGATTTCTTCACTACAAATCCAATGGATTTCTTTAAGATTTAATTGATTATCAAGCAACAAAAACGGCAACCCTTTGGCTGCCGTTTTTGTTGTTGCGTTCAATTCGTTTCTATTTCGAAAAATACCCCTTCACCAGCGTGCGCAGATTGTAGGTCGATGCCATTGCTTCGCCGTAAGCGCCGGCGGTGCGGATGGCCAGCAGGTCGCCGCGATGGCAGCCGGCCAGGTCGATTGACTTGGCAAAGCAGTCCGACGACTCGCAGATTGGTCCCACAACGTCGTACTTCTCTTCGGGCTCGGTGCTGCTGATGTTCTCAATCTTGTGCACAGCCTGATACAGCGCCGGGCGGATGAGTTCGGTGAAGCCCGCGTCAACAATGGCAAACTTCTTGTTTGTGCCGTTCTTGACGTATAACACTTTGGTTATCAGGCTGCCACACTGTGCAACAATGGCGCGGCCCAACTCAAAGTGCAGTTGTTGTTTCGGGCGCAGTTTCAGCGACTCTGCAAACACCTTGAAATACTCTTCAAACGTCGGAATCGGCTGTTTGTCAGGCTGTTCGTAGTTCACACCAAGACCGCCGCCCACGTTGATGTGGTCAACAATGATTTTGCGGGCGTAGAACCATTCCTGAATCTCGTTCACACGAGTGCAGAGATTGCGAAAATCCTGCATATCAAGAATTTGCGAGCCAATATGGAAGTGCAGACCGATGAGTTCAACGTTCTTTGTACGTTCCAGCACCTTCAGCACGTCGTCCAAAGCCCACGTGTTGATGCCGAACTTGTTCTCTTCCAAGCCGGTAGTTATGTAGTGGTGCGTCGAAGCGTGCACGTTGGGATTGATGCGCAGCGCAATGTGCGCCCGCTTGCCCATTTGGCCGGCAATCTCGTCAATCACTTCAATTTCGGGAATCGACTCGCAGTTGAAGCAGAAAATATTGTTTTCCAGACCGATGCGAATCTCTTCGTCGCTCTTGCCGACACCTGCAAACGCAATTTTTTCGGGTGCGATGCCAGCGGCAATGCTTTGCAGAATCTCGTTTCCGCTCACGCAGTCGGTGCCCAGCCCCGCGGCGTTCACGCGGCGCAGAATCTCAAGATTGCCGTTGGCTTTCACGGCGTAGTGCACGTGATAGCCGTGGCGGTCGGCCAGCGATTTCACGGTCTGCAGCGTTTGGTCGAGCAGTTGCGAGTCGTACCAGTAGAACGGCGTTTTCAGCCCTTCGAATTGTTTCAAATCGAAATTCATAGACACTATTTTTCGTCGGTGAAAATGCTATGGCTCAAGCTGTTGAGCGCCTGACTCTTGTATTCCGACTTCACCAGAACCGACACGTTGAAGTTGCTGCCGCCGTACGAAATCATACGGATTGGAATGTCGTTCAGGGCTGACAGAATGGTGCCGCCAAATCCCTTCGAATTCGAGTGCAAATCGCCTACAACACAAATGATTACATAATCGCCTTCGGCTTCAACCGTGCCGTATTTGTGCAGTTCGTTCACAATCGGCTCAAGGTTTTTGGTGTTGTCGATGGTGACCGAAACGCCCACTTCCGACGTGGTAATCATATCGATAGATGTCTCGTAAGTCTCAAAAATTTCGAACACCTTGCGCAGGAACCCGTGCGCCATAAGCATACGGTCGCTCTTGATTTTGATGGCGGTGATGCCGTCTTTGGCAGCGATGGCGCGGATTGGCACCTTCGGCACGTCCTTCTTGATGATTGTGCCTTGCGCCGACGGTTCCATTGTGTTTTTGATGCGCACGGGAATGTTGGCCAGTTTGGCGGGCATTACGCAAGTCGGGTGCAGGATTTTCGCACCGAAATATGCCAGTTCGGCCGCTTCGTCGAACGACAACTCGGGAATCGAGTGTGTGTGCTCAACAATGCGCGGGTCGTTGGTGTGCATACCGTCGATGTCGGTCCAGATGATGATTTCTTCGGCATTCACGGCCGCACCGATAATCGAAGCCGAATAGTCGCTGCCGCCGCGCTGCAGGTTGTCGATGTTACCCATTGCGTTGCGGCAGATAAATCCTTGTGTGATAATCAGATAATAGTCGCCGCACTGCTTCAGTTCGCGTTGCAGATTCTCGCGGATGTAGTAGTCGTCAGGCTCGCCGCTCTTGTCGATTCGCATAAAGTTCAACGCCGAAATCAGATGCGACTGACGGCCAGTCTCTTGCAAGTGGTAATTCATTAAGGCTGTGGAAATTAACTCGCCCTGTGCAAGAATTTCCTTCTCTTCGAACATTGTGAACATATCGCGGGCGAACGAACGGATGTGGCTGAAGTGGCTGTTTATCAGTTCGATGCCTAACTCTTTGTATTTCTGCGTTGTAAACAGTTCGTCAACCACACCGAAATATTTCTGTTCCAGTTGGCTGATTTTCTCGTTTGCGCCGTCGAAGTTCTTCTTATACAGATAGTTGGCAATCTCAACCAAAGCGTTTGTCGTTCCCGACATTGCCGACAGCACAACAATTTTCGGTTTCCCGTCGTCAATCAGGCGGGCCACTTCTCTGATGCGTTCAGGCGAACCTACTGAAGTTCCGCCAAATTTCATTACTTGCACGATACTTTCGTTTTTAAGGTTATCAAATAAAAAAGCCGGGCGACTGTGGTCCCCAACTTTCACTCTTTCAATCTGATAAATCGCGTTCAGCGCATTGTGCGCCAACGATTTTCAGTGTTTGCAAAGATACGGCTTTTGCCATTATATAAGGTGTGCCGGCGGATTTTACGAATTTCACTTATTACCTCAACATTACAAACGATTAATCGCTAAAATTGAACCGTTGAAATGATACCTATATATAATAGGTGTGTTTTAAACTCGATTGTAACTGTCAATTACTGCTCAAAGAAGAAATCCTGCAACCCATTAATGTCAGCCGGCGATAGCGTCGATGTGCCTTCGAAAATGTCATCAATAGCTTTTTGCAACTCCTCGTGCGAGATGTAGTTGTCGTTGTCGGTATCAACAAACTTGTACTTGGCAGGAATGCCCTTTGTTGCGTCGATGTTGCTGCTACTTTGTCCATTCGCGGTGTTCGAGTACACACGTGTATCGCTATGTTTTACAGCATCAGGATTATATAGAAGCATAAGTATTTGTCTTTCTTCCAGTTTAATACCGCTTGAGGTAACGATCTTTCCAATTGGCGTATTGGGTTCCTTGTCAAGATAATCTGGAACGCCATCCTTGTCAGTGTCTATAGGACAACCATATTGATTGACTTTCACGTCTTTAGGCGTTCCCGGGCACTCATCGTTGAAGTCGTCAACACCATCGCCGTCCTCATCAAGATGGTCGGTGACGGTGAACTTGAGATTGCGGAAATTCTCAACCGCAGCAATCTCGTCGTCGGTCGAGAAGAGGTCGATTGAGAGCGACACATAGGTGTTCACCACAATATCGTTCTTCCACCCTTTGCCACCTTTCACGTTGTCGATGTAATCGGTTAGCGGGAAGTGCGCTGCGCAACCGAAACGGCAAGTCACACGGTCGGTTATTGTAACGTTGAATCCGGCATCGACAGGAAACGCCACACTGGTTTTGGCATATTCGCCGTATCCGTAAAGGTCAAGGTTACGCAAATCGGTTTCATACTCATAGTCACGGACGATTATCTCGCCCTTGCTGTCGCGGATGGTGCCGTCAGGCCAGTAAACGTAGGCCCGGTTGTCGGCATCAAAGAAATCACCTTTCGACGAAAACTGGAAAAACTCAACGCCCAGCGACACATAAGGGTGAATCGGGCGTTTGTGGTCGAGAATGTGGTTGAAGTTGTAAGCCATCGATACACCGCCCGCGAAAATCTGCGACCGAAAGTTGGCAACCGTCTGCATATCAGCGCGTTGCTCTTCCGTCATAAGGCGGGCAATTCGCTCGGGGTCGATTTTGCCATCGGTCCCAACCATATTCGAGAAATCGATTTTAGTCTTATTTTCAGCCGAATACAAGCTGCCGCCAACCTTGCCCAGTGTTCCGTGGAACTCGATGTCGAAATAATGGCCCAAATTACGGCTGATAAGAAAACGATACGAAGTAAGTCCGTTGATGGGCGAGCGGAAATAATCTACCACATCGCCATAAAAAGAAAAGTTACCGACACCGAAGCCGATAACTGGTTTGAAAGCTGTGTTGGTTGTCTCCTCCTCTTCGGCAAGGAGCACCGAGAGATAGTCATCGTCGATTTCCTGTTGCGCAAACGCACTCACACAGAGAAACATACATAATATCGAAATCAGCGAAACCCTCATTCCACGCTATTCTTTATCCTCGCCTACAACTATTTGTACCACTTTTGATTAGCAATCATAAGAGCCTCCTGAACGGTGATGCGCATTCCGTTGTTGTAAGCCGAAACAAACGCGTCGTGAATCGGAGTGTTGTTCCAGACATAAACGCGGTAGTCGCGAGCGTCTTTATACTCGCTGAAATTGCCTATTGTGTACTTATTCCAACCGTTATGTATCTCAACCTGAACCTGATCGGTGATATTCAAGCGTTTGAAATAGTTCTTTCCAACAAGTTTGTGACCGGCGGCAATTTGCACTCTGAAAGCCACGCCTTGCTCTGGCGACGGAATGTCGGTCAAATCGGCGGCCGATGCCTGATATGTCGGACGAGTGCGAGGTGCTGTTGTGGTTGCCTTCGGTGCCTCGTAGGCCGGCTCGGTGTACGATGGCGCAGTAGGCTGTGGCTCAGTGTACGACGGCTCCGGCGTGTACTGAGTAGCGGGTTCGGGTGTCGAAACCGGCTCATACGAATATGTGGGCTCGGGTGCCGGTGTGTACGATGCGATTGGCGCAGCCGGCTCCGGCTCTGGAGCTGGCTCTGCGGCTTGAACAAGCAGCTCGTCGTCGTCTTTTTCCAAATCAACACTGCGCTCGGCAATATTTATCGTCTTGGTACGGTCCGACTCCGCGTATGAGAAAGTTCCCACAATCTGGAATTCCTCGTCGGGAATTTCGCCCTCAGGAATCAGTTTGTACGAAACCACGAAATTATCATCGCCTGAGCCGTTCGGCATATTCATCCATAAGAATTTGACAATGTGGTTCTTATAAGTAAAAATCGAATTTTTTGATTTGATGCTCTCGGCACGATAGCCAACCGGAATCTGCTCCTGAACCTTACCAAAGCCGTTCAACTCGCCTTTGTTAACCAAAAGATTGACAATCACTTCGTTATTCTCATTCAAATATGGTTTCTGACGGATGCAGTCAACAGTTTTCAAGTTAACTTGCACATCGCCTTTCTGGATAACCATATTCTGCTGATTTGCAAGGTTCAACGATGATTCGTCGGCAATTACTTGCAAAGTACGGCTTGCGGCCGATGCCACCTGCACCGAGTTGTCCTGAATGTACGAGAAACTGCCGTCGAATGTGTAGCTGCCCGACGGTGTTGCCGGGTCAACCTGAATGGCGTAAGACACCACAAGCTCCTTGTCGAGTGGCACCTTCATCCATTGGATTTTAACCTTCTGGTCAACAAACGAGAACTCGCCGTTGGCCGTCTGACGGGCCACAGCCTTGAATCCGTTGGGCAATTTCTGTTGGAAGCGGGCAAAACCCTCAACATCGCCTTTGCGGATGGTAACCTCAACCAAAAACTCACTGTCGCTTTGGGCTGAATCGGGCATATTCAGCGATACTGAAACAGACTCTCCAACAAGTCCGAACAGCATTAAAATGCTGATAATTCCTAAAATAAGATTCGATTTAAGCATAAAGATTTTTTTGCATAAAGCAAACTTAACAATCGATTGCTAAAATAGCTAAAAACCGCATACAATCAAACTTTCGGGGCTTTTAAAAGCCTTTTTTTTCGACACTCAGCGGTTCATATCTGTTAATAATCGTAATAATTATTTGTATATCAAACAATTAATTAGAACATTTCCCGCTTTCGCGAATTAGAAAAAAAGTAAAATAACACCCCGCAAAACCTTTATTTTAAGCCGATTATAGCGTACAAAAGCAGTTATCGACGGCACAAAACAATGCGTCCGGACCATTTTTGCAGCAAAACCGCAACAAAAAGCCCGGACGCAACTGTGATTTTCAACCCATCAATACTTGAAACTGCTGCCACCCAAAAATTCCCGCAGGATTGATGTCGGCGGAATCTCGTTGTCGGGAATCGGCTTGACGTAACTCAGGAATTTCAGCAGTCGCAGAGCCTCGCGGTAGGCTGTGCAGTTTGGCGGCACCTGCTGCAAAATGGGCTCAACATAACGCTTGAGCACGCCTGTTTCGTAAACCATCGCCGTATTGAACATAATATCAGCGCGTTCCTGATTCGGGAATATGTGCTTGTCCTCGCCTCGGCGCACGCTCGGCCAGCGGTCGATGGTGTCCTTTGCGCTGTAGCCGCGGTAGCGGTAGTCGCGCACAATGCGGCGGATAAGGCGCGTGTCGGTAGTCGGGATGCGGTTGTGGTTGTCGAGCGAAAGCGTGGTGAGCGCCGACACATAAACGCGAAATTTCAGACTGTCGTCGATGTGGGCGGTGAGTTTCGGATTCAGCGCGTGAATGCCCTCGGCAATGATGATGCTGTTGGCGTCGAGCTTCATTTTCTCACCGTCGAAGAAGCGTTTGCCGTCTTTGAACGAGAACTTCGGCACATCGATGGTCTTGCCAGCGAAAAGTTGGTTCAAATCGTTGTTAAGATACGGAATATCAAGCGCTTCCAATGCTTCAAAGTCATAGTCGCCGTTCTCGTCGCGGGGGGTTTTCTCTCGGTCAACAAAATAATTGTCGAGCGACAGCGTAACAGGGTTAAAACCAGCCACTTTCAGCTGAATGGCCAGTTTGTTGGCCGTGGTGGTCTTGCCCGATGACGATGGGCCCGAAAGCAGCACCAGTCGCGGCTGCGGCTGACGAGTGGCAATCATATCGGCAATCTGCGCAAGCTTCTTCTCTTGCAAAGCCTCTGAAATCTTTATCAATTCACCGATGCTGCCGTCATCGATGCATTGGTTAATATTACTCATATAACTGATATTCAATATCCTACCCCACTTTTTAAATTCGTGCAGAACATCAAACATCTTGTCTTGCAGTTCAAGCTCGGCAACAGCGTTCGGATTGTCGCGGAACGGCGCGCGAAGCAGCATTCCATCGTAATACTTATCGATGCTGAACACCTTCAGATAGCCCGTTGAAGGCAGAAGGCATCCGTAGAAATAGTCCATCACATCGTCGAGATAATAGACTGAAGAATAGAGATGTGCGCGTGTTTTGAGCAGCTGCGCTTTCTCGTGGTAGCCCATCTCATCGAAAAGTTTGATGGCATCTTCGGCGAGCATCCGCTTGCGGATAAAAGGCAGGTCAAGGCTGATGATTTCGCGCATACGGCTGTCGATTTCAACAACTTGGTCCACGCTGACAGAGTCAACGCCCTCAATTTCACAATAATAGCCGTTAGAGATTGAATGTTCGATTTTCAGTTTCTTTCCAGGGAAAATGTCGTGGACGGCCTTGTAGAGAACGAAACTCAGCGAACGGTCGTACATTCGTTTGCCTTCGGGATGCTTAAATCCAATAAATTCAACTATATACGGATTGAACAATGCGAAATCGAGTTCCTGCAGTTTATTGTTGACGTAAGCCGCATAAACAGGCTCGCTTGTGAGCCCCATATCGGCGGCAACTTGCTGTAATGTAGTGCCTTGCGGATAATTGCGTCTCTCGCCGTTGTTTGTGCAAATAATTTCAATCATAACTTTATCTTTTTCAAAATTTCACTTCGCCTTAAAGGCAAGACGAAGCCGCAAAAAGTGCAGGAATAAAGTTATGGGATTTGCGCAAACGTGCAAAAAAAATGCGCTAAAAAAATATGAAATGGTTCGAAGCGGCTTACCAACTACTCTGCCAACTCATCGGCCAGGTACTGCGCCGTGTAGCCCACGCCGCGCGCCACAACCTGCTCGGGCGTGCCTTCGCTCACAATCTTTCCACCTGCCGAGCCGCCTTCGGGGCCCATATCAATAATGTGGTCGGCAACTTTTATGACGTCAAGGTTGTGTTCAATCACAACCACCGTATTCCCTTTGTCCACAAGCTTTTGCAGCACATCGAGCAGCACGCGGATATCCTCAAAATGCAAGCCAGTTGTCGGCTCGTCGAGAATGTAAAGCGTCTTGCCAGTGTCTTTTTTCGATAGTTCGGCGGCCAGTTTGGCACGCTGCGCCTCACCGCCGCTCAATGTTGTCGATGGCTGCCCAAGTTTGACGTAGCCCAACCCGACCATCTGCAAAGCCTTGATTTTTTGCAGAATTTTCGGTTGGTTCTCAAAGAACTCAACAGCCTGATTGATAGTCATATCCAACACATCGGAAATCGACTTGCCGCGATAGCGCACTTCAAGCGTCTCGCGGTTGTAGCGGTGGCCGTTGCAATCGGGGCACGGAACCAGCACATCGGGCAGGAAATTCATCTCAATTGTCTGAACGCCAGCACCTTTGCAAGTCTCACAGCGGCCGCCTTTCACGTTGAACGAGAAGCGACCAGCCTTGTAGCCGCGGATTTGCGCCTCGGGCAACTTCTCGAACAGCGCGCGGATGTCGGAAAAGACGCCCGAATAGGTGGCAGGATTCGAGCGCGGCGTGCGCCCAAGCGGTTCCTGATTCACTTCTATCACCTTGTCAATGTTGCCGATACCTTCAATTGAGTCGAACGGTAGCGGCTCTTGAATTGAGCGATAAAAATGATGGTTCAGAATGGGGTGCAGCGTCTCGTTGATGAGTGACGATTTGCCGCTTCCCGACACGCCAGTTATGCAGACGAACTTGCCTAAAGGCAATGTAAGTGTCACATTCTTAAGATTATGACCAGTGGCATTGTGTAGCACAATCGACAATCCGTTGCCTTTGCGCCGTTTCTTTGGTATCTCAATTTTGCGCGTTCCGTTAAGGTATTGCGCTGTGAGTGAGTCCGATTTCAGAATCTCGAATGGCGCGCCCTCGCTCACCACATTTCCGCCACGACGGCCCGCAAACGGACCAATATCAATCACGTGGTCGGCGGCGAGCATCATATCCTTGTCGTGCTCAACAACAATCACGGTGTTGCCTATGTCGCGCAGTTCTTTCAGTGACTCAATGAGTTTGCGGTTGTCGCGCTGATGCAGACCGATTGACGGCTCATCGAGAATGTAGAGCACGTTGACGAGTTGCGAGCCAATCTGCGTGGCCAGCCTAATTCGCTGACTCTCACCACCCGACAGGCTGCGCGAACTGCGGTTAAGCGACAGATAGTCGAGCCCTACCTTGACCAGAAAGCCCAAGCGGCTGCGGATTTCCTTCAGAATCTCAGCGGAAATGGCGCGCTGCTTGTCGTTCAAACGGTCTTCAAGGCCGTCGAGCCAGGCGTACAGGCTCTTTATGTCCATATTCGAGAGTTCGGCGATATTTTTCTCATCGATTTTGAAATGCAGAGCCTCGCGGTTCAGTCGCGCACCGTTACATTCGGGGCAAACGCACTGTTTCACAAAGTTTTGCATCGGATTCTGCTTGTCCTCGGTCACCTCGTCGGTGGTGATGTCCTGCAACATCGAAATGACACCAGGGAAACTCAAAAAATAGTTCGATGAGTTGCCCAGCGGTGTATTCAGCAGTTTGAAAGGCTCGTCGCTTCCGTTCAGAACCACGTCGAGCGCTTCCTCGGGAATGTCGCAGATGGGCGTGTCGAGTTTGAACTTAAACTTGTCGGCAATTGCTTCCAACTGCCAGAATATCATCGCATTGCGATACTTACCCAACGGCAGAATACCACCGTTTTTGATGCTCAACTGACGGTTGGGGATCACCTTGTCGATATCTATCTTATTTACAACGCCTAAGCCCTTGCAATGCGGGCAGGCGCCCACGGGCGAGTTGAACGAGAAAGTGTGCGGCGCGGGCTCGTTGTACGACAGTCCCGTTTCGGGGCACATCAAGTGGCGGCTGTAGAAGTTTTCTTCTTCAGTGTCAGCGTTTTGCACAAGCACCACGCCTTGGCCTTCCTTCATCGCAGTGTTGAGCGATTCGGCCAGCCGCTTGCGGTCTTTCTCATCAACTTTCAGTTTGTCGATAACCACCTCAATATTATGGGTTTTATAGCGGTCGAGCCGCATTCCCGCGGTCAGGTCGGTGATTTTGCCGTTGACGCGCGCGTAGAGATAGCCCTTGCGCAGAAGTTGGTCGAAAAGTTCCTTGTAGTGGCCCTTGCGCCCCTTAATGAGCGGTGCCATAAGGTAGATTTTCTGCCCCGCCATCTTGCTGATAATGATGTCGATAATTTGGTCGTCGGTGTACTTGACCATCTTTTTGCCAGTGTTGTACGAGTAGGCCTCGCCAGCGCGGGCGAAAAGCAGTCGCAAAAAGTCGTAAATCTCTGTGGTTGTGCCAACTGTGGACCGCGGATTTTTGTTGGTGGTTTTCTGCTCAATTGAAATGACAGGGCTCAAGCCTGTGATTTTATCCACATCGGGACGGTCCAAACCGCCCAAAAACTGACGCGCATAGGCCGAAAAAGTCTCAATGTAGCGGCGCTGCCCCTCGGCATAAATGGTGTCGAACGCAAGCGACGACTTTCCGCTGCCGCTCAACCCCGTGATTACGGTGAGTTTGTTGCGCGGAATGGTCACATCAATGTTCTTCAAATTATGCTCACGCGCACCATACACGCGGATAAAATCTTCATTTTCAATTACATCACTTTTAACCATACAACTGTTGTAAAAAGCGGACAAAGGTAGTTAAGTTTCGCAGATTAGCGGCATAATTGTTGGTTAAACGTTCTGCTGCCCGTGAGTTTTCACTTATAAATAATACAAAGTGAATGTTTTTCGCCAATCAATCCGGCACAAATTCGTGTCAAACTACCAACAAGACAATATATTATGTAGGAAATGGCCATCACTACATCGAGATAACAATCTAATTATCAACAATATAACAATCGACACATCGAAATTGAAGAAAAAAAAAGCGTTTATCAAGCAACCATTTAGGCAACCATTGCATCTTATAATCGAAATTTTACTAAATTTGTTTGTTAACTTAAAATTTACGGTTATGAAAAAGATTTCAATTTTAGGCTTATGTGCCTTAGGTGCACTGCTTTTCGCGAATTGCGGTGGCGGCTCACAATCAGTAACAAAAGGTCGTCAGGAAATTACCATTCCGTGCCAGGACCAGGGCCGTTCTGACAAGAACTTCTTCCGCGCAAGCGCAACGGCAAAGAGTGCTAACTTGAACACAGCCAAGCAGAAAGCTCTGCTCAACGCCAAACAGACTTTGGCCGCAAACATCGCATCGACAATCAAATCGGTTACAGAGAACTACGTTAACGAAATGGATGCCGCCGGTGCAAGCGAGTTCGAGCAATCGTACCAGAACATGACAAAAGAGGTTGTTAACCAGAAATTGTCGGGTGTTGCGGTTACCTGCGAGAAATATTATGACGCCGAAGGTGGTGGTTATGAGGCATTTGTGGCTGTTGAGATGAGCAAGGAAGAAATTATTGAGGCCGCTGAAAACGCCATCTCGAAAGACAAGAAACTTGAGGTTATGTATGACCGCGAGAAATTCCGTCAGAAATTCGACGAGGAGATGAGCAAATTATAATAGTTGCTTTCATCCTAAAATTCAGGAAGTTGCCCACGCCGGCAGCTTCCTTTTTTTAATCGAACGAGTGTTAACCTAAAAATCAGCTTTATGAAAAAAATACTTGTCGCACTGACACTTCTGTTAGGCTTCGGACTTGTGAGCCAGACATATGCCCAAAAGGCGAAAGTACTTGAACATCAGCCGAAAAAGAAACCCGCGTGGGTGAACTCATTGGTGAAAGACTACATTATTGTGGTGGCATCGAGTAGCACGCTCGAAGATGCGCAGGAACGCGCCATTCTGAAAGTTAAAGAGCACATTATCAGCTCTGTAGCCGACAACATCTCGTCAACTTCGGAATACACTCTGACCGAGGACACCAAATCGGGCGATATGAGCATCACCGAGAACTACAAGGTGGCCACCAAGACTCGCGCCGCCGACATCCCGTTCATCAAAGGCATTTCGGTGAACCAGGTAGAGGAGTATTATTGGGAGAAAGTGAGCGAGAAAGGCGGAATCACTTTCTATTACCATATAAAATATCCGTTTACTGAGTTCCAACTCAAGAAACTGATTATGGAATATGAGCGCGCCGACCGCGAGCTGACGCAACAGCTCGAAGGCTTTTTGGCGCGGATTGATGATGCCGAAAGCATTGAGGAACTGAACCAGTTGAGCAACATAATCAAGGCGCTTTCGACATCGTTTATCGATGTGGACAACCGCAAGACAAAGTGCAATGTGGCTGTCAGCAAGATTTCACAAATGATTAAAAATGTGTCGATTGAAGCTGTTGGAACATCGCTTGGCGAAATTCGTTTCTCGCTCTACACCAACGGCCGCATCATTAAAACATCGGCCACACCGAAAGTGAAATCGAACTGCGCAAAAATCAACGACATCAAACCTGATGGAGATGAATGGGTTGTGAAATATTCGGTTGACGAATGCTACGACGACCCCGACAACAAAATCACGGTTAGATGCGGCAGCGCGTCGAAAGATTTCTGGTTCAACGTGAAGGAGAACAGCGTTGAGATTTTCGTGAACGCCGACATCAACCTGACCGGCGGAACCGACAACGGCGAGACCATTGAAGGCTGCCGGTGCGCAATTCCTGTTGTGTCGAAATACGACAGCCCGTTTGTGATTGAAAAGGTGGTGCTGAATTTTGGCAACGAGGCGCCAATAATTATCGAGAACATCGGACAGAAATTCTCGGGCAAGGGCAACCACGACCTGAATCTGACCATCGACAAACAACTCGACAAGAGCGTTTACACGCAGAAGAAATACCCGACGGTGAAGGGCTCAATCTTCTTCAAGGCCGTGAACAGCAACGAGAGCAACGCCTACAGGCTTTACAACCAAAAGATTACAACCAATTGGTAATCAACGTTTCAGGTTGTTCCAAATTAAAAGCATCGACCTAAAGGTTGGTGCTTTTTTTTGTGCCGCGCGACGGGCAAAAAGCAGGTTTGCGGCTGTTGTTTTCGTTTATGCCTTAAAACTCTCAACTTTTATTCGCACCTTTCGCAAAAATTCTGAAACAATGAAAATTCTCAAGCTGATGGCTGCCGCGATTGTGCTGGCAGGCTGCTCGGGGCAACCGACGGCTCACAAACCGGCCGCCAACGCCAATCGCGCAAAACTGAATGTGGAGCTCACAAGCGGCGAAAACATCACATCGGGGCAAGTTATTTCGCTGACATTCAGCGGAGCCGACACTACCGCGATTGACTCGGCCCGCGCCACCATCGACGGCCGGAAATTCAGATTCGCCAACGGCTCAACTCAAATCGAAATTCCAACCATCGGGATGCCTGTCGGGCAGAAAACCATCCGCGTTGAAGCGTGGACGGGCAACGGCGAAGTGGCCGAGGGGCGCGCGCGCGTCTGCATAAAATCGGACATTGAACCTGAACGCCTGACATACAAGGTGCTAAAGCGGTTGCCGCACAACAGCCGCTACTACACACAGGGGCTTGAATTCGATGGCGACATTTTGTACGAAGGCACCGGACTGGAAGGTCGGTCGGCAGTGTATAAGATTGATTTTGAGAGACAAAGCGTGATAACAAGCGCCGATTTGGCCAACAACTATTTCGGCGAGGGCGTCACCATAATGGGTGGCAAACTCTACCAACTGACGTGGCGCAGCTGCATCGGCTTCATCTATAACAAACAGACTTTGAACAAATTAGGCGAATTCAACTACTCAACCGAGGGCTGGGGCCTGACCAACAACGGATTGGAGCTGATTATGAGCGACGGCACCGAAAAAATCCAATTCATCGACACTACGACGCTTAAGGTGACGCGCACCATTGAGGTTTACGACACCGAAGGCCCCGTGACCGAGCTGAACGAGCTGGAGTTTGTCGATGGCTTGATTTACGCCAACATCTACTGCACCGACAACATTGTGGCCATCGACCCCGAGAGCGGCAAAATTCTGAAAATCATTGATATGCGCAACCTGCTCGACGAGTCGAAACTCACCCAGAGGGTTGATGTGCTGAACGGCATCGCCTATCAGAAAACAACCGGCCGTTGGTTTGTGACAGGCAAGCTTTGGCCGACAATGTTCCAAGTGGAGTTCATTAGGAAATGAAGTTATAAGTTGTAAGTTAATAAGTTATAAGTTAAAAAATCTTAATTCCTAACTACTAAATCCTAAATGAAACGCGGACTGATTCTTGAAGGCGGCGCAATGCGCGGAATGTTCACATCGGGTGTGCTCGACGTGCTGATGGAGAACGGCATTGAGTTCGACGGCGCAATCGGCGTGTCGGCTGGAGCAACATTCGGCTGCAACATCAAATCGCGGCAGCCGGGGCGCGCCATCCGTTACAACAAGCGCTTCTCGCACGACTGGCGCTACTGCTCTCTCCGCTCGCTGCTCACCACGGGCGACCTCTACGGCGCCGATTTCTGCTACAACGAGCTGCCCAAAAACCTCGACCTCTTCGATTTCGACACCTACCGCAGCAACCCGATGGAATTTTGGGTTGTGGCCTCGGACTGCGAGACCGGCAAGCCTGCCTATAAGCGCCTCGACACCTGCAACGACAGCGACCTGACTTGGATGCGCGCCAGCGCCTCGATGCCGGCAGTCAGCCGCATTGTTGAGATTGACGGCCGCAAACTGCTCGACGGCGGAATAACCGATTCCATCCCCCTCGCCTACTTCGAGAGCATCGGCTACAACCGCAACGTGGTGGTGCTGACGCAACCCGAAACCTACCGCAAAGGCCCCAACCGGCTGATGTGGCTGATGCGCCTGATTTTGAGACGTTATCCAATGATTGTCAAAGCTTTGCGCGACAGGCATTTGGAATACAACCAAACAACGGCCAATGTCCGCCAACGTGCCGCTCAAGGCGATGTGCTGGTCATCTGCCCCGACAAACCGCTCGGCATCAGCCGCACCGAGAAAAACCCGGATGAGCTGCAGCGAGTTTATGACGAGGGGAGACGAATTGCCACCTTACAGCTCGACCGCATCCGTCAGTTTCTGACTGACAATTAAGATTTATCACCTGTTCCCCTTTGCGCGATTGTGCGTTTTGCAGAGCATCTGGCAATTGCTGATGTCGGTTGCGCCACCGCGGCTCCAGGCTGTAACGTGGTCGGCGTCCATTTCTTTGAGTTGCCAAATTTTGGTTTTGTTATTGGTATCCGATAAAGCGCATAGCGGGCAATTACTTATGCCCTTTTCTTTGGCTTCTGCGGTTTGCTTGGCGTAAACGCTTTTGATGACATCTGGCTGGAAAATGCGTATTTCCAATAGGCGTTTATCAACTTCGCCGCCCAGAACATATTCGAAAATACCTTTGCGGCATTTCACGTATGAATCGGCATAGAGTTCCTGCACACGTGCCCATAATTTGTCGGGATCGTATGGCGTGTTGTGGTATGTTTCATAAAGCCGTCCCCATTCAAGTCCGCACATCTCGGATTCGGTATCCTTGAATGTTGCTGAAATCCTGTCAATAACGCTCGTAAAATAACGCTTTAATTCATCGATTTGTTTGTCACCGCGATGACGTGCCATATAGTCCTCAATGTCGCCACGGCTTACCCAATCGAGTGCACACTGCAAAAATGCCTGACGCTCAACTGCTCCAGGAACAAAGTGTTTCCATTTTTGCACATTAGCGTTAGCCGAATTGCTGAACTCCGCCTTTGCGGCTGTTACAAACGGTCCACTATATAGAGCGTTAAGCAACTCCTGATTATTAAGTGGTACACCTGCAATGTTTATCGTTTTAAACCACTCTTTAATTTCAGTCTCCTCACCCTCACAGATATAAATTGTAAGCCTTGTTTCATCAATCAGACGTTTTAAGTTTGCGTCCATATTATCACCGTAATAGATTGGCTTATCGTTAATTACAACTGGGAATTTACCAGTCACAAACCGTCCGATACTTGTTATACGCTGCTGTCCATCAAGCACTTCGTACTTATCTTCGCCCACCTGATTAAAATAGATGAGTCCAAGCGGGTAACTTTTCAAGACACTTTCAATCACAGCCACATCTTTTTTGCCATCGGCATAGATGTAATTGCGCTGATACTCAGGCTGAATTGTAAGTTTACCTGATAGTCCATAAAGGCCTTTCGCTTCCAACTCGTTGTAAACAAAACCTTTGCAAACCTCGGCAATGGTAATATCGGTGCGTAATGTGGTTTTCATATTGCTGATTTTATTGATTGTTATTGTTTCTTACGGATGAGAATGCGAGCATACGTTTCTTTATTTTTTATCGTGAAACGATGCCCATAATGTGGATTATCTTCAACGTATCTATCCAACCCCAATATTTCAAATTGGTCAGGACAATATTTATCGAGGAAACTAATCGGTACACCCATAGTTCCATTATAATCAGACGGTATAGCATCAGTAAATGGGACTTCAATAGCATCGTATTCATCATACTTAGGGTAACCATTTTCTTTTATTTCCTTGTGTTTGCTAAATTTTAAATTGTCTTGCATTGTCATCAGTTGCAATGGTTGGTGACGACGGCCGTGATCTATATTGGTGAGCCAAGCAGTTCCAGCAACACTTATATATTTCTTTCCATCTTTCTCATATAGTTCAGTTCCCGTCATTGGATAACTGTCCGGAACCATAAATGTCATATTTTCACCATTGACTCTTCTATTGAACCGAGTACCTGCCCATACTTTATTGCCTTTGAACAAAGGAAAGATTTCTTTGTATGTTACACTGTTTATGTTACCGATAATCAGGAACTTCTTTTGGGCTTCTATTATCCAAGCCATAAATTCACGGAAAAGAGAAAAAGGCGGATTGGTAACAATAATGTCAGATTCATCACGCAATTTTTTCACTTCATCGCTACGGAAATCACCGTCACCTTCAAGATATTGCCATTGTAAATCGTCAATGTCAATTACGCCGTTGGTGTTAGTGTCTCTATCCAATACGAAGATTTTGCCGTTCGTACGACTTTTGTCCGCATCGTAATTCGGATTCTCGGTTTCAAAAAGTGTTGGTTGCCAAGTTTTTATTTGTTTGCTTTCTGCAGCAAAACTTGTCGAAATCAACTTTTTCAACCCGAAATTTTGGAAGTTTTGGGCAAAAAACCGTGTAAAGTTGCTCCATTCAGGGTCATCACACGGCAACAAAACCGTTTTGCCGCGAAAAACATCAGGGTCATATTCAAGGTAAGCATTTACCTCATTTTGAATGTCTTGATACTGCGTGTAAAATTCATCTTTTTTTGCAGCTTTTGCCTGCGTGAGGTCTTTTTGCGCCATAGTGTTTAATATGTGCATTGCACTATTAAACACTTTGAAATCAGGCAATAAGAAAGGCGCGAACCTTCCTACTCGCGTTCACGGGGAAGCCTGAGAAGAAACCCCGCCACTCTCAATAGTCTGGCCGCACCAAGCGGTTCAGACAATCATTGAGAGTGAGCAGGCAACTCAAAGCCACCCGTGAGCAATCAGCCTATTTCGGTTAAAAGAAACAGTTTCTCAGGCTTTTTCTTTTCGAACGCGAATAACAGTCAATGCTGATTAATAATATGTTATGCTCGGGCAAACGCCCGAAACAGTGGAACAAAGATAGGAAAATGAAAGGAAAAACAAACGACAGAAAATTGATTGTCCGCTTATACTCCAAATACCATTTTGCTTTCAGGAAAATGTCCGTAGGACATTTATATCGGTAGAATAACGAAATCTTAGACAATCAACCTCGTTAGAGGTTGAATTCAATATTTTACAATATGCTATGCAACGCCTACGGCGTAGGAATCAGGGATGGCAATATTCTCTACCGATATTTATTCCCTACGGGAATTAAAAAAGCATTAAGGGCAATATACGGTCAACCATTTTTTGAATGAATGAACCTTGTTCCATTTCACTTCACCTTCAGCAGGCAACTGTCGCCGTAACTCAGGAATCGGAAATCGTGAGCGAGCGCGTAGTCGTAAACGCGGTGCCAGTTATCGCCGATGAGCGCCGAAACCAGCAGAAGCAGAGTGCTTTGCGGTTGGTGGAAGTTGGTAATCAGATTATCGACAACCTTGTATTGGTAGCCTGGCGCAATCATTATGCAAGTGCTTGCTGTAAGTTCTTGGTGTCCAGACTGATGAAGCAAATCGAGAAGTGCCCCGAAAGCATCGGCAACAGCCACGGTGTCGGGCAGCGAGTAGGCTTCCCATTGGCCCAAATCGAGCGGATTTTCGAGTCCGAGTTTGGCTTTCACGCCCATCCAATACATACTCTCGAGCGTGCGCACGGTTGTGGTGCCCACGGCAACCACCTTTTTCTTATTGTCGCACAGCGGTTTAAGAATCTCGTCCGACAACACAAAATGTTCAATGTGCATTGGGTGCTCGCCGATGGTTTCGGTCTGCACAGGCTTGAATGTTCCCGCACCAACGTGCAGCGTAACATTCAGATGCTCAATGCCTTTAGCTTGCAGCGAATCGAAAACGGCCTGCGTGAAGTGCAGTCCTGCCGTTGGTGCCGCCACCGAGCCTTTTTCAGCCGAATAGATTGTCTGATAGCGCACATCGTCAATGGCTTCCGATTTGCGGTTCAGGTACGGCGGAATGGGAATCTGCCCTGCCCAATCGACAATCTCGCCGAAAGCAACGCTGGGGTTATCCCACTCAAAACGAATTAGTTGCGCATCGCGGTCGGTGCCGACGCGGGTGATGCTCAAAGTGGTTGATTTATGGCCGTTGCCAATCTGTTTTGTCAGCGGACCACTTTTCCATTTTTTGCTGTTGCCAACGTAGCAAAGCCACACGCAACTGCCTGTCTGACTGAACATTGTGCTATATTCGGCGGGCTCGTGCGGCTCAAGGCAGAAAACCTCAACTCTCGCGCCAGAATCCTTGAAAAATTCCATCCGCGCACGAATGACCTTTGTGTTGTTGGTCACAATCACCGAGTCCGCATCGAGATGGGCTGCCAGATTGCGAAACACGTCTTCCGTGATGCTTCCGTTGTTGTAAACCAACAATTTAGACTGGTCGCGCTCGGCCAAAGGGTATTTTGCAATGCGCTCGTCGGGAAGCGGATAGTTGAAATCGGAAATCGACAAATTGGATGGAACAATCATTGTATCAGTAAGTTATAAAACGAATCGCACGGCGGATAATCGGTGACAATTCTCTGCAAAAATAACTAACTTCGCACACTTTTTAAAAATTGAATGCGATGAACGTAAAAGTTGGCGACAAAGTCAGATTTTTGAACGATATAGGCGGTGGAACCGTCGTAAAAATAATTGACCGACAGAGTGTTATGGTGCTGAACGACGACGATTTCGAAGTGCCGACACCTGTGAGCGAGTTGGTTGTGATTGAGTCGGCTGCCGATAGCCGTCTGCGTGGCTCATCGGCCGAGAATAAGAGCGAAAAGCCTAAACCACAATCGGTTACAACAGATGCAGACGAGCAGGAAGAACCTGAGTCCGCACCCATTTCGCTCACCGATATTTTCTATCCGCCCGTTGCCATCGACAAAGAAAACGGCGACTATCTGCGTGAGTATCTGGCATTTGTACCCAAAGCAAATCAGCAAGGCTTCGACATCTACCTAATCAACGACAGCAACTACAACGTGCTCTACAGCATCATCGCCACCGACGCCGACGAGCAGAGCGACTCGGAAGCCGTGGGCGTGCTCGAAGCCAACACCAAGGTGCAGTTTTCGACTTTGGCAATGAGCAACGTGAACCTGATTCCCGCCTACACATTCCATCTAACTTTCTATAGGAAAGGCAGTTTCAAAATCAAAGAGCCGCTTTCGCGAACCATCGAACTGAACCCTGTGAAGTTCTACAAAGAAGCGTCGTTTGTGAAAAATGAGTTTTTCAGCAAAAACGCGATGATGATTGCGCTGATTGACGAGCACGCCGCCGCCGACTCGGTTGAGAATATGACTGAGAAGGATTTCAAGAAGGTGATGGCTGAAAAACTCAAAGGCGAAAAGGTTGAGCATAAGGAATTTAAGTCGGGCAAGACCATTCAATCGCAGATTGTGGAAGTTGACCTGCACATTCACGAACTTCTGGACGATTTCCGCGGTTTAAGCAATAGCGAAATGCTTGAAATTCAGATGCGTAAGTTCCGCGAAGAACTCGACAACGCTATACGCAAAGGCGTGAAAAAGATTGTCTTCATCCACGGCGTTGGCGCGGGCGTTCTGAAACTCGAAATCCGCAAGGAACTCGACCGGATGAAGAAAAAACTTGATTATCAGGATGCTTCGTTCAAAGAATACGGCTATGGGGCGACGCTGGTAAGGATTTTTTAGAAAAGCTGAATAAGTACAAAAACAAAAAGGGGCATCAACATTGATGCCCCTTTCATTTTATCGATAGTCAACTATTGGTGAGCTTCGCGCAGCAAATCGTTGACCGTTTTAACAGGGTTGAACGTGCTGGCCGGAACTTCCACAAACAAGGTAATCCAGTCGCTCATTGCGCCGTTCCAAAGGCCCGGTAACTCAAGCGCGCGCACGGTTTTGCCTTCGATGCTCTTGCTGCTGATGAAGCCCGTTTGCGGGTCGACAAACATTGGCAAATCGAACTTCTGCCCCTTGTAGTCAACTGTTGAGCAAACCAAATCAACAGGGTTGAAGTGGGTAGCCTGAGCCATTATATCTTTCTTGTCGTCAGGAATTTGCGTACTTTCAAGAATCTGCAGCTGGATTGAACCGTCGGCGCCTTTCACCCAGTACGGACCGCCGCCCGGCTCGCCTTCGTTCACCACCATTCCGCACACGCGCATCGGGCGGTTCAGCTTGTTGCGTAGGAAGTCGAGCTTCTGATTCTCAGAATAGAGCGGGAACTCGGCTGGCGGCAAAATGGCCAGCTTTGTCTTCAAAAATGCTTCAACTTCAATCATTAACGCTTCGGTCGGGTTTTCGTCG
The DNA here is from genome assembly GCA_946404125.1 of uncultured Bacteroidota bacterium. Classification (GTDB taxonomy): domain Bacteria; phylum Bacteroidota; class Bacteroidia; order Bacteroidales; family SZUA-534; genus RUG13583. The sequence goes on along the minus strand of CAMJCK010000001.1, from coordinate 28,562 downwards.
AGCTTGCGCAGATACTCGAAAACCTTGGCCTGGTTCGAGAGCAGCATACCCGCTATCGCCTTCTTATACAGTAATGTATCGGCGTTTTGACGTTCCTGCACCACATTGTCGATGTTCTTAATAAAGATGATGTCGGCGTCAATCTGGTTCAGGTTGGCGATGAGAGCGCCGTGTCCGCCCGGACGGAAAACCAGACCGCCGTCGGGGGTGTGCACTGGCTTGTTGTTCTCATCAACGGCAACCGTGTCAGTTTCAGGCTTTTGCGTGCTGAACGACACCTTGTAGCGGCAGTTATATTTTTTGCTGTAGAGCGGCATCACTTCTTCCAACTTCTTCTCAAACAGTTCTTTATGCGATTCCGACACTGTGAAATGCAAGTTTGCTACACCATTTTCGGCTGCATAGGCAGCGCCTTCTTTCAAGTGCTCTTCAAACGGTGTGATGCTGCCGTCGGCGGTTTTGTGGAATTTCAGCAAGCCTTTCGGTAACTTGCCGTAGTTCAACCCATTATCGGTAAGAATGGCTTTCAAAAGAACATCGAGTTGCTTGTTTTTCAGAACATCTTCAACGCTGGTTCCCTGTTTTTTCAAAACGGCTTGTAAATCATCATAAAAAGCGAACTTTGTAATGTTGTTCACCAAATCGGCTATAGCCTTGTCGCTCATTGCTTTATCGTAATCTTGCGGGCCTTTGTACGCGTCCATCGCCTCAAAAAGCTTCTTGAACATCCGCGACGCAGCGCCCGATGCCGGAACAAATTTCAGTTTCCTCGCGCCAGACGCCTCAAACAGTTTCACGTACTCGAGCAAGCGCGCCTCCGACAGGCATTTGATGCCGTTTTTTGCCGTTGCTGCTGCCACAATGTCAAGTGGATTGAATCCCTTTGCAAATCGTCTGATTTGCTCTTCCACATCACGCGGCTCAAGATTGTGAGCCTTGATTGATGCTAATTCTTGCTGGTTATACATAAGCGTAGTATTTAGTGTTTAGTTTTAGTTAAAATCAGCCAAAAAACGATTCGTTTTGCCCCCAAACAGGGTATATCAAAGTTAGCGTTCTAAATGGGAAAAGCAAGAGGAAAAGCGCCATTGTGCAAAGTTTTTGGCTTGCGCCGACGTGTTTTCGCTCGTGGCGATTGTAAATCTACAACTTAAGAAGGTGATTTTTTTGTGCTGCCAATAACTTCTCTGGGAGTTTCGCCCCCTCCTCACTGCACATCGCCGCGCAGTGCACGGTATCGCTTGCGCGAATCGGTGACGAAGATGCTGCTGGCGTAGTCGGTGATTATCTTCAGATAGTACTGCATCGCCAACTGCTTGTCGTTCAGTTGGTTCTCATAGATAGTGGCAAGCATATAGTTGGCGTTATCGGCAAGCACATCGTCGGGAAACTGCTCTGCCACAATGCGATAAGCGTCAACAGCCTTGCCTATTTCGTTTCGCGAACGATAGATTTCGGCCTTCAGAAACAACGCTTCATCGGCAATCGGAGCGCTTGGAAAGCGGGTTACTATTGAATCGATGCTGCGCAGAGCCATCGAGTCATTATGCTGATAATGAAGCAAATCGGCGCGGGCATAGATGAGCATTGCCGTGTCCGACGCATCGTCCCAGCCGGTGTTGTCCTCAATCAGCAGCGAAAGGTAGGCGGCATCGTTGGCGGTGAGCTTCTCAACACTTGCCTTCAGCGCGTCGAGCTGCGCCTGCGCCCATTTGAAGTTACCTATATAATATGCAAGCTTCGCCTTGCGCAATTTTGCCTCTGAGCCAACCGGGTTGTTGCGGTTATTGTCCTCAACCTGCGCGTAAGTCAGCGTGGCGTCAACATCGTTGCCCTGCATCAGATAAACGTCGGCCAGCTCAATGTCGATGGCAGCGAGCGTGGATTTCTGCAGGCGCATTGTGCGGGCATCCTCAAGCAGAAACTGCGCGTCGGCCGTCTTGCCCAGATAGACGGCTTTGAGTTTGGCCAGGCTGCGCACCAAATCAACTGTTTCGGCATCAATACCCATATCCTGCAAAGCATCGGTCAGAGCCGATTCAAGCCGCTGATAGTCAGCCAGCTGATTGTCGATTCCAAGCTCAACGCGACGGAACATCACCTGAAGCATTTCGGTGCGTGCGGCGTTGGTATATTCCTGATTACCACCTTTATCGATAACATATTGGTAGGCTTCGATAGCCGTTGCAAAATCGTTGTTGTCCGACGCCATCCGGGCCAGCGAAACCACGCGGTGGCCGTCCTCGTTCAGGCGGCGGTCAAGAGCCTTGGCCTGGACAAGCGCCATCGGAAAATCGCGGTCCTGAACAAAAATCCAAATCAGCAGCTCGGCAAACACCTTATTATCAGGATAATTCTGCGAATACTCCATCAGTTTGCCAATCAGCATCTGGTTCAGCGACTCGTCGGAATCGTTGTAGATGGCCTGTTGCAGATAGTTTTGAACTTGTTGCAGATAGACGTCGCTCACTCGCAACAACTCCAGAAACTCAACCACCATTTGGGTGTAATTACGCTGATAGTAAAACAGTTGCGCCATCTCCATACGGAAATCGTAGGCGCCTTTCATCAGCTTGCGGCCTTCGGTGTAAGCCTCCTCGGCGTAGTTGTAGAGGCGGTTGTCGATGAACGCCGACGCAAGGTTGTCAATCAGGTTGACATTGGCCGTCAGCTTCTTAATCGATTGATGGTAAATCTGTTTCGCACGGTCGGGATTGCCTTTCAACTCCTGAAGAAAACCCAAATCGACATTGTATTTCAGGTTGCCCTTGTTCAGCTTCATCTGCGTCTGAATAAGCCTTTCAGCCGCCTCATAATCAGGTATTTGCTGAAGCGATTTCAGGTAATAGCCGTAGTAGAAATCGGAATGGCCGTTCTGGTACAGCCGCGCAAAAACATCGGCGGCTTTCTGGTAGTCGCCCTGACGGTAATATTGCATAGCCAACTGGCTGTCGGTCTGCTTGTTAGCCGTTTGGCAGACCGATTGGAACGCTGTCAGCAGACAACATAGCAACAGAATCGTATGTAGGCTTGCAAATCGCACGTTAACAGTTTGTTACATCAGCGCAGACGGTCGGCCGATTTCACAAGGTCATCGTCTTTCTTGATTCCGCGATGAGCCAGAATCAAAAGAATAAAATTGACTATCGGGAAGGCCATTGGCATACAAAAAGAGGCTTCAACCGTCAGTTTGTCGCTGCCCGGAGTTTTCGATAAACCGATAATGAAAGCTATCATCGCCACGAAAATCAGAATCTGCAGATAACCGCATAATTTAGTGATTTTCATCTGCATAGCCCGGTTGCGGAATTTAAAAAGCGCTATCAGGCACAAAACCACAAAAAGCGATGTTACGAGCGCAAGCGGGGCCATTGCAGCCGCGGAGACGCCCTCGACGGCCGGCGACAGACGGCAGACAGTTAACGCGACATTATTGCCGCCGGTTACGATTTCGGCAAACGGAAAACAAAACAGACTGATGCCGAACGCGGCGGCGAGAAACAGATAAATTGATTGGATTCGTTGTATCATTTTAAAAATCAATTAAATAATTTTACAAATTTTCCGACAGCGCGCATTGTTTTCACTTTTGACAGTTTCGATTAAAAGCACGCTGGTTTGTGGCGTAAAGATAAGAAATCAATATTCGACTCGGGGGTTCACGTTCAATGTTTTCGTTATATCTTTGCCGCCGTTTTCAAAAAAAACTGATTATGAAACCGATAATTACAATTCTCTTGCTGATTGTGTCGAACACATTTATGACTTTTGCGTGGTACGGCCATCTGAAATTCGGCGAGATGCGCGGCTTTAAAGACCTCGGGTTGTGGGCTGTAATCCTCATCAGCTGGGGCATCGCGCTGTTTGAGTACTGCTTTCAGGTGCCGGCCAACCGCATCGGCTCCAACATCAACGGCGGACCATTCAATCTGATTCAATTAAAAGTGATTCAGGAGGTTGTGTCGCTGACCGTTTTCACGATTTTCACCATCACGGTTTTCAAAACCGAGACATTCCGCCTCAACCATATCATCGGATTCGCCTTTCTGATTTTGGCTGTCTATTTCATTTTCAAGAAGTAAGCAGCCTGAGCGATAGTTTTTTCACTAAATCGGAAGCCCGCATCGAAAGTTGACTTTTATTTCTATTTTTGCAGAAAATCAGGGAACAATGGATTACAACACAAACAGAGACAAGCTGAGATTGCCGGAATATGGCCGCAACGTGCAGGAAATGGTCAATATAATCAAGAACACACCCGACCGCGAAGAACGCAACCGTTTGGCTAAAAGCACAATACAACTGATGGGCAATATGAACCCGCAACTGCGCGACGTGGCCGACTACAAGCACAAACTCTGGGACCATCTGGCTGTGATTGCCGATTTTGACATCGACATCGACTCACCGTATCCGTTGCCAACACAAGCCGAAATTCATCAGAAACCGATGAAGATGAAGTACAGCAACCCCGATGAAATCCGATTCAAGCACTACGGCAAAATTCTGGAGGATATGGTTCGCAAAGCGACGCAATATCCTGACGGTGAGGAGAAAGACGCTCTGATTGCCACCGTTGCCAACCAAATGAAAAAATCGTTCCTGACCTGGAACCGCGAGACTGTCTCGGACGATGTGATTTTCTCTGATTTGCTGGCCATTGCCTGCAACCGCCTGAAAATTCCTGAAGGACTGAAACTTAAAGACTCGCGCGAGATTCTGCGTATGCAGGCGGCAGCATCAAACTCCGCAGCCCTCACCAACACCCCGAGCAAGAAAACAAAGAAGAAAAAGACTTCTCCGATAAAAAAGAAGCAGAAGTAAACGGGGGAAAAAGCTGAGCCCAGTAAAAACGGCAATCAGCTTTGTTTCCGAACATAAAATATTTAAGGAACGAGTGGATTGCCGCTCGTTTTTTTATCCTTATAAAATCATCAGCGCGTAACTGTTTTTATCTATTGCTCAAGCCCAACTTGTAACTATCTTTGGCAAAAATTGTTGAAAATGAACGAGGACTTGAAAAACGCGCTTGAGGTTTTGCGCAACGGCGGTGTCATACTCTACCCCACCGACACCATCTGGGGCTTGGGTTGCGACGCCACCAACGCCGAGGCTGTGAAGCGCATCTACGAGATAAAGCAGCGGGCCGACAACAAATCGCTTATTGTGTTGGTTGACACTGCTGCGCGCATACCGTCGTATGTGCAGGACGCACCCGATATTGCCTTTGATATGATTGAACTGGCCGCATCGCCGCTGACGGTGATTTTTGAGGGTGCCAAGAACCTGGCCGCCAACGTTGTGAACGCCGACGACCAGAGCGTGGGCATCCGCGTGGCCACCGACGATTTCTGCCCCACGCTCATCCAGAGGTTCCGCAAGCCGATAGTATCAACATCGGCCAACATCAGCGGACAGCCCGCTCCGGCCTGCTTTGCCGACATCGACCCGCGAATCATCGAGAGTGTTGATTACGTTGTCCGCCACCGTCAGGACGACACCACGCGCCACAAGGCTTCGGGCATTGTGAAAATCGGCCGCAACGGTGAGGTGAAGGTTATAAGGGAATGATTATTTAGAAGTTAGGATTTAGAAGTTAGGATTCAGAAATTAAGATTTAAGATTCAGAAATTAGGATTTAAGATTTAGAAATTAGAAGTTAGAAGTTAAAAATTAGAAATTAGGATTTAATAATAACGGACTGACGGGCTCACCGCGTCGCCAAAGAAAACTCTGATGCTCATCGCTCACCGAACAATACGGAATCTTGCTATCGCTCTGACGGCGATGGTTGCGTGTCCGGCTCACGGGCAGTCGCTTGGCGCGTTCACCGACTACGACAAGAATTTCATTGTTTTCGACGACGGTGTTTTCCGGCAGATTGAGTTTCAGGAAGTTATGTCGTACGCTGTGGGCAGCGGCTGTGTGGCGTACGTGAACAACGGCGGGCATCTGAAGGCCTACGCAAACCATATCACCTACAACGTTTCGCCGTCGGTTGAGCGCTACAGCATCACCGACAACCTGTTCACATTCCAGGTCGGGACGCAGCTGTACGTTTTTGAGCAAGGTAGCAAGCGGCTGCTGACAGGCTATGTGGGCAGTTTTATGGTTGGCGACAGCGTGGTGGCCTTCATCGACACCAACAAGCACTTTTTCTCAATCTACTCCGACGGACGCGTCACCGAGCTGGCCGACATCATTGTTGGAAACGACGCGCCGTTCTGGGTTGGCGCCAACACGGTGGCCTTTGTCGATATGCACGAGGTGCTGAGGCTGGTGTGCGGCGGCCGCATGTACGAGCTCTTCAACGTCATCGATAAAATCAGCGTCGAGTTGGGACGCAACATCGGCGCCTTCATTGACCACTCCGACGGGGCGTTCCGCATTTTCTACAACGGCGAATTAAATGATATTGAGCAGTTTACACCAAAATCGTTCAAATGCGGATACGAGCAGGTGGCGTTTGTCAACAGTATGGAGAATTTCCGATTGTTCAGCCACGGCGAGCTGTACGACATCTCCGGGTTTGCGCCCGATATGTACGACGTCAATCGCAACACTCTGGTTTACAGTCTGCAAGGCGAGTTTTTCACTTTCGTGGATGGCCAGCAGTATCTGGTTGAGAATTACGTTCCGCGCAGCTACAGCATCAACGGAAACCTGCTAACATACATCGACCAGAACGGCTATCTGGCTGTTTTTGAGGATGGTGAAAAGCACATTTTGTCGTACGGTCCCGTCAACAGCTACTCGGCGGTTGGCGATGTGGTGGTCTTCAACGAGGGGCTGAACACCACAAAAATCTACTACAACGGGAAAACGTATAAAAGGTAGAAAGTTTTAAGTTTTGGAAGTTTTAACTTTTAGAAGTTTTAAGTTGAAAGTTAATAAGTTATAAAAAACGTAGGGCTGTCACAGCGTGGCAGCCGTAAAGGCAAAAGGCATAAGTGGTGAATGAAATCCGACTGATGTCTGTTGTCTGAAGTCCTAAGTTGAAGCGCCAATTATTTGTTTAACGGCGTGGTGTTCAAACCTTTCAAGTAGTTTTATTCACCCTTCAGTTTCAAAACCGCCTCGGCACGATTGGGCGCGCCAAAAACAGTGCTGCCAGCTACAAGCACATTAACACCGTGATTAACAAGTTTTTCGGCATTATCGAAATTCACACCGCCATCAACCTCAACCATCGCCTTTGAGCCAGACTCTTTCAGCAACTTCTGCAAACGCAGCAGTTTGACGTATGAATGTTCGATGAACTTCTGCCCGCCGTAGCCCGGATTGACGGTCATAATCAGCACCAAATCAACATCTTGAATAATATCAGCCAAGACCTCGACAGGCGTGTGCGGATTGAGAGCCACGCCGGCCAGCATACCGCAATCCTTGATGTGGCTGATGGTGCGGTGCAAGTGGGTGCAAGCCTCGTAGTGAACGGTGAGCACGGCGGCGCCGGCATCGCGGAAGCGCTCAACATACTGGTCGGGATTGACAATCATCAGGTGGACATCGAGCGGTTTCTGCGAGCTTTTTTTGATGGCTTTCAGCACCGGAAAGCCCATCGAAATGTTCGGGACAAACACGCCGTCCATAATGTCAACGTGCAGATAATCAGCCTTGCTGGCGTTTATTTCCTCAATGTCGCGAGCCAGATTGCCAAAATCGGCCGAGAGCAGCGACGGTGCAACTTTTGCTTCCATTTCTGTTGATTTTCAGTTGTGCAAAACTAATAAAAATTGCTCTTACATTTTGAACTTACAAAACAGCGCATAATCGAGTAAGAGCAAATAGTCCTCACCTCGACCACTTTCCCATCAATCGCTCGGTTATAAATCATTCTTCACCATAACACGTTTTGCAACGTTACCTGTTTTCACAATGTAAACACCTGTGGCGCTGACAGCTATTTCGGCACGAACGTCATTGATAGTGGTCTGTCTAATCAACCGACCCATAGCATCGTAAACTCGAATTTCGCCTGCTGGATTCTCCACCACAATGGTGCTACCGTGGGAGTAGATATTGACAGTCTTGTCTTCTGATTCGGTGACCGCGACAAACTTAGATCCCCAAACAACCGGTCGGTTATGCCGATTCCAATTTTCATTCCAACCAGAAGGTTGCGAGCCCGCTTCACAGTATATAGTTACTCTGTTGCATCTATCAAACACATCACCTCCGATTGTTGACACTGATTTAGGTATGTTTACCTTGATTAGATTTCTACAATTGCCAAACGCTTGATAATCAACATTAGTCACAGAATTAGGAATATTTACAGCAGGAAGTCTGATACATCCGGAGAACGTTCCCTCCTTGATGCTTGTAATGGAGTTTGGAATTGATACCGCTGTCAGTTTGATGCAATCGCTGAACGCATATTCGCCGATGCCAGTAACAGAATTGGGGATGACAATTGTATCCAGGCTACTGCAACCATGAAATGCATACCCCCCAATAGTTGTCACTGATTTTGGAATCGATACCGACATCAGTTTGGTACAATTGTCGAATGCATGCTCTCCAATGACAGTTACAGTATATGGAATATTTATAGTAGCCAGACTGCTGCACTTGTAAAACGCATTTTCCCAAATGACGGGAACATAGTCGCCGATAGCCACGTTTTTCAGCGATTCAATTTCGCTGAAGTGCGATTTAACGGCATTGGTATTGTACGATAACGTCTCTACTTTATTGCAACCTTTGAACGCAAAATCGCCGATATCCCTGACCGAATTAGGAATAGCCACGTATGTCAGACCACTACAATCACGAAACGCTTCCGCTCCAATACTTGCGATTGTGCTGGGGATGATTAATGAATCCAGCCCGCTGCAACCAGCAAAAGCCGATTCTCCTATTTTTTCAACCGAACTGCCAAAGATTAATGTTGTAAGACCTTCGCAGCCAATGAATGCCTCTTTGCCGATGCTGGTGACTTTATTGCCGATAGTTACTTTCTTTATCGAAGTTTTACGCGCGAAAACCATTCCAATAGAATTTGTGTTGTATGTCACATCTTCGAGTTTATCGCAATTACCAAATGCACCGACTCCAATGCTTTTAACCGATTCGCCGATGGTTATCGATGTCAGACCGCAACCAGAGAACGTCCAGGCGCCAATGCTTGTAACAGATTGAGGAATGGATACCGATGTCAGATTCGAGCACCCGATAAACGCTCCCAATCCAATGCTTTTAACAGAGTCTCCTATCGTCACCGATGCCAAACTGCTGCACTCCTCGAATGTTTGCGGGCTTATTTGGGTAACAGTATTAGGAATTGATACCGACGTAAGGCTTCTGCAACCAGAGAACGCAAAGTCACCTATAAATGTGACAGAATCAGGAACATCCACCGAAACCAGTTTTTCACAAAGCCTAAATGCATTTTGTCCGATGCTTTTTACTGAATTTGGAATCGTTATCGATATCAGACCGGAATTTGCAAAAGCTCTTTCATCGATGCTTTCAATTGAATTGGGAAGAGTTATCGAAGCCAGGTTGTCGCAGTATTCAAACGCACTTTTCCCGATACTTTTCACCGAATTAGGAATTGTTAACGATTTCAAATTACCGCAATATAGAAAAGCCATTTCGCCAATACTGACAACCGAATCAGGCATAATTACTGTAGTCAGACTTTGGCAGGATTGGAACGCACTTTTGCCGATGGAGGTTATCGAAAATGGCAGACTTATTGATTTCAGATTTGTACAACCAGTAAACACATATTCCTCAATACGTGTTACTGAATTGGGAATTACTATGGAATCAAGACTCCAGCACTGAGCGAATGCACCATCGCCGATGTTTGTAACTGTATTAGGAATTGCAACCAATTTCAGGCCTGGACACGAGAAAAAAGCAGAGTCGCCAATGCTGGCAACCGAATCAGGCATAATTACCGTAGTCAGACTTTCGCAAAATTGGAACGCACCTTTGCCGATGGAGGTTATCGAAAATGGCAGACTTATTGATTTCAAATTCGCACAAACTGAAAACACATATTCCTCAATACGTGTTACTGAATTGGGAATTGCTATGGAATCAAGACTCCAGCACTGAGCGAATGCACCGTCACCGATGCTTGTAACTGTATTAGGAATTGCAACCGATTTCAGACCTGAACACGAGAAAAAAGCAGAGTCACCAATGCTTGTGACAGTATAATTCACGCCACCATTTTCCACTATTGCGGGAATCTCAATGTTACCCATTGGAGTGTTTTCGGAAGAAATCTTACCAACCGCAACCTCTTGTTTTGCCTCGCTTGTAACCGTGTATTTCAAATTACCTATAGTAAACTCCTGCGCCAATAGCTGCGCTGCGAGCATCAATCCGAAAAAAGAAAATAAAAAACGTTTCATTATTGTTTTGGTAAAAAAATAAACAAACTATTTTACACTTTCACCCCCACAATCAGCTGGTCGTCAATCTGCTCGGCAAGGGTGCCGTCGGGCTGGGTGCGCCATTTGGTCATTCGGTTGTCGATGATGGCGGCCTGCATTGCGAACGGGCGGTCGGCAATATCGGTGAGCAGACTGTGGAGTCGCCTGGTCGAGAATTTGCCAATCTCGCAGCCGGCGCCCTCACAGCCGAACTGGTCGGTCATACCGTCGGTATACATATAAATAACATCGCCCGGCTCGTAATCGATGATGTTGTTGGTGAACGGCCTGTTGCAGAGCACGTGCTGGCCCACCGGCATACGGTCGGGTTTGTAGGCGGTGAGCTCGCCTTTTCTGACAATCGCAATCGGGCGGTTGGCTCCGGCGTAATGAATCCTCGTTTTCTCTGTGTTGATGATGCAGAGCGACATATCGATGCTCTCAAGCGCCTCGTCGCCGTAGGCCGACTGGTGCAGCCCCGAGATGATTTTCTCGCGCATAAGGTCGAGTATCTGCGCCGCGTTGGTAATCTGCGCCTCAAAACCAATCAGGCTGTTCAGCGTCGATATTCCGAACATACTCATAAAGGCTCCCGGCACGCCGTGGCCCGTGCAGTCGGCCACAACCAGAATCTTGTATGGTCCGCGCTGCGTGGCCCAGTAAAAATCGCCTGAGACAATATTCATCGGTTTCCAATACACAAGGCAGTCACCGAAGACGCTGTTCATCGCCTCGCGCGAGGTTACGGCGGCGTCCTGAATGTGCTTGGCGTAGGTGATGCTAGCTGTAATGGCCTGGTTGGTGCGCCTGATGCTGTTGCGCTGTTTCTCAATCTCGTCGCGCTGGGCCAGAATCTCCTCGTTGCGCAGGTTCAGCTCGTTGTTTTTCTGCATCACCTGGTCTTTCTGTGCGGCCAGCACGCGGCTCAGCCGGCGCTTTCGCAGATAGCTGCGAAGAACAACCGCCATTATCACCGACATAAGCAGCAGCGACACCAGCACTACCTGCATCATATATTTCTGATGTTGGGCGGCCAGCTCGCGCTGATGCATTTTGCGTTCAAACTCAAGGTTGGCCGATGTTTGAGTTGATTTGACGGCAAAGTCGCGTTTGTAGGTCTCCTTGTCGAGCAGCGAACGTAAGTTGGTGTATTTCAGCGCGTTCTTGTAATCGCCGAGCTCGCGGTTGCAGACAATCATCAGGTCGCACATCCGCATCTCCTTCTCCCACAGCAGATTGGGAATCTTCTCAATTTCCTTCAGCGCTGCCAGAGCCTCGCGGTAGCGGCCGTTAATCATCAGGTAGTTGGCGTTCCAGAGGTCGAGGTAGTAGCCCTCGTCCGACACCGACTGGGCCCGGAGCATCTCCGACAGCTTGTCGTAGTACATCCGGCTGGTGGCGAGAGCCTCGGCGCGCTTGTCGTCGGTGTTCCGTTTGGCAATCTCCATAAACACCTCCATCAAATCCTGGACAATGACAGTCCGGCGCTCAATGCTGCCGAATCGGTTTTCAATATCAAGCGCTCTGAGCATACGGGAGCGGGCGCTGTCGAGGGCTTCGAGGTCGGTGAAATCCTTGTATTTCGAGAACTCGTTGACGCCCAGCATATAAATATCCTCGCCAATGGCCGCCGAGTCGCCTATTTCCGAGTCCAAGCCAAGCGCGCGGTTGAAATAGTCGTCGGCGGTTTCGTGCAGATGGAAATCGGAGCTTGTCAGGCCCTTTTTGCGGTAGATTTCGGCCACAGCCGCCGTGTCGCCCAGGGTGATGTAGATTGAGAGAGCGCGGCTGTAGTAATCGTCGGCCAGAAGGTCGTCGCCCAGCACACCCAGCGAGGATGCCAGACCATAATATCCGGCCGCAAGGTCGCTCGACATTCCAAGCGAGTCGTAGCCGCTAATCGACTCGCGGTAGTACTCGCAAGCCTGCTCATACTCGTCGCGGTGATAGCAGCACCAGCCCAGATAGCGGTTGGCGTTGGCTATCTGGAGCCCACGGCGAAGCTCCCTGGCCAGAGCAAGCTCCTGCCGGGCATACATCTCGGTGGAATCGACATTGTAATGCAGAAAACTGATTTGCTCAAGCACATCGAGGCGCTGCAACTTGGTGAGATTGGTGCCCAGCAAGGCCTCAAGGCTGTCGAGAACGGGGCGTCCGGCTTCAATATCGACTTGCGCCGAAACCCTTCCGGCCCAAAGCATCGCGCAAAGCAGAGGAACATATACCAGTTTTATTTTTCTCATAATCAACCACCTTCAAAACCAGCTGCAAAAATAACAAAAAGCAACTGACAAACCGCAATTCAATTTTCACGGCTTACGGTTTGGACGGGAAATTGTTCTACAGCAGCCCCTCGCCCGAGAAGCTGAGGTGCTTCTTGTCGGCTATTATTATATGGTCAACAACCCTGATGTCGAAAAATTTTGCGGCTTCGGCAATCCGCCTGGTGATGTTTTTGTCCTCGGCGCTCGCCGTAAGGTTTCCCGAGGGGTGGTTGTGGACAAGAATGAGGCTTGTGGCCAGTTTCTCGATTGCCAGTTTCATAATCACCCGCACATCGACGGTTGTGCCCCCCACTCCGCCCGAGCTTATCATAGCCTTATCAATCAGACGGTTGCCGCGGTTCAGAAAAAGCACCCAGAACTGCTCGTAGGGCAAATCGCCGACAATGGGGTGCATTATCTCGAAAACAACCGAGCTCGAATTCACCTCGGCGCGCTCAAGGTCGGCATTTTTGCGGCGGCGGCCGAGCTCCAAAGCGGCCATAATGGTCACGGCTTTGGCCTTGCCGATGCCGTCAACCTGCATAAAATCGGCCACGGCGAAACGGCCCAGCTTGTCGAGATTGTTGTCGGCCGAGGTGAGCACGGCCCGCGCCAAATCGAGCGCCGACTGGCTCCGGGTGCCGGTGGAGATGAGAATGGCGAGCAGCTCGGCGTCGCTCAAGGCCGAAATGCCTTTGGCAAGCATCTTCTCGCGCGGCCGGTCGTCGGCGTTCCACTCCTTGATGGTCAGTTTCTTTTGCGGGTCCATATCAGAAATCATTTTGCCGAAAGGTAAGAAATTCGGCTTTCAGAACCAATCGGCACATACGCATTACTCTAATCGCATCGCATTAAGCGGAAAACAAAGACGCGCAAAACCAACTGGTTTTCAAATGAATATCGGCATAAAAGATTAAACTGCAATTTGCTACGTAATTTTCGTAAAACCCAGACGGACAATATCGCGGTTAGTGTTGTTCATATACTTTTGACACGAAAAATTGAATCACAAACTTTAAAACAATAAAAAAATGTCAGACATCTTAAATGTAGAAGTTGACGAGTTTATGGCGAAACTTATCGCCAAAAACCCAGGTGAAACCGAATTTCACCAGGCTGTAAGAGAGGTTGTTGAGTCTCTTATGCCGTTTATCGATGAGAATCCGAAGTACAAACAAGGAAAGATTCTTGAGCGTATGGTTGAGCCGGAGCGCGTGATTATGTTCCGTGTTCCCTGGTTGGACGACAAAGGCGAGATTCAAATCAACCGCGGTTTCCGCGTTCAGATGAACAGCGCCATCGGCCCCTACAAAGGCGGCTTGCGTTTCCACCCGACTGTTAACCTGGGTATTCTGAAGTTCCTGGCTTTCGAGCAGGTGTTCAAAAACAGCCTTACCACTCTGCCGATGGGCGGTGGCAAAGGTGGTTCTGATTTCGACCCGAAAGGCAAATCGGACAACGAGGTTATGCGTTTCTGCCAGAGCTTTATGACCGAGCTCAGCAAGCATATTGGCGCTGACACCGACGTTCCTGCAGGTGATATAGGCGTTGGCGGCCGCGAGATTGGCTTCCTGTTTGGCCAATACAAACGCTTGCGCAACGAGTTCACTGGCGTTTTGACCGGCAAAGGCCTGAACTGGGGTGGCTCACTCATCCGTCCTGAGGCTACTGGTTACGGCGTGGTTTACTTCGCACAAGAGATGCTGAAGACCAAGAACGACGACATCAAAGGCAAGACAGTCTGCGTTTCGGGTTCGGGCAACGTTGCTCAATACGCTGTTGAGAAACTCATCCAACTCGGTGCAAAACCTGTTACAATGTCTGACTCGTCAGGCTTTATCTACGACCCGGACGGCATCACCAAAGAGAAACTCGACTTCGTCTTCAACTTGAAGAACGTTCGCCGCGGCCGTATCTCAGAATATGCTACCAAATTCGGTGTTAAATTCTTCGAAGGTCAGCGTCCGTGGGGTATCAAGTGCGATGTTGCAATGCCTTGCGCTACCCAGAACGAAATCAACGAGGCTGAGGCTAAACAATTGGTTGCCAACGGCGTTCAGATTGTCTGCGAAGGCGCAAATATGCCATCGACAGCTGAGGCAGTTGAGGTATTCCAGAACGCACGCATCCTTTACTCACCGGGCAAGGCTTCGAACGCCGGCGGTGTTGCAACTTCAGGTCTTGAGATGACTCAGAACTCTGAGCGTCTGCCCTGGACACGCGAAGAGGTTGACGCACGTCTGCACCAGATTATGATTAGCATCCACCAGACTTGCGTTAAGTACGGCAAAGAGGCCGACGGCCACATCAACTACGTGAAGGGCGCCAACATCGGCGGTTTCATCAAGGTTGCCGACTCAATGCTCGACCAAGGTCTTGTATAACCTATAATATTACAATACAGTGAGAAGCGTCCGGCGTTTGTCGGGCGCTTTTTTTATGCTGGCAACACATAATTTTCAGACGGTGCGCGCACCGTCTCTACAACACAATTACACATTTCGTAATTCATAACTCGTAATTAAACCTATATTTGCCCCTAAAAATTACCACTATGAAGATTAGAGTAGGATTCGGACTCGATGTCCATCAGCTCACCGAGGGCCGCAAAATGGTTGTTGGCGGCATCGAGGTTCCGCACACCAAGGGCCCGCTCGGCCATTCCGACGGCGACACGCTCATCCACGCCATCTGCGACGCTCTGCTTGGCGCGGCCAATATGCGCGACATCGGCTATCATTTTCCCGACACATCGGCAACATTCGAGAACATCGACAGCAAAATATTACTGAAAAAAACAGTTGGCCTGATAGCCGAAAAGGGTTACCGAATCGGCAACATCGACTCAACCATCTGCCTGCAACGGCCTAAAATAAAGGATTTTATACCGCAGATGCAGAGCACTTTGGCCGAAGTGTGCGGCATCAGCACCGACGACATCTCAATCAAGGCCACCACCACCGAAAAACTCGGATTCGAAGGCCGCGAAGAGGGAATGTCGGCCTATGCTGTGGTGCTCATTCAGAAGGATTGAATATTTAGGATTTAGAAATTAGGATTTAGGGATTAGGTGTTGGAATTTAGGCACTAGGCGCTAGGCATTAGAAGTTTCACGCATTCAATCCTTCTCTCATTCTCTCATTCTCTCATTCAATCCTTCTCTCCTTCATCCCGATAGCTATCGGGACTTCTCTCCTTCACTCCTTCATCGCTTCCGCAACCAGTTCGGCCACGTCCTCAACGGGTGCCATTTGGGTGCGGGCAAGGGTTTTCTTGCAGAGCGGGCAGGCTGTGGCCACCACGTCGGGGTGGTTGGCGGTCAGGCTGCACATTGCTTGCTCGGCAATGCGCGCTTTGTCGGCCGAAGGCAGTGTCAGGTTGGCAAGGCTGCCGCCACAGCAGAGCGAGTTCTTGCGCTCGTTGGCAGTGACTTGCAGAGTGGCCACGCTGTTCAGTACATCGCGCGGCGGCTCGTAGATTCCAGCACCGCGGCCAAGTTCGCACGGGTCGTGGTAGGCGACGGCCAGATTTTTCTTATCAACCTTTATCTTTCCACTGTCAATCAAGCGTTTAATATATTCGGTGTGGTGCAGAATCTCAATGCCTTCGAGATTGTAGTCCTCGCGGAAGACCTTGTAGCAGATTGGGCACGAAGTGACAAGTGTGCGCGCCCCGCTCTCGATAATGGACTGACGGTTTTTGGCCATCAGTTTTTCGGCGGCGGCGGTCTGTCCCGCAAGTTTCATCGGGCGGCCGCAGCACACGCCTCCGTCGGCGTCCATAAACCAGTAGTTGTCGCCCGAAGCGTTGAAAATCTTCACCATCGCGTCTTTGGTTTTGGGAACCAGGTGGCCCATACATCCTGTAAAGAACACCACATCAACCTTTTGCGCATCGGCGTTATTGTATTGCGGCACAAAGGTTTCGGGCGTAAAGTTCTGTCGGTGGCGCAGGCGGATTGCGTTCAAATCTATCCCGACAGGGCAGACCGACTCGCATCGGCCGCACATCAGGCAGTTTTTGGCCTGCGCCGAGTGTTGCTCGTGGTTGCGGATTCGCTGAAGGAAATAGACGGCCTGCGTGTCGTGGTTGCCCACGGCGGTGTTGAGTTGGCAGCGGTCGATACAAACGCCGCAGCGCGGGCACGAGAGCACCATCACCTCCTCGAGTATCGGATTGTCGGGCTTCAACTTTATGCCCCAGTTGCGGAAGAAGATAAGCACCATCTCGGTTGGAATGTGCATATATCGGCTGAAGGGCAGCCCAATGAAGAACAGGCAAAGGTCGATTGAGTAGGCCCACCAGAGCGGGTACTCCATCGCCTTGAGCGGAAGCGTGGCGGCCATCAGTTGGCCTACGGGATAGGTCAGGAAGCCGCCCGAGCCGTGCAGGCCGCAGGTGGCGCTTTCGGCCAAGAGCCTCAACGGGAAAATGAGCCACAGCGAGTAGAGCACCATCTTATCGCGCAAGCGCAGATTGGTGGTGCTTTTCATCCCCACAATGCGCTTGTAGAACCGCTTGACAATGGCCACCACCACACCCGAAAGCACGAGCAGCAGCGACGCGTCCATCAGTTGCACAAAGCCGCGGGCGAAGAAGAACGACTCGTCGTCGGGCACGAAATAGACAAAGAAAATGGGGAAATAGAACGGTGCGGCGCCGCCCATATAAATGTGAGCCTCGAACGCGCCAATCACAATCAGCAGAAACCAGCCGAAGGCCAGGCTGAAGTGCATATAGCCTAACCGCCTGTTTACCAGGAACATCTTGCGGTGAACAAGGCTCTCAAGGAAAATCTCTTTTACGGCTTTGAGCGATTTCAGGCTGAAGAGCCCGCGCAGGATTCGCAGTTTGTCGTCGCGGTCGAAATACCAAATCCAACTTGCGTATTTCAGTATGAGATAGGCAAATAGCAGGCTCATTCCAACGGTGAACGGCAGAACGAATATGTCAAATGGTGTCGGATTCATATTTCATCAAGGCTTCGCGTGTGTTAAGAACAATGTTGCGGATATTGACGCCGCGCGGGCAGACGAGCGTGCATTTGCCGCAGAGCATACAGTTGTTGAGTTCGTTGCGCAGTTGCGTGTACTCGCCGCGCTGCAGCAGCGTGTTCAGGCGGCGAATGTTGAATGTGGGCAGCAGATTGCCCGCCGAGCAGGTGGCGGTGCAGGCTCCGCAGGCCATACAAACGCGCAGCGACGGCTCGTTGTCCAAGACCGTCCGCATTATCTCCTTGTCGTTGCGGTCGTAGTTGATACTCTGCGATTTTGCTATCTTAAAGCCCCACATTTCTTAATGTTTAGAAGTTTAGAAGTTTAGTTATTTATTCCTCAACATCCATTACTAAACGGACAGGAAAACGACAAGAACGAGAATAAATATACGCGGTATACCAAGACGACCTATCTAAATAACTCACACTCAATGGTTTTGCATATCTTCCTTCTTCATTATTACCACTACTCGTTGTCCAATAACATCCAAAATCAGAACACCATTTTAAAAATACCAAATCGTTATGTTTGGAAACTATTCCTTGCTTATGTATTTCGCCTTCCACCTCTAACTCTTCACCATATAGAAAATAATTTGTGTCTTGACTGAAAAAATATCCCCAAGGAATTTCACCTGGAAAATAGCCAGCACGGTGCTTTTTGTAAGCAAAATAGTAGAATTCGTCATAATTAAGTGTTCTCCACATTCCTGGTTTATTGCCGCCGTTTGATATTGGATTGTAAACGCCCCAATCGGCATAGGCATAATCGCCTGTCAAATCATAATTACCTTTAGGACCATATTGGGTTGCAGTAGCATCACCATCCGAACCCATTACTCCATCGTATGGCTGATAATATGTTGCGCCACTTCCGCTCCATCCGCTTGTTCCCCAAGCAAAACTATCAATCCAACCATCATAAGTGGCGCTTACTATTGAATCGCCATAAATCACATCATATTGATTCTCGGCAAAACGCCAGGTACCAGGCGCTGTTGTGCCATCGGCGCGGGTGTGGGTGCCCAATGTGGGATTGAATTGCAGATTGCCTTTAGAGAAAATCACACGCTTGGTTTCGCTAACAAAAAACACGGCGTGGATTGAGCCTTCGGGGAATGGTTTAAAAATAGGTGTCAAATCGGATATTGCTTCTTGTGTTACTATGATAGGGTTGATTTCACCATTGCTCCATTTCCAAAAATAGTAATTCTCATCGGGCACGGCTTCATATCTAATTGTATCTTCGTCAATGGTTTCGGAAGTTTTTTTATGACCGTTTTGAAATTTTTCAATTACGTCTGCCTTGCAAAAAATCGCAGTATAAGTTCTGTCTGAAACAATATTTATCGTTACCACACTATCGGTTAGTACCGAATATTCTTTCCATCCAATAAACCGATAGCCGTCTTTGCCTGCGGCGGATATTGTTACTTTTGAGCCTTCCGCATAATCGCCCGTTCCAGTAACTGTTCCTCGTTCGGGGTCGCAGGCAACTTCAATGTGGAATTTCGTTTTTTCCTCTTTACACGAGTTGAAAGCAACCAAAAGTGCCAAAGCGGCGATAGCGGTTTTGAGAATGTTGGTGTTCATAGTTGGTATGGTTTTAAATTTTCCTTTTTCCAGTAGAGACGTAGCGCGCTACGTCTCTACATTTTTCAATTTTCAATTATCAATTTCTAAATCCTAATTTCTAAATCCTACCTTCCAAATATTCGTGAATCGAAATCGCCGCGGCGCGGGCGTTGGCAATGGTGTCGATAATGTTCATTGGGGCGGTGCAGGCGCCAGCGGTGAACACGCCAGGCAGGTTGGTGCTGTTGTAGCGCGTGTAGTTGTCGGCCGAGCGGAAGAAGCGGTTTGCGCCGCGCTCAATGCCGAGCGCACGGGCCACGGGCTCGTCGGTGTCGGCCTCCATTCCGCACATCAGCACAAGCAGGTCGGTGCGCATATGCAGGGGCTTGCCAATGAGCGTGTCTTCGGCTTTTATCTGAATCTCGCCGTCAAGGTTGGCGGCCGCCTCCGAAATCTTGCCGCGAACAAATGTCACCTTCCATTTCTCCTGCGCCTCGCGGTAAAGTTCCTCATAGTAAGGCCCGAACATTCGAATGTCCATATAGAAGCAGAAGACCTCGGTTTCGGGGTGGCGGCGTTTGATTTCGATTGCCTGTTTCACGGCCGTCACGCAGCAAACCTTTGAGCAATAGTGATTTCCCACTTTTTCGTCGCGCGAGCCAATGCAGTGCAGCAGAATCACTCGCCGCGGCACTTCGCCTTTCACGTTTTTCAGAGCGTTGTTTTTCAGCATCGCCTCGAGTTCGAAACTGTTTATCACGCCAGGATAGATTCCGTAGCCGTACTCCTCCTTGCGTGCGGCGTCGAAAAGGCGGTAGCCTGTGGCCATCAGCACGGCGTCGGCTTCAAGCGTCTGCCCGTTGTCGGTTTTCAGCGCAAAGCGATTGCCAGTCTGCTTGCAATCAGCCACTTGCGTGTTGGTCAGTATATCGATATTCTGATTTTTGGCGTGCGAGAGCATTTCCTGCAGCACCTCGTCGGCGGGGCGCTTGTCGGGGAAAAGATTGTACATCAGCCTCAAATGGCCGCCCAGTTCACTCTCTTTTTCGATTAGCCACACGTGGTATCCGAGCCCTGCAAGGCTTGCCGCAGCCTCAATTCCAGCGGGTCCGCCACCAATTATTGCTATGTTTTTCTGTTGCATAATCATCAATGTTTTTTGCCCGTCCATTTGTCGCGCGGTGTGTATTGAATGCCCATCTTGTCGAGCAGCGGCTCCACGGGCACTTGGTGCATCTGCAGGCCGAGTTCCCACGGGTCGTAGCCCAGCACAAGGCCCGCCATCTCCTCGTAGGTGAGCGACGGAATACCTTGTCCGTCAGGGCCGTAGGTGGTGCCTTCCATCTGTTGGATTGTATATTGCCAACGGTCAAGGAACATTGCGCAGCCAGGGCAGTTGGTCACAATAAAATCGGGTTTGTATGGCGCCATCGACTCGAATTTCTTCTTCGAGTTGGCCACCGAGTAGCCACGGTTGGCCATCACCAGATAGTTGCGGAAGCCGAAACCGCAGCAGTGGCGGCGTTCGGGGTAATCAATCGGGGTGCCGCCCCACGCCTCAACCATTCCTGTGAGCACGCGCGGAAACTCGGCTCCGCCCACGCCTTTGGTGGGGAACATCTTGGCATAGTGGCAGCCAATGTGGTCAACCACCTTCAACGGCTCGCCAGTTTTCACATTCACCAGCGGGCGTGTCATTTGCGCGGCAATCTCGTTGCGGAATTTGTATATGGTGTCCGACGTGTGGGCAATGTTTTTCGGTTTTTTGAACTCGCGACGGGTGGCGTCCCACAGATATTGGCGCACGCGGGCCTCCTCTTCGGGATATTCCTCCCAAGTGTGCAGCAGTTCGGTGTAGAGCCCGAACGACGTGACGCACGAAATGGCCATATTCTCATATCCCGCCTCGGTCATCAGCGCAAAATGGCGCGCGACGACGGTTTCGGTGGTCTGCAGCGGCACCAGGTCAGAGTGGTAGGCAATGCCCGTGCAGGTGGTGTGGTTGGGGTCGTCGAAAAGGTCCTTGCCCAACTTGTCGCGCATAATGTTGAGATAGGCGCGCTCCGACGCGGGGAAGAACGTCTGCCGAATGCAACTCCGACAGTAGTAGTAATGGTCGTCGGCTATATCTTTCTGATATTTAGCCCACAAGTTCTGTTTTGCAACGCATTGTTCACTCATCGTAGTCGGAATTTGTTTTGAAAACCATATTCAGATAGTCGCCGTTCTCAATGTCGACGCCCATCTCCTTGGCCTTCTCGGCCGAATATTTCTCAATGCAGTCATACATCTCGGTTCCGCCCGTCACATCGAAGATTCGCTTGAGTTCGTCAAGGTTTTTTTGGTCGATTTTGCGCAGCGGGCCCGCACCCTCTTTCTTGTACGGAATGTCCAACTTGGCCATAAACTCCTCGGTGTTGTTGTAGATACTCTCCCAGTTGGGGCCTTGCTCGGGGTGCATCCAGGGGGTGACAATGTCGGGATAGACGCAGTAGCCGCGCTCCAGAATGCTCTGCCCCACGGTGCGCTTGATTGCAAACTGCTGACGGCCCTTCTCCGAGCAGGTGAAGTAGCCCAGTTTGACCGACAGTTTGCGCAGCGCCTGAATGACGAATCCAGGCGTGTTGCCGCGCGGACAGCGGGTTTTGCAACTCATACACTGCCCGCAGTACCAAATGGTCTCCGATTTCAGAAGGGCCTCAATCACGGCCTCGTTTTTCTTCTGCACCTCGTCCACAATGCGGCGCGGGTCGTAGTCGTAGAACTCGGCGGCAGGGCACACGCCCGTGCACATTCCGCAGTTCATACAGGCGTTCAGTCCCTCGACAAAACGCACATCTTCCATCAATTGGTCGTAAAGTTTGCCCATACCCACCTATTAACGCTGCAAAAGTAGGGGTTAGTAGGCAGACGCGATAGCCATTTTATGCCTAAAAAAAGGTGGTATTTATACTACCTGTGTGAAGGATTGAAGTCCCAATAGCTATCGGGATGAAGGATTGAAGGACGAAGGATTGAAGTTGGTTTTTGCCGAACGTAGTTCCGTCAATAAGCTCACACTGTCAATTTACTCTGCACATAATTGTTATACAGCCATTTCTGATTTATGCCCGTATTTGATGTGTCAATGTCTTGAATGGGCGAAAAAGCGATAAGATTGTTGGAATAGCGTGTCAGATAAAGAAGCGCATCAACCGAATCGATGTTCTGCAAATCGTTGCGGATAATACGCGAAATTGCCTCATACTCTTTCGGTGTGTAGAGTTGTTTCAGAACATTGAGTTTTTTCCGCGAATACTGCACGCTGAGTTTATCGCCATCAACTGTGATTATGCCAACACTCAACCGTTCTGTGATTTCAGGACGGATGACAGCATAAATGATGCTATATCTTATCTTATTTTCCATAATTACTATTTGACATCAAGCATTCAACAAAATTCTGCCAGGTTTCTTCAATCCATTGAGTTGCAAAGAGTTCATCAATTTTCAATACGACTTTATCTGCCGACACCGACCATTCCTTAGGCATCGTCTGCAAAACCGATTTTTTCTTCCTGCTCCGACCAATGCATTTATAATAATCTTTCTCAAGCAATTGCACGTTTTGAAAAAGAGTCTTTGGCGAAACCGCCTTGCATATATGCGCGAATATGTCAGCACAAAGAATGCTGTCAGTTTCAGTCAGTTGCGACAATGGATTGTCAAACAACACGTTATTTAGCACTCCTCCGTAGTCAATCGAAATAATTTGCTCGGTTTCAACATTATACAGCAGATTTGCGTTGTTGCACGTTCGGTCTTCGTTGGCAATCCAAAAATCGAAAAGCGCAATCTTAAGCAATTGATAAAGAGTGTCTTTATTCGGTATTACCTGTTTGTAGGTGGTGGATGCGACATCAAGCACATTTTCCATTTTCCGGAATCCGATTGCAGGTGCGCCAATGCTGTGCGAAACGCTATTGTTCCAATGATTAGGCTTGATATTTACAATAGCAACCGGTGGCGTATTCAAATTCCACGCATCCGCCATTTGCGCGCCAATCAGTTCACACGCCAACTTGTAGGCGATGGTTGAATTTGGCCGCATATACTTGCAGATGTACTGCTGCATATCAGAGCACAACACAAGCACAGGACGGTCACCCGTCTCGTAAACAAAGGGAACATCCTGAATACTATGCAAATACGAAATGCTCATAACGAGCATAAAAATACAGAAAATTTTCCTATCGCAAAACAGGGCTTACAAAAGAACCTTTTACAGTTCTTCTGCTATTTCCCAAAGTGATAGTGCGGGCCGAAGCGCTCGAAAGCCGCGCGGTCAAGCTCCTCTTGCACGCTCGGGTGCGCAACGCTGGTTATCAGCTTGGCGCGCTCCTGCATTGTGCGGCCGTAGAGGTTCACGGCGCCAAACTCAGTCACAAACCAGTGAATGTGGAACCGTGTTGTCACCACGCTTGCGCCCGGTGTCAGAGTAGGCACAATCTTGCTAACGCCCTTCTTGGTCATCGAAGGCATTGCAATGATGGCCTTTCCGCCCTTTGCACGCGACGCACCATATATAAAGTCGATTTGGCCGCCCGCGCCCGAGAACTGCTTGGTACCGATGGAGTCGGCGCAAACCTGGCCGGTCAGGTCAATCTCGATGGCCGAGTTGATGGCCGTCATTTTCGGCTGCTGCGCAATAATGAACGGGTCGTTGGTGTAGGCCACATCCTGCATCAGCACCTGCGGGTTGTTATCGACAAACTTGTAAACGTTGTTCGAGCCGAGCAGGAATGTCGATACAATCTTGCCACGGTCGAGAGCCTTGTTGGCGCCTGTGATGACGCCCTTCTCAACCAGCCGCAGCACGCCGTCGGCAAACATCTCGGTGTGGATGCCAAGGTCCTTGTGGTTGCCAAGGCAGGCCAGAGTGGCGTTCGGCAGCGAGCCGATGCCCAGCTGCAGGCAGGCGCCGTCCTCAATCAGCTCGGCGCAATGGCGGCCGATGGCAAGGTCGGTCTCGCTGGGCTCCTCATAGAATTTCTCGATGAGCGGAGAATCGTCTTGCACAAAAATATTTATGCGGCTCATATGAATCATTGCCTGGCCAAAAGCGCGCGGCGCGTTGCTGTTGACAACGGCAATCACGCAGTCGGCAACCTCCATTGCCGCCAGGCAGGCATCAACCGATGCGCCAAGCGACACAAAGCCGTGCTCGTCGGGCGGGCAGACCTGAATCATTGCCACATTGCAGGGCAGATAGCCCTCGCGGTAAAGCCGTGCGGCCTCACCCAAAAACACCGGGATGTAGTCGGCATAGCCAGCCTGCACGTTCTTGCGCGTGTTGGCACCGACGAAAAATCCGTCGTGCTGGAACACACCCTCAAACTCCGGAGCCGAATAAGGCGCCTCGCCCTCGGTGTGGAAGTGATGAATATGAACATCTTTCAACTCGCCGCGTCGTCCGCGGTCGCACATGGCCTTTATCAGCACCTGCGGAGCATTGCCGATGGCGCTCAAATGCACGTGGTCGCCCGATTTGATGACCTTGACAGCCTCTGCTGCCGAAACGAAATTGATTTTGGTATTATTATTCATATCACACGAATTATTATTCATTTAAAATCGACCGCAAAAGTATATTTTTCTTTTAAATATATAGTCCATTGTAATTATTTTTTCTTTTGAGCCATCTGCCGAATGTAATCTGTTGTGTTACAACTGATAATGAGTTTTTGAGTCTTTTGCCGTTCAAAAACAAAAAAGTGATGCGGCCGAAACCAACATCACTTTGTGCTTTTCTACTATCGAATTGAATTTACCTATTCGATTTTCGAACTGATTATTTCGCCACTGTCAATTGTCAGATAGAAAGTAAAGCAATAATACGCGCCCGTTGCATCTTCTTCATGCCGTATTGCAGTCAGTTTTGCATCGGGGTGCTGCAACAAATAATCGTTTTTGTCGGCAATTGCTGATTCTGGCAAATTGGTGTTGATGTCGAGCGGATACCATGTTTTAACCCATGATAATTTGTTGCTGTCATCCTTATAAATGACCACGTGCTTAACATTTTTCTCGTGGCTGATGAACACAACCACATTCCTTCCGTCGTAAGTCGAGCCAAGGATTTTAGCATCGGGATATTTGCTTTGCGCGAATTGGATAAATTCAGTATGGTCATAGGGAACAATCTTTACCGGGTCACAAAGCTGATAGTCGTTGTGCGACAGCAGAGTACCGTCTTCGGCTATAATTATATTGTTGGCGTAATTATCTATTTCACCCATACCGAAGTTGTATGTACCCACGAAAGCAAATTGGTATTGCTTCTGTTCTATGCCGCTCTTTGAATCTTCGAAAATATGCTCAAAAATTTGGGCTTTCGGGATTCCGAGTTTTGAAAATGTGTCATGGACTTTTTCCGGTATCAAATCGGAAGCCTCATCAAGAGTTATATTTTTACTGTTCGACATCCATTCGTAGTATACCATGTTTGAAGGCCCGTCTTTGTCAAGAATGTCGATTACCGGTATCAAATCGGAAGCCTCATCAAGATTTATTTTTTTTCTGTTCGACAGCCACTTGCCATCTTTATAGTATGCCATGTTCGAAAGCCCGTCTTTGTCATAAAAGTCGATTTCGGCCATATTTAACGAATCACCAAACAAACAGAAGCCGTCGACTTTCGCATCAGGGTAGCGGATGGAAAAGTCGCTTTTGATGTTTTCTGGAAGATTTCTTTCTTCGGAATTTTCTGGTTCATCGTCTTTGTCGCAGGCTGTAAATGAGGCCGCAAACAACGCACAAGCAAGAATAGTTTTTAGTGTTTTCATTTTAATACTATTAGTTCCTCAAATGTAAATGAAAATTCATTACCGTGAATGATTTTTTTGAAGCCATGGGAATAGCATGAGGGCAAATATTCTCCTCATTTTGCTTACGCATGCGCATCACAAAATCATTTCTTCTGCTTGAAAACTGCCTTGAACTCCTGCGGTATTTCCGATGTGAATTCCATCACTTCTTTTGTCATCGGGTGAATGAACTCAATCTGCTGAGCGTGAAGGCACAAGCGTCCGCAGGGGTCGGTGTGGGCGCCGTATTTGCCGTCGCCGGCCACCGGATGCCCGATGTGGCTCATATGAATGCGAATCTGATTCTTGCGCCCGGTTTCCAATTCAAGCGCAAGCATCGAGAATTGACCATTGGTTTTCAGTACTTTATAATGCGTGATGGCACGCTTGCCCTTGCCTTCTTTGGTAACGTGCATCACCATAGTATATTTATTCTCCTCAATCCAAGTGTCGATGGTACCCTCCGGCTCATCGGGGCAACCCTCAACAATGGCAATGTAGCGCCGGCTCTGAACGCTCTCGTTCCACGTTGTGCGCAGGCGGAACTGCACTTCCTCGCTTTTCGCGAAAATCAGTATTCCCGATGTGTCGCGGTCGATGCGGTGGACGATGAAAATGCACTCGCCTTCGCCCTTGAAGCGCATATAGGCGTCGAGATAGTTCTGCGCCGTCTGGTAGCGCTCGCTCTCGTTGCCCACTGTGAGCAGCCCCGTCTCCTTCTTCACCACTATCAGCCATTTGTCTTCCCAAATGATTCTCAACCCTTTAGGCATCGGAAACACCGGGTCGGGCTTTTTGCCGATGAAGAGCGTCTGCCCCGCTTTTAGTTTGTCGGTGAGCTGGCGGAGAACAACGCCGTCGACCGTAATGGCGCCCTTTTGCAGCAGTTGCCGAATCGATGTTCGGCTCTTGCCCTGCATAATGCGCCCAAGGAACTCCTCCACCGTCTGGTCAGCCTTGACGGGATAGGAGTTGCCCTTCGGTTCCTGCTTCCTTGGTTTGTCGTTCATTCTCATAGCCGATAGACAATAAAAGCCAACCACCTGACAATGATTGACTTATTTGTACCCCCGCTGAGAATCGAACTCAAATTTAAAGTTTAGGAAACTTCCGTTCTATCCGTTGAACTACAGGGGCAGAACGGCTGCAAAAGTAGTTAATCAATCGATATTTGAAAAATAAAATGCCATTGCCGAATCCGCACCGACGGAAATGAAAAATCGGCAGCTAAACTGACAAATCTTATTTTTACGAAAATCAGGAGCTGACAGTTAGGAAAAATACGATGTAAATTATTACACAGCAATCATTTACAAAACGCCCGAAATTGTGGTTAAACTGCTTGTTTTTGATGACAAGCGACCTGTAATCGTAGATTTTTTGAAAAAATTTTCATCTTTTGTGTTTGTAAATGCACAACAGATTCAAAAATCGCTATATTTACAATCAAAACGCAGGGGGGTATAAAAATGTTTTCATTTATTTTCAATAAGGGCAATAAGTCCACTTTGGCATCATCGCACATCATTAGAAAACGCAGAGTTGTGGCTGATGAGTGCTTTGACAAAATAGTTACCGAGATGTTTGTCAAATTCTTGACATCACCGAAACGGGCCATCAATTAGAATGCATTGTAAAACAGCGCTTTTTTCAGAATTCCTAACGTTTGAATCCGAAATCATAGTGCACATAAATCGGCATCAAAACTATTAAGGGCAGAATCTTTACACATTGATTCTGCCCTCATTTTATTGAACACTTATTACAACTTTTTTAGCAGAAACCGTCTCCTACCCTTTCAAACACCCCTCCACAAACCCAACAAACAGCGGATGCGGCTTGGTTGGGCGGCTTTTGAATTCGGGGTGGAATTGGCAGGCCACAAAGAAGCGGCAGGCGGGGTTCTCCACAATCTCGACAAGGTTGAGTTTCGGGTTGACGCCCGACACAACCAGTCCAGCCGAAGTAATCGCGTCGCGGTAACTGTTGTTGAACTCGTAGCGGTGGCGGTGGCGCTCAACAATGTGGTCGGTGCCGTAGGCCGCGGCGGCGCGGGTGCCAGCAACAATGGCGCAATCGTAGTTGCCCAAACGCAGCGTGCCGCCCATATTCGTGATGCCCTTCTGTTCCTCCATTAGGCAGATGACGGGGTGCGCAGCGTTGGCGTCGAACTCCGTCGAAGTGGCGCCTGCAAGCCCCGCAACATTACGCGCAAACTCGATGGTGGCAATCTGCATTCCCAGGCAAAGCCCAAGATAAGGCACATTGCGCTCGCGGGCGAAACGGCAGGCCTTCACCATTCCTTCGATTCCACGGCTTCCGAACCCGCCAGGAACCACAATTCCTGCAAACGGCTCAAGCGTGCGGGCCACCTCGGCGTCGGTCATTGGCTCAAGCGACTCGCTGTCGACATAATCAACGTGAACCCTCACGCCGAACTTGTAGCCAGCGTGCTTAAGCGCCTCAGCCACACTGATATACGCGTCTT